>NZ_JAERUC010000021.1 GCF_016745505.1 Streptomyces silvae | reverse complement strand
TCAGCGGGTCCGGGGTTCGAGTCCCTGACGGCGCACAGACGGTGGAAGCCCCCCTCGCGGAAGCGAGGGGGGCTTCTTCGTGTGCGCCGGCGCGGGTCAGGTCCCGGTGGTGACCCGGACCGTCCAGGCCCCGGACCGGGTCCGGTCGGCGACGTCGATGCGGATGCGTTCGCCGGGCACGGTGAAGCGCTCGCCCTCCCGGAGCGGGGCGTCCGCGAGCGGCGGGTAGACCGAGCGGTCCCAGCAGGCGTCGGAGTCGGGGTGGGTGTCCAGCACCTCGACGGGCCCGCCGCCGGACGGCGTCGCGTTGCGGATGCGGTAGACGAGCACGCCCTCGGTGCACGTCGTCCGGTCGTTGCCGGTGGCGCTGCGGGCCTCGATGGCCAGCGCGCTGTCCGGGCCGGTCCTGATGACCGCGAGCCGGGTCCCGACGGACGCGCCGGACACGGGCACCTCGGCCATGGGCTCCAGGGTGAGGTCGGCGGTGCCCTGCACACACACGACCTCCTTGCCGCCGAGCCAGCCGAGCTTCCACTTGTGCCAGCCGAACAGGTCCGGGGACAGTCCGAACTGGCTGCCCATCACGTCCCAGTCGCCGACGTACGTGTCCCAGTCGCCCTTCCCGTCCTCCGGGCGGTGGTAGAGGTCCGCCAGGTCGAAGACGTGCCCGGTCTCGTGGGCGAGGACGTTGCGGTCCGGCGGGTGCTCCTCGAAGACCGTGACCACACGCCTGATGTCCGAGCCGTCGGCGCGTACCGGACGGTCGAAGTTGACGACCTTGGTGGCGTCGGAGTCGACACCGGGGGCGTCCGGGTCGGCGACGAGGTAGACGATGTCGTACGCCGAGAAGTCGGTCTGTTCGTCGGCCGCCTTGATCGCGTCGCGGAGGTAGGCGCTGCGGCGCTCGGAGCCCCAGTCGCGCTGTATGCCGTACCAGGTGGAGGGGTGGGGCATTGCGGTCCATCCCCGCTGCGGGTGGGCGCGCAGGGTGAACTTCCCGTACGAGGCGCGCTGGAAGAAGCGGGTGGTGGAGGGGAAGTAGTCGGCGGCGAGCACCTCGGGGGAGACGACGGGCTCGGAGTCGGGGAACGAGAGGAAGACCATGACCGCGTCGAGGTGCCGGTCGGGGCGGGGGTAGGCGCCGTTCCAGGTGTCGAGGCCGAGGGAGTGGTGCGCCCCGGTCCGGGGCAGGGCGCAGGGTCCCGCGTCGCGCGAGGCGGCCACGGCGGGCCCGGCGACGAGCCCGGTGGCGGCGAGCGCCACGAGCGAGGTGAGAGCAGCCGCCGCGCTGCGCAGTCTCGGCCTCTCCGCTCCCCCGGGTCTGCGCTGACGCGGCACATCTACCTCCGGGTGGCGAATGCGGGACCTCCCCCTCACCCTGTGCCGATTCGACGGCGTACGCCCTGTTGTGCTGCCCCACACGGGTCAGCGGACGGGTCGGCACATGGGTCGGCACTCGGCCGGGCGGAGGCGGGGCGATCATCCGGAGAGAGGCGGCCACCCTCACGGAACGTCACAATCGCTCACCCGGAAATTGAAATCAGCCAGATCAGCACAACAATGATCATCTACGGTCAAAGCGCATACCGGTGCGCAGTGCGGGAGAGACGTGGCGTGGACGTGGGCCATGCGCGTGCCGCGGGTCCGAAACGGCGGGCGCGCTGGAACGGCCGACGCGCCACCCTCTATGCTTCACCTCGTTTTCCTGCGTGGTTCCCGCCTCCGGCGCGACGCTCCACTCCACGCACCTGGCCGGCCATACGTGTTCACGACAATCTGCACAGCGGGAGCGAGCGGTGAGCGGAACCTCCGAAGGGCCGGTGCCCCGGGCGGGCACGGCCCCCGGCGCAGGGCCGTCGGAGGTCACGCGGAGTGATCATCCGGGTCCGGGCCTCTCCGAGCTGCGCGACTACCGCGCCGCGTTCGCGGCGTCCGCCCTCCCCATGGCCGTCGTCGACGACCGCGGCCAGATCGTCAGGCCGAACGACGCGCTGGGCGGGCTGTTCGGCGCCGACCCCGCCTCGCTGACCGGGCGGCCCGCGGCCGACCTCGTGGGTCTCAGCGCGGACGCGCCCATCTGGCGGGCGTACAACGAGGTGCTGCGCGGTGCCCGCCCCCGGCTCCGGTGCACCCGGCGGCTCAAGCACGCCGACGGCCGGCCGCTCTGGGCCGAGGTCACTGTCGTACCGATGGGCGATCCGGCCCCCGGAGCCCCCGGAGCGGGCCGGGTGCTGCTGTCCGTCGCCGATGTCAGTGACCGGCGGGAGCTGCGGGAGCGGCTGCGCCATCTGCGGATACACGACCCGGTGACCCGGCTGCCCAACCGCACGCTGTTCCTCGAACGCCTCACCGGCGTGCTGGAGACCCCGCCGGCCCAGGACGGGCCGTCGCCCCCGCCCGGCCGGATCGGTCTCTGCTACCTGGACATCGACGGGTTCAAGGCGGTCAACGACACCCTGGGGCACCGCACCGGCGACCGGCTGCTCGCCGCCGTCGCCGGACGGCTCACCGACTGCGCCGAGGCCGACGGGCACCGGACCGGCGGGCATCTGGTGGCGCGTCTCGGCGGTGACGAGTTCGCGATCCTGGTGGAGGACTCCGCGGGCACGCACCAGCTCACCGAGCTCGCCCGGTCGGTGCTCTCCGCCCTCCAGCGGCCTTTCGAGGTGTCCGGGCACCGACTGTCGGTCTCCGCGTCGATCGGTGTGGTGGAGCGGTCATCGGCCGGCACGTCGGCCACCGCCCTGATGCAGGCGGCGGACACCACGCTGTACTGGGCGAAGGCCGACGGACGGGCCCGCTGGACCCTCTTCGACCCCGAGCGCAACGCCCACCGGATGACCCGTCAGGCGCTCTCCTCCACACTCCGCCCGGCCGTGGAACGCGGGGAGTTCACGCTGGAGTACCAGCCGCTGGTCGGCATGGCCGACGAGGTCGTACGGGGTGTGGAGGCCCTGGTCCGGTGGAACCACCCGCGGTTCGGGCTGCTGGGCCCGAGCCGGTTCGTCCCGATCGCCGAGGAGGACGGCACGATCGTCCAGCTCGGCCGGTGGGTGCTGCGCACGGCCTGCCGGCAGGCCCGCCGCTGGCAGCTGGAACACCCGGACGATCCGCCGCTGTTCATCAGCGTCAACGTCGCCGTACGCCAGGTCCGGGACTCCGACCTGGTCACCGAGGTCGCGGAGATCCTCGCCGAGACCGGACTCGCACCCGGGCTGCTGCAACTGGAGCTGACCGAGTCCGCGGTGATGGGCTCGTCGGGCCGGCCCCTGCGGGTGCTCCAGGCGCTCAGCGACATGGGCGTCCGCATCGCGATCGACGACTTCGGCACGGGCTACTCCAACCTCGCCTATCTGAGCCGGCTGCCGGTGTCCGTGCTGAAGCTGGACGGCTCCTTCGTACGCGGATTCCGTTACGAGGAGGGCGCACGCCCCAGCCCGGCCGACGAGACGATCGTCGAGGCCATGGTGCAGCTGGCGCACCGCCTGGGCCTGACGGTCACCGCGGAGTGCGTGGAGACCTCGGGCCAGGCGGAGCGGCTGCGCCGGATCGGCTGCGACACCGGTCAGGGGTGGCTGTACTCCAGGGCGGTCGCCCCGGAGCGGATCGCCGAACTGATCGGCAGCCGGCCGCCGGAGGGCTGAGCGGGTCAGCCGAGCGTGGGCAGCCCGTAGGCGTCCGCGATGAGTTCGTAGCTGCGCAGCCGGGCCTCGCCGCCGTGGGCGTTGGCCGTGATCATCAGCTCGTCGGCGCCGGTGCGCTTGGCCAGGTCGTCCAGACCGGCGCGGACCTCGTCCGGCGTGCCGTGGACGATGTCCTTGAGCCAGCCGTCCACGAACTCGCGCTCCATGGGGCTGAACTCGTACGCCTCCGCCTCTTCCGGGCTCGGCACGAGGCCGGGGCGCCCGGTGCGCAGCCGGACCATGGAGAGGGCGCCGGTGAGCACCTGGCGCCTGGCCTCGCGCTCGTCGTCGGCGGCCAGCGCCGCGACGCCGATGAGTGCGTAGGGGGCGTCCAGGACCGCGGAGGGCTTGAAGGACTCGCGGTACAGGTCCAGGGCCGGCACGGTGTTGCGGGCCGAGAAGTGGTGGGCGAAGGCGAAGGGCAGGCCGAGGACGCCGGCCAGCCGGGCGCTGAAGCCGGAGGAGCCCAGCAGCCAGACCGGCGGGCGGCCGGGCGACTGGACACCGCCGGGCGAGGTGGCCTGCACCGGTCCGGGGACGGCGTGGATACGGGCGTAGGGGTGCCCGTCCGGGAAGTCGTCGTCCAGGAAGCGGGTCAGCTCCGCGAGCTGCTGCGGGAAGTCGTCGGCGCCCTCGTTGAGCCGGTCCGTACGCCGCAGGGCCGCAGCCGTGGCGCCGTCCGTGCCGGGCGCGCGGCCGAGGCCGAGGTCGACACGGCCGGGGGCCATCGCCTCCAGGGTGCCGAACTGCTCGGCGATGACCAGCGGCGCGTGGTTGGGCAGCATCACGCCGCCGGAGCCGAGCCGGATGCGCTCGGTGTGGGCGGCCAGGTGCGCGAGGATCACGGCCGGGGACGAGGAGGCCACTCCGGGCATGGAGTGGTGCTCGGCGACCCAGTAGCGGTGGAAGCCGCGGCTCTCGGCGAGCTTCGCGATGTCGACGCTGGTGCGCAGCGCCTGGGTCGCGGTGCGGCCCTGGCCCACGGTCACCAGGTCGAGCACGGACAGGGGCACGGAGGCCGTCCCGCCCGCTGTGCCGCGGATCCCGCCGCCTCGGTTCTCGTCGCCTCGGTTCTCGTCCACGTGTTTCGGCCTCTCCGGTGCTGCGTCTGTCTACCGGAGCGTGCCAACAGGAGGATGGCTCCGCTTATTCCCGTACGCCCGTCGCGGGCATGCCCCCACCGGTGCCGGAACCTACTCCCGGACCTCGATGCCCCGGGGTTCGGCGGCGCCCAGCGGAGGCTCACGGGTGGCGAAGAGGGTGCCGAGGGTGGGGGCCCAGATGCGGCGTTCGGACAGCCGGAGGCCTTCCCAGACCGCCACCTGGTTGGCGGTGAGGACCGGCTTGCCCACCAGTTCCTCCAGTTCGGGGACGTACGCGGCGGTGTGCAGGGCGTTGTCGGGGATCAGGACCACCTCGGCGTCGGGGTGGTCCCCGGCCACGGTCAGCTCCTTCACGAGCTCCGGGTCCGCGGCGGCCGAATCGGACGCCTTGATGATGCCGCCGCCCCGGGTGGAGGTCACCTCCACGCCCCCGGACGCCAGGAATCCGGCGAAGAGCGCGGCGACGTCCTCGGAGTAGGTCGCGGCGACCGCGACCCGGGAGGCGCCCAGCTCGCGCACCGCCTGGACGAAGGCGATGGAGGTGCTGGAGGCGGGGAGCCCGGCGGCCCTGGCGAGTTCCGCGGCCTGGGTGTGTGCGCCGTCCCACCCGTAGGCGAAGCTGCCGCCGGAGCAGGCCCAGACCAGTGATTCGGCACCGGCCATCCGCAGTTCCTCGACACCGGCGCCCAAGCGCTCCGGCGTGCCCGCGGCGCGGAGGTTCTCGGTCCTGCGGGCGTCGTCGTCGATGTCGGTGTGGAACAGCGGCAGTCTGATGTCGCTGTCGAGCATGACCTCGATCCGCGGGAAGTCGTCCTCCGCGGCGTGGCCCGGGTAGAGAAGTCCTACGGTCGTCATGTCCACCCTTCCGTTGCGTCCGGATGTCCTGCCGTCGTTCGCCCTCCGTTGCCCCTGCCTGGGACAAGTATTCCCCTTTTCACCCCGTACCGCCGCCCGCAACGGGCGTGACCAGCGGTTTCCTCTCCAGGGCGGAGGTGCTGTTGACGGGCGTGTTCCCCGGTGCGAACGTGGTCATTCCTGATGACCGCTCCCGTGATCCTCGTCCTGGACACCGACCCGTCACCGCGCCTGGGCCGGCTGACCGGCCGGGCCGTCGTCCGGTACGCCGACGAGCGGACGCTGGCGGGCATGCTGCCCGAGGCGGATGTGCTGCTCGTCTGGGACTTCACCTCCGACGCCGTCCGCGCGGCCTGGCCGGGCGACGGACCGCGCCCCCGCTGGGTCCACACCGCGAGCGCCGGCGTCGACCGGCTGCTCTGCCCGGAGCTGGCCGCCTCCCCCACCGTCGTCACCAACGCCCGGGGCGTCTTCGAGCTGCCGATCGCCGAGTACGTCGCGGGGCTGGTGCTCGCCTTCGCGAAGGACTTCCCACGCACGCTGGAACTCCAGCGGGAGCGCCGGTGGCGCCACCGGGAGACCCGGGGCCTCGCCGGCACCCGTGCCGTGGTCGTCGGCGCGGGCCCCATCGGCCGGGAGATCATGCGGCTGCTGAACGCCCTGGGTGTGCAGGTGGCGCTCGTCGGCCGTACGGCCCGGCGCACGATCCACGGCGTCGAGGACCTGGACCGGCTGGCGGCCGGCGCGGACTGGGTGATCTCCGCGGCGCCGCTGACGGACAAGACGCGCGGGATGTTCGACGCCCGCTTCTTCGGGCTGCTCCAGCCCTCCGCCCACTTCGTCAACGTGGGGCGCGGCCCGCTGACCGTCGAGCAGGACCTGGCCGACGCGCTGCGCAGCCACTGGATCGCGGGCGCCGCGCTCGACGTGTTCCAGGAGGAGCCGCTCGGTCCGTCCAGCCCGCTGTGGGACGTGCCCGGTCTGCTGGTCTCGCCGCACATGAGCGGGGACACCGCGGGCTGGCGCGACCGGCTGGGCGAACAGTTCGTCGCGATGTACGAGGGATGGGCGGCCGGCGAGCCGCTCCCCAACGTGGTGGACATACGGCGTGGTTACGTACCTTCACCGGACATCCCGCCCCAGGAGCCGGGCACCCCGTCCTGAGGAGCCCGGGTGACGTGCGCTCATGAACGCACGTACGGCCAGGAATACGCCCCGCACACCTCCCGTCGCCCTCCGCCCATGAAGAGACACGGGAAGGTCACCCTCCGGCCACTGTTCGATTACATGGCAGCGCTTCCTGCATAGACGTCCTGGAGCGGGCAGGTGGTCACTCTGTCCGGACTGTTCGACACCCCGATTTCTCCAGGAGATTGCGAACCATGGCTGACTTCCCTCACCTGTCCCGTCGGGGCTTCCTCAATCGATCGGCCGCTGTGGGAGGTCTGCTCGTCGTCCCCGGCCTGCTCTCCGCGTGCAGCAAGACGGACGCCGGATCCGCGGACGGTGAGGGCGCGCTCGACAAGTTGCGCAAGCAGGGCTTCGTCCGCGTCGCGTACGCCAACGAGGCCCCGTACGGCTACATGGAGGGCAAGACGCTCAAGGGCGAGGCCCCCGCCCTGCACGCGGAGATATTCAAGGCGCTCGGCGTGGACGAGCTGAAGCCCACCCTCTCCGAGTGGGACGGCCTGATCCCCGGTCTGCAGGCGGGCAAGTACGACGTCGTCAGCGCCGGCATGGCCATCACCGCCGAGCGCTGCGCCAACGCCATCTTCTCGGAGCCGGAGTTCATCTCCCCCACCGCGCTGATGGTGAAGAAGGGCAACCCGAAGAAGCTCACCGACCTGGCGTCCGCGAAGGCGGCCGGGGTCACCGTCGGCGTGATGTCCGGTGCGGTCGAGGCCTCGTACGCCAAGGGTGCGGGCATCGACGAGGGGAAGATCAAGACGCTGCAGAAGCCGCAGGACGGCGCGGACGCGGTCAAGGGCGGCCGGATCGACGCCTTCCTGCTGACCGGCATCTCGCTGCGCTGGCTGGCCAGGACCAACCCGGACACCGAGGTCACCGAGGCGTTCGTCCCCGAGCTGGACGGCGTGAAGCAGTTCTCCCCGGGCGGCGCGGTGTTCCGCAAGGGCAACGAGGACCTGCGCGACTCCTTCAACCGCGAACTCAAGAAGATCGTCTCGGACAAGTCCCGCTACGTGGAACTCCTCCAGGCGTACGGCTTCGGCGCCACGGAGATACCGCCGGCCACGCTCAAGACGGCCGACCTGTGCAAGGGCTGACGAGGACGGACCCCACTGTATGAGTGACTTCCTCTCCATACTCGGCGAAGAGTTCCCGCAGGTCAGATCGGGCCTGTGGGTGACGCTCGAGGCGACGGTCCTGGGCTCCCTGGTCGCCCTGCTCCTGTCGTTCGTCCTCGGCCTGGCGGCGGGCAGCAAGCTGCTGCTGGTGCGCGGGGTCTCCCGGACCGTCGTGGAGTTCTTCCGCGGCACCTCGCTCTACATCCAGCTGTTCTGGCTCTACTACGCGATGCCGCCCCTCACCGGGTACGAACTCACCCCGCTGGTCTGCGGAATCGTGGCCTTCGGGCTCAACTACGGGGCGTACGGCTCCGAGATCGTGCGCGGTGCGATCAACTCCGTTCCCCGCGCCCAGTACGAGGCGGCCGTCGCGCTGAACATGACGCCCTTCCACCGCATGCGGAAGGTGATCATGCCGCAGGCCTGGGTGCAGATGATCCCGTCCTTCACCAACCTGCTGATCCAGCTGCTGAAGTGCACGCCGCTGCTCTGGCTGCTCTCGGCGGCCGACCTCATGACCGCCATCGAGCACGTCCGCAGCCGCAGCGGTGAGACGCTCACCACGTATCTGGTGCTGCTGGCCGTCTACTTCGTCCTGGCGTACGCGCTGACGCTGCTGATGAACATGCTGGAGCGCACCGCCAAGCGGAGGCTGGGACTGCACACCGGTGCGGGCAGCCTGCTGAAGACACGCACGGCGGAAGCCGCCGCCACAGCGGGAGGTGCCCGGTGAACCAGTCGTTCCAGTGGGATGCCGTCGGGGACGCCTTTCCCCTGCTGCTCGAAGGATTCAGGGTCACCCTGCTCGCGACCGTGCTGGGCACGCTCGTCGCGGCGGTGCTCGGCCTGGCCGTCGCCGTGGCGGGCCGTGCGCCCTCCCGGTTCGTGACCGTGCCGGTGAAGGCGCTGACGGAGTTCGTCCGCTCCACCCCGCTGCTGGTGCAGCTGGTGGGCGCGGCGGCCGTCTTCAGCTCCGTGGAGCCGCTGACCATCGGCATCATCGTGCTGGGCATCCACTACGCCGCGTACACCTCCGAGGTCTACCGGGCCGGGATCGACGGGGTCCCGAAGGGGCAGTGGGAGGCCTGCCGGGCGCTCTCGATGTCGCCGCGGCGGACCTGGCAGGCCGTGATCCTGCCGCAGGCGGTGCGCAACGTGCTGCCCGCCCTCGGCAACTACGCGATCTCGATGTTCAAGGAGACCCCCTTCCTCGCCGTGATCACGGTGCAGGAAATGGTCTTCGAAGCCCGGAAGTACGGAGCCGACCACTTCGTCTACACCGAGGTGTTCACGCTCGCCGGACTGATCTTCCTGGTCGCGAGCTACCCCACCTCCCTGCTCATGAGAAAGCTGGAGAAGCGCCTTGGCCACTGAATCCGCACCCCTCAAGGAACCCGCGGACGCGGCTCCGGACCCTCAGGTGACAGGTGTCGAGCCGCTGGTCCGTTTCGACAAGGTCGTCAAGCGGTACGGCGACCATGTGGTCCTGGACGAGCTGGACTTCACCGTGCGGCGCGGCGAGCACGTCACGCTGATCGGGCCGAGCGGCTCGGGCAAGACCACGATCCTGCGGCTGCTGATGACGCTGGAGAAGGTCAGCGACGGTGTGATCTGGGTGGACGGCTCACCCCTCTCGCACGTACGGACGCCGTCCGGCGCGCTGAAGCCCGCGGGTGAGAAGCAGCTGCGGGAGTCCCGGAAGAAGATCGGGATGGTCTTCCAGCAGTTCAATCTCTTCCCGAACATGAAGGTGCTCCAGAACATCACCGAGGCGCCCGTCAACGTCCTCGGCATGGACAAGGACGAGGCGGAGACCCGGGCCAGGGAGCTGCTCGACCTGGTCGGGCTCTCCGGCAAGGTCGACGCCCACCCCTCCCAGCTCTCCGGCGGTCAGCAGCAGCGCGTGGCCATCGCCCGCGCGCTGGCTATGCGGCCGGAGATCCTGCTGCTCGACGAGGTGACGTCGGCGCTCGACCCGGAGCTGGTGGCCGGCGTCCTGGAACTCCTCGGCGACATCGCGCGGAACACGAACATCACCATGCTCTGCGTGACCCACGAGATGAACTTCGCCCGGGACGTGTCCGAAAAGGTTCTGATGTTCGACGCGGGACGGGTCGTGGAGTCCGGTTCACCGGAAAAAATATTCACCGACCCCGAGCACGAACGCACGCGCGAATTCCTCAACGCGGTGCTGTGACCTTGCCTTTGGCGCGGTGGTCATGACGTTGGCATATGCCAGGAGGGTGCGCCCCAGCTGACGGAGCCGGGGTGCACCATCAACTCCCTTACAGCCCCTCCCTATCGGCCTCCTGGCGACTATCGTGGGTCGCGAGCTTGCGGTCACAACCTGGCAGAGGCCCTATAGGGGGGAACCGTGGCGTTGAAGCCCGAGCCGAAGGCACCGTTCCATTCGGTGCAGTACGCCCTGCGGGTGCTCGAATCCGTGTCCACCCACGGCAGCGGGGTGACCGAGGCGCGGCTCTCCCGCGAGACGGGGCTCCCGGCCGGCCACCTCACACCCCTGCTGCTGACCCTGCGCCGCGAGGGGTACGTCGAGCAGGTCGCCGACGGCGCGTACATCATCGGTTCCTCGCTCCTGGAGCTCGGCTCCGGCGTCGCCCGCAGGCGGGCCCTGGAGGCGAAGCTCCAGCAGACGCTGGTGCAGCTGCGGGACTCCGTCGGCGCGGCCGTCTATGTCAGCCGTTACGTCGACGGGGAGATCCGGGTCACACAGATGGCCGACGGACCCCGCACGCCCGCCGTGAACGAGTGGGTGGACTTCCGCTCGGCGGCGCACGCCAGCGCGATCGGCAAGTGCCTGCTGACGCAGCTGGACCAGAACGGCCGCCGCGATCATCTGGCCCGGCACCGGATCGCCCGGTTGACGTCGCGGACGATCACGAGCGAGAAGGTGCTCTTCTCCAAGCTGGACAGCCAGCCGGCGACGGTGCCGGTGCTCGACCTCCAGGAGTACGCCGTGGGCACGGTGTGCGCGGCCGTTCCGCTGACGGCGGGCTCGTCGGCCGGGTGCCTGGCCCTGTCCCTGCCGATCGAGCACGCGCACCGGCTGCGGGCCGCGGCCGCCACGCTGAACCGGCGCGCGGCACCGGTCCTGCTGTCGCTGGCCCTGTGAGCCCCGCCTCGTAGCTCCTCCCCTGTGGGATGCGCCACGCGAATGGTGGCGCACGGGCCTCCCTCGGTATACATATACGGGTGCGGGCCCGCAGGTCAGGGGCGGGTCCGCACGGTCAGGCACGTCCTGCGGCCCGGCCTCGGGCAGGTGTCATCAGCACCCCTGAGGACCAGGTATTATTTTCGAGTCAGCAGGCGCCGTTAGCTCAGTTGGTTAGAGCAGCTGA
>NZ_JAERUC010000020.1 GCF_016745505.1 Streptomyces silvae | reverse complement strand
GCTGAAGAACACCATCAACACGATGGTCGACCAGCTCTCCTCGTTCGCCGAGCAGGTGACCCGGGTGGCCCGCGAGGTGGGCACCGAGGGGCAGCTGGGCGGCCAGGCCCGGGTCCGGGACGTCGACGGGACGTGGCGCGACCTCACCGAGTCGGTGAACGAGATGGCGGGGAACCTGACCCGTCAGGTGCGCGCCATCGCGGCCGTCGCCACCGCGGTGACCCGAGGCGACCTCAACCTCAAGATCGACGTCGACGCGGCCGGCGAGATCCAGGTGCTGCAGGACAACATCAACACGATGATCGCCAACCTGCGCGACACCACGCTCGCCAACAAGGAGCAGGACTGGCTCAAGGGCAATCTCGCCCGGATCTCCGGTCTGATGCAGGGCCGCCGCGACCTGGACGACGTCGCCTCGCTGATCATGAGCGAGCTGACGCCGGTCGTCTCCGCCCAGCACGGCGCGTTCTTCCTGGCCATGACCACCGGTGACAGTGACGAGGTCGGGTCGGACAGCGGCCGGGAGAGCTCGTACGAGCTGCGCATGCGCGGCAGTTACGGCTACTCGGCGGGCTCCATGCCGACGTCCTTCCGGCCCGGTGAGACGCTCATCGGCACGGCGGCCGAGGAGAAGCGGACCATCCAGGTGGACAACGTGCCGCCGGGGTACCTCAAGATCTCCTCCGGGCTCGGCGAGGCGCCGCCCGCGCATGTGATCGTGCTTCCGGTGCTCTTCGAGGGCCAGGTGCTCGGGGTCATCGAACTGGCGTCGTTCCAGCCGTTCACGCACATCCAGCGGGACTTCCTCAACCAGCTCGCCGAGATGATCGCCACGAGCGTCAACACGATCAGCGTCAACACCAAGACCGAGAAGCTCCTGGAACAGTCCCAGGAGCTCACCGAGCAGCTGCGCGACCGTTCGCAGGAGCTCGAGAACCGGCAGAAGGCGCTCCAGGCCTCCAACGCCGAGCTGGAGGAGAAGGCGGAGCTGCTCGCCCAGCAGAACCGCGACATCGAGGTGAAGAACACCGAGATCGAGGAGGCGCGGCAGGTCCTGGAGGAGCGCGCCGAACAGCTCGCCGTCTCGATGCGTTACAAGTCCGAGTTCCTGGCCAACATGTCGCACGAGCTGCGTACGCCGCTCAACTCGCTGCTCATCCTGGCCAAGCTGCTCGCGGACAACGCCGAGGGCAACCTCTCGCCGAAGCAGGTGGAGTTCGCCGAGACGATCCACGGGGCGGGTTCCGACCTGCTCCAGCTGATCAACGACATCCTCGACCTGTCCAAGGTCGAGGCGGGCAAGATGGACGTCAGCCCGACCCGGATCGCCCTCGTGCAGCTGGTCGACTACGTGGAGGCCACGTTCCGGCCGCTCACCGCGGAGAAGGGGCTCGACTTCTCCGTACGGGTGTCCCCGGAGCTCCCCGCGACGCTGCACACGGACGAGCAGAGGCTGCTCCAGGTCCTGCGCAACCTCCTGTCGAACGCGGTGAAGTTCACCGACAGCGGCGCCGTGGAGCTGGTCATCCGGCCGGCCGGGGCCGATGTGCCGAACGCCATCAGGGAACACCTGCTGGAGGCCGGCTCGCTGCGTGACGCCGACGGCGACCTGATCGCCTTCTCGGTCACGGACACCGGCATCGGCATCGCGTCCAGCAAGATGCTGGTGATCTTCGAGGCGTTCAAGCAGGCCGACGGCACGACCAGCCGCAAGTACGGGGGAACGGGCCTCGGCCTCTCCATCAGCCGGGAGATCGCCCGTCTGCTGGGCGGTGAGATCCACGCGGCGAGCGAGCCGGGACGTGGCTCGACCTTCACGCTGTACCTGCCCCTGCACCCGAGCGAGCTCCCTCCGCAGGGCTACCCGCAGATGGGGCCCGGTCCCATCGAGACACACGCGGGTTCCGCCGAGGGCGCCCTGCACCTGGAGGCGTCGCAGAGCAACGGGACCGAGCAGCCCCTGGGTGACCCGGCCAACTCCGCAGGGGTGTTCCGGCGCCGCCGCAAGGCCCTGGGAGGAGCGGCACAGCGGCCCGCCCTGGCGAACGGCAGGTCCGAGGAGGAGAGCGCGGCCCCCGAGGAGTGGGTGCAGACCGCACAGGAGGAGCAGCAGCCCCGCAGGACGTTCCGCTTCCACGGCGAGAAGGTGCTGATCGTCGACGACGACATCCGTAACGTCTTCGCCCTCACCAGCGTGCTGGAGCAGCACGGACTCTCGGTGCTGTACGCGGAGAACGGGCGCGAGGGGATCGAAGTCCTCGAACAGCACGATGATGTGACGATCGTTCTGATGGACATCATGATGCCCGAGATGGACGGTTACGCGACCACGACGGCGATCCGCCGGATGCCCCAGTTCGCGGGGCTGCCGATCGTCGCGCTGACCGCGAAGGCCATGAAGGGTGACCGCGAGAAGGCGATCGACTGCGGGGCCTCCGACTACGTGACGAAGCCGGTCGATTCCGATCATCTGCTGTCGGTGATGGAGAAGTGGATGCGCGGAGAGTGACCGGCGGGGGAGCGGCACGCAGAAATCCGCGGACCGACTGTGCGTGGAAGGGTGTGAGTGAGCGGATTCCGGGGAACCTTCTGGTCTTCGACCGCGTTTTCGTTATGTGCACAGTGACATCGCGGTGACAGGGTGTGGTGACGGGCGGGGTGCAGCTACCATGACCGGCACAAGGACGGACGGCGTAAGGGAGTCGTCCCCTGGGGCGGCACCCGGTGCGATTCCGGGGCGAGGAGGACGGGCCATGGTGCAGAAGGCCAAGATCCTCCTGGTCGATGACCGGCCGGAGAATCTGCTGGCGCTGGAGGCCATCCTCTCTGCGCTCGATCAGACACTGGTGCGGGCATCGTCAGGGGAGGAAGCGCTCAAAGCGCTGCTCACGGACGATTTCGCGGTGATTCTGCTGGACGTACAGATGCCCGGCATGGACGGATTCGAGACGGCCGCGCACATCAAGCGGCGGGAGCGGACCCGGGACATCCCGATCATCTTCCTGACTGCGATCAACCACGGTCCGCATCACACCTTCCGCGGTTACGCGGCGGGAGCGGTGGACTACATCTCGAAGCCCTTCGACCCCTGGGTGCTGCGCGCCAAGGTCTCGGTCTTCGTCGAGCTGTACATGAAGAACTGCCAGCTCCGTGAACAGGCGGCGCTGCTGCGGCTCCAGCTCGAAGGCGGTGCCCCGCAGGGCTCCCACGAGAAGGAGCCGGCCGGTCTGCTCGCCGAGCTCTCGGCGCGGCTCGCCGCGGTCGAGGAGCAGGCGGAGGCGCTCTCCAAGCAGCTGGACGACGAATCGGCGGACGCGGCCGCAGTGGCCACCGCCGCTCACCTGGAGCGCAAGCTCACCGGACTGCGCCGCGCGCTCGACGCGCTGGAGCCCGGCGCGGGCGGCTCCGCGACCCCTCTGCCCTCGCAGAGCTGACCTGTATCGGCTGAGGGGGCGTCAGTTCGGCGCCCCCGTGCGGGCGACACGGACGGGTGAAGCCGTAGGCACACGTGTCCACCGGCGTCGACACCGGTAACCTCAGTCACATGGCCTCACGTACGTCCGGCAAGGGTTCCCTGGGTACGGCGGGCACCGCGAAGCGTGCCGGCCGTACCCAGGGACCGGCGAAGAAAGCCGCCCCCGCGAAGAAGGCGGTGGCGAAGAAAGCCGCGCCCGCCAAGAAGGCACCAGCCAGGAAGGCGGCCGCGAAGAAGACCGCGCCCAAGCCGGCGCCGTCGCCCACAGGGGGCGTGTACCGGCTGGTGCGCGCGCTCTGGCTGGGTACCGCGCACGGCGTCGGGGCGGTCTTCCGCTCCATAGGGCGCGGTGCGAAGGGACTTGACCCGGCACACCGCAAGGACGGGCTGGCCCTGCTGCTCCTGGGACTCGCGCTGGTCGTGGCGGCGGGCACCTGGTCGCATCTGCAGGGACCAGTCGGCGACCTCGTCGAGATGCTCGTCACCGGGGCGTTCGGCCGGCTCGATCTGCTGGTGCCGATACTGCTGGGCGCCGTCGCGGTGCGGCTGATCCTCTATCCGGAGAAGCCCGAGGCCAACGGCCGTATCGTCATCGGGCTCTCCGCCCTCGTCATCGGCGTGCTCGGCCAGGTCCATATCGCCTGCGGGTCACCCGGGCGCGAGGACGGCACCGGCGCCATGCAGGACGCGGGCGGCCTGATCGGCTGGGCCGCGTCCAAGCCCCTCGTCTTCACGATGGGCGAGGTCCTCGCGGTCCCGCTCCTCCTGCTGCTGACCGTCTTCGGGCTGCTGGTCGTCACCGCCACCCCCGTCAACGCCATTCCGCGGCGGCTGCGCCAGCTCGGCGTCAGGCTCGGCATCGTCGACCCGGTGTACGTACCGGGCGAGGAGGACGGGAGCGACGACGAGCGGTACGACGAACAGTGGCGCGAGGCGCTGCCCGAGCGCACGCGGCGGTCCTCGGCGCGCCGCTCGGAGACGGACGGCGGGTACGACCCGGACCAGGCCGAGGGCGAGGCGCTGGCCAAGCGGCGCCGCTCCCGCAAGCCGTCCGCCCAGCCCGCGATGAACCGCACCATGGACGCGGTGGACGTCGCGGCCGCGGCGGCTGCCGCCCTCGACGGGGCGGTCCTCAACGGCATGCCGCCGTCCCCGGTCGTCGCCGATCTCACCCAGGGCGTCTCCACGGACCGGGACCGTGAGTCCACCGGGACCCCTGTCCCCGGCGCACGGTCGGCGGAGAAGGCCCCGGCCGGCGAAAGGCGCGGGGAGAAGAGCACCACGTCCTCCGGCGACGGCGTGCCCGATCTGACGAAGCCCGTCCCCGAGCGGTCCGGGGCCCTGCCCGCCCGGGCCGAGCAGCTCCAGCTCTCCGGCGACATCACCTACTCGCTGCCCTCGCTCGACCTGCTGGAGCGCGGCGGCCCCGGCAAGACGCGCAGCGCCGCCAACGACGCGGTCGTCGCCTCACTGACCACCGTCTTCACGGAGTTCAAGGTCGACGCCGCCGTCACCGGCTTCACCCGCGGCCCGACCGTCACCCGGTACGAGGTGGAACTCGGCCCGGCCGTCAAGGTCGAGCGGATCACCGCCCTCACCAAGAACATCGCCTACGCCGTCGCCAGTCCGGACGTCCGGATCATCTCCCCGATCCCGGGCAAGTCCGCCGTCGGCATCGAAATCCCCAACTCCGACCGGGAGATGGTCAACCTCGGCGACGTACTGCGGCTGGCGGACGCGGCCGAGGACGACCACCCCATGCTCGTCGCGCTCGGCAAGAACGTCGAGGGCGGCTACGAGATGGCCAACCTGGCGAACATGCCGCACGTCCTGGTCGCCGGTGCGACAGGTTCCGGCAAGTCGTCCTGCATCAACTGTCTGATCACCTCGGTCATGGTGCGGGCGACCCCCGAGGACGTACGGATGGTGCTCGTCGACCCGAAGCGCGTCGAGCTCACCGCCTACGAGGGCATCCCGCACCTCATCACGCCCATCATCACCAACCCGAAGAAGGCCGCCGAAGCCCTCCAGTGGGTCGTACGGGAGATGGACCTCCGCTACGACGACCTCGCGGCCTACGGCTTCCGGCACATCGACGACTTCAACCACGCGGTGCGCACGGGCAAGGCCAAGACGCCCGAGGGGAGCGAGCGCGAGCTCTCGCCCTACCCGTACCTCCTGGTCATCGTCGACGAGCTGGCGGACCTCATGATGGTGGCCCCGCGTGACGTCGAGGACTCCATCGTCCGCATCACCCAGCTGGCGCGTGCGGCCGGCATCCATCTGGTGCTCGCCACACAGCGGCCCTCCGTCGACGTCGTGACCGGTCTGATCAAGGCGAACGTGCCCTCCCGGCTCGCCTTCGCCACCTCGTCGCTCGCCGACAGCCGGGTCATCCTCGACCAGCCCGGTGCCGAGAAGCTCATCGGGAAGGGCGACGGCTTGTTCCTGCCGATGGGGGCGAACAAGCCGACCCGTATGCAGGGCGCCTTCGTCACCGAGGCCGAGGTCGCGGCCGTCGTCCAGCACTGCAAGGATCAGATGGCGCCGGTCTTCCGCGAGGACGTCGTGGTCGGCACCAAGCAGAAGAAGGAGATCGACGAGGACATCGGCGACGACCTCGATCTGCTCTGCCAGGCGGCCGAGCTGGTCGTGTCGACCCAGTTCGGGTCGACATCGATGCTCCAGCGGAAGCTGCGGGTCGGCTTCGCGAAGGCCGGTCGGCTGATGGACCTGATGGAGTCGCGCAACATCGTGGGTCCCAGCGAGGGTTCCAAGGCGCGCGATGTCATGGTGAAACCGGACGAGCTCGACGGTGTGTTGGCCGTCATTCGCGGGGAAACCGCTTCGTAAGAGTTTTGCGGGCAACCGTTTCGCCCGGCCGTACGTCAAGTTGAAAGGAGGAGCAGCGGGATGATCCGTCCGGTGCTCCGTCCTCCGTCCTGCCCGAGGGGCTGCCCGGCGAACCCGATGGCGTACAAAGTCGTCGCTCCCGGTTGCCCCACCCTTTCGTACCACCCCTAGACTGAACATCCAGCAGGTGGCTCACGCTCGAAAGGCGCCCCCGTGTCCATCGGCAACTCCCCCGAAGACGACCGGCCTTCGATCGGTCGCGCGCTTCAGCAGGCTCGTATCGCCGCAGGTCTGACGGTCGAGGAAGTCAGCAGCTCCACCCGGGTGCGCATCCCCATCGTGCACGCGATCGAGGAGGACGACTTCTCCCGCTGCGGCGGCGACGTCTACGCCCGCGGCCATATCCGTATGCTCGCCCGGGCCGTCCGGCTCGACCCCGATCCACTGATCGAGGAGTTCGACGCCGAGCACGGCGGCCGTCCCGCGCCCACACCCGCGGCGCCGCTGTTCGAGGCGGAGCGGATCCGCTCCGAACCCCGTCGGCCCAACTGGACCGCGGCCATGGTCGCCGCGATCGTCGCCGTGGTCGGCTTCGTCGGCTTCACGCTCTTCAGCGGTGACGACGAGGGCTCGGGCTCGGCACAGGTCGCGGAAGGCTCGACTCCCGACAAGACGACTCCCAAGCCCACCACGACCAAGCCCGCCGACCCCAAGCCCGTACCCTCCGAAAGCGCCATCGCCGCGGCTCCGCGGGACAAGGTGACCGTCAGGCTGAGCGCCGCCGAGGGCAAGAGCTGGATCTCCGCCAAGGACCACAACGGGCGGCTGCTCTTCGACGGTCTGCTGGCCAAGGGCGATTCCAAGACCTTCCAGGACAAGGAGAGGATCGACCTCGTCCTCGGGGACGCCGGAGCGATCGATCTCTTCGTCAACGGCAAGAAGGTCGACGACCAGTTCGAATCCGGTCAGGTCGAGCGGCTCTCGTACACCAAGGGTGACCCCGAGGTCGGCTGACCTCTCCACCTGAGCTTTTCCGACGGTGGGCACCCGGCAGACGCCGGGTGCCCACCGTCCCGCTTTCCCACCGCTTCACCGACTGTTCGGTCACTCCCCGTAGCAGTGAACCCTGCACGGCAGGGGGAGTGCCGGGACAAAGTAGTCTTGAGCCCATGCCCGAACGCCGTACCGTCGCCCTTGTCACTCTTGGCTGCGCCCGTAACGAGGTGGACTCGGAGGAGCTCGCAGGCCGCTTGGCAGCGGACGGCTGGGAGCTCGTCGAGAACGCCACGGACGCGGATGTCGCCGTCGTCAACACCTGTGGGTTCGTGGAGGCCGCGAAGAAGGACTCCGTCGACGCCCTGCTCGAAGCCAACGATCTCAAGGATCACGGCAGAACCCAGGCCGTCGTGGCCGTCGGCTGCATGGCCGAGCGCTACGGCAAGGACCTGGCCGAGGCCCTGCCGGAAGCCGACGGCGTCCTCGGATTCGACGACTACGCCGACATCTCCGACCGTCTGCAGACCATCCTCAACGGAGGCATCCACGCCTCCCACACCCCGCGCGACCGGCGCAAGCTGCTGCCGATCAGCCCGGCCGAGCGGCAGGACGCCGCCGTCGCGCTGCCGGGGCACTCCCAGGAGATCGCACCGGCCCCCGCCGACCTTCCGGAGGGCGTCGCGCCCGTCTCGGGGCCGCGGGCACCGCTGCGCCGGAGGCTGGGGACCAGCCCGGTCGCCTCGGTGAAGCTCGCCTCCGGCTGTGACCGGCGCTGCTCCTTCTGCGCCATCCCGTCCTTCCGCGGCTCGTTCATCTCGCGGCGTCCCTCCGACGTCCTCGGCGAGACCCGCTGGCTCGCCGAGCAAGGCGTCAAAGAGGTCATGCTCGTCTCCGAGAACAACACCTCGTACGGCAAGGACCTCGGCGACATCAGGCTCCTGGAGACCCTGCTGCCCGAGCTCGCCGACGTCGACGGGATCGAGCGGATCCGCGTCAGCTACCTGCAGCCGGCCGAGATGAGGCCGGGGCTGATCGACGTCCTCACCTCGACGCCCAAGGTCGCCCCCTACTTCGACCTCTCCTTCCAGCACTCAGCCCCCGGGGTGCTGCGCGCGATGCGGCGGTTCGGCGACACGGACCGCTTCCTCGAACTCCTGGACACCATTCGGTCCAAGGCCCCCGAGGCCGGCGCCCGGTCGAACTTCATCGTGGGATTCCCCGGTGAGACGGAGGCCGACCTCGCCGAGCTGGAACGCTTCCTCAGCGGAGCGCGCCTGGACGCCATCGGGGTCTTCGGCTACTCCGACGAGGAGGGCACCGAGGCCGTCGGCTACGAGAACAAGCTGGACGCCGACGTGATCGCCGAGCGGCTCGCGCACATCTCGCAGCTCGCCGAGGAGCTGACCTCGCAGCGCGCCGAGGAGCGGGTCGGCGAAACCCTCCAGGTGCTCGTCGAGTCCGTGGAGTCGGAGGAGGACGGGCCCGTGGCCGTGGGCCGGGCCGCCCACCAGGCGCCGGAAACGGACGGCCAGGTCGTCTTCACCGCACGCGAAGGGCTCGCGCCGGGCCGTATGGTCGAAGCGAAGGCAGTGGGCACCGAGGGAGTGGACCTCGTGGCCGAACACCACGAGCTTGCGGAGGCAGCCAGATGACGGGAGTCCCGGCATCCGCGGCGGGCGGCTCCGGCTCGACGCCGGCGCACCGCGGCGGCAAGCTGGGCGCGGCGGCCGTCAACCAGGCCGGCCTGTGGAACATCGCGAACATCCTCACGATGGTGAGGCTGCTGCTCGTCCCGGGCTTCGTCATGCTCCTCCTGCACGACGGCGGCTACGACCCGGTCTGGCGCTCGTTCGCCTGGGCGGCCTTCGCCATCGCGATGATCACCGATGTCTTCGACGGCCATCTGGCACGCGCGTACAACCTGGTCACCGATTTCGGGAAGATCGCGGATCCCATCGCGGACAAGGCGATCATGGGCGCGGCCCTGATCTGTCTGTCCTGGCTCGGGGACCTGCCGTGGTGGATCACCGGGGTGATCCTCTTCCGCGAGCTCGGCATCACGCTGATGCGTTTCTGGGTCATCCGGCACTCGGTGATCCCCGCCAGCCGCGGCGGGAAGGTGAAGACCCTCGCCCAGGGCATCGCCGTGGGGATGTACGTCCTGGCGCTGACGGGGCCCCTGGCGACCCTGCGCTTCTGGGTGATGATGGCGGCCGTCGTCCTGACGGTCGTCACCGGCCTCGACTACGTGCGCCAGGCCGTCGTGCTGCGCCGCCGCGGCCTCGCCGCCGAGCGGGCCGCTGCCGCCATGGAGGCGGTCACGGCGGCAGCCGACGTGGACGGCGCCGCGGGGGCGCGCACCGCCACGGATGAGGCCGCTGGTACGGCCGAGGGTGCGGCGGAGCCTCTGGGGGAGCCCGTCGGAGAGCGTGTGGCGGGCAGCCGCGGTCCCGCGGAGGCGGAGCGGTGACGTCCGGGGCGGCCGAGGTGCTGCGGCGGCTGCAGAGGCGCGGAGAGACGCTCGGGGTCGCCGAGTCCCTCACCGGCGGCCTGGTGGCCGCGGAGCTCACCTCCGTCGCCGGGGCCTCGCGGTGCTTCCGCGGGTCCGTCACGGCGTACGCAACGCCTCTGAAGCGTGATCTGCTGGGCGTCGACGGCACGCTCCTGGCCGAGCGCGGAGCGGTGGACCCGGATGTCGCCCGGTCGATGGCCGACGGCGTACGCCGGGTTCTCGGCGCCGACTGGGGCGTCTCGACCACCGGGGTCGCCGGCCCCGAGCCGCAGGACGGCAAGCCCGTGGGAACGGTCTTCATAGCTGTTTCCGGGCCGGGAGGCATACAGAAAGTCGCCGAGCTGAGGTTGAACGGCGGGAGGGCGGACATCCGTAAGGAGAGTGTGCGGAGCCTGCTCGAACTGCTCTCCGGCGAACTCGGCGAAAACGCGAGGGCACAGGATACGGAACAGATCGGGGGGAATTGATGTTTGCAGCCCTGAGTGAACACGACATCGCTCCCCGCACGGCCGCAGCGCAAGGCGGTACGGTGGGGCGTGAAGGATGCGGCTACGCGGTCCGAGGAGGGAGCCACCGATGATTCTGCTCCGTCGCCTGCTTGGTGACGTGCTGCGTCGGCAGCGCCAGCGCCAAGGCCGTACTCTGCGCGAAGTCTCCTCGTCCGCCCGAGTCTCGCTCGGCTATCTCTCCGAGGTGGAGCGGGGGCAGAAGGAGGCATCCTCCGAACTGCTCTCCGCCATTTGCGACGCGTTGGACGTACGGATGTCCGAGCTCATGCGTGAAGTGAGCGATGAACTGTCCCTGGCCGAGCTGGCCGAGTCGGCAGCAGCCAGTGATGCGGTGCCTGTACCGGTACGCCCGATGCTCAATTCCGTCTCTGTTGCGTCGGTTGCCGGCGTACCGACGGGACGGGTGACCATCAAGGCGCCCGCGGAAGCGGTGGACGTCGTCGCCGCCTGACCGCACGGTTCGTGCTTGACGAAGCCCCGGTCGGCCCTCACGGGCCGGCCGGGGCTTTTGTGTGCCCGGTGTGTGCGGGGCCTTTCGCGGGGCAGGCGCGAAGTGAGGCCGGAGGGCGACGGTTCGGGACAACCACCCGGATGCCCGGTTCGCCTCATATGTGACATTGTGGACAGATGGTAAGTCGAAGAGCTACCTGAACGGAGAAGTGCATGTCTGTCGTGAAGAGCGCCCTGTCCGACGCCGACCGCAAGGTCGTGGGGGACGCGCTGCAAGGTGCGCTGGTCGATCTGGTCGATCTCTCCCTGGTGGCCAAGCAGGTCCACTGGAATGTGGTCGGCCCGCGCTTCCGCTCCGTGCACCTTCAGCTCGACGAGGTCGTGGACACGGCGCGGCAGCACTCGGACACCGTCGCGGAGAGGGCTTCCGCGGTCGGCATCAACCCCGACGGCCGGTCCCGGACGCTCGCGAAGACCACGGCGATCGACGTCGTACCGGACGGCTGGATCAAGGATGTCGACGCGGTACGTGTCCTCGTCGACGCGCTCCGTGTGGTCATCGACCGCATGCGGGAGCGGATCGAGGCGACCGACGAGCCGGACCCCATCAGCCAGGACATCCTGATCACGCTCACTGCGGACCTCGAGAAGCACGCGTGGATGTTCCAGGCCGAAAGCGCCTGAACGCGCACTCTCCCGCACCCCCGCGCACCCCAGGAAGGAACCGTCGTGACGGACAACAAGAACGCCATGGACAAGCTCAAGGGCAAGGCCAAGGAAGCGACCGGCAAGGTCACCGGAGACCGTCGCAAGGAGGCCGAAGGCAAGTCCGACCAGGCCAAGGCCAAGGCGGAGGGCGCCCTGGGTGCCACCGGCGACCGTGCCAAGGGTGTGAAGGACTCCCTCACCGACGACGACAAGTAGGCGTAGGTCCTTCCACCAGCGGTGTGCCCCCGCGGATTCCGGTCCCGGGGGCACCGGCATGTCTGGGGGCAGGTTGTGCCGGGGGCGCGGGGACGCGGGGCGCGGGGCCGGGGTGTGGCTGGGGAGTGGCGGTTGTGCGGGGCCTCCGGGCGTGGCCTCGGTGCCTTTCCGGCGTCCGGGGTGTCCGGCGGCCGGTGCTTGCCGGGGGTGGCGGTACGTCCCTGGCCGCGGGATGCAGTCGGCGGCGGGCCGGGGGAAACTGCGGGGGAGGGCCGGGACGTACATCTCCCCACATCGGTCCCAGGAGAGGGCGCGCGCTGCCGTTCCGCTCGCACCGTGCACGCCGGTAGTGCACCGATGCGCCCTCCCGTCAGGAGATCGTGCCGTACTAGCGTCGGCCGGAGGAGGCAGCCATGGTGCGGCGATGGGTGCCGGCGCTCGTCCTCGGCGGGATGTGGTGGTGGGCCGTGCTGCGGCTGGCTCTGGAGCCGGAGCATGCCGGACTGGTCGAGGGCGCGGTGGCGGCCGGCGGGTGGGGACTGAGTCTGCTGCCCGTCCATGTGGCGTCCGCGGTGCGGCCGGAGCAGGGCGCCGATGAGGCCGTGACGGACCCGGTGGACCGGACGGACATATCCTCCTAGCCCCTCGGCGTATGCCGGAGAGGGTGCCCGGGGTCCTGATGGGCCCGGATTCAGCTGGTGGGGCCGGCCTGGCAGTGCGGACACCAGTAGGTGGGGCGGTCGTCGCGGTCCGCCACGCGGATGGGCGTGCGGCACCGCAGGCAGGGGCGGCCGGCCCGACCGTAGACGAAGAGACGCTCCCGTGTGCGGCTGCGGGACATGGCCGCGGTCGCTCCGGTCGTGGTCCGCATCGGTCGGTCGCGGTTCGCCTCCAGGAGCTGTCTGGCCGTACTGACGAGGCGGGGTGCGACGGCCGGGGGCAGCTCGCCCACCGGGAGCCACGGTGTGGCGCGGGCCATGAAGCAGAGCTCGCACATGTAGACGTTGCCGATACCGGCCAGATTGCGCTGGTCCAGCAGTGCGTCGCCGAGCCGGCGTCCGGGATCGGCGAGCAGATTGCGCAGAGCGGTGTCCGGATCCCAGTCAGGGCCCAGGAGATCGGGGCCGAGATGGCCCACGACCTGCTCTTCGTCCTCGGTGCGCAGCAGCTCCAGGACGGGCAGCCGGTAGCCGACGGCGGTGTGCTCCGCCGTGGCGAGCACGGCGCGGATCTGGTGGGCCGGCCCGCCTCTCCAGCGCTCACCCGGGTCGTACACACGCCAGGCGCCCTCCATGCGCAGATGGCTGTGCAGGGTGAGGCCGCCCTGGAAGCGGGCGAGCAGATGCTTGCCGCGTGCCGTGATGCCCAGCACGGTCCGGCCGGTCAGGTCGGCTGTCGCGTAGCGGGGGACCCGCAGGTCGGAGACCGTCAGCACCTGGCCGGCGAGCGCCTCGTCGAGACGACGGGCGGTTTGCAGGACGGTGTCACCTTCGGGCATGCATCCATGATGCGCGGCCCCGGCCGTCCGTGGTTCCCCGACCGCGCCGAAGATGTCCCTCAGGCGCGCAGTTGTCTCCCAGGCGGTTCCGAAGCCGTCTCTCAGGCGCGCAGGCGCAGACCCCGTGGTGTGGCGAGGAAGCCGGCGGCCTCCAGGGTGCGGCCCAGCGGTGAGGTGAGGGAGGAGACGCCGTTGGTGCGCTCCACCGTGACCGTGCCGAGCGTCCCCGCACGGGCCGCCGAAGCCAGTGCCTCCGCCGCGGCGCGCAGCGCCGGGTCGGCGGGATCGGTCGGCCACGCGAGAAGGGACTTGCCGCCGCGCTCCATGTAGAGGGTGAGCTCACCGTCCACCAGGACCACCAACGCCCCCGCCTTGCGGCCCGGCTTGTGGCCCGCGCCGTCCGGCGACTCGGGCCAGGGCAGGGCGGCGCCGTACGCGTTGGCGGGGTCGGCGGCCGCGAGGACCAGGGCGCGGGGCGCCGAGCCGGGATCCGCACGGTCGCGTGCGGTGGAGGCCGCCCTGAGCCGGTCCACGGCACCGTCCATGGCGAACTGGGCCGCCCCCAGCCCCTCGACGACGTAACCACGGCGGGCCTGCCCGCTGTCCTCGAACGCGGCGAGGATGCGGTAGACCGCCGAGAAACCGCCCTCGACTCCCTCGGCCTGCACCGCGCCGCGGGTCACCACACCGTGGCGGTCGAGCAGCGTACGGGCCAGGGCATGTGCGCGATGGGTCGGTTCGGGCTCGGCCGGGGGCAGCAGCGACCAGCGTCCCGACACGGTCGGCGGGCCCGTGCGGGACGTGGGACGGGCGGACGCGGTGAGCGTGCCGTAACGACCGCGCGGCACATTGCGTCTCGCGCGGTGTGCCGTGGAGCCGGCCGTCCGCCCCGAACCGAGGAGCGAACGCAGGGGGGCGAGGGTGTCGTTGGTGAGACGGCCGGACCAGACCAGGTCCCAGAGCGCGTCGGCCAGCTGGGGATCGGTGCAGTCGGGGTGGGTGGTGGCCCGGACCTGATCGGCGATCTGCCGGAAGAACATCCCGTACCCGCCGGAGAGCACGGTGAGCACCGACTCGTGCAACGCCGTCTCCTCCAGCGGGAGCGGCGGAGGGAGCAGCAGCGGCGCACTGTCGGCCAGATAGACGGAGAGCCAGCCGTCCTTCCCGGGAAGGGCGCCCGCTCCGGCCCAGACGACCTCGCCGGTGGTGGTGAGCTCGTCGAGCATCGCCGGGGTGTATCCCGCGACACGGCTCGGCAGGATCAGCTTCTCCAGGGCGGACGCGGGGACCGGGGCGCCCTGCAACTGCTCGATGGCGCGGGCCAGTCCGTCGATGCCCCGGAGGCTGTTGTCGCCCAGGTGCTGCCACTGCGGGAGGAAGCCGGCCAGCGCCGCGGGCGGGACAGGCTCCAGCTCCTGGCGGAGCGCGGCGAGCGAGCGGCGGCGCAGCCGGCGCAGGACGGTGGCGTCGCACCACTCCTGTCCGATGCCCGCGGGATGGAACTCGCCCTGGACGACACGGCCCGACGCGGCGAGCCGCTGCAGTGCGCCGTCCGTGACCGCGGTGCCGAGGCCGAAACGGCTCGCCGCCTGTGTGGTGGTGAACGGGCCGTGCGTACGGGCGAACCGGGCGAGCAGGTCGCCGAGCGGGTCCTTGACGGGCTCGGTGAACGCTTCGGGGACTCCCACCGGCAGCGCGGTGCCCAGCGCGTCGCGCAGCCGGCCCGCGTCCTCGACGGCCGCCCAGTGAGCCGCCCCTCCGATGCGGACCTGGATGGCACGCCGCGAGGTCTCCAGCTCCGGGCCCCAGCCGGACTCCGCGCCGCGCTCCGCCAGCTCGGCGTCGGTGAGGGGGCCGAGCACGCGCAGCAGATCGGCGACCCCCTCGACGTCCTTGATCTTCCTGTCGTCGGTCAGCCACTGGAGCTCCCGCTCCAGTTCGCCGAGGACGTCGGCGTCCAGGAGCTCCCGCAGCTCCGCCTGGCCGAGCAGCTCGGCCAGCAGATGGGAGTCGAGCGAGAGCGCCGCGGCCCGCCGCTCGGCGAGGGGTGAGTCGCCCTCGTACAGGAACTGTGCGACGTAGCCGAAGAGGAGGGAGCGTGCGAACGGGGACGGCTCGGGCGTCGTCACCTCGACCAGGCGGATGCGGCGCGCCTCCAGATCGCCCATCAGCTCGGTGAGCCCGGGGACGTCGAAGACGTCCTGAAGACATTCGCGGACCGCTTCGAGGACGATCGGGAACGAGCCGAACTCGGAGGCGACCTGGAGCAGCTGGGACGCCCGCTGACGCTGCTGCCACAAGGGGGTGCGCTTCCCGGGGCTGCGCCGGGGCAACAGCAGGGCGCGCGCGGCGCATTCGCGGAACCGTGAGGCGAACAGCGCTGATCCGCCGACCTGTTCGGTGACGAGCTGGCCGATCTCGCCCTTGTCGAACACCACGTCGGTGGCGCCGACGGGGGGCTGGTCACTGTCGAATCCGCCGGCCGGGAAGACAGAGCCGCCGGCGCCGCTTCCCGGACTGCCTCCCGTGCTCCCGCCCGCGTCCGCCTGCACGGGATCGAAGTCGAGGAGGTCGAGCCCCATCAGATCGGCGTCGGGCAGCCGCAGCACGATGCCGTCGTCCGCGTGCATGACCTGTGCGTCCATGCCGTACCGCTCGCCGAGGCGGGCGGACAGGGCGAGTGCCCACGGGGCGTGCACCTGGGCGCCGAACGGCGAGTGCACCACGATCCGCCAGTCGCCCAGCTCGTCCCGGAACCTCTCGACGAGGACGGTCCGGTCGTCGGGGACGTGACCGCAGGCCCGGCGCTGCTCGTCGAGGTACGACAGGATGTTCTCCGCGGCCCAGGCGTCCAGCCCGGCGGCGAGCAGCCGGAGTCTGGCGTCCTCGGCGGACAGCCCGCCGATCTCCCGGAGGAACGCGCCCAGCGCGCGGCCCAGCTCCAGGGGGCGGCCCAGTTGGTCGCCCTTCCAGAACGGCAGCCGGCCCGGGACGCCGGGGGCGGGCGAGACCAGGACCCTGTCCCTGGTGATGTCCTCGATCCGCCAGGACGTGGTGCCCAGGGTGAAGACGTCGCCGACCCTCGACTCGTAGACCATCTCCTCGTCCAGCTCGCCGACGCGCCCGCCGCCCTTCTTCGGGTCCGCGCCCGCCAGGAAGACGCCGAAGAGCCCGCGGTCGGGAATGGTGCCGCCCGAGGTGACGGCGAGCCGCTGGGCGCCGGGGCGGCCCGTGACCGTACCGGTGACGCGGTCCCACACCACACGGGGTCGCAGCTCGGCGAAGGCGTCGGACGGATAGCGCCCGGCGAGCATGTCGAGCACGGCGGTGAACGCCGACTCGGGCAGCGAGGCGAAGGGGGCCGCCCGGCGGGCGAGGGCCAGCAGGTCGTCGGCCTGCCAGCTGTCGAGCGCGACCGTGGCGACGATCTGCTGGGCGAGCACGTCCAGGGGGTTGGACGGGATCCGCAGAGCCTCGATGGCTCCCTCGCGCATCCGCTCGGTCACGACGGCCGCCTGCACCAGATCACCGCGGTACTTGGGGAAGACCACCCCGGTCGATACGGCGCCGACCTGGTGCCCGGCGCGTCCCACCCGCTGCAGCCCCGAGGCCACGGACGGCGGCGACTCGACCTGGATCACCAGGTCGACCGCCCCCATGTCGATCCCGAGCTCCAGACTGGAGGTGGCGACCACGGCGGGCAGCCGTCCCGCCTTGAGGTCCTCCTCGACCTGGGAGCGCTGTTCCTTGGACACCGAGCCGTGGTGCGCACGGGCGAGGACGGGCGGCGCCCCTTTCGCGGCCCCGGACTGGGCCATGATCTCGGCGGGGGAGTGGGCCTCGGGCAGGGGGCCGCCCGATCCCGGCTCCTCCTCGAACGCGGTGCCCGTCGCCCGCTCGTAGGCGATCTCGTTCAGCCGGTTGCACAGGCGCTCCGCCAGCCGCCGGGAATTGGCGAAGACGATCGTGGAGCGGTGGGACTGCACGAGATCGGCGATCCGCTCCTCGACATGGGGCCAGATCGACGGCTTCTCCGCCTGGCCGCCCTCGTCGCCGGTGGCGGGGGAACCGCCCAGCTCGCCGAGGTCCTCCACCGGGACCACCACGGAGAGGTCGAACTCCTTGGCGGACGGGGGCTGGACGATCTCCACCCTCCGCTGGGGCGACAGGAACCGCGCGACCTCGTCGACCGGGCGGACCGTCGCCGACAGCCCGATACGCCGAGCGGGGCGCGGCAGCAGCTCGTCCAGCCGCTCCAGGGACACCGCGAGGTGCGCGCCGCGCTTGGTGCCGGCGACCGCGTGCACCTCGTCGACGATCACCGTCTCGACCCCGGCGAGCGCGTCCCGGGTGGAGGAGGTGAGCATGAGGAACAGGGATTCCGGGGTGGTGATCAGGATGTCCGGGGGCTTCGTCGCCATCGAGCGGCGCTCGGCCGGAGGGGTGTCGCCGGAGCGGATCCCCACCCGGACCTCCGGCTCGGGCAGACCCAGCCGCACCGACTCCTGACGGATCCCGGTCAGAGGTGACCGCAGATTCCGCTCCACGTCCACGGCGAGCGCCTTCATCGGTGACACGTAGAGCACACGGCAGCGCTTCTTCGCCTCGGCGGGTGGCGGGACGGCCGCCAGCCGGTCCAGCGAGGCGAGAAAGGCCGCGAGCGTCTTGCCCGATCCGGTCGGCGCGACGACCAGCACGTCGGAGCCCTCGCCGATGGCCCGCCAGGCCCCCTCCTGCGCCGCAGTGGGCGCGTCGAAGGCCGCCGCGAACCAGCTGCGGGTCGCGGGCGAGAACGAATCGAGTGCGGAACCGGCCATGACCCCCATCGTGCACCCCGCCACTGACAACGGCCGGTGGACGTGCCCGCCGCCCGCCTCCGCGGACTTCGGCCACCTGCCCGGACCTGCGAGAATACGAGCATGGCGGAGGTGGACACGACACGGGAATGGGCGAGGTACTGGCAGTACGCGGAGCTGCCCGACCTCGATCTTCTGCGCGCCCGGTACGTCCGCCACACCTTCCCGCGCCACAGCCACGAGGGCTACGTCTTCGGCACGATCACCAGCGGGGTCGAGGACGTCGGCCTCCCCGGCGGCACCGTGCACGCCGGACCCGGGACCGTGGTCATGATCAACCCGGAGGTGCCGCACACCGCCCGCGCCGGGGTGCCCGAGGGCTGGGTGTACGCCACGCTCTACCCGTCCGCCCAGGTGGTCAACGACATCGCGGCCGACGTGACGAGCCTGCGCGGCACGGTCGGCTTCGCGGAGAGCGGCGTCAGGGACCCGTACGCCGCCCGGCTGATCACCGAGGTCCACCGGGCGGCCGAGGAGGGCAACGCCCTGGCGGCCGACAGCGTCCTGCGGGTCCTGGTCGCCCGGCTGCTCGACCGCCACGGCAGTGTGCTGCCCGCCAGGGCCTCGGCGTTCGCCGGCGCCCGTGACGCGGCCCGGGCGAGGAACGCGCTGGAGGAGCGGATGGTGAGCCCGCCCACCCTGGAGGCGCTCGCCGCCGAGCTGGGCACCAGCCCGTTCGCACTGCTGCGGGCCTTCAAGAAGCAGTACGGAATGCCTCCGCACACCTGGCTCACGGACGCCCGGGTGCGCCGTGCGCGGCGCATGCTCGACGCGGGGACCGCGCCCGCCGAGGCCGCGGCCGCCGTCGGCTTCACCGACCAGCCCCATCTCAACCGTCACTTCACCCGGATCGTCGGGGTGCCTCCGGGCGCCTACCAGCGCGAGCGTGCAAGAACGTACAAGACCGGCAGAGACATCTCCCCGTAGCGTTCCGGACGTGGCAGAACAGACAGCACCCCCTCAAAGCACCGATGACCCCACTGCGCGGGGCAGCGGCACGGAGAAGCCGGACAGTGCCGTGGTCCGGGACGCGCTCGGCGTGGGCATAGCCGTGGGCCTCTCCGGATTCGCCTTCGGCGTGACCTCGGCAGGCTCCGGGCTCAGCCTCCTCCAGACCTGCGCGCTGAGCCTTTTCGTCTTCACCGGCGCCAGCCAGTTCGCCCTCGTGGGTGCTCTCGCGGCCGGCGGCAACCCCTACACCGCCGCGGCCGGAGCGTTCTTCCTGGGGATCCGCAACGCCTTCTACGGACTGCGGCTCTCGCAGCTCCTCGCCCTGCCCCGTTTCCTGCGCCCCCTCGCCGCCCAATGGGTCATCGACGAGACGACCGCCGTCACCCTGCCCCAGCCCACCAGGCGTGCCGCCCGTATCGGCTTCACCGTCACCGGGCTCACCCTCTACGCCCTGTGGAACCTGACCACGCTGGTGGGCGCCCTCGGGGCGAAGGCGCTCGGCGACACCGACGCCTGGGGACTGGACGCGGCCGGCCCGGCCGTGTTCCTCGCCCTGCTCGCACCGATGCTGAAGAGCACCACGGAGCGCGTCACAGCGGGCCTCGCCATCCTGCTGGCGCTGGGCCTCCTGCCGCTGCTACCGGCGGGCGCACCCGTCCTCGTGTCCGCGCTGGCAGCTCCGCTCGTCCTCTTCCTGAAGGGCCGGGGCGGGACCACCACGGACGACACCACCACCGAAGGCACGAAGCCCGGGGAGGGCCGATGAACATCTGGATCGCCATCGGGCTCACCGCCGTCGGCTGCTACCTCGCGAAGCTCCTGGGGCTCCTGGTCCCCGCCGGCGTCTTGGAACGCCCCCTCGTGCAACGGCTGGCGGCGCTGATGCCGGTGGCGCTGCTCGCCGCCCTCACCGCACAGCAGACCTTCGCCGACGGGCAGCAGCTGGTCCTGGACGCCAGGGCGGCGGGGCTCGCCGCTGCGGCACTCGCCCTCGTCCTGCGGGCTCCCTTCCTCGTCGTCGTCGGCGTCGCCGTCGCGGTCACCGCCGTCGCGCGCGCCCTGTTCTGAGGCGGGACGGATCAGAGCGGACCACGGCCGTACGCCCGGAGCGTCTGGAGCGCCTTGAGCGTCACGATGGGACGGCCCTCCAGGGCCGTCCCGGGTGCCCACCGGCGCCAGTTGACCGGCCAGCCGCCGTCCTCCTCCTGTTCGGCCGCCAGGTGGTCCAGGGCCCTGTCCAGTTCGCCGTCGCTGAACCAGCGGCGGGCGAGCGACCCGGGTGTGCGGGCGTAGTCGTACGGGAAGTGGTGCTCCCCGGGGGCGTAACCGGGAGCCACCGGGTACTCCGCGCGGCGCGGGGGATCGAGCACCACCAGCCGCTGTTCGCGCACCAGCTGCCCCAGCCGGTCGGCGGCCGATTCCGCACGCGCGCGGTCGGGGACACCGTCCAGGAAGGCGACGGCCGCCTCGATCTCGTACGGATGGGACTGCTCCAGTGCGTCGACGGCGGCCCAGCAGAAGTCGGTGGCCCGGAACAGCCAGGCGTGCCAGACCTGGTTGCGGTGCAGCAGGCCGACCACGGGGCCCGTCGTCAGCAGCTCGGCGGGCGGATCGTCGACGACGGGGATGAAGGGCGCCGCGGGATAGCCGCGCTGGGAGGGGTGGAGTGCCGGAAGGGCGCCCTCCTTGGTCGACACGTCCGTGAGATAGCGGCAGATCCGTTCCACGCGCAGACCGTCGCAGCGACCGATCGAGTCGAGGACGCTCAGTGCGTGAGCGGTGTGCAGCGGTTGACTCACCGGCCCGCGGAGATCGGGTTCGAGTGCGTGACCGTAGCCGCCGTCCTCGTTCCGATAGGCGGCGAGGGCGGTCTCGACGATGTCCGCGCCCCCCTCCAGGAAGAGATGGGCGAACCGCCGCTGTTCGAGGACGCGTGCGGTGAGCCAGATGAACTGCTCGGCGCGGGCGAGGGTATGTGCTCCGGTTCCAGCCATGGACCGACCGTAGAGGGGAAAGTGCCACCGGCAGGGTGCTCCCGGCCGGGCTGCACTCTCAGGAGCGGGATACTGGGGGCATGCGGTTGACGATTTTCTGGGAACGGATGGCGGACCACTTCGGCGAGACGTACGCCGATTCCTTCGCACGCGATCACGTCATGGCGGAGCTCGGCGGCCGGACGGTGCACGAGGCCCTGGCCGCGGGCTGGGAGGCCAAGGACGTCTGGCGCGGGGTCTGCTCCGCGGTCGGGGTGCCTCCGGACAAGCGCTGAGCGACGCGGTCCGTCCGCCCCCGGCAGCCCGGCCGTCGTCACCCGCTCCGGGCCCTGCCGGGCCGGGCGGCCGGCTGTCGGCGCGGTGAGCGAGACTTGTCCCGTGGCACCGACAGACGAGACCGCCCAGACCCAGCCGCCCGCCTTGCCGCCTCTTCCGCCGGCCGCACCACCGAGTCCGCCGCCCGGCACCGGTCCCATCCGTATGCCCGCCTGGCTGCCGCGCGCGATGGTCATGGCACTGGCGCTCTACGGGTGCTTCCAGCTGGGCAGCTGGGCCTTCTACCAGCTCATCGGGCTGCTGACCAACATCCTGATCGCCTTCTTCCTGGCGCTGGCCATCGAGCCGGCCGTCAGCCGCATGTCCGCACACGGGATGCGCCGGGGCCTCGCCACCTTCCTGGTCTTCCTCGCCGTGCTGATCGCCGGGATCGGCTTCGTCCTCCTGCTCGGCTCGATGCTCGCCGGCCAGATCGTCGACATGGTCGAGGAGTTCCCCAAGTACCTCGACTCGGTGATCAACTGGGTCAACCAGACCTTCCACACGGAGCTCTCCCGGGTCGAGGTCCAGGACAGCCTCCTGCATTCCGACTGGCTCCAGAAGTACGTGCAGAACAGCGCGACCGGTGTGCTCGACGTCTCCACCACCGTGCTCGGCGGGCTGTTCCGGCTGCTGATGATCTTCCTGTTCTCGTTCTACTTCGCCGCCGACGGGCCCCGGCTGCGGCGCGCGCTGTGCTCCGTGCTGCCGCCCGCCCGGCAGGCCGAGGTGCTGCGTGCCTGGGAGATCGCGGTCGACAAGACCGGCGGCTACATCTACTCGCGCGGGCTGATGGCGCTGATCTCCGGAGTGGCGCACTACATCCTGCTGGTGGCCCTCGGAGTGCCCTACGCGCCTGCGCTGGCGGTCTGGGTCGGCCTCGTCTCGCAGTTCATTCCCACGATCGGCACGTATCTGGCGGGCGCGCTGCCCATGCTGATCGCCTTCACCGTCAACCCCTGGTACGCGCTGTGGGTTCTCGGCTTCGTCGTGGTGTACCAGCAGTTCGAGAACTACGTGCTGCAGCCGAAGCTCACGTCCAAGACGGTCGACATCCATCCCGCCGTCGCTTTCGGCTCGGTGGTCGCGGGCACCGCGCTGATGGGCGCCGTCGGGGCCCTGATCGCGATTCCGGCGGTCGCGACGCTCCAGGCGTTCCTGGGCGCCTATGTGAAGCGCTACGACGTGACGGACGACCCGAGGGTGCACGGCGGCCACCGATGGCGCCGTGGCCGGCCGGTGGTGTCGCGGATCCGCAGCGCCGTGAGGGGCGGGGACGGCGCCGGCCGCACCGACGCCGACGGCAGCACGTGACGGTATGAGGCGCGTCACGTTCGGTTGACTTGTTCGACGCCAACTGCTATAAGCGGCTACTCTCGGTCGCATCGGCCCGGCGTGGTGCGCTTGACACCAAAATCGAACATCCATTCTCATGGGATTCCGGCCGGGTTTTGCCGGGTCCGACGGTGGAGTTGTCCACAGGCCGGGAGGACGCCGAGGCCCATTGTCAGTGGCAGGGGTTAGCGTCTGTCACGTGAAGCGATCGACTCAAGCAAATCGGGTGGAACCCATGGCAGGAACCGACCGCGAGAAGGCGCTGGACGCCGCACTCGCACAGATTGAACGGCAATTCGGCAAGGGCGCGGTGATGCGCCTCGGTGAGCGGCCGAACGAGCCGATCGAGGTGATCCCCACCGGGTCCACCGCGCT
>NZ_JAERUC010000019.1 GCF_016745505.1 Streptomyces silvae | reverse complement strand
AGAAGACGCGCTCCTTGGCCCGGGCCTTCTCCTCGTCGCGCCGTCCGCCGCCGAAGACGGCGTCGAAGCGGTGCTGCTGGATGGCCTCGGTGAGCGGGACGGTCTGCAGCGGGTTGCGGGTGCCGTCGGGGCGCTCGCGGAGCTTGCCGGCGTCGATGTACTCCTGGACGGAGGCGACGTGCAGGCGCAGCCCGTGCTTCTCGACGGTGCGGTCGCGGTATTCGAGGACCTCGGGGAAGTTGTGCCCGGTGTCCACGTGGAGCAGCGTGAAAGGGATCGGCGCGGGGGCGAACGCCTTCAGCGCGAGGTGCAGCATCAGGATCGAGTCCTTGCCGCCGGAGAAGAGGATCACCGGCCGCTCGAACTCACCCGCCACCTCACGGAAGATGTGCACCGCCTCCGACTCCAGGGAGTCCAGGTGGCTCAGCGCGTACGGGTTGACGGTGCCTTCCGGCACGGTGGCGACGGTGCTCACGCCAGGCCCCTCTCGGTGAGCAGCGCACGGAGCGCCGCTGCGGACTCCTGCACGGTCTGCTGGTGCGACTCGATCCGCAGATCCGGCGACTCGGGAGCCTCGTAGGGGTCGTCCACCCCGGTCAGGCCACTGATCTCGCCGGCTGCCTGCTTGGCGTACAGCCCCTTCACATCGCGCTCGGAGCACACCTCGACCGGGGTCGCGACGTGCACCTCCAGATACGCGGTGCCCTCCTGCTGATGACGCTTGCGCACCGCGTCCCGGCTGTCGGCGTACGGCGCGATGACGGGGACGAGAGCCTTGACGCCGTTGGCCGCCAGCAGTTCGGCGACGAAGCCGATCCGCTGGACGTTGGTGTGCCGGTCCTCCCGGGAGAAGCCGAGGCCCGCGGAGAGGAACTCCCGGATCTCGTCACCGTCGAGGACCTCGACCCGGTGGCCGTCGGCGCGCAGCCGGCCGGCCAGCTCGTAGGCGATGGTGGTCTTGCCCGCGCTCGGCAGACCGGTGAGCCAGACGGTGGCTCCCGTCTCCGTCACGCTCATCGATATCTCCTGATCAGTCGTCATCAGCCGTGCAGCCCGCATTCGGTCTTGCCCCGCCCGGCCCAGCGGCCGGCCCGTGCGTCCTCGCCCTCCAGCACCCGGCGGGTGCAGGGCGCGCAGCCGACGGAGGCGTAGCCGTCCGTCAGCAGCGGGTTGGTCAGTACGCCGTGTTCGGCGACGTACGCGTCCACGTCGTCCTGCGTCCAGCGGGCGATCGGCGAGACCTTGACCTTGCGGCGCTTCTCGTCCCAGCCGACCACCGGGGTGTTGGCCCGGGTCGGGGACTCGTCGCGGCGCAGCCCGGTCGCCCAGGCGGCGTACGCCGTCAGCCCCTCCTCCAGCGGCTTGACCTTGCGCAGCGCGCAGCACAGGTCGGGGTCGCGGTCGTGCAGCTTCGGCCCGTACTCGGCGTCCTGCTCGGCCACCGTCTGACGCGGGGTCAGCGTGATGAGGTTGACGTCCATCACGGCGGCCACGGCGTCCCGGGTGCCGATGGTCTCCTCGAAGTGGTAGCCGGTGTCGAGGAAGACCACGTCCACGCCGGGCAGGACCCGGGAGGCGAGGTGCGCGACGACCGCGTCCTCCATGGAGGAGGTGACGCAGAAGCGCTTGCCGAAGGCGCCGGCCGCCCACGTCAGGATGTCGCTCGCGGAGGCGTCCTCCAGCTCCCGCCCGGCCTGCTCGGCCAGCTCCCTCAGGGCCTCGTCGGTGAGCTCGGCGGTCTGCAGAGTGTCCGTCATGTCCCTTGCCCTTCCACGTCGTTGCGCTGGAGACCCTGGGTCAGAAGACCCAGGAACTTCAGCTGGAACGCGCGATTGCAGGAAGCACATTCCCAGGCACCGTGCCCCGCCTCGTGCGGGCGCAGGTCCTCGTCACCGCAGTACGGGCAGTAGAACGGCGCGGCTCGTTCGCTCATGACAGCGACTCCGCACTGGCCCGGGCGGCCCAGGTCGCGAAGCGCTCGCCGTCCTCGCGCTCCTCCTGGAACTTCCCGAGCACCCGCTCGACGTAGTCCGGGAGTTCGGCCGAGGTGACCTTCAGGCCGCGGACCTTGCGGCCGAAGCCGGCCTCCAGGCCGAGCGCGCCGCCGAGGTGCACCTGGTAGCCCTCGACCTGGTTGCCCTCGCTGTCCAGCATGAGCTGGCCCTTGAGACCGATGTCCGCGGTCTGGATGCGGGCGCAGGCGTTGGGGCAGCCGTTGATGTTGATGGAGAGCGGCTCCTCGAAGTCCGGCATGCGGCGCTCCAGTTCGTCGATGAGCGCGGCGCCGCGCGCCTTCGTCTCGACGATCGCCAGCTTGCAGAACTCGATGCCGGTGCAGGCCATCGTGCCGCGCCGGAAGGGGGAGGCGTGCACCTGGAAGTCCAGGGCCTCCAGGCCGGCGGTCAGGGACTCGATCCGGTCCTGCTCGACGTCGAGGATGAGCATCTTCTGCTCGACGGTGGTGCGGACCCGGCCCGAGCCGTGCGCCTCGGCGAGGTCGGCGATCTTGGCGAGGGTGGAGCCGTCCACCCGGCCGACGCGCGGGGCGAAGCCCACGTAGAAGCGGCCGTCCTGCTGTGCGTGCACACCGATGTGGTCGCGCCAGCGGGAGGAGGGCTGCGCGGGCGGCGGCCCGTCCAGCATCGGGCGCTTGAGGTACTCGTCCTGGAGGATCTGGCGGAACTTCTCCGGGCCCCAGTCGGCCATCAGGAACTTCAGACGGGCGCGGGTGCGCAGCCGGCGGTAGCCGTAGTCGCGGAAGATCCCGACGACACCGGCCCACACGTCGGGGACCTCGTCCAGCGGCACCCAGGCACCGAGGCGCTCGGCGAACCGCGGGTTGGTGGAGAGGCCGCCGCCGACCCACAGGTCGAAGCCGGGGCCGTGCTCGGGGTGGTCGACGCCCACGAACGCGATGTCGTTGATCTCGTGCACCACGTCCTGGACCGGCGAGCCCGAGATCGCGGTCTTGAACTTGCGGGGCAGGTTGGAGAACTCCTTGCTGCCGATGTACCGCTCGTGGATCTCCTCGACCGCGGGGGTGCCGTCGATGATCTCGTCGGCGGCGATGCCCGCCACCGGTGAACCGATGATCACGCGGGGGCAGTCACCGCAGGCCTCGGTGGTCGACAGCCCGACCGCTTCGAGCTTCTCCCAGATCGCCGGGACGTCCTCGATGCGGATCCAGTGCAGCTGGACGTTCTGCCGGTCGGTGATGTCGGCGGTGCCACGGGCGTACTCCTGCGAGATCTCGCCGATGACGCGCAGCTGCGCGGTGGTCAGCTTCCCGCCGTCGATGCGCACGCGCAGCATGAAGTAGCGGTCGTCCAGCTCCTCCGGCTCCAGCACGGCGGTCTTCCCGCCGTCGATGCCGGGGCGGCGCTGGGTGTACAGACCCCACCAGCGCATGCGTCCGCGCAGGTCGTTCGGGTCGATGGAGTCGAATCCGCGCTTCGAGTAGATCGTCTCGATGCGTGTCCGCACATTGAGACTGTCGTCGTCCTTCTTGAACTGCTCGTTCCCGTTGAGCGGGGTGAAGTGACCCATGGCCCACTGACCTTCACCACGGTGACGTCCGGCCTTGCGGCGGGGCGTGGCGGTAGCAGGCTTCTCGGGGATGGCGGCCATGGCTATACGTCCTTCGGGACTGCAGGAGGGCGGCTCTGAACTGCACACTCGCGTGAGGCGCGGCGGTGCGCAGGGATGGAGCGGACTTCAGGAAATCGCGGTGCTGGAGACTCTCAGCGGACCGGACAGATGGCGCTGGACATGCGGCCGAGGTCGACGTGCCGCCGACTCACCAAGGCAATTCCAGTTCCAGACATGACGGAAGCGTGTCACGCGAATCTCGGGCCAGTCCACCACGATCCACCATGTGGACGAGATGGTCCCGATATGTGAGACGCTGTGGCGCTGATCACGCCGCTCTGTCGACAAAGCGATACGAGCGGCGTGTGAAAGCGGCGCGGAGGCCCTGTGGTGAGGCGGGGCCGGACGTGGCCAGGAGCGGTCAGGCGTGGCCAGACGTGGATCGGGCGGGGATCAGGCGTGCGCGCCGGGCCAGGGGCCGGGGTTCGCGACGTCGGGCTCCTGCTCGGTCCTCGTGTCGAACAGCCGGAATCCGCGCCGCAGGTAGTTGTCCATCGCGTGCGGGCCGTCGTTGGAGCACGTGTGCAGCCACACCCGGGCGGTCGGGGTCCGCTCCGGATGCCGCTCGGCGAGGTCCCAGGCGCGCGCGACGCCGTACGACAGGAGGTGGCCGCCGATCCGGCGGCCCCGGAAGGCCGGGATCAGACCGAAGTAGGCGATCTCGACCGCCCCGTCCTCCTGGGCGTCGAGCTCGATGAACCCCGCCGGGGTCCCGTTCTCGTACGCCACCCAGGTCTCGGCCGCCGGACGCCCGACGATCTCCTGCCACTGCGCGTAGGTCAGGCCCAGCCGGTCGGTCCACCGGACGTCGCCGCCGACCGCCGTGTAGAGGAACCGGCTGAACTCCGGCAGCGGTATCTCCGCGCGGGCCACGGTCACTCCCTCCGCGGGCGCCGCGGCCGGGCTCAGGTCTGCGGGCGACGTCTGTTCCAGATACCAGACGGTCACGTCGGAGACGGCGGGGGCGGAGTGCGTGGAGTGGCTCATGGCGGCCAGAAAACCACGGCCGAGGCCCCCCGCCCAAACCCGCCCCGCTCAGACCGCGCCCGCCGGCATACGTGCCCTGAGCACCACCGGAGCCGTCGAGCGGGGCAGCAGATCGGCCGGCACGCCCGGGTGGACCACCTCCACCTCGACGCCCTCACGGAACCGGTACGGGCGATGCGCCAGCACCTCCGCGAGATGGCGCCGCATCCGCGATATCTCGGCCCGCACCGTCACCGTCCTGGAGGCGTCGCCGAAGACGTCCTCGGCCAGCTCGGCCGCGCTGCGCCCCTCCGGGTACAGGGCCAGGGCGTACAGCAGCTCCGCGTGGCGGGGCGAGACCCGGCGCGACCAGCTCCCCACCGGGCCCGCCACATGCACCACCAGCTCCCGCTCCCGGCTCAGGTCCAGCACCACCCGGCGCGGCGGGCGCTCGTGCGCGCCCTCCGCGACCTGCACCAGCCAGCCGCCGGGCAGCGGCTCCACCCGGCACATCCCGAGCGAGGCCAGCCACACCGTGCCCGGCTCCAGCGACTTCGGCAGCGGCAGCCGGTCCACCGGCGGCATCCCGCTGACGGCGGCCAGCCAGCCGTGCGTGTCCACCACCAGTGCGCGGCCCCCCAGTCGGCACAGCAGCGGGGCGGCCACCGAGCGCAGCCGCTCGATCGCCACCAGGTGCCGGCTGCGCAGCTCGCTCTCCGCCAGCGCAGCCACCGAACCGACCAGCGCCAGCGTCGCCGGGTGGAAGGTGGAGGCGGGCCCGCTGATGTCGACGATGCCCATCAGCCGGCCGTCCCGGGGATCGCGCACCGGGGCCGCCGCACAGGTCCAGCTGTGCAGGGCGCGGATGAAGTGCTCGGCGGAGTGGACCTGGATGGGGGTGCGCGCCGCGAGCGCCGTACCGATGGCGTTCGTGCCCGTCGCCGCCTCCGTCCAGGCGGCCCCCTCCTCCAGGCAGATGTCCTTGGCCCGGCGCATCACGGCCGCGTGGCCCTGACGCCACAGGACCCGGCCCTCGGTGTCGGTGACGACCATGATCTGCTGCGCCGCGTCCGCGATCGTGGCCAGCCCCTCCCTGAGCAGGGGCATGACCTCGCCGAGCGCCGTGCTCCTGCGCCGGTGCTCGATCTCGTCCGTCTCCAGCAGCCTGCTCTCCGGGGACTGCTCGGGGTCGACCCCGCTGCGCAGCACCCGGTCCCAGGACGCGTCGATCTCCGCGCGCGGCGCCACCGCCGTACGGTCGCCGGCCAGCCGGGCCTCCCGGGCACGGTGGACCAGCCCCGCGGCGACCGCCGGGGACGAGGTGCTCGAAGGCCGCGGCCGCGCGGCAGGCTGAGTGTGCATGACGGGTCCCCCCAACAAAGCGTGGGCCCGGTCCGGAAGAGGAGAACCGGCCCAAAGGACACATCCTGCCGTGGACCGGGCCCGTTGGCTCGTACTCCACGCAATGGTTGCAACCCTTTGCAACTCTGGTGACACGGCCGAGGACCGTAGAAGAGTGGCGGAACACCGTGCGGGGAGTCCTCGACCCGCCGTGCGGTGCGGCACAAGCGTGGAGGGTGGTGCCGTGTCGGCGCAGCACCACCCTCCGTCGTTTGTCCGCTCCCGGCCGGGCAGGAGCCTGGCCCTCTAGCCCTCCTGGGCCCGCGCCCGCTCCACCACCGTGGCCAGATCCAGACTGTGCGGCAGCGTCCCGAAGGCCGAGCCCCAGTCCCCGCCCAGCCGTGACGCGCAGAACGCGTCCGCGGTCTCCGGCGGAGCCCAGCGCAGCAGCAGCGAGCCCTGGAGCACCAGGGCCATCCGCTCCACCAGCCGCCTGGCCCGCGCCTCCACGGCGTCCAGGTCGGCCAGCTCCGTCAGCAGGTCCTTGATCGCCGCGTCCAGCCGGTGGTCCGCGCCGCGCGCCTTCCCGACCTCCCGGAGGAAGGCGTCGAGCGCCCGCGGCTCACGCTGCAACGCCCGCAGCACATCGAGCGCCTGTACGTTGCCCGAGCCCTCCCAGATCGAGTTGAGCGGGGCCTCGCGCAGCAGCCGGGGCATCCCAGACTCCTCGACGTACCCGTTGCCGCCGAGGCACTCCAGGGCCTCCCCGACCACCGCCGTGCACCGCTTCGTCACCCAGTACTTGGCCGCCGGCACCGCGATCCGCAGGAAGGCCCGCTCCTCCTCCGTGTCCGCGTCGTACGCTGCGGCCAGCCGCAGCGCGAGGGTCGTCGCCGCCTCCGACTCCAGGGCCAGGTCGGCCAGGACGTTGCGCATCAGCGGCTTCTCGATCAGCAGCCCGCCGAACGCGCTGCGGTACGCGCTGTGGTGGACCGCCTGCGCCACCGCCTGGCGCATCAGCGCCGCCGAACCGACCACGCAGTCCAGCCGGGTCGCCGCCACCATCTCGATGATGGTGCGCACCCCCCGCCCCTCCTCGCCGACCCGGCGGGCCCACGTCCCGTCGAACTCGACCTCGCTCGACGCGTTGGACCGGTTGCCCAGCTTGTCCTTGAGCCGCTGGATCGCGAACGCGTTGCGGGCGCCGTCCGGCAGGACGCGCGGCACGAGGAAGCAGGTCAGCCCGCCCGGCGCCTGCGCCAGCACCAGGAAGCCGTCGGACATGGGCGCCGAACAGAACCACTTGTGGCCGGTGAGCAGATACTCCCCGTCACCGGCCAGCGGCTCGGCGCGGGTGGTGTTGGACCGTACGTCGGTGCCTCCCTGCTTCTCGGTCATGCCCATCCCGAAGAGCACGCCGGCCTTCTGCGCCGCGGGGCGCAGACCCTCCTCGTACACGTGCGAGGTCAGCAGCGGCTCCCACTCCGCGGCCAGCTCCGGATCGGTCCGCAGCGCCGGGACCGCCGCGTGCGTCATCGACAGCGGGCAGCCGTGGCCCGCCTCGGCCTGTGTCCAGACCAGGAACCCGGCCGCGCGCCGGACATGGCCGCCCGGCCGGCCCCAGGCGTCCGTCAGACCGGCGGTGACCGCGTGCCCCAGCAGCCGGTGCCAGGCCGGGTGGAAGTCCACCTCGTCGACGCGGTGCCCGTAGCGGTCGTGGGTACGCAGCTTCGGGGGGTTCTCGTTGGCCTGCGCACCCCACTGCTGGGCCTGGAAGGAGCCGGCGGACCGGCCCAGCGCGCCGAGTTCCTCCCGGGCCTCGCCGAGGATGCCGGGCGCGAGGTGCCGCTCGACCGCCTCGGTCAGCGCACGGTCGCCGGCGAAGACGTCATAGCCGACCAGCGGCGGAACCTGGTTGGTCACTGTGTGGGTGCTAGGTGCCATGCCGATACGGTAAGGAGGTGCAGGCAGCAAATGAAACACCCGAGCGGCCGCCGGGCCGGCTCCACCGGGCCCGTGTCCTCTACCGCAACGTCTCCAAGCGGCAGATGGCGTGGCAATTGCTCAAGGACACGGTCAATTCGTGCGTCGAGTACCGCATCCTGGGCCTCGCGGCCGAGGCGGCGTTCTTCACGCTGCTGTCCCTGCCGCCGCTGCTGCTCGGCCTGATCGGGCTCCTCGGTTACGTCGACGACTGGACGGACACCACCACGGTCGCCTCCATCGAGCGCAACATCCTGAGCGCCGTGCAGACCGTGCTGTCCGAGCGCGGCGTCAACCAGATCGCCAAACCCCTCATAGCCGACGTGACCACGGGCGCGCGCCCCGACGTCATCTCCATCGGCTTCGCCATCGCGCTCTGGTCCGGATCACGCGCGGTGAACGTCTTCATCGACACCATCACCGTGATGTACGGGCTCGACGGCCACCGCGGGATCGTCAAGACCCGCCTCCTCGCCTTCCTGCTGTACGTGGTCGCGCTGCTGCTCGGCGCGGTGGTGCTGCCGCTGCTGGTGGTCGGCCCCGACCGGGTGGTGGAGTTCGTCCCCTGGGGCACCGAGGTGCTCGCGGTCATGTACTGGCCGCTGGTGATACTGCTGTCCATCGCGTTCCTGACGACGCTCTACCACGTGTCCGTCCCCGTCCGTTCGCCGTGGATAGAGGACGTGCCCGGGGCGCTCGTGGCGCTCGGGATGTGGGTGCTGGGGAGCTTCCTGCTCCGGATCTATCTGACGAGCACGGTGGAAGGGCCCACCATCTACGGCTCGTTGGCGGCGCCCATCGCGGTGCTGCTCTGGATAGGGATCTCCGCCTTCGCCGTACTGGTGGGCGCCGCGGTGAACGCGGCGATCGACCGGGTCTGGCCGTCGCTCGCCACGGCCGCCGCCCGCGCCGCCAGCGACCGGATCAAGGCCGCCCAGGCCGCGGAACTCGTGGCACGGGCCGCGAACTGGGACGCGTACGCCGAAGACGACGAGGAGGAGGACGTGTCCATGCCGTCCGAGTTCCCCGAGCGGTGGTCACGCTTCCTGCCCCCGGACGACGTGAAGTCCCGGCTGCACGGCAACCGGGACAAGGACGCCCCCTGAGAGCGGTCCCGCTAGCCTGGTGACCATGGGCGCACGCTACGAGGAGCGCGCTTCGCGCGTCGACGGCGCGGTCCTCTGGACCTGGAGCGGACGGCGCGAGCCCACCCGGCCGGTCCTGCCCGACGGCTGCATCGACCTGCTGTGGGCGGGCGGCCGGCTGCTGGTGGCGGGCCCCGACACCCACGCGTTCACCCCCGGCGCCGCGCTCTCCGGGAGCAGCGCGGGCATCCGCTTCGCCCCCGGTACGGCACCCGCGCTGCTGGGCGTCCCCGCGCACGAGCTGCGGGATCGGCGGGTCGCCCTCGACGCCCTCTGGCCGGGCGCGGAGGTCCGCAGGCTCACCGAACGGGCCGGTACGGCCGACGACCCGGCCACGGTCCTGGAGGGCATCGCCCTGCGCTGGGCGGCCGGCGCCGGGCCCCCGGACCCGCTCACGGTCGCCGTCGCCGCGCAGCTGCGGCAGGGGCGCTCCGTCGCCGCCACCGCGCACACCGTCGGGCTGGGCGCCCGCCAGCTGCACCGCCGTTCGCTGGCCGCGTTCGGCTACGGCCCCAAGACGCTCGCCAGGGTCCTGAGGCTGCAGCGCGCCCTGGACCTCGTACGCGCGGGAAAGCCCTACGCGGAGGCGGCGTACGCGGCGGGCTGTACCGACCAGGCGCACCTGGCCCGGGAGATGCGGGACCTGGCCGGCACGACCCTCGGCGGCTACCTGGACGCCACGGGCGAGCGCCGGAGCCGTGACCGGTCCTGGACGGCACGGTCACGGCTCCCGACGTTCTTCCGGTCAGGCGCAGTCGGCAGGCGAGGTGCCCGGCGCCGTGAGCGGCAGGCCCAGCTGAGCGCGTTCGGTGAGCCACCGGGTCGGCCGGTACCGGTCGTCGCCCGTCGTGGCGTGCAGGGACCGCTGGAGCTCCAGCATCCGCGCGGCGCCGATCCGGTCGCCCCAGGCCAGCGGGCCCGCCGGATACCCGAGTCCGGTCGTGACGGCGACGTCGATGTCCGCCGGGACGGCCAGCGAGCGCTCCGCGATCGAGGCGGCGACCGAGACCACCGAGACGAGCAGCCGCTGCGCCACCGAACCGGCGGTGTCCCGCACCACCGACACGGGCCAGGCATCCTCACCGTCCGCCGCACGTGCCAGGACCGCGCGGGCGTCCCGCGCTGCGGCCGGGTCCGACGCGGGTGTCACCGCGAGCACCCGGCGGCGCCCCGCCGGAGCCAGCGGATCGACGCCGAAGGTGCGGTCGGCGGGCAGCCCGGCCGAGGCCACCGCCGCGGCCACGGTGGTGCCCCAGACGGGGACCATGACCAGGGCGCCCTCGGTGGGTGCTGGACCGGTCCCGACCGTGGCCCCGGCGGCGGTCAGCGCGGCCCGCAGCGCCACTGCGTCCTGGTCGTACGCGCCGTCCGCGACGAACACGGGGCGGTCCGCGTCCCCGGTCACCGGCGGTTCCGGCGCCGCGGCGGGTGCCTCGGGGCCGTACGCGAACCAGCCCTGTCCGGTCTTTCGGCCGTGCAGGCCCGCGGTCACCCGGTTCGGGGTCAGGTACGACGGGCGGAGCCGGTCCTCGTGGCGGAAGCCCTGCCAGATCGAGTCGATGACAGCGGCGGTGACATCGAGCCCGGTGAGGTCCATGAGCTCGAAGGGGCCCATGCGCAGCCCCAGGACGTCCCGGGCGATCCGGTCGATCCCGGCCGCGTCGGCGACGGACTCCTCCAGCAGCGCCAGGGCCTCGGTCACCAGCCCCCGCCCGGCGTGGTTGACCAGGAAGCCGGGGGTGTCGGCGACGGTCACCGCCCGGTGGCCGCAGCTCTCGACCAGCTCCGTGAGGACCTGCGGGATCCCGGGGCGGGTGGCGGCCCCGGGCACGACCTCGACGATCCGCATCAGCGGCACCGGGTTGAAGAAGTGCAGCCCCGCGAGCCGTCCCGGGTCCCGCAGCGAGGCGCCGATCCGGGTCACGGACAGGGACGAGGTGTTGGTCGCGAAGACCGCGGAGTCCGGCAGGGCCTCCTCCAGCTTCCCGAAGACCTCGGCCTTGGTGTCCAGGTCCTCCCGGACCGCCTCGATGACCAGCCCGACCTCCGGGCCCGGCGCCCACGGGTCGTCCAGCGGGACCAGCCGGTCCAGGGCCGCGGCCATCTCCCCGGCAGGCATCCGGCCCTTCTGGACGGCGCGCTCCAGCATGGACCGTACGAACTCCACGGCCGCCGTCACCGCCTCCGGCCGGACGTCGCACAGCTCGACGGTGTGTCCGCCCGCCGCCGCCCACTGGGCGATACCGCGGCCCATGGCGCCGGCGCCGACGATCCTGATTCGCATGGCAGTTACGGTCCTCTCGGGGTGGGAACGGGGGAGTGCTCTCCGTGCTCCGGGGTGTACTCAGCGAAGATAGACGCGGCCGGGGTCGACGTCCTCGCGCAGGAGCCGCAGCTCCGCCGCGGTCGGCGGCGGCACGGTCCCGACCTCGTCGGACACCTTCAGCTCCCAGCCGGTCGCGTCCCGGACCTGATTCACCGTCACGCCCGGGTGCACGGCGATCAGTTTCAGCTCCGAGCCGACGCCCACGCGGGCCAGGATGCCCAGTTCGGTGATGACCCGGGTGACCCCCGCGCCCAGCGGCCGGATGCCCTCGGCGAGCGCCCGGTCGGGCCCCGGGGTGGTGCAGAAGTCCAGGGTCCCGGTGAAGGAGCGGGGGTTGTGGCGGCGCATCACCACGAACACCTCGTGGGAGTTGGCCATCACCTCGACCGCGCCGCCCGAGCCGGGCAGCCGCACCGCGGGGCTCTCCCAGTCGCCGATGACGGAGGTGTTGAGGTTGCCCCACCGGTCGATCTGCGCGGCGCCGAGGAAGCCCACGTCGATGTGACCGCCCTGGAGCACACAGCCGAACAGCGCCGGCATCGACAGCACGGCCTCCGCGCCCGAGATGAGCACGGCGTCGGCGATGGTCTCCGGCAGATGCGAGGGGTGCGCCCCGCAGACCCCGGACTCGTACACGACCTCGATGTCCGGGGCGACCGTCAGATGGGCCAGCTCGGTCGCCAGCGTCGGCAGCCCGATGCCGGCGAACACCGTGCGGCGCGCGGCCAGTTCACGGGAGGCGACGACGGAGAGCAGCTCGGACGAGGTGACTGTCTCCGGTGCGGTGGCGGTGGTCATGTGCCGTTCCTTCCCCTGCGGCGCGCTCACAGCCGCCGTCCGTAGTTCACCGGTTCGCTGAGCGCCTCGCCCACCGCGAGCCCCGCCCAGAAGTCCTCACCCAGCTTGTCGACGTACTCGGCGTGGTCCGCCGTTCCGTACACCCACTCGGCCAGCCAGGCCCGCAGCCGCTCCGGGTCCTTGCTGATGTGCGACCAGGCCCGGTAGAAGGCGTTGTCCCGGTCGTAGTAGCCCTGCGCGAAGGAGGGGTGCGCGCCGCGCGGGCAGACGACGACGGCGTCCACGGCATGGGAGGGGACGACGGTGCGGTTGGGGTCCGAGCGGACCACCTCGTCCGCGACGACCTCCTCGACGACGACGATGGCCTTCTCCGCCGCGTACACCGCCTCGGCCTGGATGCCCGTGAGCCCCCAGATCTGGGTGTTGCCCCGGCGGTCGGCCCGCTGGGCGTGGATGATCGTCACGTCCGGGTTCACCGGCGGTACGACGTAGATCTGCTCCTGTTCACCGCCGGGCCCGGGATACGGCGAGACCACCTTGCGCAGATCGCTGTTGACGGACGGCAGGTCGCTGCCGCCGTAGCTGCGCAGCGGGTAGAAGGGCAGCCGCTGGGACCCCGCGAGGTAGCGGCAGACCATCCCGTAGTGGCTGTACTCCTCGAAGGCCAGCGGGGCCGGGTCGGCGCGCTCGATCCTGCGCCGCAGCTCACCGAGCGAACCGGCGGAGGAGTTGCCCACGAAGGAGGACACCAGCCGCGAGACACAGCCCGCGGCGAGCATCTGGTCCACCACGATGTCCGCCGTCATCCGTACGACGGTGAGGTCCTTGCGGCCCTGGCGGATGATCTCGTGCCCGGCGGCGGTGGGGACGAGATGGGTGAATCCTTCGAGGCTGACGGTGGCCCCGTCGTGGACGAAGGCGGCCACGGCCTCCTTCATCGACATGACTTTGCCGGCGTCGTCGGCCGTTTCCGTCCGCTTCACGGTGCTCCTCGGCGAGTGCGTCCTGGTCGCCCTTACCGTGTCAGCGGTCATTGATTGCTGTCCAATACCGAATTAAGGTCGGATCAAGACTCACGGTTAATGAATGGACCTCCGATGGAACTGCGTCATCTCACCGCGTTCACCGCCGTCGCCGAGGAGCTGCACTTCGGCCGCGCGGCCAAGCGGCTCCAGATGGCGCAGCCTCCGCTCAGCCAGCAGATCCGGCAGCTGGAGAAGGAGCTCGGCGTCCAGCTCTTCGAGCGCAACACCCGCTCGGTGCGGCTCACCAGCGCGGGGGAGTCCTTCCTCGAACCCGTACGGACCGTGCTCGACGACCTCGACATCGCCGTACGGGCCGCGAAGGCCGCCGGGCGCGGGGAGTACGGCCGGGTCACCATCGGCTTCGCCGGGGCGTCCAGCCACGAGACGCTGCCCCTGCTGACCCGGGCCGTCCGCGCCGCCCACCCGGGGATCGAGCTGGCCATGAAGGGCCAGACGTACGCCAACGTCGCCCTCTCCCGGGTCGCCGACGGCTCCCTCGACCTGGGCTTCGTCCGGCTCCCCGTCACCCAGCCCGGGGTGGCCTACCGGGTGATCGACGAGGAGGAGCTGCTCTGCGCGCTGCCCTCCGACCACCCGCTCGCCCGCCTGGAGAGCATCCCGATCGGGATCCTCGCCGACGAACCCTTCGTCTCCTTCCCCGCGAACGCCGGCTCCACGGTGCGCGACGCGATGGTCCAGGTCTGCGAGGGCGCCGGTTTCAACCCGCGCGTGGTGCAGGAGGCCCCCGACTCGTACACGATCCTGGCCCTCGTCGCCGCGGGCGTCGGCGTGACGCTCACGGTCTCCTCCGTCCGTCACATCCAGCAGAACGGGCTCGTGTACCGGTCCCTCGCCGGTCCGCCCGTCCAGCGGCAGGCCGCGCTCGCCTGGCGTACGGACAACCCTTCGGCCGCCCTCCGTGCGGTGCTCGCGGTCGCCGAGGAAGCCCTGCCCACGCCCTAGACGGACTGATTGAGACGCCTGGCGTCTTGATGGTGCGGCAACTCGATATTGGACCGACTCAGTGGTCCAGTGCGAAGGTCGCCCCACACAAATCGAACCCGCCGAGGTGTCCAGCCGTGCCCGACCAGACCGATGTCGTCATCTGCGAGCCGTTGCGCACACCCATCGGGCGTTTCGGCGGCGTGTTCGCCCAGCAGACCCCGGCCGCGCTCGCCGCACGCGTCATCGCCGAGGTCGTCGCCCGTACGGGAATCGACCCGGACCGGGTGGACGAGGTGATCCTCGGCCACGCCTACCCCTCGTCCGAGGCCCCCGCCATCGGCCGGGTCGCCGCCCTGGACGCAGGCCTCCCCGACACCGTCACCGGCATCCAGACCGACCGCCGCTGCGGCTCCGGCCTCCAGGCCGTCCTCGACGCGGCGATGCAGATCCGGGCCGGGTTCAGCGACGTCGTCATCGCGGGCGGCGTCGACGTCATGAGCGCCGCCCCCTACTACACGCACGACGGCCGCTGGGGCATCAAGGGCCCCGGCCTCCAGCTCCACGACTCCCTGGCCAGGGGCCGGGCCACCGCGGGCGGGATCCACCACCCGGTGCCCGGCGGCATGATCGAGACCGCCGAGAACCTGCGCCGGGAGTACGGGATCAGCCGCGCCGACCAGGACGCCCTGGCCCTGCGCTCCCAGGCCCGCACGGCCCGCGCCGTGCGGGAGGGGCGCTACGACGCGGAGACCGTCCCCGTGACCGTACGCACGAGGAGGGGCGAGACGGTCGTCACCGCCGACGAGCACCCCCGCCCCGACACCACCGCCGAGCAACTCGCCGCGCTGCGCCCCGTCATGGCGAAGACCGACCCCGAGGCCACCGTCACCGCGGGCAACGCGAGCGGGCAGAACGACGCGGCGGCCGCCTGCCTCGTCACCAGCGCCGCCACCGCCGAACGCCTCGGGCTCACCCCCCTGGTCCGGCTCGTCTCCTTCGCCCGCGCGGGCGTCCCCGCCGCGACGATGGGCATCGGCCCCGTCCCGGCCACCCACGCGGCCCTCGGCCGGGCCGGCCTCACCCTCGCCGACCTCGACCTGATCGAGATCAACGAGGCCTTCGCCGCCCAGGTCCTGGCCTGCACCCGGGAGCTCGGCCTCGGCGAGAAGGACCACGAGGAGCGCGTCAACGTCAACGGGTCCGGTGTCTCGCTCGGCCACCCGGTCGGCGCCACCGGCGCCCGCATCCTCGCCACGCTCAGCCGGGAGATGCACCGCAGCCGGGCGCGCTACGGCCTGGAGACCATGTGCATCGGCGGCGGCCAGGGCCTCGCCGCGGTCTTCGAACGCATCCCCGGCTGACCCGTCCCCCCCCCCCGTCCCCATCCCTTCCGTCCCCGCTCCACCACGCGACCCAGGGCGTCCCGGGCGACGCCGGGCCCGCCGTGCCCCATCCGCTTGATCAACCATGTTCACGGGAGCCACCATGAGTGCGACCACCGCAACCGCACGCGAGCGAACGAAAGCCGCCAACCGCGCAGGGTTCGGAGCCTTCATCGGCTCCACCATCGAGTGGTTCGACTTCTACATCTACGGAACCGCGGCAGCGCTCGTCTTCGACAAGGTGTTCTTCCCCGAACTCGAAGGCCCCATAGGCACCCTGGTCGCCTTCGCCACCTTCTGGGTCGGCTTCCTCGCCCGCCCCCTCGGCGGCATCATCTTCGGTCACTACGGCGACAAGCTCGGCCGTAAGAAGACCCTCGTCATCACCCTGCTGATGATGGGCGTCTCGACCACCGCGATCGGCCTGCTGCCCGGTTACGCCTCCATCGGCATCGCCGCCCCGATCCTCCTGGTCTGCATCCGCATGATCCAGGGCATCGGCCTCGGCGGCGAGTGGGGCGGCTCCGTCCTGATCGCCTCCGAGCACGCCCCCAAGGGCAGGTCGGTGCTGTACGGGGCGTTCGCCCAGCAGGGCTCGCCCGTCGGCAACACCCTCTCCACCGTGAGCTTCCTGGCCATCAGCCAGCTGCCCGACGACGCCTTCGTCTCCTGGGGCTGGCGGGTGCCGTTCCTCGCCTCCGCCGCGCTCGTCATGGTCGGTCTGCTGGTCCGCCTGAAGGTCGCCGAGTCCCCGGCCATGGCCAAGCTCATCGAGAAGAAGGAAGTCGCCAAGCTCCCGCTCTCCGAGGTCCTGCGCAGCCACCCCATGCTGATCGTCCTGGGCATCGGCGCCTGCACCATCGGTCTGTCGGCGACGTACTTCAAGTCGACGTTCGCCCTGTCCTGGGCCACCACCTCCCTGGGCTTCGACCGCAGCTCGTTCCTGACGATCATCCTGGTCGCCAACGTCACCCAGATCGTCGTGCAGCCCTTCGGCGCCCTCATCGCCACCCGGATGAAGAGCTGGTCGCGCGCGGTGATCGTGATGCTGGTCCCCGAACTGATCCTGATGCCGGTGATGTTCGTCCTCATCAGCACCGAGAACTACGGCCTCGCGATGGTGGGCGTCGCGGTCGCCACAATCCCGCACTGCCTCTACTACGCGGCCCTCGCCGGCATGCTCGCCAGCCGCTTCCCGGCCCATCTCCGCTACACCGGCATCTCGCTCTGCTACCAGCTCTGCGGCACCCTGCTCGGCGGCACGACCCCGATCATCGGCCAGTTCCTGCTCAACCGGACCGGCTCGATCACCGCCGTCATCGCGTACGCCGTCTTCCAGGTCGCGCTGACCCTGGGCTGCATGCTCCTCCTGCTCAAGCGCCCCAACCACGACGAGCAGTCCGCCGAGCCGGTCGCCGCACCCCGCACCGCGCCCGTCACCGCCTGACCCGCCGGCCGCTTCAACGCCTCACCGCCTCACCCCCAGAACGGAGCACGCCCATGCCGCTGACCGCCCACGGCATCCCGGAGATCCTCGCCCTCGGCGGGCGCGACCTCGGGCGCTCGGAGTGGAAGGAGGTCACCCAGGAGCTGATCGACGCCTACGCGTACGTCTCGGGGGACCACCAGTGGATCCACACCGACGTCGAACGCGCCGCCTCCGGGCCGTACGGACGCACCATCGCCCACGGCTACATGGTGCTGAGCTGGGGCATCCCGATGTTCGGCGAACTGCTCCAGGTCACCGGGGTGGGACGCGCGCTCAACTACGGGGTGAACCGGGTCAGGTACCCGGCGCCCGTCCCCGTCGGCAGCCGCGTCCGGCTGCACGCGTCCGTCACCGAGGTGAAGGAGGTCGCGCGGGGCGGAGTACAGATGACGCGGGGCTTCACCTTCGAACTGGAGGGGTCCGAGAAGCCCGCCTGCGTCGCCGAGTCGCTGACGCACTTCTACCCGTAGGGCTCGGAGCGCGCACGCGAAGGCGCCCGCCCGGGATCCCGGGCGGGCGCC
>NZ_JAERUC010000207.1 GCF_016745505.1 Streptomyces silvae | reverse complement strand
TGAGTAAGGAAATTGCATGGCACGTGAGCATGATCCTTCCAGTCACATACCGCCGAGTCCGAGCACGTCCTCCGGCGCCTCCGGTGCGTCCGGGAGCTCGCCGGTGTCGGTCCGCCGTGCGGTGCCGATGCAGGGAGCGGCCGGGGACCCCGGTGACGCCCTGACGCCGGGTGCCCGGCGCGGCGGCAAGGGCACGTCGTCCACGGCGGCCGACCCGGACGCCGTCGCGCAGGGCCGGACGAGCGGGCGCCCGGAGAGCGGGGGCTCGGGGGACGAGGCTCCCGAGGGTGCGGACGGCCGGGCGCAGACCGCCGAGCGAGCGGGTGCCGCCGCTCCTGCTTCCGGCACCGGTGCCGCGCGAGTTGCCGGCGTTCCGGAGCCGTCGACGGAGGAGACGCCCGGAACGGCGTCGGCCGAATCCGGCGAGAACACGGTGTCCTCGGCGTCGCCGGGGTCGGACTCCGACCCGGCCGCGGCGCACACGGCCACCGGTACCGTCGGCGGGTCCCCGGACGCCATGGCCGCGGCTGCGGGCAGTGGCGGCGCCGGCGCGGGTACGCAGGCGGACGGCGAACCGCCCGGCAGCCGGCCGAAGAAGCCGATGCTGGCCGCGGCGGCGATCATCGGCGCGATCCTGGTATCCGTGCCGTTCCTTCTGGCGGGCCAGGACGACGACCGCAAGTCCGAGAAGGACCGCACACAGAACGCGGCAGGCACGGTCCTGGACACCGAACGCTCCGCGGTCCCGGAGACGTACACCAGCACGTCGCCGAGCCCCTCCGCGACTCCCACCAAGGAGAAGCCGAGCGACAAGCCGTCCGAGTCGCCGTCCGCCAAGCCGGTGATCGTACCGCCGCCGGTCACGCCCGAGCGCAAGCCCACGGCCACGGTGACGGCGAAGGCGCCCCCGAACACGGCTGCCAGCGCGTTGAGCGGCCTTGCCAAGGCCGACCCCGGAGGACGGCACATCTGCTACCGGGCCTTCGTGGGCGGGAGCGGCTGGCAGGCCCCGGTGTGCGATGGGACGATGGCCGGGACGACGGGCCAGGGCAAGCGGATCACCGCCCTCAACATCGCGGTGTGGAACGTCGGCGGGTCCTCCGCCAACGCCTTGTTGCACGACGAGGGTGCGACGAACGGTAACGCCAAGTGGGCCCCGAGCTGGACGGCCGTGGTCGCGGACGGCAAGAACAACTACATAGGGAGCTCGAAGCAGGGTGCCCCGTTCCTGACTGGCTTCGCCATGAACGTCGGTAAGGGCGGCGTCTGCCACACGGCCAAGATGGGCAACGGCGGTTGGGGTGGGCAGTACTGCAAGGGCAGCCGCCCCGAGTACATGTTCGTCGGTACCACCGACAACAAGGGCTGGTTCGAGGCCGTGAAGCTCACGGTATGACCCCCGGGCTCCGGCCCGCGAGGTGGGGCCCCCTGGTTGTCGCCGGGGGGCTCCGGCTGGTCCTCGTCGCCGGACAGGTCGCGCCGGACGCCGACGGCGCCCCGGCCGGTGCGGACGACCTCGCCGCGCGAGGCCACCGCGGTCGTCGACCGAGGTCCCCCCCCCGGGGGGGGGGGGAGAGAGAGACGGAGTCAGGCCGGGGTCGCGGCCCGGTCGGACTCGCTGCGCAGGACGCAGAACTCGTTGCCCTCGGGATCCGCGAGAACGGCCCATCCCGAGCCGTCGGGTTTCCGGCGGTCGGCGACGAGGGTGGCGCCGAGGCCCAGCAGCCGTTCGACCTCCTCCTCGCGCGAGGTCTCCGGGCGCAGACACAGATGGACCCGGTTCTTGGACGTCTTGGGCTCGGGCACCTGACTGAAGTACAGCACCGGCCCCTCCGGCAGCGTCACCTGTGTCTCCGTGGCTCCCGGCCCATCCTCCGGGTGCAACGGGTGACCGGTCACCTCACTCCAGAACCGGGCCAGTTCAAAGGCATCCGCACAGTCGATCGCCACGTTCTGCACCACCGAGACCATGAGGAAGAGCCTGCCTGAACAGCCCGCCCGCTGTCACCCCCTGCCCGTGGCCCCTGCCGCGTGGCAGGAGGCTCAGCGCGACGGTTCCGTGGAGGCCGGCCAGGGGGACCAGGTGAGCGCGTCCCGCCAGCCCGGCCGCCCGAAGGCCCAGGCGGTGAGGACATCGGCCACGGGTTCCACGCAGAACGGGCTGTGGTCGGTCGGCACATGAGCCTGGAAGTGCAGGTCCGGGCCGCCCTCGCGGTATTCGACCTGGTAGCTCAGGTCGTCGTTGAGGTGGACCTGCATGTAGTGCTGACCGGCGGGTTGGAGGTCCAGCCGTTCGACGATGACGAATCGCCAGGTCAGACTCATGTCGGCCAGCAGGTCGTGCAGCCTCTCCTCGGACGGGTCGTCCCACCGCGTCCCGTCCCACTCGATCGCCCGCAGCACAGGTGTTTCCATGGAGGGGGACTGTAGTCAGCGCCGTACCTCCAAGGACAGATGGGGCCACGCGGCGGCCAGAGCGCCGACATCACCCTGCGCCCAGCCCTCCGCCCGCAGACGCTCCCCGGGAAGGAAGCGGACGACGGTCCCGGTCGTCCCGTCGTCGGGCACGGCCTCCAGACCGGTCACGGGGGAGCCGTGCTCGTACCGCTGGGTCCAGGACCCGTTGTACCGGCGGTTGGTGTGGACGAGCCACTCGCTGAGCGCGGCGACCACCGACATGCCCCGACGCGGATGGCCGTCCGGGAGGGTCTGGGCCTCGGGGAGGTCGAAGAACCGCAGGTCCTTCGTGGCCATGACCGGCTTCTTGACGACGTGGCCGTGCTCGTCGAACCGGGTGTCGGTGCCCCGCCCGTCATCCGCCACGGACACGGAACCGTCGGGGTGGAGAGTGACACGGCAACGCCCTCCGCCGCCGTACTCCGCCTCGTCGGCCGCATAGGCGACGACCTCGAGGACGAGGTGCCAGGCCCCACCAGGAGCGAACGCGGCGGGATCCCGCCGGATGCCCGCCAGATGAGCGAGATCCACGGTGCCGGCCCAGTCGTGTGTCGTGTTGCGCCAGGACGCTCTTGAGGTGTCCACCGGTCATCTCCACCCAGTCGCGTGATCGCCGCAGGGGCCACCACTTCGGGAACAGGTACGCGGCACATGGGATCACCTGCCCGCTCGGCACGCGGGAACGGGTCCTGCTTCAGCACACGGGAGGGGGCCTGATCAGCACCCTGCCGGGGGGCGTCGCGCCACGAACACGAACTCCCTGCCCGGTCTGTCCGGTGCGTCGCGGACGTCCTCCACCGTGAACCCTTGTGCGGCCAGGTCCGCCTCTACCTCCGGCCGCCCGCGGAAGCGCAAGGTCGAGTCCGACGTCAGGACCTCCCCGTCCGCCGCGAAGACGTACGTCCAACGGAACGTCACCAGCGGCCCGTTCACCTCCGTGACCTGGACCCAGCTCTCGACCGCGCCGGTGCCCGGGATCTCCGTCACCCTGTACGACGCTTCACGGGTCCACTCCTCCCAGGCGCGCCTCGCCGGGTCACGGGTCTCGAACACCAGGTGCCCACCGGGCCGCAGGGCATCGTGGATCTTCCGCAGCGTCGTACGCCACGCCTGGGGGTCGATGATCTGCTGAGCGACGTTCGCCGTCATCGTCGCCAGGTCGGCCCGCAGCGGCGGGAGTGCCGACGCGTCCCCGTGGATCCAGCGCACCCGGTCACCGCCCGGCTTCGCCCGGGCCACGTCGAGCGAGGCTCCTGCGGGGTCGACGCCGACGACCTCGATGCCGCGATCGGCGAGCAGCAGCGCGAACACCCCGGTCCCGCAACCGATGTCCAGCACGTCGCGCGCCTCCGACTCCTCGGCGATCCGGAGGTAGGCGCCGAGGTCACCGCGGTCGGGGTCCAGCGCGTCGTAGACCGAGGCGAGCCGGGGGTGTCCGAAGCATTCGTCAGCCATGCCGCAGAAGGTACCGGGAGTCGGAGACGCCGGCCGGGTCACCACGTGTCGCCGACACGGACCTTGTTCCATCGAGTCTTGGAAATGCACAACTCGTGCTCGTCGTCGTTGAGTTCGATCTGCCAGCACTCCGGCTCGCGGTGCGGGACGCGCTTGCTGCCGGTCTTCACCGTGCGGCAGGACTTCTTGGACCTGCCGTCCTTCCTGCTCGTGGTGCACTGCCTCTTGGTGACGGGCTTGCTGCTCCACGTGGTGTGGGCTGCCTTGTGTTCCTTCTCCGTGATCGTGCCGTGCACCTCGTCGCTGCCGCAGGCGGCCAGGAGGAGTACGGCGACGGGTATGGCGGTCAGGGCGGCCATCCGGCGGACAGACATGGGCGAATCCTTGCGGCACAGTGCGAATGCCGGGCCGGACGGGGGCTGGGCGACGGCAGTGGACGGCTCGCAGCATAGGGACAGCGGCCCGCCACCCGCCAGCGGCGGGCGGCCGGGACGTCCGGCCGACGGCTGTCGGACCCGCCCGATACGGTCGGATCCATGACCACCATGCCGAACATGGCTGTCCTCGAAGGCGTCCTGGAGCGGATCACGTACGCCAACGAGGAGAACGGGTACACGGTCGCGCGCGTCGACACCGGGCGCGGTGCGGGCGACCTGCTGACCGTCGTCGGGTCGCTGCTCGGGGCGCAGCCCGGTGAGTCCCTGCGGATGGAGGGGCGTTGGGGCTCCCACCCGCAGTTCGGCAAGCAGTTCACCGTCGAGAACTACACGACGATTCTTCCCGCCACGATCCAGGGCATCCGCCGCTACCTCGGCTCCGGCCTGATCAAGGGCATCGGGCCCGTCATGGCCGACCGCATCACCACCCACTTCGGCGTCGACACCCTGGACATCATCGAGCAGCACCCGAAGCGGCTCGTCGAGGTGCCCGGGCTCGGGCCGAAGCGGACGAAGATGATCGCCGCGGCCTGGGAGGAGCAGAAGGCCATCAAGGAGGTCATGGTCTTCCTCCAGAGCGTCGGGGTCTCCACCTCCATCGCCGTCCGCATCTACAAGAAGTACGAGGACGCCTCGATCTCCGTCGTGAAGAACCAGCCCTACCGGCTGGCCGCCGACGTCTGGGGCATCGGCTTCCTCACCGCCGACCGCATCGCCCAGGCCGTCGGCATCCCGCACGACAGCCCCGAGCGGGTCAAGGCCGGTCTCCAGTACGCGCTGTCGCAGTCCACCGACCAGGGCAACTGCTTCCTCCCGGAGGAGCGGCTGATCGCCGACGGGGTGAAGCTGCTGCAGGTCGACACCGGGCTGGTCATCGACTGCCTGGCCGAGCTCGCCGAGGACCCGGAGGGCGTCGTACGGGAGAAGGTGCCGGGCCCCGAGGACGGGCAGCCGGTGACCGCCGTCTACCTGGTCCCCTTCCACCGCGCCGAGCTCTCCCTCGCCGCCCAGGTCCGGCGCCTGCTGCGGGCGCCGGAGGACCGGATGCCGGCCTTCGGGGACGTCGACTGGGAGAAGGCGCTGACCTGGCTCGCCGGACGTACGGGGGCGACCCTGGCACGCGAGCAGGAGGCGGCCGTCCGGCTCGCCCTCACCGAGAAGGTCGCCGTGCTGACGGGCGGCCCCGGCTGCGGGAAGTCGTTCACCGTCCGTTCCGTCGTCGAGCTGGCCCGCGCCAAGAACGCCAAGGTGGTGCTGGCCGCCCCCACCGGGCGGGCCGCGAAGCGCCTCTCGGAGCTGACCGGCGCCGAGGCGTCCACCGTGCACCGGCTGCTGGAGCTGAAGCCCGGCGGGGACGCGGCGTACGACCGCGACCGTCCGCTGGACGCCGACCTGGTCGTCGTCGACGAGGCCTCGATGCTCGATCTGCTGCTCGCCAACAAGCTCATCAAGGCCGTGGCACCCGGTGCCCACCTCCTGCTGGTCGGTGATGTGGACCAGCTGCCGTCGGTCGGCGCAGGGGAGGTGCTGAGGGACCTGCTCGCCGAGGGCGGCCCGGTCCCGGCGGTCCGGCTGACCACCATCTTCCGGCAGGCGCAGAAGTCGGGCGTCGTCACCAACGCCCACCGGATCAACTCCGGGGTGCCGCCGCTGACCCAGGGCCTGGACGACTTCTTCCTGTTCGTGGAGGACGAGACGGAGGACGCCGGGGTCCTCGCCGTCGATGTCGCGGCCCGCCGCATCCCCGCCAAGTTCGGCCTGAACCCCCGCCGCGACGTGCAGGTCCTCGCCCCGATGCACCGTGGCCCGGCAGGCGCGGGCCATCTCAACGGACTGCTCCAGCAGGCCATCACCCCGGGCCGCCCCGGCCTGCCCGAGAAGCGGTTCGGCGGCCGGGTCTTCCGGGTCGGCGACAAGGTGACGCAGATTCGGAACAACTACGACAAAGGGGAGAACGGGGTATTCAACGGTACGGTCGGTGTCGTCACCGGCCTCGACGCGGACGAGCAGCGGCTGACGGTTCTCACGGACGAGGACGAGGAGATCGCGTACGACTTCGACGAACTGGACGAGCTCGCCCATGCCTACGCGATGACCATCCACCGCTCGCAGGGCAGCGAATACCCGGCGGTCGTCATCCCGGTGACCACCAGTGCCTGGATGATGCTGCAACGGAACCTGCTGTACACGGCGGTGACGCGGGCCAAGAAGCTGGTCGTGCTGGTCGGTTCGCGCAAGGCCATCGGCCAGGCGGTCCGCACGGTTTCCGCAGGCAGACGCTGCACGGCACTGGATTTCCGGCTGCGTGGCGGGGTGCCCGAAGACTTCCCGGAAAAATGATCGATCAAAACGGTGGGAAACATCACTGAGCCCTTCCGGAACCGGAGGGGAGGGGGCAGGATGAGAAAGTTGACGGCACTCAGTGCCGTCGGTAGGTCCAATGGACGACCCCGAGTGCACTCTCCTGAGCCAAATGGGGGAGGGTGGAGACAGTCAGGGCACCTCGAAGAAGAGGCACTACGTCGGTGAGGGATGACGTGAGCGAGCACACCAACAACGCTGTAGTACTGCGGTACGGCGATGACGAGTACACCTACCCGGTGATCGACAGCACCGTCGGCGACAAGGGCTTCGATATCGGGAAGCTCCGGGCCAATACGGGCCTGGTCACGCTGGACAGCGGATACGGCAACACAGCCGCCTATAAATCCGCCATCACCTACCTCGACGGTGAACAGGGCATCCTGCGGTACCGCGGCTACCCGATCGAGCAGCTCGCCGAGAGCTCGACGTTCCTCGAGGTCGCCTACACGCTGATCAACGGTGACCTTCCCAAGGTCGACGAGCTGTCGGCCTTCAAGAACGAGATCACCCAGCACACGCTGCTGCACGAGGACGTCAAGCGCTTCTTCGACGGCTTCCCGCGCGACGCCCACCCGATGGCCATGCTGTCCTCGGTCGTCAGCGCGCTGTCCACCTTCTACCAGGACAGCCACAACCCGTTCGACGAGGAGCAGCGCCACCTCTCGACGATCCGGCTGCTGGCCAAGCTCCCGACGATCGCGGCGTACGCGTACAAGAAGTCGATCGGTCACCCGTTCGTCTACCCGCGCAACGACCTCGGTTACGTCGAGAACTTCCTGCGCATGACCTTCTCCGTCCCGGCCCAGGAGTACGTGCCGGACCCGGTCGTCGTCTCCGCGCTGGAGAAGCTGCTCATCCTGCACGCGGACCACGAGCAGAACTGTTCGACCTCCACCGTGCGTCTGGTCGGCTCCTCGCAGGCGAACATGTTCGCCTCGATCTCCGCCGGCATCTCCGCCCTGTGGGGCCCGCTGCACGGTGGCGCCAACCAGTCGGTGCTGGAGATGCTCGAGGGCATCCAGGCCAACGGCGGCGACGTCGACTCCTTCATCCAGAAGGTGAAGAACAAGGAGGACGGCGTCCGCCTGATGGGCTTCGGCCACCGGGTGTACAAGTCCTTCGACCCGCGCGCCAAGATCATCAAGGCCGCGGCCCACGATGTGCTGTCCTCGCTCGGCAAGTCCGACGAGCTGCTCGACATCGCGCTCAAGCTGGAGGAGCACGCGCTCTCCGACGAGTACTTCGTCTCGCGCAACCTTTACCCCAACGTGGACTTCTACACGGGCCTGATCTACCGCGCCATGGGCTTCCCGACCGAGATGTTCACCGTGCTGTTCGCGCTCGGCCGGCTCCCCGGCTGGATCGCCCAGTGGCACGAGATGATCAAGGAGCCGGGATCGCGCATCGGCCGCCCGCGCCAGATCTACACCGGCGAGGTCCTGCGCGACTTCGTCCCGGTCGAAGGCCGCTGAGGCTCGACCACCGCCGGTTCCGCCACGCGGAACCGCTCGTACGACGGGCCTCCGAGGCCCACTGCCTTCGCCCCGTACCGTGCTCGGTCATCATCGAGCGCGGTGTACGGGGCGATTCGGCGTTCGGGGGCAGGGCCTGCTGCTCTCGGAACGCGGCTCAGGGCCCCTGCTCCCAAGACGCGGCCCGGGGCCCCGGCTCCCGCACCGCGGCCCGGGGTCCCTGTCCTCGGCCCCGGGCCGCTTGGCCTCAGCCCGTGACCCGGGCGGTGACGCTCCGGATGGCCGCGACGGCGAGGTCGGGCCGGTCGACGTAGATGTCGTGGGCGCTCTTCTCCGCGGTGCTGAGCTCGGAGTCGGTGGAGATGCCGAGCCACTGGTGCTGGCCCTCGGTCCACACCCGCTCCAGGTCGTCCCCGTACGTGGGCACCTCCCCGAGGTAGCGGACGCCGTGCTGGACGGCCTCCACCGGGATGTCCCCGGCGGTACGGACCGGCCCGTCGGGGAGGAGCAGCATCTCCGGGTTCTCCCCCTTGTTCACCGCGAGTGTCTGCGCCCGCAGCTCGTCGGCAGGGGCCTCGGCCGACGCGGGGATCACCTTCGAGATGTCGGCGGTCGTGGTCGGTGACGTGGCGTCCATGAGCACCAGTCCCTTGACCCTGTCCTGGTGCTCGGGGGCGTACCGCGCGGCGAGCAGTCCGCCCAGCGAGTGCCCGGCCAGGACGACGGGACGGTCGCCGGCGACCCGGTCGAGCACGCCGGTGAGGATCTTCCCGCTGTCGGCGACGGTCCGAGGACCGGCCGGCTTGTCGCTCGCGCCCTGGCCCAGCCGGTCGAACGAGCAGACCCGGTTCTCCTCGCTCACGGTCTTCTGGAAGCCGGACATCTTGGTCAGGTCGTCGCCCAGTCCGGTCATCATGACGACGACGGGCCCGCCGTCCACCGCGTCACCGGAGCAGGAGACGTTCACCGAGTGGCCCTCGACGCTGATCTTCTTCGTTCCCGAGAAGGCATTCGCATCCGCAGGGGATGAGGCGGACGGGGCGGGGGAGGCGGAACCCGAATCCTCGGGGACCTCCTCGCACGCCACGAGCCCCGCGCCCAGCGCCACGCAGCACAGTGCGGTCACAGCGGTGAGGGTGATCCTGCGGGCCATGGTGTCCTCCGGGAAGACGATGGGGGGAGAGAGGGGCGGCGGCGTTCGCGGAGGCTGTTGCCCTTGCTCCGCCGGTGGTTCGCCGGTGGTCCGCCGTTGCCCGGAACGCTACGGATCGCCTGGCCCGCGATCGTCACCTCACGGTGGACACCTGAACGTCCCCCGCGCGGGGGACAGGACCCCGCATGTCCCCCGGCCCGGCGCCCACCCCCGGACCCGACCCTCGGGCGCAACGCGAGAAGCGCCCCGCCTGTCGATCCCCCCACGGGTCGACGGACAGGGCGCTTCCCATATCCCGGAGCGGATTCCCCCCACGGGATCCGGCCGGGCGTCTGCGCGGGAGCCTGAACTCCCTTGTTCTTCAGTGGTGCTCAGTGGTGCGTATTCAGTTGGTACTGCGGTGCGACTGCCGGGGTACGTACGCACGGGAGGGCCGCTCAAAGCTCCCCGGTGCACGTGCCCCGGCCAACGCTTGCCAGGAGCGTCCCCCAAGACACTCCATCGGACATCCCCCAAGACATCCTTGGCATCGCACTCTTAGACTCACCAACCCATCAGATGGTTACCCTCAAATCGGTGTGATCTAAGTCTCTTTGTAGAAATTATGTGAAGGAGCGCAACCTCAGGCTGTTCGTCACGACGAAGACCGACGAGAACGCCATTGCCGCACCCGCGATCATGGGGCTGAGCAGCCCGAACGCGGCGAGAGGCAGTGCGGCCACGTTGTAGCCGAACGCCCAGAAGAGGTTGCTTCTGATGGTGGACAGAGTACGCCTCGACAGGCGGATGGCGGCAGGGGCCACCTTAAGATCTCCACGAACCAGCGTGAGGTCCCCGGCCTCGATCGCGGCGTCCGTCCCGGTGCCCATCGACAGGCCGAGATCGGCCACGGCGAGGGCCGCCGCGTCGTTGATGCCGTCGCCGACCATCGCGACGGACCTGCCCCCGGCCTGAAGACGCCGTACGACCTGGGCCTTCTCCTCCGGCAGGACCTCCGCGAACACCGTGTCGATCCCGACCTCGCGGGCCACGGCGTCCGCCGCTGCGCGGTTGTCCCCGGTCAGCAGGACCGGATCGAGGCCCAGCGTGCGGAGCTCCGCGACGGCCTCCGCGCTGCTCTCCTTCACCGTGTCCGACACCTCCAGCACACCCCTCGCCAGGCCGTCCCAGGCCACGGCGACCGTCGTACGGCCCTGAGCCGCCGCACGGGTCAGGGCGTCGGCCAGGGGCGCCGGCAGGGCGACCCCGGCATCGGCGAGGAACTGTGCGCGGCCGGCCAGGACGTGGTGCCCCTCGACGGTGCCGCGTACCCCGAGGCCCGGTACGTCGGTGAAGTCCGCCGGCACGGGCAGCGCCGAACCCGTGCGGGAAGCCGCCCCCGCGGCGACGGCGCGGGCCACGGGGTGCGCCGAGGCGTGCTCGACGGCCCCCGCGAACCGGAGTACGTCGGCCTCGCTCGTCCCGGGTGCGGTGTGGACGCGTCCGAGCGCCATGCGGCCGGTGGTCACCGTGCCCGTCTTGTCGAGGACGACCGTGTCGACCCTCCGTGCCGTCTCCAGGACCTCGGGACCCTTGATGAGGATGCCGAGCTGCGCACCGCGCCCGGTGCCGGCCAGGAGGGCCGTGGGAGTGGCGAGCCCCAGGGCGCAGGGGCAGGCGATGATCAGTACGGCGACGGCGGCGGTGAACGAGGCCGTGACGTCGTCGGTGGCGAGCAACCGGCCGACCAGTGTCCCCAGGGCGATCAGCAGCACCACGGGGACGAAGACCGCGGAGATCCGGTCCGCGAGGCGCTGCGCGGCGGCCTTGCCGCTCTGCGCGTCCTCGACGAGCGCGGTGATCCGGGCCAGCCGGGTGCCGGCGCCGACGCGGGTGGCCTCGACGACCAGCCGTCCGGACATGTTGAGGGTGGCACCGGTGACGGAGTCGCCCGGGGCGGCGTCCACCGGGAGGGACTCCCCGGTGAGCATGGAGGCGTCCACGGCCGAGAAGCCGTCGACGACGGTGCCGTCGGTGGCGATCTTCTCGCCGGGCCGCACGACGAACCGGTCCCTGACGAGCAACTGCCCGACGGGGATGCGTACCTCCGTCGCCCCGTGCCCCGGACCGTCCTCCGGGCGGAGCACCGTGACGTCCTTGGCGCCGAGGTGGAGCAGCGCACGCAGGGCGGCGCCGGCCTTCCGCTTGGACCGTGCCTCCAGATAACGGCCGAGCAAGATGAAGGCGACGACCCCGGCCGCCACCTCCAGATAGATCGTGGAGGAGGGGTCGGACCGGGCGCCGGTGACATCGAAGCCGTGCCGCATCTCCGGCATGCCCGCGGAGCCCAGGAACAGGGCCCAGACCGACCAGCTGAACGCCGCGAGCGTGCCCAGGGACACCAGGGTGTCCATCGTCGCCGCGCCGTGCCGGAGGTTCGACCAGGCGGCGCGGTGGAAGGGCAGGCCGCCCCAGATGACGACGGGGGCGGCGAGGGTGAGGGAGAGCCACTGCCAGTTGTCGAACTGGAGGGCGGGGACCATGGCCATCAGGACGACCGGCACGGCGAGCACCGCCGAGACCTGGAGGCGCTGCCGGAGTGCGGCGAGGGCGTCGTCGGCGGCGCGCTCGGCCGGGTCCTGGTGGGCCGCGTCTTCGCCGCGCGGGCTGTCGGCGCTGTGCGTGCCGTCCTCGCCGCCGCTTTCGATGCTGCTGCCGTCGTCCTGGCGGCCCTGGCTGTCCGTGCCGCCTGTGCCGTCTGTGTCGTTCGTGCGGTCCTGGACGGTCCGGGCGGTGCGGGGTGGGGCTTCGTCCTCGGGAGCGCCGAGGCCGGCCGCGGGTTCAGGGCGGGTGACGGGCCGGGCCGTGTAACCGGTCTTCACGACGGTGGCCACGAGGTCGTCGAGCGTGGTCCCCGCTCCGTAGGAGACACGGGCCTTCTCGGTCGCGTAGTTGACGGTGGCGGTGACCCCGTCCATCCGGTTGAGCTTCTTCTCGACACGGGCCGCGCACGAGGCGCAGGTCATCCCGCCGATCGTGAGCTCGGCATCGGCGGTTACGAGCTTGGCATCGGCGGTTGCGGGCTCGGTGTCGGCGGTCGCCGCCGGAGCCCCGGCTGCCGTGGTGCTGGCCATGTGTGCGGACTCCTGGGTCGAGCAGTCGGGCCGTTCCCCACCAGTATCTGCTCCCTGGTGACGGAACCGGCCCGACGGAAGATGCTTGCGGCGCGGAGCCCACGTGCCGGGCGGCGCCGGTGGTGCGGGTCGTGCGCCGCCGTGGCGCGGGCGGGTCTCAGGCGCGGCCCACGAGCTCGTAGCCCGCCTCGTCGACGGCCTCGCGTACGGCGTCGTCGGTCAGCGGTGCCGCGGAGGCGACGGTGACGCGGCCGGTGGCCGCCTCCGCCTTGACCGAGGTGACCCCCGCGATCCCGGAGATCTCCTCGGAGACCGCTCCTTCGCAGTGGCCGCAGGTCATGCCCTTCACCTCGTACACCGCGGTGACACCGCCCACCTGGACGTCGGCGGCCCCGTCGTGGCAGGAACCGGTGGACGAGCAGCAGGAGCCGGCGGCCTGGGGCGTGTCGGTCTCGGCGGTCATGGCGTTCTCCTCTTCGCAGGCACGGATGTGTGACATTCGGGGCGCGAGAGGGCGCCGGGGAACCCGGTGTGCCCACCCGCATCTACGACTATACCCCTAGGGGGTATCGATCCGCGCCGGCGTCACTCCATCGGGTGTGTCGCACACCAGGGGTTCCAGGTAGCGGTACATCACGCTCTTCAACTCCCTGATGTACGCCTCCCGTTCCTCTCCCTCGTGCTCCATGACCAGGTCGAGGCCGGCCTTGAAGAGCACGAACGCCATTGCGGCGGTGCGGGCGACCTGGTCCGCGGGCAGTTCCGGCAGATAGGCGCCGAGGAGCTGCTCGGTCCTGGTGAGCATGGAGGCGTGCAGGATGTCGTGCTCCCGGGTGATCACGCCCGGGATCTCGGAGCCGTGGGTGAGGACGGCGAAGGCCGGGTTCTCGCAGTTGAAGGCGATGAGTGGGTCGAGGACCGTGTCCAGCATCCGGTCCAGCGGCAGTTCGATGTGGCTGACGACGAATGCGGCGCCGTACGTCTCCCGCCAGCGGTGCATGAGCTGTTCGCCGAGCTCGATGGCGATGGCTTCCTTGTTGGGGAAGAACTGGTAGAGCGTGCCCGGCGAGACGCCCGCCTCGCGGGCGATGGCGTTGGTGCTCGCGCCGTTGTACCCGCTGGAGCAGAAGACGCCCGCCGCGGCTTCGAGCAGCTGGGCGATGCGCGCCTCGCCGCGGGCCTGGCGGCGGCGCGGCCGGCCTGCCGCGCCGCTCCCGGCATCCGGGCTCCCGGCGTCCGGGCTCCTGGTGCCCTGGTCGTCCTTGGTGTCCTTGCCGCTCTGTGCGGGTGTGGCGGCTGCTCCCGCTCTGGCCTCCGGCACGGTCGATCCCCAGCTCTCAAGACGCGGTTGACAAACGCGAGTGGGTACTCGCATTCTGAAGAAACGCGAGCGACTACTCGTGTTTGTCAGTGTACGTGGCAATGAACGACCCGTGCTGTCCTGTGCTGCCCGGGTCCCGGTGAAGGGGACACCGCACCATGTCCGAAGTCAACAGCTCGGAGCATGTCGGGCGGTGGACCCGCTTCGTCACGGCGCGGCCTCGCCTCGCCCTGCTGGCCGCCCTGGTGATCACAGCGCTCGCCGTGTTCGCGGGCAGCGGTGTGGCCGACCGGATGGGAAGCGGCGGCTGGGAGGCGCCCGACGCCGAGTCGACCTACACGACCCAGGTGCTGGAGCGTGAGTTCCCCGACTCGCAGCCCAATCTGCTGCTGCTCGTCGACGGCGGCGCCGCCTCGGTCGACGACCCGGCGGTGGCGGCCGAGGCCGACCGGCTCACCGAGCGGCTGTCGGCCGAACCCGGCATCGCGGGCGTCGGCTCGTACTGGCGGACGAAGTCCCCCGCCCTGCGCTCCACGGACGGACACGAGGCGATCGTCGCCGCCCGGATCGAGGGCGACGAGAAGGGCGCAGGCGAGATCCTCGACCGGATCGCCCCCGCCTACCGGGGCACGCACGGCCCGGTGGAGGTCTCCGTCGGCGGGCCCGTCGCCGTGCGGCACGAGATGCAGAGCATCATCCAGGAGGACCTCCTGCGGGCGGAGCTCATCGCCCTGCCGGTGACGCTGGTGCTGCTGGTCATGGTCTTCGGCAGTGCGATCGCGGCACTTCTGCCGCTCGGCGTCGGCATCGTCGCCATCCTCGGCACCAACGCGGTGCTGCGCGGCATCACCGAGTTCACCGATGTCTCGGTCTTCGCGCAGAACCTCACCACGGCGCTGGGCCTCGGACTCGCCATCGACTACGCCCTGTTCATCGTGCGCCGGTTCCGCGAGGAGCTGGCCGCCGGGGCGGACACCCGGGTGGCGATCGGCACCACTCTGCGTACGGCGGGGCGCACGGTGCTCTTCTCCGCGCTGACGGTGGCCGTGTCGCTGGCCGCGATGATGGTCTTCCCCCAGTACTTCCTGCGCTCCTTCGCCTACGCGGGCATCGCCGTCGTGCTGCTGGCCGCCGCCGCGGCCCTGATCCTGCTGCCGGCCGCGCTGATGCTGCTCGGGCCGCGGGTCAATTCCCTGGACCTGCGCCGGCTGCTGCGCCGCCGCGGGAAGACGGCTTCGAGTCCGGCCGAGGCCGGCGAGGGGCCGGGCCGGGGGTGGGCCCGCTTCTCGGTGCTCGTGATGCGCAGGGCGCCTGTCTTCGCCGTCGTCACCACGGTCGGGCTCGTCCTCCTGGGGCTCCCGTTCCTCGGGGTGAAGTTCGGTACGGCGGACGACCGGCAGCTGCCGGCGACCGCGGAGTCCCGTGTCGTCCAGGAGCACATACGGGCCGGCTTCCCCGGCAGTCCCGGCGGCGGGCTCGAAGTGCTCGCCGAAGGCGCGGCGACCCCCGACCAGTACGCCGCCTTCCGGGAACGCGTTGCCGCGCTCCCCGGAGTGCAGCGGGTCGACGGGCCCGTCACCACGGGCGGATCCGCGTACTACGACGTCCTGCCCGAGGGGGAGGCCGTCGGGCAGGGAGCCCAGGACCTCGTCCGGGAGCTGCGGGCCGAGCCCGCGCCGTTCGACACCGCGGTGACCGGCGCCGCGGCCGTCCTGGTCGACTCGAAGGCCGCCATAGTGGACCGGCTGCCCTGGGCGGTGGGGATCATCGTCGTGGTGACGCTGCTGCTGGTGTTCCTGCTGACCGGCAGCGTCCTGATACCGCTCCAGGCGGTCGTGCTCAACGCGCTCAGCCTGACCGCGATGTTCGGAGCGGTGGTCTGGGTCTTCCAGGACGGGAATCTCTCCGGGTTCCTCTCCTTCACCAGCACAGGGGACATCGAGACGACCCTGCCCGTGCTGATGTTCTGCGTGGCCTTCGGGCTCTCCATGGACTACGGCGTGTTCCTGCTCTCCCGGATCAAGGAGGAGTACGACCGGACCGGCGACCACGAACACGCGGTGACGTTCGGGCTCCGCCACACCGGCGGGCTGATCACGGCGGCCGCCGTCATCCTGGCGGTGGTGATGGTCGCCATCGGGACCTCGCGCGTGACCAACACCAAGATGCTCGGGCTGGGGATCGCGCTGGCCGTGCTGATGGACGCCATGGTGGTGCGGAGCCTGCTGGTGCCGGCCGTGATGAAGCTGATGGGCCGGGTCACCTGGTGGGCGCCCGCGCCCCTGCGCGCCTTCCACCAGCGGTTCGGGCTGAGCGAGGGCGAGTCGGCCGCGGCCGTGGAGCGGGACGCCGAGGGAGCGGACGGAGCGGAGGGGGCGGACGGAGAGGGAGGCAACCGGGCGCGGGACAAGGTCACGGCCGGGGCGTAGATTCGCCGGATCAAGGAGTCGGGCGGTGCGGGCGGGCTGTGCCGGGTACGGGCTGCCGTAGGTACGGGACAAGGGGAGGTGGGGCTCGATGCGGGCAGTGGTGTTCGAGGAGTTCGGGCAGGAGGCCCGGGTCCGGGATCTTCCGGACCCCGCGCCCTCGGCCGGGGGGGTCGTGGTGCGGGTCGAGGCCACGGGTCTGTGCCGGAGCGACTGGCACGGCTGGATGGGACACGACCCGGACATCACCCTCCCGCACGTCCCCGGGCATGAACTGGCCGGACTCGTCGAGGAGGTGGGCCCCGGCGTGCACAACTGGCGTGCCGGGGACCGGGTCACGGTGCCCTTCGTCTGCGCCTGCGGCCGGTGCTCCGCCTGCGCGGCCGGGGCCCAGCAGGTCTGTGAGCGGCAGACCCAGCCGGGCTTCACCCACTGGGGTTCCTTCGCGGAGTTCGTGGCGCTGGAGCAGGCGGACGTCAATCTGGTCGTCCTGCCCGAGGGGCTGTCGTCCGCCACGGCGGCCGGACTCGGGTGCCGGTTCGCCACGGCGTTCCGCGCCGTGGTGGGGCGGGGACGGGTGGCGCCGGGGGAGTGGGTCGCCGTGCACGGCTGCGGCGGGGTGGGACTGTCGGCGGTGATGATCGCGGTGGCCTGCGGAGCCAGGGTCGTCGCGGTCGACGTCTCACGGCAGGCCCTGGAGCTGGCGAGGGAGTTCGGCGCGGCGGCGTGCGTGGACGCCTCGGCGCACCCTGGCGGCGCGGACGAGGCCGTACGCGAACTCACCGGCGGCGGCGCGCATCTGTCGCTCGACGCGCTCGGGTCCCCGGTCACCTGCGCCGCCTCGGTCCGGAGCCTGCGCAGACAGGGCCGGCACGTCCAGGTCGGGCTGCTCCCGTCGGCCGCCGGTGACCCCGTCGTCCCCATGGCCCGGGTGATAGGGCAGGAGCTGGAGATCCTCGGCAGCCACGGCATGGCCGCCCACGACTACCCGCCGATGATGGACATGGTGGTGGCCGGCACCCTCCGGCCGGACCTGCTGGTGACCTCCACCCTCACCCTGGACGCCGCCCCGGCGGCCCTCGCCGCGATGGGCACCGCCCCCGGAGCGGGCGTCACGATCATCGAACCGGCGAAGGGAGCCTGAGCGTCCTGGGGCGTCCGGAACCGTCCGGCCCGTCAACGGCCCCTGTTGCTGGGCCGGGAGGCGATCCAGGCGAGGACGGTGTCCACGTACCAGTAGGGCTTCCCGTTCCGGACATCGTCGGGGGGCGGGAGCAGTCCGTGCTTGCGGTACGAGCGGATCGTGTCCGGCTGCACCCTGATGTGCGCCGCAATGTCCTTGTACGACCAGAGCGTTCTGTCCGTCATGATTGACACCTCTCTGTACGTCCGTGCGCCTCTGTCCCGGTGAACGAGAGGGGCCCGGGCCGGGCAGGGGGCGTCGCGAGCCCGTGACACAGGCTCAGCCGAACGCGGACATACGTGACAGGGAAGTGACTGCTGTGGCGGTCGGGGCTGCTGCGACGACGGTGACGGGAGGGGCGGCTCGGGCCGCTCAGACGGACGGCCGCGCGGGTCCGCAGATGCGGAGGAACTCGCGGGTGCGGCGGGCGATGGGCAGCGGCTTGTCGGGCGGGCAGGGGTACATGTCCTGCTCGACGATGGCGAACAGGTCCTTGCCGAGGGCCCGCGCGGCGTCCAGCACGGGCTCCAGTGCGGGCACTCCGCCCGGCGGTTCGCACATCACGCCGCGTGCCACGGCCGGGCCGAACGGCACCTCGTTCGCCACGACATCGGCGAGCACCGCCGGGTCGACCTGCTTGAGGTGCAGATAGCCGATCCGTTCGCCGTAGGTCCTGATGAGCTTCACGCTGTCCCCGCCGCAGTAGGCGTAGTGCCCGGTGTCGAGACAGAGGGAGACCAGGTCGGGGTCGGTGGCGTCGAGGAAGCGGTTGACGTTCTCCTCGCTGTCGATGTGCGTGTCGGCGTGCGGGTGCACCACGATCCGCAGCCCGTAACGGTCCCTCACCTCGCGGGCCAGGCGCTCCGTCTGGGTGGTCAGGTCGCGCCACTGCGCGGGGCTGAGCGTGCGGCCCTCCAGCACCTCGCCCGTCTTGTCGTCCCGCCAGAACGACGGGATGACCACCAGATACCCGGCGCCCATCGCCCGGGTGAGTGCCGCGATGCCCGCGACATGCTCCCAGGTCCGGTCCCAGACCGCCGGACCGTGGTGCAATCCGGTGAAGACCGTGCCCGCGGAGACGGCGAGATTCCGGCGGGCGGTCTCGTCGGCGAGGCGGGCGGGATCGGTCGGGAGGTAGCCGTACGGGCCGAGTTCGATCCACTCGTAGCCCGCCTCGGTGACCTCGTCCAGGAATCGCTCCCAGGGCACCTGCTGCGGATCGTCGGGGAACCACACTCCCCACGAATCGGGTGCCGAGCCGATGCGGATGCGGGCCGGAGAGGGTACGGAGGAGGTCATATCGCCCACCCTCCAGCCCTCGGGAAGGAGTGTCAAGAGTTCGTCCGAATGTCCGGACAAAGTGTTGACAGGGGTACGGGCGAGGGCTAGACCTGGGAACGGCCGTCCGGCCGTGGCCGACTCCCGGGACGCTGTGCCGGGCCGGAGCACCGGGTCGAAGGGATGCGTATGCCTGAGCCGTACGACGTGATCACCATGGGGCGCATCGGGGTGGACATCTACCCGCTGCAGACCGGTGTACCGCTGGCCCGGGTCGAGACCTTCGGGAAGTTCCTCGGCGGCTCACCGTCCAACGTCGCCGTGGCGGCAGCCCGGCTGGGACGGCGCACGGCGGTGATCACCCGGACCGGCCAGGACCCCTTCGGCGACTATCTCCACCAGGCGCTCCGGGAGTTCGGGGTGGACGACCGGTGGGTGAGCGCCGTGGCGGCGTATCCGACCCCGGTCACCTTCTGCGAGATCTTCCCGCCGGACGATTTCCCCCTCTACTTCTACCGGCAGCCCAAGGCGCCCGACCTGGAGATCCACAGCGCGGAACTCGACCTGGACGCGGTCCGGACCGCCCGGGTGTTCTGGATGACCGGCACCGGGCTGTGCGCCGAACCCAGCCGCACCGCGACCCTCACCGCACTCCGCGCCCGGAGCGCGGCAGCTCCGCCGGGCGCCCCGGACCACCCCCGCGCCACCGTCTTCGACCTCGACTGGCGCCCCATGTTCTGGGACGAGGGGAACGACGGGAACGGCGAGGGGAAGGACGGAAACAGTGAGGCGAAGGGCGGGAACTGCGGGGCGAAGGACGGGAACGGCGGGGCCGCCCGCGCCCATTACCGAGAGGCCCTGGCCCATGCCACGGTCGCCGTCGGCAACCTCGACGAGTGCGAGATCGCCACCGGGGAACGCGAACCGCACGCCGCCGCCCGCGCGCTGCTCGCCGCCGGGCCCGAAGTCGCCGTCGTCAAACAGGGACCGGCGGGCGTGCTCGCCGTCCACCGCGACGGCACCACCGCGGAGATCCCGCCCCTCCCCGTCGACGTCGTCAACGGCCTCGGCGCCGGGGACGCCTTCGGCGGTGCCCTCTGCCACGGCCTCCTCGCCGGCTGGGACACGGCGCACATCATGCGCTACGCCAACGCGGCCGGAGCCATCGTCGCCTCCCGTCTCGCCTGTTCGTCCGCCATGCCCTTCCCCCACGAGGTCGAACAGGCCCTCACCGAAGGACGGATCGGCGCAGCAGCCCCGGGAGCCACCCCATGACCCCGCCCGCCGCGGCCGGTGTCGCCGATCTCGTCCGGCTCCGCGCCCACCGCCCCGAAGCCGTCGCCGAGGCGGCCGCAGCCCGCCGCAGACGCCCCCTCGTCGGTCCCACCGGACGTCTGATGATCATCGCGGCCGACCACCCCGCCCGCGGCGCCCTCGCCGTCGGCGACGACGACCTGGCCATGGCCGACCGGTTCGACCTGCTGGAACGCCTCTGCCTCGCCCTCACCCGCCCCGGCGTCGACGGCGTGCTCGCGGGCGCGGACGTCCTGGAGGACCTGCTGCTCCTCGGCGCCCTGGAGGACAAGGTCGTCCTCGGTTCCATGAACCGCGGCGGACTCGCGGGAGCCGCCTTCGAGCTCGACGACCGCTTCACCGGCCACCGCCCCGCCGACCTCGCCCACCACGGCTACGACGCGGGCAAGCTCCTGCTGAGGATCGACCACGACGACCCCGGTTCGCTGGACACCCTGCACACCGCCGCGCGCACCGTGGACGAGATGGCCGCCCTCCGGCTGCCCGTCTTCATCGAGCCGTTCCTCTGCCACCGCACCCCCGCCGGGCTCCGCACCGACCTGGGCGCCACCGCCGTCACCACCTCCATCGCCATCGCGTCGGGGCTCGGCGGGACATCCGCGTACACCTGGCTCAAGGTCCCCGTCACCGACGATCCCCGCGACATGGACCGGGTGATGCGCGCCTCGACCCTCCCCGCCGTGCTGCTCGGCGGCGAGGTCACGGGCGACCCCCACACGGCGTACGAGAAGTGGCGCGGCGCGCTGCGGCTGCCGACGGTCCAGGGGCTGGTGGTCGGGCGCTCGCTGCTCTACCCCGCCGACGGAGACGTGGCGGGCGCGGTGGACACGGCCGTGGGGCTGCTGTGAGCGCCTCCGGCCACCGGGGCCTTCGCGAAGGGCCTGGGCGGAGGGCCAGAAGCTCCCGCGAACCCGAAGGGTCCGGGCGGCGGGCAGGGGTTTCCGTGAACCGGCGGGACGACGGGTAGGGATGGAGCCATGACGACCACCGACGAGCAGCAGAGGCACCACCTCAGGGCCGGCCGTGCCGCACGCGGCCCCTACGCCCTCGACATCGACCCGGAGCGCGCCGGGTGGGAGCGGTCGAGCCTGCGCGTCCTGGAGCTCGGACCGGGTGGTGTTCACACCCTGGTCACCGGGGAGAGCGAATGGATCATCCTCCCGTTGTCCGGTGGCTGTACGGTGCAGACAGCAGGTGAGATCTTTGAACTGCTGGGCAGGAAGGACGTGTTCAGCGCAGCAACCGATTTCGCCTACGTCCCACGCGACGCCCGCGCCCAGATCGCCTCCGGCGCAGGAGGCCGCTTCGCCCTGGCAGGAGCGAAGTGCGAGCGACGACTCCCCGCTCGCTACGGCCCCGCGCCGGAGGTACCGGTCGAGCTCCGCGGCGCCGGCGCGTGCTCGCGCCAGGTGAACAACTTCGCCGCCGCCGACACGTTCGACTGCGACCGGCTCATCGCCGTCGAGGTCCTCACCCCCGGCGGCAACTGGTCGTCGTACCCCCCGCACAAGCACGACGAGCACCGCCCCGGCACCGAGTCGGTGCTGGAGGAGATCTACTACTTCGAGGTCGAGGGCGACGGTCTCGGCTACCACCGGGTGTCGCCGTCCCGCCCCGGAGGCACCGACGTCCTCGCCGAGGTCGCCACGGGGGACGCCGTCCTCATCCCCGACGGCTGGCACGGCCCCTCCATCGCCCCGCCCGGCCGCACCCTGTACTACCTGAACGTGATGGCGGGCCCCGGCGAGCGCGAGTGGCTGATCAGCGACCATCCGGACCACCGCTGGATCCGCGACACCTGGCCCGGACAGCCCGTCGACCCCCGGCTGCCGCTCCACGGGACGGAGGACGCCCGGTGACCACACCACGCACCGCGCACAACGGCGCCCCCGGCCCGGCCCGCAGGCTCACCACCGCCCAGGCGCTCATCGCCTTCCTCGCCCGCCAGTACACCGAGCGCGACGGCCGCCGCCACCGCCTGATCGACGCGACCTGGGGCATCTTCGGCCACGGCAACGTCGCGGGCATCGGGCAGGCGCTCGTCGAGGCCGGCCCCGCGATGCCGTACCTCCAGGGCCGCAGCGAGCAGGCCATGGTGCACGCCGCCGTCGGATACGCCCGCCAGTCGGGCCGGCTCTCCGCCCACGCCGTCACCACCTCCATCGGCCCCGGTGCCACCAACCTCGTCACCGGCGCCGCGCTCGCCACCGTCAACCACCTGCCCGTGCTGCTCCTGCCCGGCGACACCTTCGCGACCCGCCCCGCGGACCCCGTGCTCCAGCAGCTCGAAGTGCCGTACGCGGGCGATGTGTCGGTCAACGACTGCCTGCGCCCCGTCTCCCGCTACTTCGACCGGGTCACCCGCCCCGAGGCGCTGATCCCGGCCGCCCTCCAGGCCATGCGCACCCTCGCCGACCCGGCGGAGACGGGCGCCGTCACGCTCGCGCTGCCGCAGGACGTGCAGGCGGAGGCGTACGACTGGCCGGCGGAGTTCTTCGCGACGCGCGTCTGGAACGTACGCAGGCCGGCCCCCGATCCGTACGAACTCGACCAGGCCGTCCGTGCCGTGCGCGCCGCGCGCCGTCCCCTGATCGTCGCGGGCGGCGGGGTCCACCACAGCGGGGCCGAGGAGACGCTCGCCGCGTTCGCCGCCGCCACCCGTATCCCGGTCGCCTCCACCCAGGCCGGCAAGGGGTCGCTGCGCCACGACCACCCCGCCGACGTGGGCGGCATCGGCCACACCGGGACCGCCACGGCCGACGCACTCGCCCGCGAGGCCGACCTCGTCCTCGGGATCGGCACCCGTTACACCGACTTCACGACCGCCTCCGGCACCCTCTTCGCCGACCCGGCCGTCCGCTTCCTCAACCTCAACATCACCGGCTTCGACGCCCACAAGCTCGCCGCCCTGCCCCTCGTCGGTGACGCCCGCACCACGATCGAAGCCCTCGGAGAGGCCCTCGGCGCATGCGGACACCGCGTCGACCCCGCCTACGAGAGCGAGTACACCGACGCCAAGGACCGCTGGGAGCAGCAAGTCGACGCGGCCTTCGCCACCGGCGACCCGGCCGCCCGCCCCACCCAGGCCCAGGTCCTGGGGCTGCTGGACGAGCTGGTCACCGAGGACGACATCCTGATCAACGCGGCGGGCTCCCTCCCCGGCGACCTCCACAAGCTGTGGCGGGCCCGCTCCCCGCAGCAGTACCACGTCGAGTACGGCTACTCCTGCATGGGATACGAGATCCCCGCAGCCCTCGGGGTCCAGCTCGCGGCACCGGGCAGGCCCGTCTGGGCGCTGGTCGGCGACGGCACGTATCTGATGAACCCCACCGAGATCGTCACCGCCGTGCAGGAGGGCCTGCCCGTCAAGCTCGTCATCCTCCAGAACCACGGATACGCGTCCATCGGCGGCCTCTCCGAGTCCGTCGGCGCCGAACGCTTCGGCACCGCCTACCGCCACCGCACCGACGAGGGGGCGTTCACCGGCGCCCCGCTCCCCGTCGACCTCGCCGCCAACGCGGCCTCGCTGGGCATGCACGTCCTGCGCGCCGGGACGGTGGGGGAGCTGCGCCGTGCCCTCGCCGAGGCGCGCGCCTCGGACCGTCCCACTTGTGTCTACGTCGAGACCGGAACGGCAGACACAGTGTCGGGGCCGCCCCCGGCACAGGCGTGGTGGGATGTTCCGGTAGCCGAAACCGCGACCCGCCCGTCGGCGGTCGAGGCCAGGAAAGAGTACGACCGGCAGATCGCAGCCCGACGCCGCCACCTGTGAAGGAGACCCCGTCATGAAGACCGTCAACCACTGGATCGGTGGCAAGGCCGTCGAGGGCACGTCGGGCAACTACGGACCTGTCACCGACCCGGCGACCGGCGCCGTCACCACGCAGGTGGCGCTGGCCTCCACCGAGGAGGTCGACGCCGCGGTATCCGCCGCGAAGGCCGCGTACGCGACGTGGGGGACCTCCTCGCTCTCCGCGCGCACCGCCGTCCTCTTCCGCTACCGCGCCCTGCTCGACTCCCACCGCGACGAGATCGCCGCGCTGATCACCGCCGAGCACGGCAAGGTGCACTCCGACGCGCTCGGCGAGGTCGCCCGCGGCCTGGAGATCGTGGAGCTGGCCTGCGGCATCACCACCCAGCTCAAGGGCGAGCTGTCGACCCAGGTCTCCAGCCGGGTCGACGTCTCCTCGATCCGACAGCCGGTCGGCGTCGTCGCCGGCATCACCCCGTTCAACTTCCCGGCCATGGTGCCGATGTGGATGTTCCCGCTGGCCATCGCGTGCGGGAACACCTTCGTCCTCAAGCCCAGCGAGAAGGACCCGTCCGCCGCCAACCTGCTGGCCGAGCTCGCCGCCGAGGCGGGGCTGCCCGACGGTGTGCTGAACGTCCTGCACGGCGACAAGGTCGCCGTGGACGGGCTGCTCGCCCACCCCGACGTCGCCGCCGTCTCCTTCGTCGGCTCCACGCCCATCGCCCGGTACATCCACGCCACGGCCTCCGCCAACGGCAAGCGCGTCCAGGCGCTCGGCGGTGCGAAGAACCACATGCTGGTCCTCCCCGACGCCGACCTGGACGCCGCGGCCGACGCCGCCGTCTCCGCCGCGTACGGCTCCGCCGGTGAGCGCTGCATGGCCATCTCCGCGGTCGTCGCCGTGAACTCCATCGCGGACGAGCTCGTCGCGAAGATCCGCGAGCGCGCCGAGAAGATCACGATCGGCCCCGGCACGGACCCCGCCTCCGAGATGGGCCCGCTGATCACCGCCGCCCACCGCGACAAGGTCGCCTCCTACGTCACCGGGGCCGCCGCACAGGGCGCCGACGTCGTCCTCGACGGCACCGGCCACACGGTCGAGGGCTTCGAGGACGGCCACTGGATCGGCCTGTCCCTCCTGGACAACGTCTCCACGGACTCCGACGCCTACCGCGACGAGATCTTCGGCCCCGTCCTCTGTGTGCTGCGCGTCGAGACGTACGAGGACGGCGTCGCCCTCATGAACGCCTCGCCCTTCGGCAACGGCACCGCGATCTTCACCCGCGACGGCGGGGCGGCCCGCCGCTTCCAGCTGGAGATCGAGGCCGGCATGGTCGGCGTCAACGTCCCGATCCCGGTGCCGGTCGGCTACCACTCCTTCGGCGGCTGGAAGGACTCCCTCTTCGGCGACCACCACATCTACGGCAACGACGGCGTGCACTTCTACACCCGCGGCAAGGTCGTCACCACCCGCTGGCCCGACCCGGCCGACGCCCCGGCGGGCGTGGACCTCGGCTTCCCCCGCAATCACTGACCCGGCGGACAGGGGCCCCGCCGGGTGGAAGACTGAGCGGTATGGTGCCGGGGTCGCAGCTTCCGTTCGGCGAGTCCCTGCGGGCCCGTCTGGGCCCGCCCGGGCAGGCCTCCGTGCTGGAGAGCAGCCCCCGTTCACAGGTCTGGCGCATCGAGCTGTCCGGCCGTCCGGCGGTGCTGAAGCAGCTGGTGGCGGGCCCCGGGGCCGACGAGCGGTACGCACGCGAGGTGGCCGGCCTGCGCATCGCGGGCCGGGCGCCCGGCACCCCGGTCGTGCCCGCGCTCCTCGGCACCGACCCGGCCGAGCGGGTCCTGGTCCTCGAACACCTCGACGAGCGGCGGCCGCCCGACGACTGGATCGTCGGCTACGCGGCCGCCCTCGCCCGGCTGCACGCCACCGCCCGCCCCGGGGACGCCGGGGCGCTGCCCCGCTGGCAGGGCCCGACCGGCGCGGACGTCACGTCGTTCCTCACCCTGGCCGAGACCCTCGGGATCCCCGGGCCACCGGGCGTACGGGACGAACTCCACGCCCTCGTGGAGCGCCTCGGCCGCGCGGAGGGGGCCGCCCTCCTCCACGGCGACCCGTGCCCAGGCAACGACCTGCACACCCCGGACGGCGTCAGGTTCATCGACTTCGAGCAGGCGTCCCTGGGCAGCGGCCTGATGGAACTCGCCTACCTGCGCATCGGTTTCCCCACCTGCTGGTGCGTCACGGGGGCGTCCGGCCCCCTGCTGGAGCGGGCCGAGGCCGCCTACCGCACGGCCTGGCGCACCGGGACCGGCACCGCACTCCCGGACACCGGCCTGGCCGACGCCTGCGCGGGCTGGCTGATCCGGGGCGACGCCCTCGTCCAGCGCGCCCACCGCTCCACCACCGACCATCTGGCCCGCCTCCCCGACGAGGACTGGACCTGGGGCACGGCGACCGCCCGCCAGCGCCTCGCCCACCGGCTCGGGGTGGTCGCCGGCCTGGCCGAGGAGACGGGGGAGCTGCGGCATCTGCGGACCCTCGCGGGGGATCTGCGCCGCGCCGTTCTGGACCGGTGGCCGACACTGCGCCCGGTGCCGGAACGGCGCCCGTCGTAACCGCCGTCGTAACCGCCGCCGTAACCGCCTGCCGTAACCGCCCCCGCCGTAACCGCGCGTCGTGGCGCCCGAAGCCTGCCGCTCGGGCCCGCTACTGGAAGCTCAGGCGGTGCGGGTGCAGGGGATCGGCCGGGCAGGTGTGCACGCGCATCAGGCCGCGGCCGAGGTGGACACCGGTGGGGTCGATGACACGCGGGTCGTCGGAGGCGTCCCGGTCCTCGACCGGCAGCCAGCTGCGTGACGCCCCGTCGCACTCCCACATGTCCACGGTGAGCAGGGGCGGCATCGCGGCTCCGCACACCCCGCAGTCGACCGGAGCGGGATCGGTCAGATGCCAGGACGCGAACCCTCCGACCTTCCAGCCGGGCGCGATCGACAGGTCGCTCATGTAGTCGAGCTCCTCCGGTTCCTCGGCCCGGGCCGCGGCCATGGCCGCCTCGTACTCCTCGTACGTCGCGTAACTCCGGGGCGGGACGGAGCAGTCGTCGTCCTCCTCCTCTGCGTCGTCCACCTGGTCCGCCTCGTCGCGGAGCCCTTCCTCCCATGCGTCGATCTCCTCCTGGAGCCCTTCGTCCAGCAGCCCGAGATACTCGTGCTCCACGACCTGTTCCGGGTGCACGACGCACACGTCCGGCACGCATTCGGCGCGGCCGACGACCAAGGGCTCGGGCTGCGGGGCGAGTACGGCGCCGACCTCGGCCGAGCGCCGCCACTTCAGCACGACGTCGATCGTGCGGGCGTCGCCGTGCGCCTCGAACGGGCACCAGAGGACCTGCAGCAGATCGTGCCCCTCCGGCCCCACGAGATCCGGGACGTCGCGTGCGTACAGCTGGGCAACGGCCAGCGACGGCACCGGATCGCCGTCGTGGAGGTCCGGAGCGTGGTGTCCCCGGGTCGGCGCGGTGAGCAGGCGCTCTTCGTCCTCGGTGTATCCCCGCCCCCGCGCGCCCTCCTGGATGCGACGGCGCAGCCGCACGTCGGAGAGAAGGTGGCCCGTGCCCTTCGGGTGTACGGCCGTGCACACCGGCCACGGTTCGTCGGCCGGCCACAGCAGAGGGCCCGCCACCGAACTCTCCTGTACGCCGGGGGAGCCATGGCGTGGGTGCAGCCGGGTGGCTGTGCGCCGGTGGGCCGCGAGCGGGGGAAAGGCCGCCTCCACGTCGAGGGGGCGCGGCGGGGTGGTGCGGGTCATGGGAAAGCCCTCCAGGTACGGCAAGTCGTCGGGCGCGTACGCCGGTTCCGGCGACGGTCACACATCCCGAACATTGTCGAGGTCGCGTCACTGGCTGATGCTGCTTCCGTACAGCGCTGGGCGCGGGCAGCAAACTTTGCCATCGTAATGACTCGTCGGAGGGCGCACACAGCCCCCGGTGACGGCAAAGGCTTCGCACGCGACCGGTCCGTTCGGGTCGTCGCGCCACAACCCAAGGGACACGGGGGAACAGAAAACATGTCACTTCGCAGCAGGTTTACGCGCCGCACCCGGATCGCTCTCATCGGTATCGCCGCCGGTGGTGTTGCTTCCGCAATCGTTGTCGTACCGTCGCTGGCCGACAGCGGCTCCTCGGAGCCGGCGGCCGTCGCCGCCCAGGCCGAGTACGGGCCGGAGCCCGAGGCGGACAGCAAGCTCGTCACCCAGGCCGGCGGGGTGTCGACCATGGCCACGGCCACGCTCTCCCCCGACACGATGATCAACCGGGCCCGCACCTGGCTCACGGCCAACAACGGCGGCCCGGTGCCGTACAGCATGGAGCGCGTCTGGAAGGACGGCTACCGCCAGGACTGCTCCGGCTTCGTCTCCATGGCGCTCGGCCTGGGGAAGCCCGGCCTGAACACCGTCGGACTGGCCGACTCCAAGAGCGGCGTCACCACGCGGCTCAGCAGCGTGAGCCAGCTGAAGAAGGGGGACCTGCTGATCGACCACCGGACCGACGACGGCGACTTCCGGCATGTGGTGATCTTCGAGAAGTGGGCCAACACCGCCCACAGCGCCTATTACGCCTACGAACAGCGAGGCACGTACGGCACGACCTACCGGCAGCTCAAGTACGGGATCGGCAGCGACAACTACGACCCCTTCCGCCCGGTGAAGCTGGGCGGCGGCACCGGCGGTGGTGGCGGTGGCGGGCAGGTGCCGTCCCCGAGCGTCTCCTGGCCGGTCCTCAAGAGCGGTTCCCAGGGCGCGGACGTGAAGTCCGCCCAGCAACTGCTGACCGCGCAGGGCTACTCGGTCGCGGCCGACAGCAGCTTCGGCCCGAACACCCGCGCCGCGGTGGTCAAGTTCCAGAAGTCCCGTTCCCTGGCCGCCGACGGGGTCATCGGCCCGTACACCTGGGCCAAGCTGATCAAGGTCGTGAAGTCCGGCTCGTCCGGTTCGGCGGTGAAGGCGGCGCAGACGCAGCTGAACGTCTACAACTACGGCCTCGCGGTCGACGGCGGCTTCGGCACGAAGACGAAGTCGGCGGTGGTGGCCTTCCAGAAGAACCACAAGCTGGAGGTCGACGGCGTCGTCGGCCCGAACACCTGGCGCACCCTGCTCGGCAGCCGCTGACCCGAGTGGCCACGGCGGCTCCTCCCCACCGCGCCGAGGTGGGGAGGAGCCGCCGCCGTGCGTGGCCGGCCGGGGAGAAAACCGGATGCTGCGACGCGCCGGCCCCCGCATCCTGGGCGTATGAACGACCGTACCGACCGGCCGCGTTACGAGATCCGCGCGCAGCACACCGACACCACCGTCACCGTCTACCAGGCCTACTCACCGGCCATCGGGCTGCCCACCGCCCGCGACGGGCGCTTCCCGCCCGCCTGGAAGCGCGACCGGATGACATGGATCAAGCCGAGCTTCCTGTGGATGATGTACCGCAGCGGCTGGGGCACCAAGGAGGGCCAGGAGACCGTGCTCGCCGTCGAGATCAGCCGTGACGGTCTCGCCTGGGCGCTGGAGCACGCCGAACTCTCCCACTACGTACGGGAGGTGCACGAGGACCAGGGCGCCTGGAAGCGTGCGCTGCGATCCGCCCCCGCGCGCGTCCAGTGGGACCCCGAGCGCGATCTGGCCCTGAACCCGCTCCCGTACCGCTCGCTCCAGCTCGGGCTCTCCGGGGAGGCATCCCGGCGGTACGCCGACGAGTGGACGGTGTCCGTCCGCGATGTCACCCCCCTGGCCCGCGAGGTGAACGCGGCCGTACGGGCGGGGGAGCGGGAGCGGGCCGCCGCCCTGCTGCCCGTGGAGACCCCGCTGGATCTCAGCGCTCCCCGTCCGGTCCCCGCCACCCCGTGAGTTCCAGCAGGTCCGCGGCGATCTCCACCACCGTCCGGCCGTCCGTGGCCACCCGCGCCGTGTCCGGCGGGGCGTGCTCGTCCAGGAGCCGGGCCTTGCGCGCACTGCCCGCGACCTCGCGGTCCAGGGCCGAGCCGATCTCACGGGCCGAGAGCCGGGCCGGCGCCGTGGCGTCCGACGCGGTGAGCAGCGCCCGGACGATCCGTACGCCGGGGCCCATCGCCCGCTCGAACATGGCGGCCGAACCGGGCAGCACGCTCACCGTATTGGTGTAGATCAGCCGGTGGTGGCCGAGTGCGGCGTAATTCCGCCACACGGCGGCCAGGTTGGCCTCGGTGATCGCCGCGCAGTGCGGGTCGTCAGCCGGGGGCGGGTGGACCTGGCCGAGGTAGTCGCCCTCGACGATCGCGTGGGCGATCCCCGCCTCCCGCAACTGGTCGGACACCTCCCAGCCCACCGTCGTCCTGCCGGCGCCGGCCCGGCCGCCGATGAGGAGCACCTCGCATCGATCCATGCGCGGAGCGTGCCAGGCCCCGCCCCGCATCGCGACCCGATTCACACAGCGGTGGTGAACTCCCAGGTCAGCATCGCGAACACCCCGTCGTCGCCCGCTCCCGCCGAGCGGTAGGTGGCGAGCGCCGCCTCGTTGTGGCGCTCCACGCCGACCCACATGTCGTAACAGCCCCGTTCGCGGGCCTCCGCCGCCAGCGCCTCGGTCAGCGCCCGGCCGATGCCGCGCCGGCGGTACGCCTCGGCGACGGAGAGTTCGTACAGGCACATCTCCGTGCCCTTGTCCGGGTGGAGCATCCCGATGCCCGAGACGAATCCTGCGGGGACCCCGTCCTCGTACGCGATCAGCATGAGATGGCCGTCCGCCGCCAGGAAGCGGGCCGCCCACGCGGGGCGGGGCTCTGCGTCGTAGAGGTGGGCGGCGGCGAGGAGCTCGGCCGTGGTGGTGGCGGGGCGGATGTGCACGTATGGGCCTTTCGCGAGGTCGGTGTACCGCAGGCGGAGTACGGGCGGGCTGTGCCGTACCTCTCAGGGAGGCCGGGGAGCTCCCCCTGGCGGCATCCTGGTGCACCGCGCGCTCCGTTTAGGGTCGAGTCATGGAGAAACCGACTTCCCGGTGGCGGCACCGGCTGCCCCGTACCCCAGGCCGGTGGGCCGCGGTCGTCGCCGCCCTCGCCGTGCTCGTGGGCGCCGGGACCTGGACCGCCGTCGCCGACGACAGCGCCCCGACCGTGCACCGGCAGGACCGGATGATGAAGATGAACGGGGTGTCGGTCGACACGTCGTACTTCACGTCCGGCGGCACCGAGCCCCGGCCGGCCGTCCTCATCGGGCACGGTTTCGGCGGCAGCAAGAACGATGTGCGTGCCCAGGCGGAGAAGCTGGCCGCCGACGGGTACGCCGTCATGACCTGGTCCGCCCGTGGATTCGGGAGGACGACCGGGGAGATCACGCTCAACGCCCCCGACGGCGAGGTCAAGGACGTGTCCGGCCTCATCGACTGGCTGGCGGGCCGCCCCGAGGTGCAGCTCGACGCGAAGGGCGACCCGCGCGTCGGGGTCACCGGCGCTTCGTACGGTGGTGCCGTGTCGCTGCTGGCCGCCGGGTACGACGAGCGGGTCGACGCCATCGCCCCCGTGATCAGCTACTGGAACCTCGCCGACGCGCTCTTCCCGGACGGGGTGTTCAAGAAGCTCTGGGCCGGGATCTTCGTCTCCTCCGGCGGCGGCTGCGAGAGGTTCCAGAAGCAGCTGTGCGAGATGTACGAGCGGGTCGCCGTCAGCGGCACACCGGACGCCGCCGCGCGGAAACTCCTGACGGAACGTTCCCCCGAGGCCGTGGCCGACCGGATCGACGTGCCCGCGCTCATCCTCCAGGGCCAGAGCGACTCACTGTTCCCGCTCGGCCAGGCCGATGCCATGGCCAAGGCCATCAAGGCCAACGGCGCGCCCGTCTCCGTCGACTGGATCGCCGGCGGCCACGACGGAGGGGACGACGAGGGCGACCGCGTCGAGGGCCGCGTCGGCGACTGGTTCGACCGGTATCTGAAGCAGGACAAGGGCGCCGACACCGGCCCCGGCTTCCGCGTGACCCGGACCGGCGGCGTCGACTCCACCGACGGCGCGGCCCTGAAGCGCGGCGCGAGCAGCGACTCGTACCCCGGCCTGACCAGCGGCGGACGGAAGATCCCCCTCACCGGCGCCGGGCAGCCGCCCGCCACGGGCGGCGCGATGAACCGACCGGGGACCGGCGGTGGGCAGAGCGCCCCCGCCAAGAACCTGACGCAGACCTTCCGCAACCCCGCCGGGGCCAGTCCGCCCTCCGTCTCCGCCGTCCCCGGCATCGGAGGCGGGCTCTCCCAGCTCTCCTCGCTCGGCGTCGGCTTCTCCCTCGACTTCCCCGGGCAGTACGCCCGCTTCGACTCCGCCCCGCTGGACGGCGCCGTCCACGTCACCGGATCACCCACGGTCCGCGTGAACGTCAAGGCGGATCAGGGCGACGCCGTGCTGTTCGGCAAGGTCTACGACGTGTCGCCGGACGGGAAGCAGCAGGTGCTGCCCTCCCAGCTGGTCGCGCCGTACCGCATCACCCCCGAGGAACAGGGCAAGCCGGTCGAGCTGACCCTGCCCGCCGTCGACCACGAGGTCGAGGCCGGGCACACCCTCCGTGTCGTGCTCTCCGCGACCGACCTCGCGTACGCCTCACGGGCCGAGCCCGCGACGTACACCGTCTCCCTCGACGGACCCCTGACCGTCCCCACGGCACCCGCCGTGAAGACCGCGGCGGCCACCATGCCCTGGTGGACCTGGGGGCTCCCGGCGGCCGGGCTCGTCATCGCCGCCGCCCTCCTGCTCACCGCGCGCCGGCGCACCGCCACCCCCGCCCCCGACCCGGCGCTGACCGGCGTACCGCTGCAGATCACCGGGCTCTCCAAGAAGTACGCGAAGTCCGCCGACCGGTACGCCGTGCGCGACCTGGGCTTCCGCGTCGAGAAGGGGCAGGTCCTCGGCCTCCTCGGACCGAACGGCGCCGGCAAGACCACCACCCTGCGCATGCTGATGGGGCTCATCACCCCCGACGCCGGTGAGATCCGTGTCTTCGGGCACGCGATCCGCCCCGGGGCGCCCGTGCTGTCCCGGGTCGGCTCCTTCGTCGAAGGCGCCGGCTTCCTCCCGCACCTGTCGGGCCGCTCCAACCTGGAGCTGTACTGGCAGGCCACCGGGCGGCCCGCCGAGGACGCCCACATCGACGAGGCCCTGGAGATCGCCGGACTCGGCGACGCCCTGGCCCGCGCCGTACGCACCTACTCCCAGGGCATGCGGCAGCGGCTCGCCATCGCCCAGGCCATGCTCGGCATGCCGGACCTCCTCATCCTCGACGAACCGACCAACGGACTCGACCCGCCCCAGATCCGCGAGATGCGGGACGTGATGATCCGGTACGCGGCCGGCGGCCGGACCGTGATCGTCTCCAGCCACCTCCTCTCCGAGGTCGAACAGTCCTGCACCCACCTGGTGGTCATGGACCGGGGGCAGCTCGTCCAGGCCGGCCCGGTCGCAGAGATCACCGGCTCCGGCGACATGCTGCTCGTCACCACCGGTGCCGAGGTGACCGAACCGCTCGTGGACAAGGTGGCCGCGCTCCAGGGCATCGGCTCCGCCGTCCGTCTCGACGACGGCCACGGCCTGCTGGTCCGCCTCGACGGCGCCACCGCGTCACAGCTGGTCGCCGAACTGGTCCGTCTCGACGTGCCGGTGACGGGTGTCGGGCCGCACCGCCGCCTGGAGGACGCGTTCCTCACCCTCATCTCCCAAGGATCCGCATGAGCTCCGCACCAGAGATCCAGGCACTCCCCGAGGCCCCCGGCTACCGCTCGCGCCGCACCCTGCCGCTGCGCGTGGAGGCGATGAGGCAGCTGCGCAGGCGGCGCACGCTGTTGATGTTCGGGGTGCTGGCGGCGCTGCCGTTCGTCCTGATCATCGCCTTCGCGGTCGGCGGCACCCCCGGCGGCGGTGAAGGCGGCGGCGGGGGCGGCGGTTCGCGGATCAACCTCATGGACGTGGCGACGGAGTCCGCCGCGAACTTCGCTGCGACCTGCCTCTTCGTCTCCGCCGGCTTCCTGCTGGTGGTGCCGGTCGCCCTGTTCTGCGGGGACACGGTCGCCTCCGAGGCCAGCTGGTCCTCGCTTCGCTACCTGCTCGCCGCGCCCGTCCCCCGGGCCAGGCTGCTGTGGAGCAAGCTCGTCGTGGCGCTCGGCTTCAGCCTCGCCGCGATGGTGCTGCTGCCGCTCGTCGCGCTGGCCGCGGGAGCGGCGGCGTACGGCTGGGGGCCGCTGAAGCTGCCCACCGGCGGCGCGCTCGCCACCTCGGACACCGTGCCGCGTCTCGCGCTCGTCGTCGCCTTCGTCTTCGTCTCCCAGCTGGTCACCGCCGGGCTGGCGTTCTGGCTGTCGACGAAGACGGACGCACCGCTCGGCGCGGTGGGCGGCGCGGTCGGGCTGACCATCGTCGGCAATGTCCTGGACGCGGTCACCGCGCTCGGCACATGGCGTGAGTTCCTGCCCGCCCACTGGCAGTTCGCGTGGGCCGACGCGCTCCAGCCCGACCTCGAATGGGGCGGGATGGTGAAGGGCGCGGCCGTATCGGTGACCTATGCCCTGATCCTGTTCGCGCTCGCCTTCCGGGGGTTCAGTCGTAAGGACATCGTGTCCTGACCTTGACGTTCCGCCCCGCCGGCGCCCGTCGTTGCGCCATCGAGACGGTTCCGCAACGCTTCCGACGACTCCGCCCGGCCACCTCGTACGTCACATTCACAGATGTCCACGACGTGGGGGGTACGTATGGAATGCAGGGCATGGACGCATCGGGGAGCACTCGCGCTCCTTCTGGCGGGCGGCATCCTGATCACCGGGTGCAGCGGTACGGGCACGACCACCGACTCCGCAGGCGACCGCGGTGTCGCCGGCAGCGGCGGACCGGCCGGGGGCAAGAGGGCCCCCGCCGCTCCGTCCGCCGCCCCGGGGCAGCAGGAGGACGGGGCGAGCGAGGCGGAGGACGGCGCGGCCCGCGAGAGCGTCGCGCCCGACTACCTGTCGACCTTCGCCCTGGACGTGGACACCGCCAGCTACGGGTACGCCCGCCGCACCCTGGGCGACGGACAGCTGCCGGACGCCGGCACGGTGCGCCCCGAGGAGTTCGTCAACAGCTTCCGCCAGGGGTACGAGCAGCCCCAGGGCAACGGCTTCTCGGTGAGCGTCGACGGCGCCCGGCCCGATGCCGCCGGCTGGTCGCTCGTACGGGTCGGGCTGGCCACCAGGGCCGCGTCGAAGGCGGGCGAACGCCCGCCCGCCGCACTGACCTTCGTCGTCGACATCTCCGGATCGATGTCCGAACCCGGCCGCCTCGACCTGGCGAAGACCTCGCTGGGCATCCTCGCCGACGAGCTGCGCGACGACGACTCCGTCTCCCTGGTCACCTTCAGCGGCCAGGCCGAGACCCGGCTCCCGATGACCCGCCTCCAGGGCAACCGCACCAGAATCCGGGACGCCATCGAGGAGATGGAACCCGCCGACTCCACCAATGTGGCGGCCGGCATCGAGGTGGGCTACCGGGAGGCGGTCGAGGGCCACCGCGAGGACGCCAGCAACCGGGTCGTCCTGCTCTCCGACGCACTCGCCAACACCGGCGAGACCGACGCCGACGCGATCCTGGAACGCATCGGCGACGCCCGCAAGGAGTACGGCATCACCCTGTTCGGCGTCGGGGTCGGCAGCGACTACGGCGACGCGCTGATGGAACGCCTCACCAACAAGGGTGACGGCAACACCACGTACATCGCCGACGAGACCCAGGCCAGGAAGGTCTTCGTCGACCAGTTGCCCGCCCACGTCGAACTCCGGGCCCGTGACGCCAAGGCCCAGGTCGCCTTCGAACGCAAGACGGTCAAGCAGTTCCAGCTCATCGGCTACGAGGACCGCAAGGTCGCCGACGAGGACTTCCGGGACGACAGCGTCGACGGCGGCGAGGTGGGCCCCGGCCACACGGTGACCGCCCTCTACGCCGTACGGCTCCGTGAGGGCGCCTCCGGCCGGGTGGCCACGGCGACCGTGCGCTGGCTGGACCCGAAGACCGGCAAGGCGCACGAGGAGACCGGCTCCGTGGGGACCGGCGCGATCGACGGGAAGCTCTGGGGCGCGGCCGGTGAACGGCTCCAGGTGACCGCAGTGGCGGCCTACTTCGCGGACACCCTGCGCGGCGGCGACCTGCCCGGCACACCCACCCTCGGACAACTCGCGGGCCGGGCAAGGAAGCTGGCCTCCTCCACCGAGGACAGCTCGGTGGAGAAGCTCGCCACGGCGATCGAGCAGGCCGACCGGATCAGGGGTGGCGGCGACGACGAAGCGCCGGGCGACACCGGCGAGGGCGAACTCAGCTGACAGGGCTGCCCGTTGGCCCGGCAGGGGATCACCCCTGCCGGGCCCGTCCTTGTCGGTGGCGGCTGATAGAACACATCGACCGCCGTCGAACGGACTGTCAGGAGCCATCGCTTTGTCCTATGTCCAGCACGTCGAGCAGTTCCACGGACTGCCGGCCTTCACCTTCCCGCCGTACGCGAACCCCGCGGACCTGCCGGACACGGACGCCGTGGCCTGGCGCCTCCACTGCGGCCCGTACACGACCGACGAGGGCTCCGGGTCCTACTGGAAGCGGTTCACCGAGTCGGTCGAACTGGAGAAGGTACGGGCTCTGATCTTCGGCAGTCCCTGGTACGACGGTGACGCCGGGAGGAGCCCGGACGAACTGCTCGGACTCCGGTCCCGGTTCACCGGGCTCGAAGCCCTGTTCCTCGGCGACCTGGAGGACGAGGAGGCGATGATCTCCACGATCTGCCTCGGCGGTCTCACGGAGCTTCTGGAGGCGTTCCCGGGGCTGCGGGAGCTGGCCATGCGCGGCGGGGAGGGCCTGGAGTTCCCGGTGACGGGCCACGAAGGGCTCCGGGTGCTGCGCATCGAATCGGGCGGGCTGCCCCGCGAGGCGGCCGCCCAGATCGCCGCCGCGTCCCTCCCGTCGCTGGAGCACCTCGAACTGTGGCTGGGCGACGACTGGTACGGCGGCGGCACCAGGGCCGAGGACCTGGCCCCGCTGCTCGCCTGCACCGGCAAGCCCGCGCTGCGCCACCTGGGGCTGCAGAACAGTCCGGTGCAGGACGAGCTGGCCGCGGCCCTGGCCTCCGCGCCGGTCGTGGGCGGACTCACCTCGCTGAGCCTGTCGATGGGCACCCTCGGCGACGAGGGGGCGGAGGCGCTGCTGAGCGGGCAGCCGCTGTCCCACCTGCGGGAGCTGGACCTCTCGCACCACTACCTCAGCCAGGACATGATGCTGCGGATCTGGACGGAGCTGGAGCCGCAGGGGGTGCGCGTGAACCTCACCGGCCGGCAGGAGGAGGACGCGGACGACGGCTGGGACGAGGAGTCCGGCAGGTACATCGCGGTCTCCGAATGACCGCCGTCCCCGGCCTCCGCCCCGTACCCGCTCGCCCAGCCGCAGCAGAAAGGCCCGCACGATGTCCGACGCCCCCACGGCCCACGACCCGGAAGATGCCCTGCTCACCAGCCGTGACCTGAACGGTGAGCGACCCGTGCTGAAACCCGGCGAGCAGGTCCCGTACGGACACGTCCTGTACGCCGCCGCCCTGCTGGGACGGAGTCCCGCGGAGGTCGTCACCCGGCTGACCGCCCTCGGATACGCGGACATCCAGGACGCCGGCTGCCCGCTCCCCGAAGCCGTGGCCCTCGACGACGCGGCGCTGACCAGGAGGGAGGGCCGCGACTCCTTCCTGCAGCGTTGGATCGACGTCACCTCGCCCGTCTCCCTGCGCCAGCTGCTGGAGACCGCGGAGCACACCGGACGCGCCCCCGCCGACGTCGGGCGCCGGCTGACGGCCCTCGGCTACCGGCTCGGCGGCACCGGACCGCTCCCCGGGACCCCTGACCCCCGTGACGTCATGCTGATCCGCACCGACGCCCGGGGCTACGGCAGTTGGCTCGACTGGGGCGACGAGGTCTCCGCCGGACATGTGCTGGGGGCGGCCGACGTCCTCTCCTGCAGCCCGCACGCCGCCGCCGTGCGGCTGGCCTCCCTGGGCCTCCGGCTGCCGTACACCCCCGAGCCCGGCGACGAACGGCTGCTCAGGGCCGGTGACACCCCCGGCGCACGCTGGTTCGGCCGCTACATGGAGCCGCCCCTGGGGCACATCCTCACCGCGGCCAGGGAGACGGGGCGGAGCGCCCGGGACATCGTGGACCGGCTGAAGGTGCTGGGGCTCGGCGCACCGGGCGGTTCACTGCCCGAGGCCCCGGAGGACGACGACTTCGTCATCCTCAGCGAGAACGTCGACGGCCGCGCCCCCTGGCTGCGGAGGAACACCGCCGTCGGACTGCGGATGGAACACCTCCTGCGCGCGTCCCGCGTCACCGGGCGCGGCCCGGCGGAGATCACCGCGCGGCTGACCGAGCTGGGCCACTTTCTGCACGGCGACGCGAAGCTCCCCGGGACCGCCGACGAGGCGGACATCAGGCTGCTGGAGACCGTCGACCGCTCGTACCGGCACACGGTCCATCTGGAGCACGTCCTGCGCAGCGCCGGCCTGACGGGCCGGAGCCCGGCGGATGTCGCGGCCCGGCTGACCGAGCTCGGCTTCACGCTGCCGGACGAGGTGGAGTATCCGGACGTGCGGGGTGCGACCGCCGCGTCCTGACGTACGCCCGCCCCGGCCGTCACGGACAGCCGGGGCGGCGGACACCGGTCAGGCGAGGTGGAACACCTCCGCCAGCGGGACCATGGCCTCGTCGGCCGCCTCCGGCTGCTCGAAGAACTCGCTCATCTCCCGCTGCCACCGGGCGTTGACCTCCGTCGCCGCCATCGCCTCCCTGGCCGCGTCGAAGTCCTCCGTCTCCAGATAGCCGACCAGCGGGCCGTCCTCGCGCAGGAACAGCGAGTAGTTGTGCCAGCCCGCCTCCGACAGCGCGGCGAGCATGTCCGGCCACACCGCCGCATGGCGCTCGCGGTACTCGTCCTTGCGGTCCTCACGGACCTTCAGCAGAAAGCAGACACGCTGCATGGAGCCGGCCCCTCCGGTCAGAAGTCGAACGAGTCGATGTTCTTGGCGTCGAAGACGGTCGGCTCGCCGAGGATGACCTCGCCGTCCTTGCCGATGGTGTACTCGCCGAGCTTGCCCGCCTTGAACTTCTCGCCCTCCGCACCGGTGATCTGCCCCGAGGCCAGCGCCGCGGCCGCGTACGAGCCGAGATAGCCGAGCTCCTCCGGGTTCCAGAGGGAGAACTGCTCGAGGGTGCCGTTCTTGATGTACTTGCGCATCTGGTTCGGGGTGCCGAGCCCGTTGAGGACGACCTTGCCCTTGTACGAGGAGTCGCTCAGGTAGCGCGCCGCCGCGGCGATGCCGACCGTCGTGGGCGAGATGATGCCCTTGAGGTCCGGGTAGGCCTGCATGAGACCCTGCGTCTGCTGGAAGGACTTCTGGTCCGCGTCATCGCCGTACGCGACCTTGACCAGCTCCATGTCCTTGTACTTCGGGAGCTTCAGCTCCTGCTTCATGTACTCGATCCAGGTGTTCTGGTTCGTCGCGTTCTGGGTGGCCGACAGGATCGCGACCTTGCCCTTGTAGCCGATCTGCTCACCGAGGTGCTGGACCAGGCTGCGGCCGATCTCCTCCGAGCCCGCCTGGTTGATGAAGAGCTGACGGCAGTCCTTGGCCGTGTCCGAGTCGTACGCCACGACCTTGATGTCCTTCTTCATGGCCTGCTTGAGCGGGCCGCACACCGCGTTGGGGTCGTTCGCCGCCACGAGGATGGCGTCCTGGCGCTGCTGGATCAGGGTGTTGATGTAGGAGACCTGCGAGGACGCGCTCGCGTCGGACGGGCCGACCTCCTTGCCCGTGCCGCCGTACTCCTTCGCCGCCGCGATCCCCGCCTCGTCGATGAGCTTCTCGTACGGGTTGTTGATCTGTTTGGGCAGAAAGGCGAGCTTCAGGCCCTTCTTCAGCGGTGCGTCCGGATCGGCCTTCGCGGAGCTGCCGGCCTTCGCGCTCCCGCTCTCCTCGCTGTCCTTCGTGGTGCCGGAACAGGCGGTGAGGGCGAGGGCGAGCGAGACAGCGGCGGCTGCGGACGCGACGGCGCGGCGCCCGGCGGCATTGCGGAGCATCATGACGGCGTGTGCCTTTCGGAGGGGGTACGGGGGAGGGGCGTTCAGGACGACCGGGGCGGGGGAGTGTTCGCGGCCCTCCTGTGCCGGCGTTCGACGACCGTGGCGATGACCCGAGGGGTCAGGACGGACGCCACGAGCAGCAGCCCGGTCACGATGACCTGCACCTCGTTGGCGATGTCGTTGAGCGTGAGCAGGTTCTTCAGCAGGCCGATCAGCAGGACACCGGCGACCGCGCCGAAGAGCGTGCCCTTCCCGCCGTCGAAGTCGATGCCGCCGAGCAGGACGGACGCGATGACGAGCATCTCGAAGCCGAGTCCGTTGTCCGCGCGGGCACTTCCGTAGCGGAGGGTGAAGACGACACCCGCGAAGGCGGAGAAGAGACCGGTCACGACGAAGAGCAGCAGCTTGATCCGCTTGACCCGGATACCGGCGAAGTACGCGGCCTCCTCCTGGGCGCCGATCGCGAAGAGCGAGCGGCCCAGCCCCGTGGCGTGCAGCACCACCGCGGCCACCACGGCCAGGACGAGGAAGAGCAGCACCGGATAGGTGAGGAAGGTGCCGGGGACGGTCGTGGTGTCGACGGCCCAGTCCGCGTAGACCTGCGGGAAGTCCGTCACCGCGTCGCTGCCGAGCGCCACCGAGGCCAGGCCGCGGTAGAGCGCCAGGGTGCCGATGGTGACGGCCAGGGACGGCAGCCCCACCCTGGTCACCAGCCAGCCGTTGAGGAGACCACCGGCGACGCCCACCAGCAGCACCACCGGCACGATCATCTCGAACGCCCAGCCCGCCTCCCACAGCGCTCCGGTCAGCGCGCTGCCCAGGCCCAGCATGGAGGCCACCGACAGGTCGATCTGCCCGGCGACGACGAGGAGCGTCATCGGCAGGGCGATGAGGGCGACTTCGGCGATGTCGTTGAAGGCGAACGCGAGGTTCTCGCCCGAGCCGAAGCCCTCCGTGGTCCCCAGCCCGACGACGAGGACCGCCACCAGCAGGACACCGACCGCGGTGTCCCAGCGCAACGCCAGATCACGTACGGGAGAGGGCTTCGTCGCGGCCCGCGGGGCGGGGGCCGTCTTCGTGTCAGGCGCCGTGGTCATGACGGGCGTTCCTCTTCCTCAGGGCGGCGGTCATCCGCAGGTTCACGATCCGGTCGACGCTGATGGCCAGCAGGAGCAGCGCACCGGTGATGGCCCCCTGCCAGAAGGAGTCCACCTTCAGCACGACCAGGACGCTGCCGATGGTGGTGAGCAGCAGGGCGCCGAGCGCGGCGCCCCAGACGGTGCCGGTGCCGCCGGTGATGGCGACACCGCCGACGACGACCGCGCTGACGACGGTCAGCTCCCAGCCGTGCGCGTTGTCCGCGACGACGGTGCCGAAGCGGGCCAGCCACAGGGCCCCCGCGAAGCCGGCGACGGCACCGGAGAAGGCGTACGCGGCGAGGATCCGGCGGCGGATCGGGATCCCGGCGAGCCGGGCGGCCTCGGGGCTCGACCCGATCGCGTACAGCTCACGCCCCGAGCGGTAGCCGCGCAGGAAGTACGCGGTCGCCGCGAGCAGCACGACGGCGATCAGCGGCAGATACGGGATGCCGAGCACGCTCCCGCTGCCGAGCCCCAGCACCGCGTCCGGTACGTCGGAGGCGCTGATCTGCTCGCCCTGCGCCCACCAGTAGTCGACGCCCTGGATGATGTAGAGCATGCCCAGGGTCACGACGAGCGCCGGGACCCTGCCGAAGCTGACGAGGGCGCCGGAGACCAGGCCGCAGACGACGCCGATCGCGATGCCGAGCAGCATCACCGTCAGCACACCGTGGTCGCTCCCCGCGACGAACTTCCCGCAGGCGAAGGCGGACAGGCCGACGACCGAGCCTACGGACAGGTCGATGTTGCGGGTGATCACGACGGCGGACTGGCCGACGGCGAGCAGCACCAGGATCGAGGCGTTGAGCAGCAGGTCCTTGATGCCCTGGTCGGACAGGAAACGCGGGTTGGCCAGATAGGTACCGAGGATCAGCAGGGCCAGCGCCCCCGCGATGGAGATCTCCCGCGCCCGGAAGACCGCGTCCACGAGCGAGGAGGCGCTCCGCTCGGGCGCCTTCGAGGTGTCCGGGGGGCTCTCGATGGTGGTGGTCATGCCGCTGCCCTCTCGTTGCGTCCGGTGGCCGCGGCCATGACCGACTCCTCGGTGGCGGCCTCGCGCGGGATCTCGGCGACGAGCCGGCCCTCGTGCATCACGAGCACCCGGTCCGCCATGCCGATGACCTCGGGGAGGTCGGAGGAGATCATCAGGACCGCGAGACCGTCGGCGGCGAGCGCGGAGAGCAGCCGGTGGACCTCCGCCTTGGTGCCGACGTCGATCCCGCGGGTCGGCTCGTCGACGATCAGCACGGCGGGGCCGGTCGCCAGCCACTTGGCCAGCACGACCTTCTGCTGGTTGCCGCCGGACAGCACGCCCACGGTGTCGGCCAGCCGGCTGTACTTGAGCTGGAGGCGCACCGCCCAGTCGGCGGCCCGGTCGTGCTCCAGGGCCCGGCTGACGAGCCCGCGCTTGCGGACCTCGGCCAGGCCGGTGAGGCCGATGTTCCGCTCGATCGACATATCCATGACCAGCCCGCGCTGCCGCCGGTCCTCCGGCACGAGCGCGAGCCCGGCCTCCATCGCGGCGGTCGGCGAACCGGGGCGCAGCACCGTGCCCGCCACCCTCACCTCGCCCGCGTCGGCGCGGTCGACGCCGAACACGGCCTGGGCGACCTCGGTGCGCCCGGCGCCGACGAGTCCGGCGAGTGCGACGATCTCGCCGCGGCGTACGTCGAAGGACACGTCGCGGAAGACACCCTCACGGGTCAGCCGGTGCACCGACAGGGCGACCTCGCCGACCGCCGCGTCCTGCTTGGGGTAGAGGTCGCCGAGATCGCGGCCGACCATCCTGCGCACCAGGTCGTCCTCGGTGAGCCCCTCCACCGGCTCGGAGGAGATCCACCGGCCGTCGCGCAGGGTCGTGACGCGCTGGCACAGTGCGAAGATCTCGTTCAGGCGGTGCGAGATGAACAGCACCGCCGCGCCCTCGGAGCGCAGCGTACGGACGACGGAGAAGAGCCGGGCCGTCTCGCTGCCGGTCAGGGCGGCCGTCGGTTCGTCCATGATCAGGACGCGGGCGTCGAACGAGAGCGCCTTGGCGATCTCGACGATCTGCTGGTCGGCGATCGACAGCCCCCGGGCGGGGCGGTCCGGAGCCAGATCGACCCCGAGTCTCCGCATCAGCCCGGCGGTGGCCGCGTGGACGGCCCTGCGGTCGATGCGGCCCAGGGACCTCCGGGGCTGACGGCCCATGAAGATGTTCTCGGCGACGGACAGGTCGGGGAAGAGCGTCGGCTCCTGGTAGATGACCGCGATGCCGGCGTCGCGGGCGTCCGCCGGGCCGTGGAAGACGACGGGCTCCCCGTCGAGGAGCACCTCGCCGCTGTCCGGGCGGTGCACCCCGGCGAGGGCCTTGATCAGCGTCGACTTGCCTGCGCCGTTCTCCCCCGCGAGTGCGTGGGCCTCACCGGGGAACAACTGCAGCGACACGTCCTGCAGGGCCCGTACGGCACCGAAGGACTTGCTCACGCCCTTCAGGGCCAGGACCGGGGCCGGGGCGGACTGGTTCATGGGAGCTCCTCAGCGGAGGGACTGTTCCGCTCCACCCGCCGTGAAAGGTTTCAATGAGGTTGCTCGGAAGCTAAACGGGGATTGCGGGCGCCGTCAATGGGTTGATGGCGAGAAGTTCCAGGAACGGGCGCGATATCCGGGCTGAACGGGGGGAGTGGGTGGGCACCCTTGACAGGCCTCGGGGCAGGCCACTATCTTCCCGACGCTTGAATCGATTCATGATGATAGACGCAGACCCGCGTCATGGATGCGCGCGGACCCGCCTGACGGCCGTGCGTCGCCCCACGGGCAGCGCGTGGCCTCCACGCGCGGAAGCCGCTCACGGGCGCGCCGCGGGATGGCCCGGCCCCAGGAGCACGACGAGCCCCGCCCGTCCGGGTACGGACACCGGGACCTGATGCCAGCCCGCCCGCCGGTAGAAGCGCAGCGTCGCCTCGGCGCGTACGGACGTGAGCAGCCAGCACCGCCCGTCCGGGGCGGCTTCGGTGACCGCCGACAGCAGGGCCGAGCCCAGGCCGGCGCCGCGGGCGTCCGGGGAGACGGCCAGCTCGTCGACCTCCAGGGCCCCGGACAGCCAGCCCTCGACACGGCCGGGTCCGAGCGCCTCGGCGACATGGCCGTAGCTGCGGCCCGAGGGGAAGACGTCCGGTGTGGTCCAGGCGGTGGCGAAGCCGCCCACGGTGCCCCCGCCGAGGGCCAGCGCGGCGGTGAATCCTGGGCGCGCGGCGTCCGCGGCGAGCCGCTCGACGTAACGGTCACCCGCCGAGGGGTCCTCGTTCCACGGAGGCTCGGAGAACACATCGGCGTACACCTGGCGGATCCCGTCGGCGTACGAAGGAAGGCTCGCGCCCTCGACCAGCCGGACCCGCATGACCGCACCACTCCCACCCCTGGACCGTTCCGGAAAGGAACTCCCCACCCCTGGACCGTTCCGGAAAGGATAGGGCGCGCGGTCACGGGAGCGTGGCCGGACGAGGGGCGCCCGGACGGCCGCTGTCCGGAAGGAGCCCCTGCGCCGCTCAGCCGGCGGGCCGTACCAGATGGGTGGTGAACCAGTCCCGGGCCAGCTCCGCGACCCGGTCCAGGGCGCCCGGCTCCTCGAAGAGGTGCGTGGCTCCGGGGACGATCTCCAGCCGGTTCTCGCAGTGCAGCGCCGCCTGCGCCTGCCGGTTGAGGTCGATCACCGTGGTGTCGGCGCCGCCCACGACGAGCAGGGTGGGCGCGCGTACCCCGGACAGATCGGCCCCGGCCAGATCGGGGCGCCCGCCGCGGGAGACCACGGCGCCGACGCCCGAGTCCGTCGCGGCGGCGGCCCGCAGCGCCGCTGCCGCCCCCGTACTCGCCCCGAAGGAGCCCACGGGGAGGGGCACCTGGCGCCGCAGCCAGGCGGTGGTGTCCGCCAGGCGCCCGGCCAGCAGGCCGATGTCGAAGACGTTGGCGCGGTAGACCTCCTCGCCGGGCGTGAGCAGATCGAAGAGGAGGGTGCCCAGGCCGGCGCGGTTCAGCACCCCCGCCACGGCGCGGTTGCGCGGACTGAGGCGGCTGCTGCCCGAGCCGTGGGCGAACACCACGACCGCACCGGCGTCCGCGGGGAGTACGAGGTCCCCGGCGAGCGGGACCCCGCCGGCGTCCACCTCGACCTCCTCGGCCGTGGCGGTCCCCGTGGAGGCCCGTGCCAGAAGGGAGACGACCTCCTCGTCGGAGGTCTGGGAGAAGTCCCGGTACCACGCGCCCACGGCGGAGAAGAGATGCGGAGTGGAGAGGCAGACGACCTCGTCGACGTCCTCACGCAGCCTGGCGGCGACATCCGGTGAGGCGACCGGCACGGCGAGCACGACACGGGAGGCACCCTGCGCCCGCACCACCTGGCAGGCGGCCCTCGCGGTCGCCCCGGTGGCGACCCCGTCGTCCACCACGACCACCGTGCGCCCCTTCAGGGGCAGGCGCGGCCGGCCCTCCCGGTACGTCTGCGCCCGCCGCAGCAGCTCCGCCTCCTCGGCGCGCTCCACGGCCTCCAGGTCCTTCTCCCGGACCCCGGCGTGGCGGACGATCTCGTCGCTGATGACCCGGGCCCCGCCCTCCCCGATGGCGCCGAACCCCAGCTCCGGGCGGTACGGCACCCCGAGTTTCCGGACCACGATGACATCGAGCGGGGCGCCGAGGGCCCGCGCCACCTCGTACGCCACCGGGACGCCGCCGCGTGGCAGCCCCAGGACGACGGGATCGCGCCGTTCCAGGTGCCGCAGGGCCTCGGCGAGCTGTCGCCCGGCATCCGTGCGGTCGGTGAACAGCACGGGGGTTCACCTCCAACGGGGGAAGAGCGGAACGCGCACGCGTGACCCCCACCTTCGAAGCAACCGCATTTGCGCCGGTCGGGCAAGTCGGGGACGGTCGGTCCCATGGAGCGAAACGGCGCGGTCCTGATCGACATCGACGGCGTGCTCACGGTGTCCTGGGAACCGCTGCCGGGCGCCGTGGAGGCCATGCGGCGGCTGCGCGCCGCGGACGTCCCGCTGGCGCTGGTCACCAACACCACGTCGCGGACGCGCGCCCGGATCGCCGAGCGGCTCGCGGACCACGGCTTCCCCATCGGCCCCGACGACATCCTCACGGCGCCCGCCGTCACCGCCGCCCACCTCCGAGAACACCACCCCGAGGCCCGCTGCCTGCTGATCAACACCGGTGACGTACGGGGCGACCTGTCCGGCGTGACCCTCGTCGAGGAGGAGGACACCGAGGGGGCCGTACCCGATGTCGTCGTCCTCGGGGGAGCGGGCGGCGCCTTCACGTACGCGGCCCTCAACCGCGCCTTCCGCCTCGTCCAGCAGGGCGCGGCCCTGGTCGCCATGCACCGCAACCTGTACTGGCGCACCGCCGACGGCCTCGACCTCGACACCGGCGCCTTCCTCCTCGGCCTGGAACGCGCCGCACGTGCGGAGGCCGTCATCACCGGCAAGCCCTCCGGCGCCTTCTTCACGGCGGCCCTGGCCCACCTCGGCGCCACCCCGGGCGGGACGCTGATGGTGGGCGACGACATCGACACGGACGTGCTCGCGGCCCAGCGGCACGGCATCACGGGGGCGCTGGTGCGGACGGGCAAGTACCGCCCGGAGACCCTCGCGGCGGCGGCCGGAGCCCCGGACCACGTACTGGACTCCTTCGCGGACGTGCCGGGGCTGGTGGAGCGGTTGGGTGGCTGAGGGAGGACGGGGCAGGCCCGCCATGGGACCGGCAGGGGCATCGGTCCGGTCGGTCGAGTGTTGACTCCCGTAAATTGTGAGAGGACACTCTCACATCATGAACTCCCGTAACCACCTGGGCGATATCGAGATCACCGACCCTCAGGCGATGAGGGCGCTGGCGCACCCGGTGCGGTTGGCGATCCTCGATCACCTTCAGCGGCACGGTCCGGCGACCGCAACGCAACTGGCGCCCCATGTGGGAGCGACCCCGACGGTGACCAGCTGGCATCTGCGCCACCTGGCGGGCTTCGGACTCATCCGTGACAGCGAGCCCGGCCCGGACCGCCGCCAGCGGCGGTGGGAGGCGGTGGCACGCGGCTTCCGGTTCGAGTCCCCGCAGGACCCGGCGGACGAGGAGGGCCGGTCGGCCGCCCGGGTGCTGTCGCAGCAGATGTTCCTGCGTCGCGCGGATGTTCCGAACCGATGGGCGGACGAGGTCGAGCCAGGACTCGATACGACATGGCGCAGGCTGGCCGGGCTGGCCGACACCCGCGTCGTCGTCTCCGCCGATGAGCTCGCCGCGATCGAGGACGGGATCGAGCGCGTTCTCGCGCCGTACGTCATGCGCGACCCCAAGGATCGGCCGGCCGACAGCCGTGGCGTACGGCTGATGCGTTACGTCCTGCCGGAAGACGGTGAGCGACAGGACGGGCCGGCCTCATGAGCGGCGCGGACCGTACCGCCGGGATATCCCTGTGGCGGGACCGGCCGTTCCGCCGCTTCTGGGCCGGGCAGTCGGTCTCACAGTTCGGCGACCGGATCACCGAGCTGGCCCTTCCCCTGATCGCCGTCAGCGCCCTGAGCGCGTCGCCCAACGAGGTGGCATGGCTGACCGCACTCAGCTGGACCCCGAACCTGCTCGCGATCCTTCTGGGTGCGTGGGTCGACCAACGGGCCCGCAAACGCCGTCTGATGATCCTCGCCGACCTGGTACGCGCCGCGGTGCTGCTCAGCATCCCGGGGGCCTACCTGCTGGGAGCGGTGACGTTGGGGCAGCTGTATGCCGTGGCACTGCTGACCGGTGCCGCCGGGGTGCTGTTCAACACCGCCTATCCGCCGTTCTTCGTGCGCCTCGTGTCGCGCACGTCCTACGTCGACGCGAACAGCAAACTCAGCACCAGCCGTTCCGTGTCCCATGTCGCCGGCCCGGCCATCGGGGGAGTCCTGGTCCAGGCGCTGACCGCACCCGTCACCCTCGTGGTGGACGCCCTGACCTTCTTGGTGTCGGCGGTCCTGCTCGGCCAGGTCTCGGTCGACGAGCCACCGGAAGATTCCGCCGGTACGGCGGCTCCCTCCTTGCTGCGGCGAGCCAGGGCAGGCCTGTCGTTCATCTTCCGGCACCCGGTGCTGCGGGCCGGTCTCGGCTGCGCGGCGACCGTCAACTTCTTCACCTTCGTCGCGGGCAGCGGCCTGATCGTCCTGTTCGCCAACCGGAGCCTCGGGCTCTCCGCAGGAGTGATCGGGGTCGCGTTCGGGATCGGGGCGATGGGCGCCCTGCTCGGCGCTGTGCTCGCTCCGAAGATCTCGCGGCGGATCGGTGTGGGGCGCAGCATCGTCGTGGGCGCGGTGCTGTTCCCGGCGCCGCTCGCCATCACCGCGGCGGCGGACGGCCCTCTCTGGCTCCGTGCCGGAGCATTGGCCGCGACCGAGTTCCTCTCCGGTTTCGGCGTCATGCTGTTCGACGTCAACCTCAATTCACTCCAGGCCGCTGTGATCCCCGATGGCATGCGCAGCCGTGTCGCCGGCGCGTACAGCACGATCAACTACGGCGTCCGCCCTGTCGGCGCCGTCGTCGGTGGCCTGCTCGCGACCCATCTCGGTCTGAGGGCGACCCTCGTCATCGCCGCCGTCGGTGGAGCCCTGTCACTGTTCTGGCTGCTGCCCTCACCGATCCCGGGCATCCGCTCCCTTGCCCCGGACCGCGTCGCGGACATGGAGGGCGACGAGGACGACGGCAATCGACCGGTGCCCTGTTGACGACGACATGAGGCGAAGCCAGGGATCCTTCACGAAATGGCCCGGAGCCGCCCGTGCGGCGGCAGGTCGCGGAGCCGGGTCAGTGCCTGCGACGTCTCCTCGTCGGCGGGGAGGAAGACGACCAGTTGCTGGGCGTCCGAGGGGAGGTCGAGCGTCTCGCGGAGCAGGCGGAGTTCGCCCCCGGCCGGGTGGTTGAGGCGAAGGACCCCGCGTCGCGGGACCTCATGGCCGTTCAGGCGGCGGGTGAAGTCGGGGCCCGCGACGGGGGCGAGTTCCGCGGTGAGCCACTCGGAGTTCTCGACGGACGGTGCGAGCCACAGGTCGAAGGCCTGTTCGTCCGCGACGGCGTCCCAGTCGGTGAAGAACGTCCGGGCGCGGGGGTCGGTGAAGACGTAGCGGGTGAGGTTCGGGGCGTCGGTGTCGAGCAGCCCGGTCCCCGCGGTCACCGACTCGTACGCGCTGGTGCGGGCGAGGACGTCGCCCAGCCGGTTGGTCACCATGGCGATGCCCGGTTCGAGGAGGCGGAGCGTCTCCAGGACCGGTGGGCGGACCTCGCGGAGCGGCGGGGCGGGCCGGGCGTGGGCGGTGCACTCGCCGCCGGTGATCTTCGAGAGGAAGCGCAGGTGGTCGCGCTCGGAGACGCTGAGGCTGAGCGCGTCCGCGACCGCGTTCACCACCGCGACCGAGGGGTTGCGGTCGCGGCCCTGTTCCAGGCGGGTCAGGTACTCCACGCTGATACCGGCCCGCCCGGCGAGGTCCGAGCGCCGTAGCCCCGGTGCCCTGCGGCGTCCGTGGTCCGGCAGGCCCAGCGACTGCGGCTGGATGCTGTCACGCTTGGCCCGGATGAAGTCTCCCAACGGCGTCCCCATGCGTCCGAGGATATGGGGGCTGCGGGCGGATCGCCGAGGGCTGAGGGTGGCCCTGCGGGGGCCAGCCTGAGCACGGTCTGGTTGCGTCCGCGGGGCGGTCCGATCGTGAGGGCATGGACAACAACAGGCACAAGCTGGTGATCCTCGTCGGAAGCGTCCGCGAGGGACGGTTCGGCCCGGTCGTGGCCTCGTGGGTCGCCGAACAGGCCGCTGCCCACGGCGCGTTCGACGTGGACATCGTCCATCTGGCCGACATCGACATCCCGTTGGAGCTTCCGGCGGCGTCGCCGAAGTACGCCGGGGACGACTACCCCCGCCCGGCCGGGATGGCGGCGCTGACGTCGGCGCTGGAAGGCGCCGACGCGTTCGTCGTGGTCTCGCCGGAGTACAACCACAGCTATCCCGCGTCGCTGAAGGCGGCCATCGACTGGCACTTCACCCAGTGGACGGCCAAGCCCGTCGCGTTCGTGAGCTACGGCGGGGCGGCGGGCGGCCGGCACGCGGTGCTGCACCTGGAGAACGTACTGACCGAACTGCACGCCGTGACGATCCGGGACGGTCTCGCCTTCCCGAACTACTTCACGGCGTGGGAGGGCGGCCGTCCCCTCGACCCCGAGGCGCCCGGGTACGCCAAGACGCTGCTCGAACAACTGGCCTGGTGGGCGGGCGCCCTGCGGACGGCGCGCGAGGCGAATCCGTACCCCGCCTGACGGAACCCGGCGCCGGGCCCCCTCCGCACGACCTGGGAGGCGGGTCCGGCGCTCCCGCGTGCGCTGCGCTCATCCGCGCCGACGCCCGGTGCGGATTTCGCGACGCGGCCACCGTCATGTCACGAACGTGTCCTGAAGACGATCAAGAGGCAACTCGGGCAACCAGACCGGCCGTCTCGGGAGGTACAAAGCCACACGGGCGGACCATCGCCCCAGCTCGGCCGCCCGCTCCCCACGCAGAGGAAAGACCAGCATGCGCACTCGGAAGATCTCGGTACTGACCATGACCGCCGTGGCCCTCGGCCTGGCGCTGACGGCGTGCAACAACGACGGTGGCGACAACGCGTCCTCCTCTGCGAGCAGCTCATCGGTGACGACCTCGAACACCGCGGAGTCCGGCACGGTGGAGGGCAAGTCGTCCGACACGCCCGCGAAGTCCGACGCGAAGTGCACGGATCAGATCAACTACGCGGGTGACTCGCGGTCGAACGCCGAGATCAACTCCATCGGTGAGGACACGGGGACGTGCCCGCCGGTGCAGAAGGCCGGTGAGGCGGCGGGTACGCCGAAGGACCCGGACACCAAGTGCACGGACCAGATCAACTACGCGGAGGACTCCCGCTCCAACGCCGAGATCAACTCCATCGGCGAGGACACGGGCACCTGCCCGCCCGTGAAGAAGTGAATCGCTGATCGTCCCAGGAGCAAGGAGTCCCGGGGTCCGCCGGCGGACGTAATCACGCCGCGCGCCCCCGGCACTCGGAAGACCGGACCGTGCCGGACCGCCCTCGCAGCCGAGCGAGGCCGGCCCGGCGCTTACGCGTTCGCTACGCCGCCCTCGTTACGGTGCGGTGACCCGCATGTCGACCCGCGTGCCGCCCCACGTGCTGACCCGCAAAAAGGGCCCTCCCGAGGGAGGGCCTCACGCTGTGCGGGCTGAGCGCCCCCGGCAGGACTCGAACCTGCGGCCAAGCGCTTAGAAGGCGCCTGCTCTATCCACTGAGCTACGGGGGCCGGGTGTCGGCCTGGTGCCCCGGAAGGCGCTGGTTCAAGCCATCCGTGACCTTGCGGGGACAAGGATAGGGCTCAGATCGCCTCGTCCCGGTTGCTTCACCTGCGTGGCACGATGTGGAGGTTCGGTGAAGCGAACCGATAATCGCAGGTAGGTGCGATTCATGCACCGCTTTTGGCGCCTCACGCCCCGGGTGTTGTGCACTCGTTATGCCTGCGCCCCACTCGTCCCCTCTGTCCCCGGGGATGGATCCGCCGCGCAGAGGGGCCTATACGCTTCAAAAAGGCGTCAAAATTGGGCATTCTTCACATGTGGTAACCATGGATGTACGGCCCCAGCTCATCGACGCACTTTCCGCCCTGCGCGACCGTGTCGCTGCCGTGCGTCTTCCACTTCCGCTGCCGGGCGCCCCGCGCGCCCGGCAGACGCGGACCGAACTGCTCGCCCAGCTCGACGACTACCTCGTACCCCGGCTCAAGGATCCCGAGGCGCCGCTGCTCGCGGTGATCGGCGGTTCCACCGGCGCGGGCAAGTCGACGCTGGTCAACTCCCTGGTGGGTTGCCGGGTCAGTGAGGCCGGTGTGCTGCGCCCGACGACGCGGACCCCCGTGCTCGTCTGCCACCCGGACGACCACCACTGGTTCGCCGGGGTGCGGGTGCTGCCGCAGCTGACCCGGGTGTGGCTGCCTCCGGGTCAGGTCCCCGACCCGGACGGGCTGGACCACCTCGGCGACGGGGACCGCGACGACACCGTCCTCCGCGTCGAGACCGCGGCGACCCTGCCCCGGGGGCTCGCGCTCCTGGACGCCCCCGACATCGACTCCCTCGTCGTACGGAACCGGGTCCTGGCCGCCGAACTCATCTGCGCCGCCGACGTGTGGGTCATGGTGACCACCGCGTCCCGGTACGCGGACGCGGTGCCGTGGCATCTGCTGCGTACCGCCAAGGAGTACGACGCCTCCCTGGTCACCGTCCTGGACCGGGTGCCCCACCAGGTGATCGCCGAGGTGTCCCGGCAGTACGCCGCCCTGCTCACCCGGGCCGGCCTCGGCGACGTGCCCCGCTTCACCATCCCGGAGCTGCCCGAGTCCGCGGGCGGCGGCAGCGGGCTGCTGCCCACCACCGCCGTCGCGCCCCTGCGCGCCTGGCTCACCCACCGGGCGCACGACCCGGCGGCCCGTCAGCAGGCCGTGGGACGCACGGCGTCCGGGGTCATCGACTCGCTCAACGTACGGATGCCCGAACTCGCCGGGGCCGTCGCCGCGCAGTACGCCGCGGCCGTACGGCTGACCGGTGTGGTCGAGGAGGCGTACGGAAAGGAGCTGGCGCGCGTACGGCGGCGGCTCAGGGACGGCGCGGTGCTCGCCGGCGGCGCCCGCACCCGGTGGCGCGGCTATCCGCTCTACAGCACCGCGGGCGAACTGCTGGACGCACTCGTGGAGAGCCTCGCGGCCCTGCTCCAGTGCACCGTGGCGGCCTCCGACGAGCAGATCCGTACGACCTGGCAGCGCGACCCCGCCGCCGGCGACTTCCGGTTCGAGGACGCGGGCCGGGAAGCCGGCGGGTGGGGTCCCGCCGAGGACATCCAGGGCCGCATCGGGATGGCCGTACGCCGCTGGCGGCGGGTCCTGGAGGAACTGGCCGAGGAAGAGGCCCGGCTGCTCGACCGCAGTGCCGCTCCCGACGCCGAGACGGTCGCGGCGCTGCTGGCCGCCGCCCTCCTCGGGGGGCGCCGCGCCAGGGGCGCCGGGGAACAGCTCGCCGAACGGATCGGCGCCCAGGGGGCGCTGCGCCTCCGCGACAAAGGCGGGGCACTGCTCACCGACTGCCTGGACCGGGTCCTGCACGGCGAGCGCGACCGGCGGCTCGCCCCGCTGGACGCGCTCGACGTCGCTCCCGAGCCGCAGGCCGAACTCATCGCCGCGCTGTCCGTACTGCAGAAGGAGAGGTGGCAGCGATGACTGCCGTCACTGACCAGGGCCGGGACCACGGGCAGGGAGAGCCCGAAGGCGCCAAGGACGCCCCGGGGGACGACGGACGGCGCTGGGACGACGGGCTCATCGCGCGCCGCGCCGCCGAGGCCGCCCAGGAGGACGCGGAGGCCGCACGGACCCCGCAGGAGGACGAACCGGGGCCCCAGGTCGAGGCGTACGGACTGCCCGGCAGCCCCCTGCGGCCGCGGCTGGACGCGCTGCGCGAACTGGTCGGGCTCTCCCGCGCCCGGCTCGACGGGGACACCCTCGCCGAGGCGGGCCGGGTGCTCGACGAGGCGTCGGCCCGTCAGCGGCTCTCCTCCCGGCACACGGTCGTCGCCATCGCGGGCGCCACCGGCAGCGGGAAGTCCACCCTCTTCAACGCGCTCGCGGGCGTCCAGATCTCCGACACCGGGCTGCGCAGGCCGACCACCTCGGCCCCGATCGCCTGCAGCTGGACCGACGGCGCCGCCGGACTGCTCGACCGGCTGGCCATCCCCGGCCGGCTCCGGCGCAGGCCCGTGCAGGGCGGCACGGCCACCGACGAGGCCCTCCAGGGGCTCGTCCTGGTGGACCTGCCCGACCACGACTCGGCGGCGACCGGCCACCGGGAGCAGGTGGACCGGGTGCTGGCCCTGGTCGACGCCGTGATCTGGGTCGTCGACCCGGAGAAGTACGCCGACGCGGCCCTCCACGAACGCTATCTGCGGCCGCTCGCCGGGCACGCCGAGATCTCCTTCGTCGTGCTCAACCAGATCGACCGGCTCTCCGCGGAGGCCGCCGACCTGGTCCTCGACGACCTGCGCAGGCTGCTCGACGAGGACGGCATGGCGGTGGGGGAGCACGGGGAGCCCGGCGCCACCGTCATGTCCCTGTCCGCGCTCACCGGGGCCGGGGTGGGCGATCTGCGCGAGGTGCTCGGCACGTTCGTCCAGGACCGTACGGCGGCGGCGCGCAGGCTCTCGGCCGACGTGGACGCGGCCGCGGCGCGGCTCCGTCCGGTGTACGTCGCCGAGGGGCGGCCGGGGCTCGGCGAGCGGGCCCGCGAGCAGTTCACGGACCGGCTCGCGGAAGCCGTGGGCGCGGCGGCGGCCGGACAGGCGGCGGAGCGCGAGTGGCGCAGGAACGCCGGGCGGGCCTGCGGGACGCCCTGGCTGCGGCTGTGGCGCTGGTACGAGTCCACCCGGCAGCTGGGCGGCGGCCTCGACCTGATGGCGCAGGTGCTCGCACCGCCCGAGGAGGAGCTCACCGCCCGGCAGCGGGTGGAGCAGGCCGTACGGAAGCTGGCGGACGACGCGGTGGACGGGCTGCCCGCGCCATGGGCGCAGGCGGTGCGTGAGACGGCCGTGAACGGGGCGAAGGGGCTCCCCGAGGCGCTGGACGAGCTGTCGCGGAACGCGCAGGCGGGCGCCGGTGGCCGGGGGCGCGGCAGCAACGCGGACACGGGATCCGCCCGGGTCGGCCCCGGGGGTAAGGGCCGGGGCGCACGGGGATCCGAGGACGAGGGCGCACAGGGTCCGGATGCGAAGGGTTCGGGCGGCGTCGGTACGGCGACGGGTGCGGGCCGGCGTGGATCGGGCTCCCCGGGCAGGACGTCCACGCCCGCCGGCGGGACCCCGGGCGGCCGTGGGTCCAGGCCGCCGCGCCCGGCGTGGTGGCCCGCGGCCGTGCTCGCGCAGGCCTCGATGACGCTGCTCCAGATCTTCGGCGGCCTGTGGCTGCTCGGCCAGATCATCGGCGTACTCGAACCGGGCCTGCTCACCCCGGCCCTGCTCATGCTGGCCGGTGTGGTCGGCGGGCCGCTCGTCGAGTGGTCCTGCGCGGCCGCGGCGCGGGGACCCGCCCGCCGGTACGGGCAGGAGGCGGAACGGAGGCTCCGCGAGGCCGCCGCCGGGTGCGGCAGGGTCAGGGTCCTCGACCCCGTCGCCGCGGAGCTGGCGCGCTACCGCGAGGTGCGGGAGCGGTACGTGGCGGTGACGGAGTTGTCCACAACCGGCGGGTAATCCACAGGCCCCCACGGGATTCCTGGTTCCGGTCCAGCATGGTGTGCAGCGGATCGGACGGACGTACAGCCGGACGGACGTCCAGCCGGACGCACGGACAGACGCAGGAATCGGGGGGACGTAAAAATGAACGAGACCTTGGTGACGCTGGTGGGAAACGCCGCGACCGCAGTGGACTTCCGGGACGCGGCGACCGGGCCGACGGCGAGATTCCGTATGGCGGTGACGCCCCGGCGATGGGACCGGGAGCAGCAGATCTGGGCGGACGGCCGCACCAGTTTCTACACGGTGTGGGCACGGCGGACCCTTGCGACGAATCTCGCCGGTTCGGTCTCGGTGGGGGAGCCGCTCGTCGTGCACGGCCGTCTGAAAGTGCGCGAGGAGGAGCGGGACGGGGTGTGGAAGACCTCCGTGGACGTCGAGGCCGTGGCGGTGGGACACGACCTGACCAGGGGAACGGCGGCGTTCCGGCGGGTGGTCAGAGCCGATCCCACCTTGACCGCGCCTACGCATCGTCAGAAACCGGCCACGGAAATGGCATCGGTGTCCTGAAGAGGAGGGGGCGCGCCGAACAGGGCTGTAACGATTACGAGTCGGAATGCTTATCTGATGGCATGACGGGGGAATCCCCTTCGCTCGCTCCATACGATTCCCCCGTACTCATGCGGCACTTGAGTTTGCTGGCGAGACACCTCCCACACGCGCATCAAGCGTGAAGGTCTCGCCCGGAGGGGAATTCTGTGTTTTCTGTGTCTTCAGCATCCACTTCGTCGTCGACGGCGGCGACGGAGGGTTTCCTAGGGAACCGGAGCGGGAGCAGGAGTAAGCGGCACGGCCAGGGGCCTGCCGGCGGCGCCGGCAGGGGCCGCGGTCTCGTCAGGGCGGCCGCCTCGGTCCTGGTCGGCGGGCTCGTCGCCGCGGGAACCCTCGTCGGTGCGACGGCGGCGACGGCGGACGAGACGGGTCAGCACCAGGGCGGGGCGACCGCCGTGCTGGACGGGCTGAAGACCTACGACAGCGCCGTCCTGCGTACCGGTGGTGAGGACGGCAAGCCCGCCACGACGCAGGAGCTGCCCGCCGGGCTGTTCGAGCTGGGCGTCGAGGGCGGCGGCCAGCTGAAGACGTACTGCATCGACATCCACAACCCCACCCAGGACCGGGCGAAGTACCTGGAGACCCCCTGGGACCAGACCTCGCTCGGCGCCAACGAGAACGCCGGCAAGATCCGCTGGATCCTGCAGCACTCCTACCCGCAGGTCGACGACCTCGCCGAGCTCGCCGGTGAGGCGGGCTCCGGGCCGCTCACCGCGAAGACGGCGGCGGCGGGCACCCAGGTCGCGATCTGGCGCTTCTCGGACAAGGCCGATGTCGAGGCCAAGGACGAGCACGCGGAGAAGCTGGCCGACTGGCTGGAGAAGACGGCCGAGAGCGTCGCGGAGCCCAAGGCGTCCGTCTCGCTGGAGCCCGCCGCGGTCTCCGGCAAGGCCGGTGAGCGGGTCGGCCCGGTCACCGTGCACACCGACGCGGGCCAGGTCTCGGTGACCCCGCCCGCCGACGCCGCCGCCGGCGGGGTCAAGGTCACCGACAAGGACGGCAAGCCCGTCATCGAGGCGGCCGACGGCACCGGCCTCTACTTCGACATCCCCGAGGATGCCGCGGACGGCTCCGCCTCGCTGACGGTCCAGGCCACCACGTCCGTGCCGGTCGGCCGGGTCTTCGCCGGGCTGACCAAGAGCCAGACCATGATCCTCGCCGGGTCCAGCGAGTCCACGGTCACCGCGACGGCGACCGCGACCTGGGCGGAGAAGGGCGCGGTCCCCGCGCTCACCGCGCAGAAGAACTGCGCCAAGGGCGGCGTGGACATCACGGCGAGCAACAAGGGCGACGAGGCGTTCACCTTCGAGCTGGCCGGCACCGAGCACACCATCGCGGCGGGCGAGACCCGCACGGTGACGATCCCGGTCGCCGAGGACCAGGCGTACGACTTCACGATCACCGGCCCCGGCGGCTTCAGCAAGAACTTCAAGGGCGTCCTGGACTGCCGGACCGCCGGCACCCCCGTCCCGGGTGACGACATCACGACCCAGACCGGCACCGAGCCGGTGCCCGCCAGCACCGGCACCAGCTCCACCGGTGCCGAGGGTGACCTCGCCGAGACCGGCGGCTCCAGCGCCACCCCGGTCATCGCGGGTGTCGCCATCGCCCTCGTCGTCCTCGGCGGCGGCGCGGTCTTCCTGCTCCGCCGGAAGAAGCCGCAGGACAGCGGCGAGTGACCGAGCGGTGAGTGGCCGCGCGGTGACCGACTGAGCACGGGCGCTGCGCGAATGCGCCGGTGAGCGGCCCGGTACGGACCTCCGTACCGGGCCGTTCGCGTTCCCGGGGCCGCTCCGGACGGCCCGGTCGGGGGCGCCGGGCCCGTACCGGAGGCCGGACTGGTTTCCGTCCGGGTACCGACGTCAGGCAAGATGGGTGTATCTGCCCACACCTCTATTGCTGCCGGACGGTTTCTCTTGGCTGAGTTCATCTACACCATGCGCAAGACGCGCAAGGCGCACGGCGACAAGGTGATTCTCGACGACGTCACCCTGAACTTCCTGCCCGGCGCGAAGATCGGTGTCGTGGGGCCCAACGGCGCCGGTAAGTCCACGGTGCTGAAGATCATGGCGGGCCTCGAGCAGCCGTCCAACGGTGACGCGTTCCTGTCGCCCGGATTCAGCGTCGGCATCCTCATGCAGGAGCCGGAGCTCGACGAGAGCAAGACCGTCCTGGAGAACGTCCAGGACGGCGCCGCCGAGATCATGGGCAAGCTCAAGCGTTTCAACGAGGTCGCCGAGCTCATGGCGACCGACTACTCCGACGCGCTCATGGACGAGATGGGCAAGCTCCAGGAGGACCTGGACCACGCCAACGCCTGGGACCTCGACGCCCAGCTGGAGCAGGCCATGGACGCCCTGGGCTGCCCGCCCGGCGACTGGCCCGTGACCACCCTCTCCGGTGGCGAGAAGCGCCGTGTGGCGCTCTGCAAGCTGCTGATCGAGGCCCCGGACCTGCTCCTCCTCGACGAGCCCACCAACCACCTCGACGCCGAGTCGGTGAACTGGCTGGAGCAGCACCTCTCGAAGTACGCGGGCGCCGTCGTCGCCGTGACGCACGACCGGTACTTCCTGAACAACGTCGCCGAGTGGATCCTCGAACTCGACCGCGGCCGCGCCCTGCCCTACGAGGGCAACTACTCCACGTACCTCGACAAGAAGGCCACGCGCCTCAAGGTCGAGGGCCGTAAGGACGAGAAGCGCGCCAAGCGGCTCAAGGAAGAGCTGGAGTGGGTCCGCTCCAACGCCAAGGGCCGGCAGACCAAGTCCAAGGCACGTCTCGCCCGTTACGAGGAGATGGCGGCCGAGGCGGACAAGATGCGGAAGCTGGACTTCGAGGAGATCCAGATCCCGCCGGGCCCGCGGCTCGGTTCCATCGTCGTCGAGGTCGAGAACCTCTCCAAGGCCTTCGGCGACAAGGTCCTCATCGACGACCTGTCGTTCACGCTCCCGCGTAACGGCATCGTCGGTGTCATCGGTCCGAACGGCGCGGGCAAGACCACGCTGTTCAAGATGATCCAGGGCCTGGAGACCCCCGACTCGGGCGCCATCAAGGTCGGCGACACGGTCAAGATCTCCTACGTCGACCAGTCCCGCGCCAACATCGACCCGAAGAAGACCCTCTGGGCCGTCGTGTCGGACGAGCTGGACTACATCAACGTCGGCCAGGTCGAGATGCCGTCGCGGGCGTACGTCTCCGCGTTCGGCTTCAAGGGCCCGGACCAGCAGAAGCCGGCCGGTGTGCTCTCCGGTGGTGAGCGCAACCGCCTCAACCTGGCGCTGACGCTCAAGGAGGGCGGCAACCTGCTGCTCCTCGACGAGCCCACCAACGACCTCGACGTCGAGACCCTCTCCTCGCTCGAGAACGCGCTGCTGGAGTTCCCGGGTGCCGCGGTGGTCATCTCCCACGACCGCTGGTTCCTGGACCGCGTCGCCACGCACATCCTGGCGTACGAGGGCGACTCCAAGTGGTACTGGTTCGAGGGCAACTTCGAGTCGTACGAGAAGAACAAGATCGAGCGTCTCGGTGCGGACGCGGCCCGCCCGCACCGTGCCACCTACAAGAAGCTCACGCGAGGCTGATCGACTTGGCCCGTCATATCTACAGCTGCCCGCTGCGCTGGTCGGACATGGATGCCTTCGGCCACGTGAACAACGTGGTCTTCCTCCGCTACCTGGAGGAGGCGCGCATCGACTTCATGTTCCGGCTGGCGCCGGGGGACGGTTCGCCGTCCTTCGCGGGCGGGTCCGTCGTGGCCCGGCACGAGATCGACTACGTGCGCCCGCTGGTCCACCGGCACGCGCCGGTGACCATCGAGTCCTGGGTCACGAAGATCACCGCGGCGTCGCTGACGATCGCCTACGAGGTCAAGGACCCCGAGCAGGTGTACGTACGGGCCTCGACGGTCGTCGTGCCCTACGACCTGGCGGCGGAGCGGCCCCGGCGGATCACCGCCGAGGAGAAGCTCTTCCTCCAGGAGTACCTCGACCAGGAGCCTGCCGTCGCATGACAGTGCCCGTGCGGTCGCTGCGGTTCGCCGACGCGAGGGAGGCGGCGGATCTCGCCGCCTTCCTCGGCCGGCTGCTGCACTACGACCGGGCCGCCGCCGTCCGCCTCCAGGCGGGCGGCGGTGCGCTGGCCGTCTTCGGCAGGCCGCCGTCGTTCGAGGTGCTCGCCGTGCGCACGGTCCGCCTCTCCGGGGTCCACGACTTCGACGTCACGGTCTCCGCCGGTGAACTCCTCGAAGCGCTCGACACGGACGGGGCCGAGGCGCCCGGCACGGACGGGTCCGACCAAGCGCCCGGTGTCAGCGCCCTGCCGGCGCCCGTCACCGGACCGCCGTGGGCCGGGATGCTGCCGCCGCGCGGCGGCTGGCAGGAGCGCCCGGGGCTGCCGGACCCCGTCGACCTGCGTGACCGCCTCACCGAGGCGGTCGCCGAATTCCGGGCCCGTGATGCGGCGTTGCCCGAGGAGCGGCGTACGCGCGCGGAGCGCGACCTGATCGGCCGTGACATCTGGTCGCGGACGGTCGGGGACACCGAACTCCCGCTGCGCGCCGTCCATGCCGCCCAGTCCCTCGGCTTCCTGCGCCCGGCACCCGACTTCCCCGTCGCGCTGCTCACCGCGGGTGCCTGGCTGCGGCTGCGCACCCCGTTCGGCTCGATCGCCCTGCGCGGCGCGGGCTCCGGCGGGCTCGGCACGCTCGCCGTGACGGTCGGGACCGCCTGACCCGAGCCGGGAGAAGCTACTCCTTCGGCGCGTCCGGCCACACCCCGATGTGGTCCTGCTCCAGCTCCAGCATCACCCGGTGCTCCATCCCCAGCGCCTCCGTGTAGTCGGCCGGAAGCTGCAGCCGGCCCGCCCGGTCGAGCATCGCGTACTCCCGGGCGACCTGGGACTCCTGCCCCGTCGCCTCGTCCACCTCGGTGGTGCGCAGCACCTCGGAGGACGTACGGCCGTCGCGGATCGCGACCGTGCGGCGTACCTCGCTCGCCACCGCCTGGTCATGGGTGACGATGACGATCGTCGTGCCGAGCTCCTCGTTGGCCCGGCGGAACGCCGCGAACACCTGCTCGCCGGTCGCCGAGTCCAGCTCACCGGTCGGCTCGTCGGCCAGCAGCACCGACGGGTTGTTGGCCAGGGCCACCGCGATCGCCACCCGCTGCTGCTGCCCGCCCGACATCTGCGCGGGGCGCCGGTCACGGCAGTCCGCGACGTCCAGCATCTCCAGCAACGACTCGGCGCGCGCGGCCCGTTCACGGTTGCGGCTGCCGCCGCGCAGCTGCATGGGGAGCGTGATGTTCTGTACGGCGGTGAGGTACGACAGCAGATTGCGGGAGGTCTGCTGCCAGACGAAGCCGACGACGTCGCGGCGGTAGCGCAGCCGCTCCTTCTGCCCCATCGCCAGCAGGTCGCAGCCCGCCACCTTCGCCGACCCGGCCGTGGGCACGTCCAGGCCCGCCAGGATGTTCATCAGCGTCGACTTCCCGCTGCCCGAGGCGCCGACCAGTGCCATCAACTCACCCTCGGTGACCAGCAGATCGAGGCCCTGGAGCGCCTGCACCTCCACACCGTCCGTGGAGAAGATGCGCACCAGCCGGTCGCAGGCGATCAGGGCGTCATGCCCGTACGAGGGCCGGTCACGACGGGCCGCGGCCCGCTGTTCCAGCTCCGCCAGGGTGGTCTCTGTCGACGATGTCACCGGGTGTCTCCTGCCCTGAGTTCCTTGATCGATCCACGACGGCTCGCCCACCACGCCTGCACTCCCGCCACGGCGGCGGCGAGGACGACCACCCCGGCCGCGGGGAGCACCAGCGACCGGAGGTCGGCCCGCAGCGAAATGGTGTACGGCGTCGAGGGGTCGCCGCCGGCCAGTGCCAGCGCGCCCAGATCGACGCCCGGTGCCAGCAGGGCGATGGTCGCCCAGCCGACGAGGAGCCCGCCGAACGCGGCGAGCAGCGCCTGCGGCATCGCCTCGGACGCGAGCAGCCGCCGCCCCTGCCGCGTCGTGAGCCCCATGGTCCGCAGCCGGGCCAGGAGCGTGGCGCGCTCCGGGGCCGTCTGCAACAGGGAGAGGAGCACGGCGAGCAGTGCGTATCCGGCGCCCGCCACGACGGCCGCCCCGTAGATCCGTTCGGCGCCCGACTGCATCGGGGTGTCCACGAACCGCTCGCGCTCCGCCGACCGCAGCCGCACCTCGGACTGCGGCCCCGCCTCGCGCGCGGCGGCCGTCAACTGCTCCCCGTCGAGGGAGGAACCGGTGACCAGCAGCGTCGTGGGACCCGGCTGGGCGAGCCGCTTCGCATCGACGATCAGGAACTCCGAGCCGCTCACCGCGGAGGTACGCGCCAGCACCCCGGCGACCCGTACCTCGATGTCGCCCGCCTGCGACCGTACGGTGTGCGGCCGCTTCCCGAGCCGCTCGGCGAGCGCGGGCGAGACGATCGCGGGAAGCGCCTCGCCCTTCCCCGCCCCCTTCTCCAGCGTGGCGGCCGGGAAGGCCGGCAGCCCGGTGCCGCGCGCCAGCCGGGCGTACGCCTCGGGGTCGACGCCCATGAGGGTCGCCCGCTTCGTGTCCGACCTGACGTCCGTGGCGGCGGCGAGCGGGGTCCCGTACTCGATGCGTACGGCGGTGACATCCTCGACGCCGTCCACCGCCCGCACCTGACGCACGAAGCCGTCGGAGAGCGGGGAGAGCCCGCCCTCCGCGCTGATCCGGGCGTCCGCGCCGACGGCCCGCAGCGCCGCCTCGTCCCGGGCGTCCGCGACCCCCGCGAGCACCGAGCCGCCGAACGCGGCGGTGGTCAGCGCGATCAGCAGGGCCAGCAGGGGGAGCGTGCCGCTGGACGAGGCCCGCCCCGCGCGGGCCAACGACAGGAAGCCGACCGCCCCGCGCAGCCGCGCCACCGGGCGGGCCGCCAGCCGCAGCGGCAGCGGATACAGGCGTACGAGGACGAGCGCGGCGATCAGCCCCACCAGCACCGGGGCGGCGCTGACCAGCAGATCCGCGTCCGAGCCCGTCGACGTGCCACGGCGGCGCAGCGCCGCGACCGCGCCGACGGCCAGGACCAGCAGGGTCAGTTCGGCCACCGTACGGCGCCGGGAGGGCCTGGCGTCCACCATGTCCTCGCGGGCGCCGTGCAGCAGCGGCCTGCGGTGGCCCAGGGCCGTACGGAGCGGCAGCACCAGGCAGACGAGCACCCCGACGGCGGCGGCGCCCACCAGGGCGGGCAGGAACCGGGCCTCGCCGACGAGGAGGACGGCCAGCAGCAGCCCGAGCGCCGCCGCCGGCAGTACGGCCACCGCCGTCTCGGCCAGCAGCCGCCCGCCGATGCCCCGCAGCGAGCCGCCGCGCGAGCGCAGCAGGGCCAGCTCGTGGTGACGGCGGGCGCCGATCAGCCCGCCCGTCATCAGCAGGACGACGGCCGCCACCGCGCCGATGCCCACGGCGGCGACCGTGACCACGGGGCCGATGGCCGTACGGATCGCCGTGTAGGAGTCGAGGATCGCGTCCAGGTCCGTGGTCAGCGTCGTGTTGGGCCCGACGGCGGCGCGCAGCTTCAGCAGCTCGGGGCCGTTCTCCAGCGAGGCGACGGCGTCCCGCAGCCCGGGGACGTCGGCCGCGGTCTGGCCGGAGGGGTCCGGGGCGAGGCGCCAGTACAGCTCCGGCTCGCCCGTGGTGTCCAGCAGCGCGGGCCCGCTGTCGGAGGCCAGGAGCAGCGTCGCCGTCCAGTAGAAGACGGGCGTCGGGGAGCCCGGGTCCGGCGTCAGCGAGGGGGCGCGGTAGAGGGGGTCCACCGACCAGTAGCCGCTCTCCGGGTGCAGCGGGGTGACCAGGCCGGTGATGCGGACGGTCACCTGCTTCCCGTTCTGGGTGGGCACCGTGACCGTCGAGCCCGGCTTCATCCTCAGCTCCGCCGCGGTCTCCTCGGTGACGGCGGCCTCCACCTCACGGGTGCCGGCCGTCACCTCGCCGTGCGTGGTGGGCCAGCGGCCCGCGGTGAGCCTGCTGTGCTTGTCGAGCGCCGACGGGACCGCGTAGTGCAGCTGCGGGGGCATCGCGTTGGGGCGGGGCAGCCAGGGCTCCTCCGCGACGATCGGCTTCGTGGTGTGCACCCCGTAGGAGGAGAGCGGCACATCGGCCCGTACGGGCGCGGGGAGCGACGTCACCAGCGCGCGGTCCACCCCGGCCAGCGACTTTTCCCGCAGGACCTGTTCACGCTTCGGGCGCGCCACCGCGAGCGAGGGCGGCGGCGTGGCCACTTCGAGCACACTCTGCCCGGGCGCCGCCGTCGTGACGTCATGGCGCAGCGCCTTCGTCTCGTACGCGTCCACGGAACGCGGGAACGCGGCGGCGAGGAAGGCGGTCAGGAACACCAGGACCGCGAGGGCGGCCGGGATTCCGGGGGCGGTGCGCAGCCGCGTACGCACCCAGGGGGCGCAGGCGGCAGGGATCTTGGCGGCGTTCATGTCAGTTGTCCCCCTGGTGGCGCAGCGACACCGCAGGATCGGCGCGGCGCAGTGTGACCGCGGCGACGATCAGCAGCGGCAGTGCGGCGACCGACGCGAGCAGGACCGCGACCTGGCCACCCGGCAGCAGGACCAGCACGTCCGGTACCGGCCTGGTGGCCTGGCCGGTCAGCACGACGAGCGGTACGACGGCCCGGGTGAGCACCGCCCCGAGGGCGAGTCCGATGAGCAGGGCCAGGGTGATCAGGACGCCCTGTTCGGCGGCCGCCGTCCGGGCCAGCCTGCGGCGGGGCGCGCCCAGCGCGCGCAGCACGGCGAACTCGGCGGCCCGCTCGCGCTGCGACCCCACCAGGCCGACGGCGAACCCGACGGCGGCGAGCGCGGCGGCCACCACGGCGACGGCCAGCAGCGCGGACTGCGGCCCCGCTCCCAGCGGGTCGTCCGCCAGCTCCCGCGCCACCTCGTCCCGCACCCGCACCTGCGCCGGATCGGTGCCGGGCAGCGCGCGCAGCTCCGCCGCCACCTTCGGGCCGTCGCCGGGCGCGGCGCTCAGCCACCACTCGGTGGGCGCGAGGGTGGCGCCCGTCCGGTGGGCGAGCACCTCCGACACCGCCCTCAGGTCCAGCAGCAGACTGCCGCCCGGCTTCGCGGACGACTCCTCCGTGACGCCCCCGGGCGAGCCCGCGGCCGCGCCGGGACCGGTCGTCGGGAGCTCCCGCACCGACTTCACCAGCTTCACCCGGACCGTGTTGCCCGCCAGCGTGAGGTCGATCTCCTGCCCCGGCTTCGCCCCCGCGTACGTCAGATACGCATCGGTGGCCACCGCCTTCAGCGCGGGGGCGGCGGGCCGGGCGGCGGTGATCCGGAGGGTGCCGACCGAGGCGCCGCTGCCCCAGAAAGAGTCGTCCGGCGGGAGGGCGTCGCTGTCGTACCGGAAGGACGGGGAGGCGCCCGAGCCGGTCACCTCCCGGACCTTCCCGCCCGGGCGGCTCTCGCCCCCGTCGGACAGGGTCGCCGCGGCCTGCCAGCGGACGCCGTCGGCGGCCGGTGCCTGCTGCTCGCTCCCGTCCCCGGAGAGGGCCCGGAGCCCCGTCACGGAGACCAGACGCGTCTCGGCGCGTACGGCGGGCACCTCACCGTCCACCTCGAAGCCGGTCACCGCCAGCTCGCCGGCGGCGGACACGGGGAAGGACAGGGGGTGCGTACCGCCGTCGACCGGCACCCTGCCCGCCCCGATCCGGTACCCGATGCCGTAACGGTCCTCCAGCAACACGCTGACCAGCACCGTCGAACCGGACGGTGACCTCCCGCCGGATGCCGAGGTGTCACGGATCCGCACATCGAACAGCGCCCGTTCGCTGCCCTTCGGCAGGACCACCCCGGCCCGTGCCGTCCTCGACGGGGCGATCGCTTCGAACAGCTCCCGCGAGGACGCCCCGGAGAGGTCCTCCCGTATCAGCATTCCCTCGTCCGCGTGCGCGGTGTCCAGGGCGAGCACCTCGGCCGTCCGGCCGCCGGAGAGGTCGGCGGTCGTACGGAAGGCGGGGGCCGCCTCCCGCACTCCCGGCAGTTCCGTGTACGGGGCGGCCTTCGCCGGGTCGCCCGACAGCGTGCCGACCATGCGCACGGACGCGCCGGACCTGAAGTCCGCCTGGTCGCTCTGCGAACGGTCCCAGGACGCGCTCTGGCCGATGGCCAGCATGCCCATCGCCACCGACAGCACCAGCAGCAGCACCGGTCCCGCGCCCCGGAGCGGCCGGCGGCTGAACTGCCAGCCCGCCAGGGCCGCCGACAGCCCCCGGCCACCCGCCGCACGGCGCTCCGCGAGCCTGGCGGCCGGCGGCAGCAGACGCAGGGTCAGGACGGTGCCCGCCAGGAGCGCCAGCGCCGGGGCGGCGACCAGCAGCGGATCGATGCCCAGCTCACCCGACCGGTCACCGCTGAGCGCGCCGCTGCCGGATGCCCCGGTCTGCCGGTCCAGCTGCCAGTAGGCCACCCCCGCGATCAGCAGCAGCCCGATGTCGGCGCCCGCGCGCACCGGTGTGGGCAGCGCCGCGGACCGGGCGCCCCGGCGGCCTCCCGCGCCCTCCGCGAGGGCCGGTGCGACCACGGCGAGCGCGCACACCAGCGCGACGGCGCCCGCGACCAGCCAGACCGTGCCGTCCGCACCGCCGTCGAGCCGCAGCCCGATGCGGCCCAGCTCGCTCCGGGAGGCCAGCAGCCGGGTCAGCGGACCGGCGAGCAGCGGCGCGACGACGGCGGCGGGCACCGCGAGCAGCAGCGCCTCGACGGCGGCCAGTGAGGCGATGCGGCCCCGGGATCCGCCCCGGGCGCGCAGCAGTTCGGTCTCACCACCGCGCTCGCTGCTCAGCAGCCGGGCCACGAGCAGCAGGGCGTACCCGGCGAGCAGGACCAGCTGCACCGCGACGATCATGATGGTGGAGCGGGAGACCAGCAGCGCCCGCTCGATCTGGTCGACGACGGTCGGCAGCGCGGTCCGCACCGTCGCCCCGTCCCCGAAGAGCGGGGAGGCGGACAGCGCCTTCGGACCGTCCGTCGCCGCCCGGTGCAGCGCCTCGGTCCGCCCGGTCGTCATCGCCCGGAAGTCGGCGGCGGCCAGCCAGGACACCGGCCCGGCGCTGACCCGGGAGGAGGCGAGCACCGCCGGGTCGGCCAGCAGCGGGCCGTACGTGGTGAAGACGACCTTGCGGGCACCGCGCCCGGCCAGCGGGTCCAGCTGCCAGTACGGGTCCTCCAGGTCGGACGCCTCGTACAGGCCGGTGATCTCGACGGGCAGCCGTGTCTCCGCCAGCCGGTCGGTGAGGGTGAGGCGGGAGCCCGGCTTCAGCTTCAGCGCCTCGGCGGCGGTGCGCGGCAGGGCGACCTGCACCCGTTCCCCCGCGCCTCCCGCCCCGGCGTCCGGCAGGCGCCCCGCGGTGACACGGATCCGGCTGCGGTCGAGCGAGGCGAGATGCGTCAGATCGGGCTCGTCGCGCTGCGCGGCGGGCGCCTGGGCGCCGGGCGGCAGTGCGTACGCCCCCGAGCTCTCCAGCTTCCGTACGGTCACCGGCAGCCCGTCGAACGTCTCACCCGCCGCCCGGCGTACGGCGGCGTCGGCCTCGTCCCTCTGTGCGCGGTCCACATCCGCGGAGACGAACAGGGACGCCTGCGCGGCGGAGCGGTGGGTGAGCGTGTGGCGCAGCGCGGCGTCGCCCATGGAACCCGAGAACGCGGTGAGCGCGGCCAGCACACACGTCGTGAGCAGGACGGCCAGGACCGCGGCGGCGAGGAGGAGCCGGTGCGCGCGCACCCGCAGAAGGACGAACCCCGTCACCTGATCCCCCGAACCTCAGCAGCCGCACGCCCCCCGACGTGTACCGGATGCTTTCAGAGTGCACGGGCTCCTGGAAACCGCTTGTGGGTGCACCTTGATGGGATCGTGACCGTTATGCGGCAGCGGAGCACCGCATTCCGCACGCCGGCTCATCCCTCCGTGTTGACCATCGAGGCGGCGGCGTAGGTGAGGTAGTCCCACAACTGCCGCTCCTGCTCGGGCGGAAGGCCGAGCTCGTCGAGGGCGGTCCGCATGTGCCCGAGCCAGGCGTCGTGCGCCGCCCGGTCCACCTGGAACGGGGCGTGCCGCATCCGCAGCCGCGGGTGTCCCCGCTGGTCGCTGTAGGTGCGCGGTCCGCCCCAGTACTGCATGAGGAACAGCGCGAACCGTTCCTCGGCGGGGCCCAGATCCGCCTCCGGGTACATCGGCCGGAGCAGCGGGTCGTCCGCGACGCCCTGGTAGAAGCGGTGGACCAGGCGCCGGAAGGTCTCCTCGCCGCCGACCTGCTCGTAGAAGGTCTGCTCCTGAAGCGTGTCGCGCGGAATCTCTGTCACCTGTCCATCGTCGCAGACACACCGGCCGAGGTCAGGAGTCCTAGGACTCCTGCCCCGGCCGGAGCGTGCGGTTCAGTCGCGGCGGACCGTGATCGTCGTCCAGGCACCCACGTGCACCTGGTCGCCGTCCTGGAGCGGGACGGGGACATAGGGCTGGATGGGGTCCTCGGCGCCGTTGAGCGTGGTGCCGTTGGTGGAGTTCTGGTCGACGACCGCCCAGGTGCCGTCCGGCTGCTGCACCAGCACCGCGTGCTGGTGCGAGACGCCCGGGTCCTCCGGCGGCACGGCGAGATCGATGTCGGGGGACTCGCCGGTGCTGTGCCGGCGGCGCCCGATGGTGATCTGGTTGCCGGTGAGCGGGAGGTGCTGCTCCGGGGAGTACGCGGGCAGGTTGAGCCCCGTCGCCTCGGGGCCGCTGCGCTGCATCATCGCCAGGAAGTAGTCGCGGTCCGGGCCGATGACGGCCGTCCAGCTGCCCGGCCCCTGGTCCCGTCCGCCCTGGGCGGGGCCCTGCCCGGGGAACTGCTGCTGCGGGGGCTGCGATGTCTGCGGAGCCAGCGGCGCCTGGGGCGTCTGCGGGCCCTGTTGGAAGGCCTGCGGATGCTGCTGCTGCGAGGGCGGCGGCAGCATCCAGTCGTCGTCCCCGCCCTGGCCCGGGGCCTGCGGGCGCTGGGGCGCGGGCGGCGCGGACTGCTGCTGGAACGACGGCGGGGGAGGAGGCCCCTGCCGGTGCGGCTCGAACGGCGACGGCGGGCCACCCTGGCCGGGACCCTGAGGGCCGCCGGGACCCTGCGGCCCGCCCGGACCCTGCGGGCCGGGACCCTGAGGGCCCTGTCCCTGCGGACCGGGACCCTGCTGGCCGGGGACCTGCTGGCCCGGACGGCCCTGCGGCTCGAACGGGGACGGCGGGCCCTGCGGGTTCCGGCCCTGCGGACCGGGGCCCTGCTGGCCAGGGCCTTGCTGTCCGGGCCCCTGCGGACCAGGACCCTGAGCGCCGGGACCGTGCTGTCCCCGCTGCTCCTGCTGCTCCTGCTGTCCCTGCTGACCCTGTGACTCGAACGGGGACGGCGACTGCTGCTGGAACGCAGGCGGAGGCGGCGGACCCTGCTGGAACGACGGCGGGGGCGGCGGCGGCCCGGGACGGCTGCCCTGCTCCGGCGAGAGCGGCTCGGCCGGCCGGTTCACCTGTGAGGGCCGGGAGCCCTGGTACTCGAACGGGTCCCGCTGCTGCTGCGGCGGCGGGGCCTGCTGCGCCTGGAAGCCGGGCGGCAGATTCAGCCCGGGAGCCGGGCCGCCCACGCCGCCCTGCGGGGCCAGCGGGGTGTACGACGTCGCCGTGTTGGTGAGGAAGTTCCAGCGGCACTCCTCGCAGTACGGCGCCATCGCCTCACGCGGGGTGCGGCACTGCGGGCAGAGCTCGGCCTGTGCGGTCGGCTCCCCGGAGCCGGGCCCCGGGTATCCGTAACCGGGCGCGGGCGGCGGGGGAGGCGGCGGCGGGACCGCGCCCGCGGGCGCGCCCGTCCCGGCCATGCGGTGTCCGCAGACCTCGCACCAGTCCTCGGAACCCGACTGGTGTCCGTTCGGGCAGGTCGGCATGTCGGCGCTTCCCCCTCTCCTCGTCCGGCCCGGAGGCCGCCATGCTGGTCGGTGCACCGTCCGGTCGGCCGGGGCGGCCCTCCGTACGGCTGCGTTCCTGTCGTCCGTGTCGCTATTTCTTGACGCGAACTGTCTTGGTCGAGCGCGTTTCGAGTGTCATCTCGTCCGCTTCCGCGACCCTCGCTTTCAGTCGCACAGTACCGGTCGCCGCGTCGACGACGTCGACCACCTTCGAAAGCAGTTTCGCAGTATCCGCGTTTCCGGAGACCGACGCGAGCTGCACCGCACGGCCCAGTTTGGCCGTCGCGCCGTCGAAGTCTCCCGATTTACGCGCATCGAGTCCCTGCTGGATGACTTGTGCCAGTTCCGCCTGTCCTGTGTAGTGCGCCACCTGAGGATTGATCGACGTGGACGCGACCATGTCGTCGGTCCACACGGCCCGTACGAGACCCTGGGACAAGGTCTGCGGGGTGCCCCCGCCGGACGGCGGCGGCAGGATCAGCGAGACCCGGGCCGCCAGCATCTCCTGGCCGATCCCGGCCTCCGGAACCCTCACGCACACGTGGTAGTCCCGGGATTCGTCGCCCCAGGAGCCGGTCGGGTAGTCGCCGGCACGCGGCCCCGCCTCGGTGCGGCGCCCGGTCAGATCGGCGACCGTCGGAGCCACCTGCTTGACGAACACGATCTCCACACCGACGGGCGTCCACAGCCGCAGGACCACGTCCGCGACCTCCTTGCCCATCGCGTTCTCCATCATCCGCGTGAAGTCCGCGGCGAGGCCCGCCGGATCCGCGACGATGTCCGCCGTGCCGAGCAGGGCGGAGGCGATCGCTGTGACCTCTTTCACCTCCCAGTCGGTGCCGACACCTCGCGCGTCACAGGTGAAACGGCCCGCACAGGAGTCCAGAGCGGCCCGCAGGTCCTCCGGGGACTCGTGCTCGTTGCGCCCGTCGGTCAGGAGGATGCCGTGCCGGATGTCGACCTCGGCGGCCCCGAGCAGCCGGTCGGCCAGCCGCAGCCATGTCCCGATCGCGGTGCCCCCGCCCGCGCTCAGCCGGCGCAGGGCTTCCTTCGCCTGGGCCTTGGTCACCGGATCGGCCGTCGCCAGCTGCCCGTTGCCCGGGTAGACGTCCTTGGCCACGTGCGTCCCCGCGACCACGGCGAACCGGGTGCCGTCCCGCAGGGTGTCGATGGCCGCCGCCGTCGCGTCGCGCGCGTTGCGCATCTTCGTCGGCGGGTAGTCCATCGAGCCCGAGCAGTCGACCATCAGGACCACGGCGGCGTCCGGCGCCTGTCCCGCACGGCGCGCCGAGGCCGGGGCCCCGTCGGCCAGCGGCACCCCGCCGGTTGTCCCCCCGCCCGTGGACGTGACGGTGACGATCGCGTTGACGTCGCGGCCGCCCTCGGGCAGGAATTCGTTCTGGTACACCTCGACGGAGAACTGCGGCACGCTGGACTTGGAGAAGTTGGCCATCTGATCGGCTCCTTGAGGCTCCACGTATGCAGGACGAAGACAGAGGACAGGCGTACGGACGGAGTTGACGGACGCCGGCCCGGAGCGCGGACGCGCGGGGCGGCGGGCAGGGCAGGGCTGGACGCCGCCCGGACGGCGGCGCCCCGATCGTGACTCAGGCCGATCCTGCCCCTGGGGCCGTCACGGCGAACGGCAGCAGCGCCACTGTTACGTTGTCGTGGCCCCCGCCGTCGAGCGCGTGACCGACCAGCACCTGGGCGCCGTGCAACGGCCGTTCGTACGCGTCGGCCGGCACGGCGGCGGCCATCTCGTCGGCCCCCTCCGCGTAGTTCCACAGACCGTCGGTGCAGACCACCACCAGGCCGGGCCGGTCGGGCTTGAAGGACGCGGTGTGCGGCTCCAGTTCGTACGCGTCGGCGCCGAGCCAGCCCGTGATCGCGTGGGCGCGCTCGTCGGCGTACGCCTCCGCCTCGTTCATCAGGCCGGCCGCCACCATCTGCGCGGCCCAGGAGTCGTCCTCCGTGAGCCGGGCCGACGCGTGGGAGCGGTCCTCGGGGACCCAGTAGACCCGGCTGTCGCCGACCCAGCCGACGACCAGCAGACCGCCCGCCATGATCGCGCCGACCAGGGTGCAGGCGGGGGCGTTCTGGTGGCGGTGCTGATCGTGCTCCAGCGCCTGACCGGGGTCCTGGGCCAGTGCGTTGACGGCCTCCGACGCGGCCAGGATCGCCTCGTGCATCGCCTGCTGCGGGTGCGTGCCGCGCGGCAGCGACTCCAGCAGCGCCTCGTTGGCGGCGCCCGCCGCTGCGGCCGAGGCCTCGTCGGGGCGGCTCGCCGAGGAGACACCGTCGCAGACGATGGCGACGACGGCCGGTGAACCGTCCGGCAGGGCCGTGGTGGACACCGCGAACGCGTCCTCGTTGCGGTGGTGGCGCAGCCCGCGGTCGCTGACCGCGGCCACCGGGCCGAGCTCCTGCTCCATGTGGTCGCGCTCGCGGGGCTGGGCATGACCGCAGTTCTCGCAGTAGCCGTCGGTGTCCACCCGGCCCGAGCGGCAGGCCACACAGACCTTGGCGCCCGCCGCCACGGCACCGGCGGTGGCGTGCTCCGCCGCACGGGGATCGGGTGCGGCCAGCTCGAAGTCGCCCGAGGCACCGCCCTCGGGGGCGTCCGGCTCGTCGTAGCGGACCGCCGTCCCCTCCGCGGTGGGCAGGGGCTTGCCGCCCGAGTCCACCCCCGGCAGATCGGCCGGCCGGTGCGTCGGCGCGGGGACGTCGGCGCTGTCCGTCACGGAGGCGGGAGGCCATTCCACCGGACCACCGGCGGCGGCCGCCCCGGCGCCCTGCGCGGGCACCGTGATGGCGACCGTCGGACGGTCGCCCGGCGGCGCGGGCACGGCCGACAGGTCGTACCCGCACGCTCCGCAGAACAGGTCGCCCGGCTCCAGCGGTTCCTCACAGCTGGGGCACCCCGGCAAGGAGGCCTGCTGGTGGCTCTGTGACATCTTCACACCCAGGTCCGGGGGCGGAAACGGTTGGCCCGCTCCACCAGTTCGATCCTCTCGTCGCCCCGCTGCGCGAGCCGGGCGAGCATCCTGTACGAGCGTTCGAGGCCGAACCTGAGGCCCCGCTCGTCCAGCTCACTGCCCAGCACCGTCCTCGGGCCCGCAGCCGCGGGAGAGGACCGAGCCGCCGGCTGAGCCGTGGGACTACCGGAGAGTACCCAGTCGAGTGCCGTCCCCAGCACCTCGGTCGACAACTGCTCACGTCTCACCGCGTCCAGGCCGTACTCCCGCAGCGCCGTCACCTGGTCCGCGGCGGCCGACAGATCGTCGATCAGCGGCTCGTGCGGGGCCCGCTCACGCAGCCTGGCCCGCACGGCGGCCACCCGGGCCGCCGTGTAGTGGATCGACGACTCCGGTACGGACTCCAGGGTGCGCACCGCCGCCCCCCGGTCACCCGCGGCGATCTGCACCCGGGCCAGACCGAACGCCGAACTCACGAAGCTCGGGTCCGTCGCCCACACCAGGCGGTAGTACTCGGCGGCGTTGTCCAGCTGCCCCAGGACCTCCGCGCAGATACCCAGCGCGAGCTTCGGCGCGGGCTCACCCGGGAAGGCGTCGTACACCGCGTCGAACGACAGCGCCGCGTTCTCGTTGTCACCGGTCACCAGCGAGGTGATCCCCCGGTACCAGACCACCCGCCAGTCGTCCGGGTGCTGCGTCTCGACCGAGGTCAGCGCCCTTACGGCGGAGTCGAGTTCGCTCATCTCCAGGCGGGCCCGCAGCTCCCGCAGCCGGGTCTCCAGCGAGGCGGCGGGCACCGAGTGCAGCGCGGCGATCAGCTCCGCGGGCGCCGACGCCATCACCCCGGCGAGGAAACCGGCGTTGGGGTCGTTCGGGTCGACCCGGGGCACCGGCAGGGCCAGCGAGGTCGCCCGCGCGTCGAACGGGGCCAGCCGGGGACCGGCGCCCGGGTACACCGCGGGGAGCACACCGGCGCCCTGGACCGGCGCGCGTGGGGCCGGAACGGCCGCCGGAGGCTGCGGATACGCCATCGCGCCGCCCGCAGCGCCGACCACCGCGCCGCCCGCCGGGCCACCGCCGGTGCCGCCCCGGACATGGGTGTCCGGCGCGTACAGCGGGCCGGCGCCGGGCGCGGTCGGCGGTACGGGGGCGATCGGCGGGGCGACGGGCGGGGCGGCCGTCAGGGACGGGGCCGGAAGTGTGGCTGCCGGGACAGCCGCTGCCGCCCGCCGGCGCCCGAAGCGGCCCGAACCGCCCGAGGGGCCCGTCCGGACGCCGAGCCGGGACACCTCACCGGCCAGCTCCGCGAACAACGCCGTGTCCGTCACCCGCAGTTCCGTGCCGAACAGCGTCGAGAGCGCCGGACGCGGACGCCCCGTCTGGAGGGCGACCACCTCCCGCAGCACACCCGTCAGCTGCTCCGCCATCTCCGCGGCCGACGAGAACCGCCGGGCCGGATCGGGGTCCGTGGCCCGAACCAGCAGCCGGTAGAACGACTCGTACCTGCGGAAGACCTCGATGTTGTCCGGGTCGGGGAGCGAGTCCACGAAGACGTTCGTGTACCCCTGGAAGTCGAACGTCAGCACCGCGAGGGTCCGCGCCACCGTGTAGAGGTCGGAGGCGACGGACGGGCCGACCTCCGCCACCTCGGGCGCCTGGTAGCCGACGGTGCCGTAGATGGCCGACTCGTCGTCGTCCATCCTGCGCACCGCGCCCATGTCGATGAGCTTGAGCTGGTCCTCGGTCTGGATCGCGTTGTCGACCTTGAAGTCGCAGTACAGCACGTTGCGGCTGTGCAGGTGGCCGAGCGCCTCCAGCGCCTCGATCCCGTACGCGCAGGCCTGCTCCACCGGCAGCGGATCCCGCTTGCCGGCCGGTGTGCGGCGCTCGTTGGCGATCTCCTTGAGCGACTTCCCGCCGACGTACTCCATCACTATGTAGCCGTCGAGGGAGCCGGTGCGCTGGTCCAGGTGCTCCACGAAGTTGTAGATGCGGACGATGTTGGAGTGCTCGATCTCCGCGAGGAAGCGCCGCTCCGAGATGGCCGCCGCCATGGCGTCCTGGTCCCCGGTGTCCAGCAGGCCCTTGAGGACCACCCAGCGGTCCGAGACCGCCCGGTCCACCGCGAGATAGACCCAGCCGAGCCCGCCGTGCGCGAGGCAGCCCGCCACCTCGTACTGCCCGTGCACGATGTCGCCGCCGCGCAGCTTCGGCACGAAGGAGTAGGGGTGCCCGCACTTGGTGCAGAACCCCTCGGTACGGCCCGGCCGCTCGCCCCGCGCCCGGCCCACCGGCGCACCGCAGTCCGAGCGCGAGCAGAACCGCTTCCGCTCGGGGACCTCGGGGTTCTGCATCACGGCCGTCTGCGGGTCGGGCCGCGGCACGTCCGGGACGAGCACCAGACCCGCGCCCAGCCTGCCGCGCCCCGAGGAGGACCCCGTCGAGACGCCCGAGGAGCGCACCGACACCGAGCGGGACGTCGAGCTCCCGGACAGGGAGCGGGAGAGCCGCCCGGAGACCGAGCGCCGGGAGGTCGACGAACGGGACGAGGAGCGCGCCGACGCCTGCGAACCGGTCCGCTGCGAGGTGCTGCTGCTTCCCCGGCCGCCGGCCCCCCGGCCGCCGCCCGCGATGCCGGTGGGCGGCGAACTCACCATGCCCGTCGGCGACACGACCGGCGCGAGGCCGCAGGTGTCGCAGTACAGCTCGCCCCCGCCCATGTCCTCGTAGCTGCCCTCGCACGTGGGGCGCTGGCACTCCGTACTCACGATGTCTCCCCCTGTCCGCCGTGCTCGCCCCGGGGGCGCGGTGTCAGCAGATCCGTGGCGGCCCGCTGGTAGCGCAGGACCGCCTGTTCGGCGACGCGCAGATCGCACGGTGCGCTCCACAGCATCCGGCGGGCCGCGTCGTACCGCTCGATCAGGAGCGGGTCCTCGGCCAGCCCGTGCCGGGCCACCTTCGCCTTGTACGCGTCGAGCCTGCCGCGCAGCTCCGCACGGACCGCCAGCGGCGCCGTCACGGACGTCAGCGACTCCCGGGCGCGCAGCAGCTCGTCCTCGGCCTCCCGCTCCAGCGAGTCCAGCAGCGGCGACAGCCGGTTCCACTGGGCGTGCCTGCGGTACTCGGAGGCGGCGGCCAGCCGCTCCTGGAGCGCGGTCGGCGGGCCGCTGACCGCGGGCACCTCCGAGGCGGCGATCTTCGCCAGCACCTCGCCGCGCGCGGAGCGGGCCTCCGAGAGCGTGCGGTCCGCGCGGGACAGCACGTCGCGCAGCTGGACCAGGCGCTGTTCGGCGTCCTGCCGGACGGCGAGCACCGCCTCGATCTCCCGCCGTACGTCCTCCAGGGCGCGGGCCGCCCGGTCGTAGCGCGAGGTGTCGGGGCGACCACCGCCGGGGGCGGCGCTGCCCGGCCCGGGCAGCCAGAACGCCAGGGGGTCGGAGATCACCTGCACCCGCAAGGTGGTCAGTTCCTGGGTGATCGACTCCAGGTCGTCCCCCGCCGGATGCTCTCCGGGGCGTACGCCGACGGAGTGCGCCAGCGAGCGCGTACGGCGCAGCTCCGCCGCGAGAAGGTCTATCCGGGCGGGCAGCGCCGACCACACGGAGTCCGCCGCGACGACCATGTCCAGCGAACGGGCGTACAGGTCGTTCATCCGGGCGACCAGCTCCTCCAGCGTGAACCGCTCGGAGAGCCTGGCCGGGCCGCCGGTGGCGGGATCCGCGCCGACCGCACCCGGGTTGGCGACCGTCACACTGTCGCCGCGCAGCACCTCGGTCAGGGCCGCCAGGTCGTCCTTGCCGGGGTAGCGGCGCCCGGCCCGGATCTCCCGGGCCCGGGCGAGCGCCGCCGCGTAGGCGTCGAAGTACCCCCACAGCAGGGTGATGGACTGTTCGGCCGAGGCCCAGCGTTCCTTGGTGACGCCGGTCAGGTCGGCGCCCTCCAGGAGCCGGCGGCCGGCGTGGTCCTGCAGGGCGAGGAGCGAGGTCTCGATGGCCTCGTGCTCCGCGCCGAGCCGGGCCAGCGCACGGTCCGCCTCGTCCCGGTCCATGACCGGGCCGGGGGGCCTCCCCGTGAATCCGGGGAAGGATCCCGCCACGCCCATCGATCACCTCTCCGTATCGGCCGCCGGGCCCGCGAGGGCCCGGACGGGTTCAGTTGCTGCGGTACTTGGGCGCCGGGGGCCCCTCGATGCCGGGCAGCCCCTCCTCCAGCCAGGTGCGGTACGACGTCATCCAGGGGCTCTGCGCCCCGCCCTGGCGGTACTCGGCCAGCACCTGGTTGACCCGGGCCACCAGGTCGTCGGCGCCGAGCTTCGCGGCCACGCCGTAGTACTCGGTGGTGAACGGGCCGTCGCCCTTCAGCTCCACCGCCGGGTCCTGCGCCGCCTGGCCCGCCGCCAGCGCGTTGTCCGTGACCACCGCGTCGACCTCACCGAGCTGGAGCCGCACCAGGCAGTCCAGCTGGTTGGGCACCGTCAGCTGGTCCTCGTCCGCCGCGGTGCCGTCGTGCGCGTCCTTGAAGACCGCGCCGAAGGACTTCGCGGCCAGCGCGTCGTACGCCGTCGAACCCTCCGCCGTGCAGACCCGCTTGCCCTTGAGCGACGCGTTGTAGCCGTCGATCGTGGACTCCTTGGGCGCCAGGACCTGCTGGCCGGCCTGGAAGTACGCCGTGGAGAACGCGACCTGCTCGGCGCGCTTGCAGTTGATCGTCATGGTGCGGACGACGACGTCCACCTTGTCGTGCTCCAGCGCGGCGATGCGCTGGTTGGTGGGGATGGCACGGAAGATCACCGCGTCGCGGTCGCCGAGGATGTTCTCCGCGATGGCCCGCACGAGGTCGATGTCGAAGCCTTCGAGGGTGCCTGCCTCCGCGTTCCGGTACCCCCACCGGAAGCTGTTCTGGTCGACACCCGCTATCAGCTTGCCGCGCTCCTTGATCTTCTTGATGTTCGGGCCGTCGGCCTTGGACGCCGGGAGGCTCGCCTCCGGGTCCTTGCACTCCTCGGCCTTCACGGGCACCGCGGAGGCGGCGCCGTGGCCGGAGCCCTGCCCGCCCAGCGTCCCGTGGCTGTGCGCCAGCGGCAGCAGGGTGAGCGAGGCCGTGACGGCACAGGCCACCGCCATGCCCGTCACACCGCCCCAGCCGCGCAGTCCGCCGCCCGCGGCCCGGCCTTTCGCCCTGGTCATGGCTCGTCCCCTCACCGGTACTCCGAGAGCCTGCGGTTGACGCCGACGATCGCGGCGACCGCGCCCAGCACGGCGAGGACGGCGGCCCCGGCCGGCAGTCCGCCCAGCGCCCCGCGGCCGTCCGCGGCCGCCGAGTCGAACTGGTCCTGCTCATGGGCGAGGGCCAGCTCCAGCGCGTCGTCCACCTCGTCGAAGGACTCACCCGTGGAGTTCTCCGGACCGATGATCTGCGACAGCGCGCTGTCGTAGTCGCCCTGGTCGTCCGTCTCCCTGGCCTTCTTGTGCCGGTCCTGCCACTCGGTCACGCTGGTGGCGGCCGCGTCCACGGGCGCGCGTCCCGTGGAGTCGTCGCCGGCGAGCTTCGCCGCGCTCGCCAGCTGTGCGCCCAGTGCCTTCATCCCCGTGCCGTAATCGGTCTCGTACTGATCCTTCGTGCCGTCCGGGGTCAGGACCGCGCCCCGGGCGACCAACGTGAGGTTCTCGTTGGCGCGCGCCTTCAGCGAATTGATCCGGGCCTTGTTGAGCACGTCGAGAGACTGCTGCCCGTTCACCATCGCACCATGCAGCTCCGCCCGCGCGACCGTGTGGCCCACGGCCAGCCACAGCAGCACCACCGTGGCCGCCGCCGTCGCCGCTAGCAGCCCGTGGTTGAAGACGCGGTTGGTCCGGCGGTAGTTGCGCCGCTGCATCCACACCAGCGCGGCCAGCGCCACGAGTCCGGCCGCCAGCGAGAGGAAGGGCCACCGCCGCGCGTCGGCGGAGTCGGTGCCGAGCCTGTGGGTCTCCGCGGTGTACAGCCGCTCCGCCGCGGGGAGGATCTCGTTCGTCATCTTCTGGTTGGCGTACCGGAGATAGGCGCCGCCGAGCGGCAGCCCCTGCCGGTTGTTCGCCCTGGCCCGCTCGATCAGGCCCGTGTACTCGGGAAGCAGCTCGCCCAGGGTGGTGATCTCCTGGTGCGACGAGGACGAGGTGTCGGTGCTCCCCGCCGCCTTCACCAGCAGCCGGGAGGCCTCCTTGATGTCCTTCTCGTACTGCTCGTGCACGTCCTTCGGCTCCTGTGCACCGGCCAGGAAGCCGCTCGCCGCCATCGTGTCCGCGTCGGCCAGCGAACGGTAGATGCTCGCGGCGTCCGCGCTCAGCGGCTGACTGCGGGTCACCACGTCGGCGGCGGACGAGGCACGCCCCGAGACCTCCAGGACGGTCACCGCCCCGAACACCACGACCAGCAGCGCCAGCGCGGCCCCGATGATCTGGAGCCTGCCCGGCTCGGTCGTCGCCGCGGTGCGCAGCCGCTCGACGGCGACCGACGGGGCACCACGGCGCTGCGCGGGCACGGTCACGGGCGCGGACGACAGGTCCGGCCCGGGCTCCCGCAGCGCGGGCCCGCTCGGCGGGTATGTCACGTGACCTCCCCCTCGGTCATGACGACGGCCCGGGCCCCCCGGCCGATCGGGGGACGACGCGTCCTGGCCTGAAGTATGGCCCCGGATGCCGCAGTCCACCAGGAATGCCCGGATCCCGTACCGTCCCCCGTATTCGATCAGGAGGATCGCCGGCGATCAAGGCGATCGGCCCGGCGGGCCCCTGAGCAGCCCGGTCCCCCTGTCCTTCTCCCCACCAGGAACACGTTCGGGGCGACCGATCGGTTCCCGTACGCGAAGGGCGCCCCGCGCGGCACCGCCACGGGACGCCCGGCCGCTCCGCCCCTCAGGCGTACTGCGCGCGCAGCACGGTCTGCGCCTCCGGGGCGGCGCCCGTGTGGTCCAGCCCCAGCAGCGCGGCACCGAGCACCGGGGGAGCCGAGACGACCCGGACCACCGCCTTCGGGGCGCGTACGGCGAGGAGCGCGGCGATCCTTTCGTCCAGGGCCGGGTGACGGGCCGCCAGCACACTGCCGCCCAGCACCACCGGGGCCTCCTCCTCCAGCAGGCCGAGCCGGCCCAGCGCGACCGAGGCCATCGCCACGACCTCCTCGCCGAGCCGGTCCACCAGGCCGCGCGCGACCGGATCGCCGGCCGCGCCGGTGGAGAACAGCACGGGCGTCAGCTCGTGCCTGCGCGCGTACGGGATGTGGCCCAGGTGCAGTGCCTCGATCAGGGCGTACATCGAGTCGAGCCCGAAGTGCCCCGGCAGGGTCCGCGCCAGCTCGGTCGGCTCGCCCCGGCCGTCCTCGGCCCTCGCGGCGAACCACAGCGCCTCCTCGGCCAGCCCCGAACCACCGCCCCAGTCACCGGAGATACGGCCGATCGCGGGGAAGCGGGCGGTCGCGCCGTCCGGGCGCATGCCGACGCAGTTGATGCCCGCCCCGCACACCACCGCCACACCGCGGGGCTCGTCTACCCCCGCGCGCAGTATCGCGAAGGTGTCGTTGCGCACCTCCACGGTGGCGCCCCAGCCCCGGCCCTCCAGCGCCTGGGCCAGCTCCCGCTCCTCGACGGGGAGATCCGCGTTGGCGAGACAGGCCGACACATGGTCGACGCCGTCCACCCCCGCCTGCGCCAGGGCGGGCCGGACCGCCGCCGCCAGCGCGTCGACGGCCGGACCGATCCCGACGATCGGCGGCTGGAAACCGCCCCCGCGACCGGTGCCGAGGACCGTACCGTCGGCGCCGATCACGGCCACGTCGGTCTTGCTGTTGCCCGCGTCGATCGCGAGCACATGTGCGGTCAGGCCCACGCCAGGTGCTCCCGGTTGTGCGCGATCAGCTTGTCGGTGAGCGCCTCGGCGTACTCGAACTGGCCGACCAGCGGGTTGGCCAGCAGCGCCTTGAAGACCCGGTCGCGGCCACCGCGCAGCGCGGCGTCCAGGGCCAGGTCCTCGTACGCGGTGACGTGCCCGATCAGCCCGGCGAACAGCGGGTCCAGCTCCGGCACGGCCAGTGGGGTCGCGCCCGTGCCGTCGACCCGGGCCTGCACCTCGATCACCGCGTCGTCCGGCAGGAACGGCAGCGTCCCCTTGTTGTACGTGTTGACCACCTGCACCGCGGAGCCGCCCCCGCCGAGCAGGGACGAGGCCAGGTCGACGGCCGCCTCCGAGTAGAAGGCACCGCCCCGCTTGCCCAGCAGCGCCGGCTTCTCGTCCAGGGCCGGGTCCCCGTACATCTCCAGGAGTTCCTTCTCCATCGCGGCGACCTCCGCCGCGCGGGACGGCTTCGTGCCGAGCTCCCGGACGACCTCGTCGTGCGCGTAGAAGTACCGCAGGTAGTACGAGGGGACCACGCCGAGCCGGTCGATGATCTGCCGGGGCATGCGCAGGTCGCCCGCGATCCTCTCGCCGTGCTCCGCCAGCAGCTTCGGCAGGACGTCCTCGCCGTCCGGGCCGCCGAGGCGCACCCCGAGCTCCCACGTCAGGTGGTTGAGCCCGACGTGGTCGAGGTGGACCTCGGAGGGCGTCACGTCGAGCAGCGCGGCGAACTTGCGCTGGAAGCCGATCGCCACGTTGCACAGCCCGACGGCCTTGTGCCCGGCCTGGAGCAGCGCCCGGGTGACGATGCCGACCGGGTTGGTGAAGTCGATGATCCAGGCGTCGGGGTTGGTACGGCGCACCCGCTCGGCGATGTCGAGGACGACCGGGACGGTGCGGAGCGCCTTCGCGAGACCGCCGGCCCCGGTGGTCTCCTGGCCGACGCAGCCGCATTCGAGCGGCCAGGTCTCGTCCTGGTTGCGGGCGGCCTGCCCGCCGACGCGGAGCTGGAGCAGCACCGCGTCGGCGCCGGCGACCCCGGCGTCCAGGTCGGAGGTGGTGACGATGCGGCCCGGGTGGCCCTGCTTGGCGAAGATCCGCCGGGCCAGGCCGCCGACCAGCTCCAGCCGGTCGGCCGCCGGGTCGACGAGCACGAGCTCCTCGACCGGCAGGGTGTCCCGCAGCCTCGCGAAACCGTCGATCAGTTCGGGGGTGTAGGTGGACCCGCCGCCAACTACTGCGAGCTTCATGCTTCAGCCCTTTACTCCGGTGAGGGTGACGCCTTCTACGAAGGCCTTCTGTGCGAAGAAGAACACGATGATGACCGGCGCCATGACGAGCAGGGTCGCGGCCATCGTCAGGTTCCAGTTGACCGCGTGGGCGCTCTTGAAGGACTCCAGGCCGTAGCTCAGGGTCCAGGCGCCCGGATTCTGCGCGGCGTAGATCTGCGGGCCGAAGTAGTCGTTCCAGCAGTAGAAGAACTGGAAGAGCGCGATGGCCGCGATGCCCGGCTTCGCCATCGGTACGACGATCTTGAGCAGGGTGCGGAACTCACCGCATCCGTCGACCTTCGCCGACTCGATGTACTCCTGCGGAATGGTGAGCAGGAACTGCCGCAGCAGGAAGATCGAGTAGGCGTCGCCGAACGCCATGGGGATGATCAGCGGCCAGAGCGAGCCCGACAGGTGGAACTGCTGGGCCCACACCAGGTACATCGGGATGATGATGACCTGCGGCGGCAGCATCATGGTGGAGATGACCAGGATCATCGCCGTACGCCGCCCACGGAAGCGGAACTTGGCGAGCGCGTACGCGACCGGCACCGACGAGCACACCGTGAACACGGTGCCCAGCAGCGCGTACATCAGCGAGTTGCGCCACCAGCCGAGGAACCCCGGGGTGTGGAAGACCGTCGAGTAGTTCGACCAGTTCCAGGAGTCCGGCCACAGATCGCCGCTCATCGCCTGGTCGTCGCTCATCACCGAGGTGAGAAGGACGAAGACGAACGGCAGGACGAAGAACAGGGCGAGCGCGACGGCCACGGAGTGGACCGCGATCCAGTTCAGGACGCGCTTACGGCGGTGCCGCGCGGCGTCGGAGCCGCTCGGCCGGCTCGCCGCGGCGGTGTCCGGCCTGGTCAGGGTGGTGGTCATGGTGATCTCAGTCCTCCGCCGGGATGAGGCCGACGCTCTTGCGCATCAGCAGAAGGGTGACGGCCATGGCGATGGCGAAGAGCACGAGCGAGAGGACGCACGCGGCACCGGTGTTGAAGTTCTGGAAGCCCATCGAGTAGACGAGCTGCGGGACCGTCAGGGTGGAGTGGTCCGGGTAGCCGGGCTGGATCACCGTGCCCGGGCCGATGGAGACGCCCGAGGCGAGCTTCCCGGCGACGAGGGCCTGCGTGTAGTACTGCATCGTCTGCACGACCCCGGTGACGACGGCGAAGAGCACGATCGGCGTGATGGTGGGCCAGGTGACGTAACGGAACTTCGTCCAGGAACCGGCGCCGTCCAGGTCGGCCGCCTCGTACTGCTCCTTCGGCACGTCCAGCAGCGAGGCCATGAAGATGACCATCAGGTCGCCGATGCCCCACAGCGAGAGCAGGACCAGCGAGGGCTTCGACCAGTTCGGGTCGTTGAACCAGCTCGGGCCGTGCAGGCCGACCCACGAGAGGATCTCGTTGACCGGGCCGGTGGACGGGTTGAGCAGGAAGACGAAGGCGACGGTGGCCGCGACCGGCGGGGCCAGGTACGGGATGTAGAAGGCCGTACGGAACAGCCCGACCCCGGTCTTGATCTTCGTGATCAGCAGGCCGATGCCGAGGCCGAACGCCACGCGCAGCGCGACCATCACGACGACCAGCCACAGCGTGTTCCACAGGGCCGGGCCGAACAGCGGCATCTGCTCCAGCACGTACCGCCAGTTCCGCAGCCCGACGAAGGTGGGCTCCTTGATCTGGTTGTAGTGCATGAAGGAGAAGTAGACGGTCGCGATCAGCGGGTAGCCGAAGAAGACCGAGAAGCCGACCAGCCAGGGCGAGAGGAACCCCAGGGTGCGCAGCCGTTCGCGGTTCCGCTTGCGCCGCAGGGGGGAGTTGCGGGGGGCCGGTTCGGTCCCCCGGCCGGCGGACTTCGCCGGGGTGGAGAGGGAAAGTGCCATGACTCGGCTCCTCAGTTTTCCGACTGGAGGTTGTCGGCGTCGATCTGCTCGTCGAGTTCCCTCAGGCCCCGGTGCAGGTCCTTGGTCCGGCCCGCTTCGACGCCCTGGGAGAAGTCACCGAACGAAGTGATGTACTGACCGCCGTTGTTCGACGGCGGCACGGCCTGGCTGTGCGGGTTCTGCGCGATCTCGATGAAGGTCCGGAAGGCCGGATCGGCGTCCAGGTCGGGTGACTTGAGCGCCTCGAACGTGGACGGCACGTTGTGGATCGCGTTGGCGAAGTGGACGACCGGCTCGGTGTCGATCGTCAGGTACTTCACCAGCTCCCACGCCGCGTTCTGGTGCCGGCTGCTGTGCGCGATACCGGCCACGGTGCCCGTCAGATAGCCGCGTCCGTAGGTGTCCGCCTGGTCGTCGGGGACCGGCAGCGGGGCCACACCCCAGTCGAACTTCGCCTCGGCCTCGTCGAGCATCAGCCCGCGCCACTCGCCGTCCAGATGCATGGCGAGCTTGCCGGTCAGGAAGGCGTTCTGCGACGACATCTCGTCACCGAAGGTGGCGCGCAGCCGCTCCATGGCCTGGTAGCCGCCCTGGGCGTCGGCGAGGCCGCGCATGGCGGAGAAGAACTGCTCGGTCCTGGGCTCGTCGGCGAGCTTCGCCTTGCCCTCGGCGTCGAAGTACTCGGGGCCCCACTGCGCGAACATCCGGTCGGGGGAGTTCTGGTAGAGCTGGAAGTTCGGCATGAAGCCGGCACGTTCCAGCGAGCCGTCCTTCTTCTTCCGCGTCAGCTTGACCGCGTCCGCCTTCATCTCGGACATGGTCCGCGGCGGCCGGCTGATCCCGGCCTCCTCGAAGGCGTCCTTGTTGTAGTACATCCCGAACGCGTCGGCGAGCAGGGGGGACGCGCACTGCACGCCCTCGTACTGCGTGTAGTCCAGCAGCGTCTTCGGGAAGACCTTCGCCTTGTCGATCCCGCTCTTCTTCAGGAAGGGGTCGAGGTCCGCCCACATGCCGGAGGAGCAGTACTGGCCGACGTTGTTGGTGGTGAACGAGGTGACGACGTCCGGGGCGTCGCCGCCGCCGGCCCGCAGCGCCTGGTTGATCGTCTCGTCGCTCACATTGCCGGTGGAGACGACGTCGATGTTCGGGTGGAGCTTCTCGAACCGGGCGATGTTCTCGTTGATCGCCTTGACCTCGCCGGGCGCCGACCAGCCGTGCCAGAACTTCAGCGTGACGGGTTTCGTGGGGTCGTCGGTGTTGCTGCCGGTGCTCGGATTCGCGCAGCCGGACAGCAGCAACGCGGCTGCGCCGAGCGCCAGGGGCACGCGGGTACGAATGCGCCGTAGCGCCATGGCGGACTTCCTTTGCCGGGAGAAGGGACGGAGGGTGAGGGGATCGGGGTACGACTCGGAACCGGCGCGCGCGGGGGCGGCTCACCGGGCATGGGGGTGCCGTACGGACCACCCGGTACGGGCGGACACGGTGCGGGGTCGGGTCGGACGGGGTAAGGCGGTGCGGTCAGGCGGTGTCGAAGGTGCTGTCGCGCGCCTGGGAGAGCGCGGTCCGCAACGCACCGGTCAGGATGGGGTCACCCTTGATGTCGCTGATACGGAGCAGCGGCCTGGGCAGGGCCAGCCCGGTCATCTCGGCCTCCACGCACGCGCGGAGCTCCTCCCCGCCGGCCTGGGCCACGAGGCCGGAGAGGACGACCAGCTCCGGATCGACCACGGCGACCACGGAGGCGAGCCCGGCGGCCAGCCTGCGGGCGACCTCCGCGCGTACGGTCTCGTCGGCGAGGGCCTCGGCCAGTGGTCTGCCCCCGGCCAGGTCGCGTACGGCGGGGCAGGAGACCTGGCTCTGGAAGCCGCCCCCCGCGTCGGGTCCCGCCCAGTCGGCCGCGCCGCCCCGGGCGAGCGGGGCACCGGGCAGCGGCATGTAGCCGATCTCCCCGGCGCCCCCGGTGGCACCGCGCAGGAGGGCGCCGTTCAGCACGATCGCGGCGCCGACCCCCTCGTCGAGCCAGGCGAGCACGAAGTGGTCGTGGTCCTGCGCGGCACCCTCGTACTGCTCGGCGACGGCGGCGAGGTTCACGTCGTTCTCGATGACGACCGGCCTGCCGACCACCTCGGCGAGGTCGGCGAGCAGGGTGCGGGAGTGCCAGCCGGGCAGATGGGGCGCGTAACGCAGCTGCCCGGTGTGCGGGTCTATCGCGCCCGGAGTGCCCACCACCACGGCGGCGAGGTCGTCATGGCCGAGACCGGTCGGCCGCAGGGCGCCGTCCACGGCCTCGGCGACGAGCTGGGCGGTGCGGTGCCGTACGTCCTCCGCGACCGCGTCGGCCTCCACGCGGCAGGATCCGACCACCGTGCCGGTGATGTCGGCGACCACGGCGTCGATCCCGGTGGGCCCGACGGAGAGCGCCGCGACATGGGCGGAGGCCGGGTCGATCTCGTACAGCACGGCGTTCGGCCCGGGGCGCCCGCTCTGGCTGCCGGTCGAGCGGACCAGCCCCGCCTCCTCCAGACGCGCGAGCAGCTGGGACGCGGTGGGCTTGGAGAGCCCGGTCAGCTCCCCGATGCGCGTACGGGTCAGAGGCCCCTGGGTGACCAGGAGATCGAGCGCGGCCCGGTCGTTCATGGCCCGCAGAACGCTGGGGGTGCCTGGTGTGGTTCCGGCCATGAGCGACGCGCCTGCCCTCTGTTAGGAAACTTTCCTATCGGTGAGAGGAAGGTATGGCGGCGTCACCGGGGCGTCAATGGGAAGCGCCCCCGAGGCAACCAAAGCGTTACCTGCGGGGGCGCCGCGCGCACCGGCCGTCCCGGGCCGGTCACTTCGTCAGATTGGCCGGCGGTATCGGGGTCGCCGCCAGGGACTGCGGCGATGTCGCCGACGCGTACGCCGAGGGGGCCGCCATGGCCGCCGTCGGGTCCGCGGCGGACTCGCCGTCGGTCTGGAGGGGAAGGGTGCCGATCATCCGGATGCCTGCGGCGTCCAGCGCCTGCTTGATGCGCCAGCGCAGCTCGCGCTCGACGCCCAGCGCCTTGCCCGGCATGGTCTTCGCGGTGACCCGCAGGGTCATCGAGTCGAGCAGCACCGCGTCCAGGCCGAGGATGTCCACCGGACCCCACAGCCGCTCCGACCAGGGCTCTTCCTTGGTCATGGTCTCGCCCGCCCCGGCGATCGCCTTGCGGACCAGCTCCAGGTCCTCCGTCGGGCGGACCGTGACGTCGACGCCGGCGGTGGACCAGCCCTGGCTGAGGTTGCCGATCCGCTTGACCTCGCCGTTGCGCACGTACCAGATCTCGCCGTTGTCGCCGCGCAGCTTCGTGACCCGCAGGCCGACCTCGATGACCTCACCGGAGGCGACGCCCGCGTCGATCTGGTCGCCGACGCCGTACTGGTCCTCCAGGATCATGAAGACGCCGGAGAGGAAGTCGGTCACCAGGTTGCGCGCGCCGAAGCCCAGTGCCACACCGGCGACCCCCGCGGAGGCCAGCAGGGGTGCCAGATTGATCTGGAAGGCGCCCAGGATCATCAGGGCCGCGGTGCCCAGGATCAGGAACGACGTCACCGAACGGAGTACGGAGCCGATGGCCTCCGAGCGCTGGCGGCGGCGCTCCGCGTTGACCAGCAGCCCGCCGAGCGCCGTGCCCTCCACGGCCTGGGCGCTGCGGTTCATCCGGTCGATGAGGTTGGTCAGGGCGCGCCTGATCAGATAGCGCAGCACGATCGCGATGGCCGCGATGAGGACGATGCGGAGACCGGTGTTCAGCCAGGTGGACCAGTTCTCCTCGACCCAGCCTGCGGCGTTCCCGGCCCGCTCGGCGGCTTCGTCCAGCGAGCCCGCGGCCCCGGGGGACGGAGTCGCGGCCAGGAGGGCGGACAGGGACACGGCGGGGACCTCCAGGGGTGCGACAGCAGACCAACCACAGTAACGAAGCCGGGGGAGTGGTTCGTTGCAGCCGGGGAGGGAGAGACACGTCTCACCCGGGGATACACGGTGTGTGGCCGATCGCACAGCGGGGCCGGCCCGCCCTGCTGGAGCAGCGGTTCCGGTGCCCGCGGCAGGTGCGGCGGACGGGGACGGTGAGAAAAATCCCTCCGGCCCGTTACCCGCACGTGGTGGCGCTCGGACCAGGCATGAGGAGAGACTGAGATCGGATCGTCCCGGCGCGAGCCACGCGTCGCCGGCGTACAAGGAGGCATCCACGTGCCGCACGTCCTGGTTCTCAACGCTTCGTACGAGCCGCTCGGCGTCGTACCACTCCGCCGCGCGCTCGTCCTCGTCCTCGAGAACAAGGCCATCTGCCTCGAGGAATCCGGCGCCTTCATGCACAGTGCCACCCGTGCCGTGCCCGCGCCCAGCGTCGTCCGTCTCAAGCGCTTCGTCCGGGTCCCCTACCGAGGGCCCGTCCCGCTGACCCGCCGGGCGCTCTTCGCCAGGGACGGCGGACGCTGCATGTACTGCGGGGCCGCCGCGACCAGCGTCGACCACGTCATCCCGCGCAGCCGCGGCGGTCAGCACGCCTGGGACAACGTGGTGGCGGCCTGCCGCCGCTGCAACCACGTCAAGGCGGACCGCCATCTGCCCGAGCTGGGCTGGCGGCTGCGCCACCAGCCGGCGCCGCCCAGCGGTCTCGCCTGGCGGATCATCGGGACGGGGCACCGGGATCCGCGCTGGCTGCCGTATCTGCAGCCGTTCGGCGCGGACGACGTGATGGCCCGGATCGACGGCGTTTCCGCCTGAGGAACCGGGCCTGACGTGTCTCAGGGAGCGTTCCCGGGCCTCTTACGGTCCCAGGGCGCGTTCCGGCCTTCTGTGCGTCTCCAGGGTGCGCTCCGGGCCTACGCGTCTCAGGGCGCGTCCCGGCGTCCTACGCGTCTCAGAGGGGCGTTCCGGCGTCCTACCCGTCTCCTCCAGCGCGCGTTCCAGGGCCCCACGTGTCTCAGGGCGTCTTCCGGTCCTTCCCCGCGACCGCGTAGGCCTCGACCGACCAGAGCGAGTAGCCGTACTCGGTGGCCCGGGCGTCGCCCTGGATCCTGATGAAGCGGGTGTCCCCGGCGTCCATCCGGACGGACTCGCGCCCGCCCCGGCTGTCCTGGACGGTCGCCGCGTCACGCCACGTGCGGCCGTCCGGGGAGACCCGTACGCGGTAGCGGGAGGCGTGGGCGTCCTGCCAGCGCAGCACGACCTGGCCCAGCCGGACCGGCTCGGGCAGCTCGGCCTGCCACCACGCGTCGTCCTCGACGGGCGAGGACCAGCGGGTCGTGGGGTCGCCGTCCGAGGCGGCCGACGCGGGGAAGTCCGGGGTCTCGTCACCGGACGAGGACACCTTCGCCGTACGCACCAGATCGGGGCCCGAGGCCGCCGGGAAGGCCCGCACGGTCAGGGTGCTCTCCTCGCCCGCGAAGCGCAGCGGCACCTCGTACTCACCGGCCGGGGTGCCGTCGGGCACGGTGATGTCCACGGGGACGTCGGTGCGTGAGCCGCCGGTCACCGTCGCCTGCTTCGGCACCTTCACCTCGATGCCCTCGGGCGCCTTCGCCGTCAGTGAGCCCTTCACCTCGCCGGGCCGCCCGCCGGCCAGCCGCGCCTCGACCCGCTGCGTACCGCCGCCGATCACCGCGTCCGTCCGGTCGCGGACGAGATCGAGCCGGGCCGCGGGCTCGTCACCGAACCAGGGGACGAGCGCCCGCACCTCGGGGGCTTCCCGGGGCGGGGACACGTCCGGCGCCCCGGGGGCCGGCGGGCCCACCAGCACGGGGCGGGCGGACGGGGCGGTGACCCGCAGCGCGTCCGCCCGCAGCCCCTTCGCCGCCGTCTGCGTCCAGCCCGTCGCCGACAGGGGGCCGAGGCGGCGCCAGCCCTCGCCCGGGACATGGGCCTCCAGGACGGCGTCCCCCGCCGCGTCACCCGGCCGGGCCAGCGTGGTGACCGCCTCCAGCGGGCGTGCGCGGTCGAGCCTCACCGTGCAGCCGTGGGCGTCCCGGGTCGCCGTCCCCGTGTCGCGGTCGGTGCCGTTCCAGGCGTCGGCCTCCTTGTCGACCCGGTCCAGGAACGGGTCCAGGACGCCCTTGCCGACCGTCGCCGTGCTCGCCCGGATCGCCTTGCGCAGGGGTTCGAGGGCCAGCTCGGCCCGCCAGGCGGCCGGCCCGTCGCCCCGCTCCTGCGCGAGCAGCAGATCCACGGCGAGCTCACCCGCCCTGCCGTACCGGGCCAGCTGCGCCGTCCACGGCGCCACCTCGTCCCGCAGCCGGCCGCCCGCGGTCGCCTCCAGCCGCTCCGGGGCCTGCCGCATCACGCCGAACGCCGCCCGCAGCTCACGGGCCGCCCTCGCGCGGCGCGCCCCGTCCGAGGCCGTACGCGAGGCCTCGAACGCGGCCAGCAGCGGCCGGAGGTACGCGGACTCGTCGCCGCCCAGCACCGAGCCGGCGCTGTTGCCCGCCAGGGCGCCCAGAGCGGCCCGGGCGGCGGTGTCCCCGTCCGCCAGGTCGTCCAGGGCCGCCTGCCAGGACTCCTGGGGCCGGTACCCCTTCGGGTTCCAGGCGAAGTCGGCCGCCGTGAACAGCGGGACACGGGAGGCCGAGGGCTGCTCCATGGCGTTGGCGAGCAGCGCGGCGGACCCGCCGGCCACCGCCGGGTCCCGGCCGGTGTAGGGGCCGAGGAAGATCCGGTCCTGCGCGTAGTCGTTGACCGGGTAGTTGTCCATGGTGACCAGGGGATGGCGGAAGGCAGCCCGGGCGGCCGCCAGCTCACCCCCGGTGATCGTCCTCGGCACGACCCCGACGCCGGTCCACGCCACCTGCACCCGGTCGTCCAGCTCCGCGGCGAGCGCCGAGCGGTAGTCGGTGGCGCCGTCCTGGTAGAACTCGGTCGGCATCACCGACAGCGGCTCCGCGCCGGGGTGCCGGTCGGCGAGGTGCCGGGCGACCGCGCTCGCGACCCGGGCCTGCGCCCTGGCCGCCGCCTCAGGACCGCTGCCGAACGTCTCCGCGTCCCGGTCGCAGTGCCACTCGCTGTAGCTGACGTTCTGGAACTGCAGCTGGAAGGCCCGCACCCCCAGCGCCCACATCGCGTCGATCTTCCGGTTCAGCGCCCGTACGTCCCCGTCGGACGCCATGCACATCGCCTGCCCGGGCGAGACGGCCCAGCCGAGCGTGACGTGCTCGGCCCGCGCCTTCGCGGCCAGCGCGCGGAAGCCGGCCCGCTCGTCGGCGGGGTAGGGGTCGCGCCAGCGGGACTGCCGGTACGGGTCGTCGCCGGCCGCGTAGAGATAGCGGTTCTGCTTCGTACGTCCCATGAAGTCCAGCTGCGCGAGCCGCTCGTCCAGGGTCCACGGCTGCCCGTAGAAACCCTCGGTCATCCCGCGCACGGCGGTACCCGGCCAGTCGCGGACCACGGCTCCGGCCACGGTGCCGCCCCGCACGAGCCCGCGCAGCGTCTGCACGCCGTGGAACAGGCCGTCCTCGCCGACGCCGTCCAGGGCGACCGTGGGCCGGCCGTCGGCACTGCCCGCCGCGAGGCGGTAGCCGCCGGACGGCAGATCGCCGCGGTCGGCCGCTCCCAGGGCCCGCAGCGCACGGCCCGCGCCGGTCCCGCCGAGCCGGATCACCGGCCCCTCGCCGGGCAGGGTGTCGTGCACCGTACGCACACCGGAGTCGCGCAGGAGCTCCTGGAGCGCGTCCACGGTGTACGGATCGGCCTCCGCGTCGGCCAGGACGGTCACCTCGGTGCCCAGGGCGACGGCCTGTCCGGACGCCCTGAGGGACTGCGGCCGGGGCCAGACGGCGGGCAGCCGCGCGTCACCGGTGCGCTCCGCGGTGGTCGAGGCGGGGCCGTCGGGGCCGTCGGGGGCCGCGAGGGCGGCCGGAGCGAGCGGGCCGAGCGGGCCGAGCAGCCCGCCGATCACGGCGAGGGCCACGGCCGCCGCATGCTTCCTGCGCCCGAGCTGCACGCCGCACTCCTTCGTCCCCGACTCCGTCCGCGGCCCGGTCCCCGTTCCCGCCCGGCGGTGACGTACGAGCCCACCACCCGGGCGCGGAGGTGTCAACGCACATGGCCGTGTCGTGCCGATATGCCCGTCGTGTCGCACGGGGTGACGTGCGGGCCGTGGGGGAGAGTTGGCGAGTGGCCGAAAACGGCCCATACCCGACGGGTGCGGGAACGAAGTGTGACCCAGGGCACGTTGGGGTCGTTGTCATAACGCCTATGTCACGTCCACGTCTGCTCCCGCGCCCGCTGGGTAGGCCTGCTGTGTCCTGTTGTCCACGGCCAGGAGGCCACCATGCCCGCATCCGCGCAGCTTCTGCTCTCCGCCCTCTCCAAACAGGTACCGAGCCCCATGGACCCCGATCCGCTGGCACGCGACACGTCCCCGACCTTCACCGCTCCTCCGATGATCAGTGAGCTGCCGCTCGCCGATGTCTCCCACCTGACCGGCGAGCCCGCGTTCGCCGACAGCGCCCCGCTCACCAGCGAGCCCCCGCTCGCCGACGCCACACCCCTCACGAGCGAGCCACCGCTCGCCGCCGTCGCCCCTCTGACCAGCGAGCCGACAGCACCCGGCACCGCAGGGGGCATGGAGTCCCCAGGAGTCTGAATGGGCTTGTCCCGGCTCGCCGCACTGCACGGCGTCGCCACCTCCTTCTCCCCGTCCGCGGATGTCACGGTGTCCGTCCCCGACGACACGGTCACGGCCGTGCTCGCCGTGCTGGGCGTCGACGCCGACACTCCCGCGGAGGTACGGAGATCACTCGCCGCAGCCGAATCGGCGGCGGCCTCCCGACTGCTCCCGCCGACGGTGGTGGTCTGGTCGGGAGAGCCGCTGCCGGCCGCGCTCACCGGACTGCCGGCCGGCGCGCTCCTGACCGTCGACCCCGAGCCCGGGACCGCGCCCTCGCCCCTGCGCATGCGGGTGCTCCCGGCGCCCGCCCCGTCCGGGGACGCCCCGACGACGCCCTCCTGGTGGACCGAACCGCCCCTGGGCGTGCACCGGCTCGCCGTCCGCACGCCGGACCACCACCACGCGACCGCCACGCTCGTCGTCGCCCCGGACCGCGTACCCCAGCCGCCCGCCCGCACGCACGGCTTCCTCGTCCAGCTCTACTCGCTGCTGTCCGAGCGCTCCTGGGGCATGGGCGACCTCTCCGACCTGGCCGACCTCGCCGCCTGGGCGGGACGGACCCTGGGGAGCGGCTTCGTCCAGGTCAACCCGCTGCACGCCGCCGTACCGGGCAGCCCGACCGACCCGTCCCCGTACCGCCCCTCCTCGCGCCGCTTCCCCGACCCCGTCCATCTCCACATCGAGTCGATCCCGGAGTACGGCCATGTCGCCGAGCCGGGCAGGACGGCCCTGGACGACCTGCGCCAGCAGGCCGCGGCCCTGCGCGAGGCCGTGCTGAACAAGGGCGCGCTGATCGACCGGGACGCCGTCTGGGCGCTCAAGAAGCAGGCCCTGGAGATCGTCCACGAGGTCCCCCTGACCCCCGGCCGCCGCGCCGCCTACTGCGACTTCCTCGCCGGACAGGGGCAGGCCCTGGAGGACCACGCCCTGTGGTGCGCCCTGGCCGAGGTGCACGGCCCCCGCTGGCGCGACTGGCCCGAGGGGCTGCGGGACCCCCGCTCCCCGCAGAGCACCCGGGCCCGCACCGAGCTGCTGGACCGGGTCGACTTCCACTGCCGGCTCGCCTGGCTGACGGACACCCAGCTCGCCACCGCGCAGAGCGCCGCACGCGAGTCCGGGATGGCCGTCGGGATCGTCCACGACCTCGCCGTCGGCGTCCACCCCGACGGCGCCGACACCTGGGCCCAGCAGGACGCCTTCGCGCTGGGCATGTCCGTCGGCGCGCCCCCCGACGCCTTCAACGCCCACGGCCAGGACTGGGGACTGCCCCCCTGGCGCCCCGACGCCCTCGCGGCCTCCGGGTACGCCCCCTACCGCCACCTGCTGCGCGGTCTGCTCGCCCACGCCGGCGCCCTGCGCATCGACCACGTCATGGGCCTCTTCCGGCTCTGGTGGGTGCCCGAGGGGCAGCCGCCCACCGAGGGGGCGTACGTCGGTCAGGACGCCGAGGCGATGCTCGCCGTCCTCGTCCTGGAGGCGCACCGGGCCGGTGCCGCCGTCATAGGGGAGGACCTCGGCACCGTCGAGCCCGGTGTGCGCGAGGCGCTCGCCCGGCGCGGGGTGCTCGGCACCTCCGTGCTCTGGTTCGAGCGCGACTGGGGCGGCACCGGACGGCCGCTCGCCCCCGAGAAGTGGCGCGAGGACTGCGTGGCCACGGCGACCACCCACGACCTGCCCTCCACCGCGGCCCGGCTGACGGGGGAGCATGTGACGCTCCGCCACCGGCTCGGGCTGCTCACCCGCGGGCTGGAGCAGGAACTGGCCGAGGACGCCGCCGACACCGCCGAGTGGCTGGCCTACCTGGCCCGGCTCCGGCTGCTGCCCGAGGGCGACGGCGACGAGGAGGCGGCCGTCCGCGCCGTCCACCGCTTCCTGCGGCGCACCCCCGCCCGGATGGCCGGGGTCTGGCTCCCGGACACCGTGGGCGACCGGCGCCCGCAGAACCTCCCCGGGACCTGGGACCAGTACCCCAACTGGCGCCTGCCCATCGCCGATGCGGAGGGGCATCCCGTCACCCTGGAGGAGATCACCGCCTCGCCCCGGCTGCACCGGCTCATGGCCGTCCTGGCGGAGGGCCCGGAGTCCCCTACGGCACCCCCGGGCGCGCGCCCCTCGTAGGCGTTCGCTACGTTTGCACCGTGGACAAGAAGAACGCTATGCGCGCCGGCGCCGTCGCGGCCGGTACGACGCTGATGATGCTGCTCATGTCGTCCCCCGCGCTCGCGCTGACCCGCGACGACGGTGACGACCCGGGCCCGGGTCTGAACGTGCTGGAGACCCTCGGCCTCTACGTCGCGACACCGATCGTCCTGTTCCTGGTCATCGCCGGACTCGTCATGGTCCTCGACAAGTCCAAGAAGCAGGCCTAGAGCTTTCTCCGGGTGCGCCGCCGGTACGACGTACCGCGCGGCGCACCGGCATGTCCGGGCTCCGGGTAGGTTTCGGCCATGACCGAGTGGGACGTCAAGAAGCTCCGCATCCTGCGCACCCTGCGCGACCGGGGCACGGTCACCGCCACGGCCGAGGCCCTGCTCATGACCCCGTCGGCCGTCTCGCAGCAGCTCACCAACCTCGCCCGGCAGCTCGGCGTACCACTGCTGGAGGCGCAGGGCCGCCGCGTACGGCTCACCGACGCCGCGCACCTCGTGCTGCGCCACGCCGAGGCGGTCTTCGCCCAGCTGGAGCGGGCCGACGCCGAACTGACCGGCTATCTGCGGGGCGAGGCGGGCCTGGTGCGGGTCGGTGCCTTCTCGACCGCCGTGCCCGCCCTCGTCGTACCGGCCGTGGAGCTCCTGGCCGCCGGTGACCGGCCCGGGCCCCAGGTGCGCGTACGGGAGGCGGAGGCGGCCCAGGCCTACGAGCTGCTGTCGGCCGGTGAGGTGGACCTGGCGCTCTCCCTGGCGGCGCACGCCCCGACGGCCCGCGACCCCCGCTTCACCCTGCTGCCGCTGCTGGCCGACCCGCTGGACGTGGCCCTGCCCGCCGGCCATCCGCTGGCCGGGGCGCCCGCGCTGCGGCTGGCGGACCTCTCCGGGGAGCCCTGGATCTTCGGCGGGTCCGGCCCGTGGTCGGAGATCACCACCGCGGCCTGCGAGGCCGCCGGGTTCGTCCCCGAACAGGCCCACAGCGCCGCCGGCTGGACCGCCATCCTGGCCATGGTGCGGGCGGGCATGGGCGTCGCTCTGATCCCGCGCATGGTCTCGGCCTCCGACCGGCCGCGCGACGGCGTGCAGATGCGCGTCCTGGAGGAGGACCGGCCGTACCGGCATGTCGTCGCGGCGGTACGGCAGGGCGCCGAGCGCGGGCCGGCGGTGGCGCGGGTGCTGACGGCGCTGGAGCGGGCGGCAGGCCGGATCGTTCAGCAGAACTGAAAGAACTGTACGAAAAGTTTCGATGGACCTGATCGGTGGTGCGGCGGCACAGTGGGGACATGCCCACCGACAAGATCCAGACGGAGCCCTCATCCACCGACCCGCACGCCAACGACGCGGCCCCCTACGGCGGCGGTGACCCCTACGCCGACTACCGGGCGGGCGACTTCCCCTTCACCGAACTGGTCGACCTCGCGGACCGCCGCCTCGGCGCCGGCGTGATCGCGGCGAACGACGAGTTCTTCGCCGAGCGCGAGAACCTCCTGATCCGCGAACGCGCCGTCTTCGACCCCGAGCGCTTCGGCCACAAGGGCAAGATCATGGACGGCTGGGAGACCCGCCGCC
>NZ_JAERUC010000206.1 GCF_016745505.1 Streptomyces silvae | reverse complement strand
GCCGCCCGCATCGTCGAACCGGGTCGGCTTCCGCGGCACCACAATCCCCGACGCCATCGCTCAGGCGTCCCAGTCCGGCTGGGCCATCAACCGCTGGGGGAGCTCCGATTGCCAACACCCGGCTCGGCGTAACCGTCAGCCAGCTGTTGCCGGGTAACCGCAACGGCTTTGAGGCGTGGGGACTGTACGGGCGAGAGACGCAGTTGACCGGCGGCTGGTAACCACGGATGGCGGTTACCAGCCGTCAGGGTCTGGGTCCATATGTCGACAACACGACAGCCTGGTCGGTGGCGCGATGATGCCGACCATGACTGTGGACATCCACTGCCGGCTCGCGGTCAGCTTCGGGAAGCTGACGCGCTGGGCGGAGGGCCCACTTGCGAAGGCCCTCATCGATGGTGGCGGCCAGGCCCGCCTTGTTCGACAGCGCGTTGTCGCTCTTGACGTAGATCCAGGAGAGTCGGAAGAGGCACTGCCGGTCGACGCCCATGCCAGGCACCAGCCAGGGACGATCTCTTCCAGTGCTGGCGACGTGCGTCCGACGACGCGTCGTACCGCCGTCGGGCTCGGGCAGGCCCGCGATCAGGGCAACGTTCGAGTTCCGCCGACTTGCAGGCGGTGGCCCGCTGCTTCTTCAGCCTGCGGCCATCGCGTAGCCGTCCTGGGTGGCGTCGACGGATGCGGCGAATGTGCCGGCCCGAGGTACAGAGCAGCACACACATGCGGGAGTTGGCGGGCGGCCGGGAGCAAGGATCGGACTTCCTGAGCGAGCCCATGCCAAAGAATCATGAACGCGACGTCATGAGAATGGCGTACCGCCGCCTCTCTCTTGTGAACGGCCACCGTGCGTCCTGTGCGCCACCGGCCCATAGTGCACGGGAGGTTGGACGGTGGAGCTCGCTACCGCTTTTCTGTCCGCGGTTGTTCCATGGTCCCTGCGGTCAAGCGTTGGCTGGACAGCGTGGCGCTTCGCAACCGGTCCTCAGCCCGGGCCGAGATAATCCGTGCTCGGTCGGCCCGTCAGGGCGCCCCTCGAGGTACGGCCGCGGAACGGAAATCGGAGGAAGGCAATGGCTGAGCGTGAAGTGGAGCCCGCTGAGGCTCTGGGTGCGCTGTATGCCAACTACCGGGTCAGCCTCACGAACACCGCTCAGCAGGCGCTCCTCGCCCATGGCATCCCGGAGTCCGTCATCTCGGCCGAGGATCTCGTGCAGAACGCCTTCGCCAAGGTGCTGCGCCATCCGGCATCTGTCGAGTACCCGGTCAGCTATCTGCGCGTGGTGATCCGCACGGAAGCGGCCAACCGAGCGCGTCAGCAGGCCCGACACAATGGGCTGGAAGCACGGCGTGCGGCCGATCCGCTGCGCTTCGACCCCTTGCAGTCCGCCGATGTGGCCGCGCTGGTGGCCAACCGCTGTGCCGTCGAGCAGGCCATGGAGGCTCTGACACCCTCGCAACGCACCGCGGTATGGGCAACGAAAGGTCTGGACTGCACCCAGGCTGAGACCGCGGTCATGATGGAGAAAGCGCCCGGCACTGTCGCCACTCACGTCTCGCGTGGCATGGCACTTCTGCGCGCGAGCCTCGTTGCCGCCGTGGTCGCCGGCATCGTCTGCGTGGTGGCCCTTTTCATCGGCGATCCGCTGCGGGACGCCCATCCCGCGAGGGAGCCGGGTGAAGGTTCCGGCCCGCTGTCCCCACGGTGGTGGCAGCGGTGGCCCGGGAAAGCAGACCTGATGTCCGCCCTGTACGCGCACTGGCCGGTGTTCGGTCCGCCAGCACTGATGGCTACATGCGGCATCGTCTGCTGGCTGTGGCGACGCTTCAAGGCCCACGACACGGCCGAGACACCGTTCGGCACCTGGTTGGGCCTCCGACGGACGGGCCAGGCCTGGCGGAGTTCGACCAGTCAACTCGGGTTGCCCTTCACCGCTCGCGAATTCACCCGCGACGCGATCGTGTTCGTGGCCCCGAGTGACCTCTCCGCCGAAGCCGTACTGAAGGGTTTGGAGGCGGTGACCATCCTGATGGAGCGAAAGCTGGGCCGCATAGTTCACCTGGAACTGTTCGGGGGGCTCTCGTCGCGGCAGCGGAGTTCCCCTGACAGCCGACTTCGGGACGCCTTCGACCTGACCGGCTGGTCCAGAGGCGAACTCGCCAGAAAAGTGAACCGGCAGGCTGCCACCCTGGGGTACCGGCAGGTCGCGACAGATGCCTCGCGGGTGCGCCGTTGGCTCGACCTGGGAGAGATCCCGAGCGCTCCCGTACCCCAACTGCTCGCCACCCTGTTCACCGAGCGTCTAGGTCGTGTCGTGACCACCGAGGATCTCGGCTTGACCCGTCCCGCAAGCGTGTGGGCGCGCCGCAACAGTGCGGAGCAGCAACACCCCGATGGGCTGCCATGGGCGCCCGAGCGGACCGCCGTGGTGCTCACGGAATTCACGGGCATGGACCTGATCCTTAATCGCCCCGGCCTCGTGAGCGCGAACGCCTCGCTCCCAGCCGATCGATCGGAGCCACTGTCAGGGGACGTCTTGACAAGGACAGTCCCGTCGGATGCCGGGCCGGGAGTATCAGAGACCTGAGTCCCAGCTCGCCTCGCCCTCGACTCGCCGCCACCACCACCACCACCACCACCAAGCGTGAGCTCCCCCGCGCACGTGCAAACTGACGCCACGTTCGTCCCGTCGGCACCGGTGTCCTCGTCGAGGACTTCGTAGTCGCCGGCGCGTCCGACGAACGCTGGGCCTTTTGCGCCACGTGCCGGGTGGTACCCGTGAAAGGACGCGCCAGGTTCGGCCCTCCCGGTTGACACCAGGGCGACCGCTTCACCACCACGCACCGGCCCGGGTCGCGACTACGTCGCGCTGACCCGCTCACCACAGTCAGCCGAGGCACCGGATCTCAAGTCGCCGCTCCTTGACGGGCGCTTTGGTAGGTCAGCTTTGGGTCAGCATGAGGTCTGACAAAGCTGCTCACGGACGACCACGCCTTCAACGCACCCTCCCCCGTGGCTTCAGCGCCACCGGCGGGAGTTGAGGAGCGGGCAGCCGGCCGCCGTCGTAGCCGTGGACGTCGCCGAAGCGGGCGCTGGTCATCCAGTCCGAGCGCGCCTGTTCGATCTCCTCGTGGGAGCGCCCCACGAAGTTCCACCACATGACGATCTCCTCCTCGAACGGCTCGCCGCCGAGCAGCATCAGCCCTGCGTCGGAGTCGGCCCGCAGCGGCAGTTCGGTGCGGCCGCAGCCGAGGTAGAGCATCGAGCCGGCGACGACCGGGACGCCGTCGACCTGGGCCTCGCCGGACATCGACAGCACGGCGTACTCGAAGTCGGGGTCCAGCGGCAGCCGGGCTTCGGCGCCTGCGGTCAGAGCCAGGTCCGCCCCGACGATCGGGGTGTAGGCCGTGCCGGGCGAGGCGGCTCCGTCGAGCTCCCCCAGGATCACGGTGGCGGTGAGACCCGGCGCCGTGACGGCGGGCAGGTCGGTGTGGTGCTGGAAGTGGGGCTCGACGTGCCGGTGGGCGTCGGGCAGGGCCACCCACAGCTGGGCCCCGTGCAGAAACCTGGCATGCGGTTTCGGGCTTTCCTCGGAGTGGCTGATCGCCCTGCCGGACGTCATCAGCCCCAGCTCGCGTGGCCGGATGTGCTGGAGGCTGCCCAGGCTGTCGCGGTGCAGGACCTCCCCGTCGTGCAGCCAGCTGACCGTCTGAAGGCCCATGTGGGGGTGCGGCGGCACCTGCATGCCGGGCTCGTCTGCGATGTCGTCGGGGCCGTAGTGATCCACGAATGCCCAGGCGCCGACCATGCGGCGCCCCAGGTTGGGCAGCAGTCTGCGCACCTCGGTGGATTCGCCGAGCTGGACGCGGCGCGGGGTGAGGAGTTCACGTACAGGTTCGGCCACGACGAAGCCGCGTCCTCCGCAGACGGAGACACCGGCCTGGCGATCGAGATTGCTCATGGCGCACAACCTATTCCCGTACGGTCATGGAGCGCCTGTCCCCACGCCGAAATTTTAGTGGAATGTTCAACCACCTCGCTGTGTTGACGTGGCTGGAAGCATTCCGGCCGAGGAGGAGAAGTGGACGAGACCTACTACGAGTTCGGTACGCCCGCCAACCGCTGGGACCGGGCCCAGCTGTTCTTCGAGGCGAAGGAGTACGTGACGGCGGCGCGGATCCTCGGCGGGCTGGTGCAGGAGGCGCCGGAGCAGGTGGCGCCGAGGCTTCTGCTGGCGCGCGCCTACTACCACTCGGCCCGGCTCGCCAAGGCCGAGGCGGAGCTGCGCGAGATCCTGGAGCGCAGCCCTGTCGAGGACTACGCGCGGCTGATGCTCGGGCGCACCCTGGAGCGCCAGGGCAGGCACGTGGAGGCGGCCACTCATCTGCGGATGGCCCATGCGATGGCCGGAGACCTCGGCCCCGCACTCACCGAACAGCAGGGGCGGTACGAGGTGTAGGAGGAGGGGCGACACGCGCGACCGGGAGCGGAAGCCGCAGTGCACCGTTCCCGGCCCGCCCTCTGCCGAACTCGGCCGGCTCACCGCTCCGCGTTCGACACCCGGTCCAGCCATTCGGTCATCAGCGCCGATTCAGCCGTACTGAGCCCGGATCCGTGCGACCGGCGCAGCAGGGCTCCCAGCCGGGCGGCGGCGGAGGGGACTTCGGCGTCCACGGTTGCGCTCGCGCGCACGTCCGGGACGAAGACGGCGGCGTGCACGGCGTCGCGCAGACGCGCCGAGACCCCGGCGTCCGGGAAGGTCGCGGGCCGGGAGACCAGCATCAGTGCGACGCCCGTCGTGGCCGACATGATCATCTGGGCGGCGAGTTCGGGCGCCACGCGCAGCTTCCCCTGCTCGGCCGCCCGCTCCAGGTCCCGCGTCAGGATGCGGTGCGACTCGAGGGCGGCCGCCGGCGGCGTCCGCATCGCCGGGGAGTTCATCAACCGGTACAGATTCGGGTTCCGGAGAGCGAACTCGACGTGGCTGTCCCAGCCGTTACGGAGATCCTCGACGGGGTCGGACGTCTCGCTCCGCTCCCGCTTCGTCGCCAGGTAGGCGTCGAAACCGTGATCGACGACGGCCGACAGCAGGCCTTCCTTGTCGCCGAAGTGCCGGTACAGAGCAGGCGCGCCGACCTGCGCGGCCTCGCACACGGCCCGCGTGGAGATGTCCCCGTCGGGGGACTCCGCGACCAGCCGTGCCGCGACTTCGAGGATGCGCGCTCGTGTACTCATCGGAGGGACGCTATCAAGCGGCGCACGGGGCGAAACCGCCGGTGGGAGCGGGGGCCGGTCAGATGATTCCGCCGTTGGCACGCAGCACCTGGCCGTTCACCCAGCGCGCGGGGCCGGCGAGGAAGGCGACGACCTCCGCGATGTCCTCAGGGGCGCCGAGCCGCTCCAGCGGAGGCTGAGCGGCCATCCTCGCGATGGTCTCCTCGTCCTTGCCGTCCAGGAACAGGGCGGTCGCCGTCGGCCCGGGTGCCACGGCGTTGACCGTGATGTCCCGGCCCCGCAGCTCACGGGCGAGGATCAGCGTCATCGCCTCCACGGCCCCCTTGGTGGCGGCGTAGGCGGTGTACCCGGGAATGGCCAGGGCGAGCACCGAACTCGAGAAGTTGATGATCGCTCCCCCGGTGCGCAGACGGCGCGCCGCCTGCTGGTCGACGACGAAGGTGCCGCGGATGTTGGTGCGGTACATCCGGTCCAGCGCGTCCAGATCGAGGTCGACCAGCGGCGAGAGCGACATGACGCCCGCGGCATGGACGACCACGTCCACTCCCCCGAAGGCTTCCTCGGCGGCGTCGAAGAGGGCGGCGACCGCCGCCTCGTCCCCGACGTCGGCCTGGTGTGCGACGGCCTGGCCTCCCGCGTCGGTCACCGCCGCCACAGCGGCTTCGGCCTCCGTCTTGTTCCCCGCGTAATTGATGACCACCGCGAAACCGTCGGCCGCCAGCCGCTCGGCGCTCTCACGGCCGATGCCTCGCGACCCTCCGGTGACGAGAGCGACCCTGCGTGCGGGGGTGGTGTGCTGCTGCTCGGTCATGACGTTGCTCCTGTGGCAGAGGGGTTGCCGCTGGTTCCACGGACCCTGACAGAATCGACGCTACCACCAGAACGGTAGCGCCGCTACCTGATGGCGTAGCAATGTTAATAGCGTCGCTACCACGCTTCGGGCCCACATACTCAGGTGCGCCCGTCCTCCATCGGGTGATAGTCAGGCCGCCATGGACCTGGACACCCTCATGACCGCCCGGCTCTCGTTGCATCCGCTGACCATCGCGGAAGCAACGGTGGTGGAGGCCGGCGATCCGCGCGACCCTCCGCACGGAGCGCGGTGGGCGCCCGGATACCCCGACGATGGCGACCGGGCCGGCGCCCGGCGCTTCCTGGCCGCCTGCGCAAGCACGGGCGGCAGCACCCAGCCCTTCGGCCCGTACGAGATACGACGCCGGACCGACGGAATGGCGATCGGCGGGGCCGCCTTCCACGGCGGACCCGACGTCGCCGGCCAGGTCACCATCGGCTACGGCCTCATCAGCTCGGCACGCGGCCGGGGCTACGCCTCCGAGGCACTCAGGGCGCTGCTCGCCTTCGCCCGGTCCCAGGGGGTTCTCTCCGTGAAGGGCGACGCCGATCTGGGCAACATCGGGTCCCACCGCGTCATGGCGTCGGCCGGCATGCGGCTGGTGGCGGTGGACGACCGGCTGAAGCACTACCGCGTCGACTGGCGCGGGACGGCACCGGACGGCGGAGGGCCCCGGTCCCACGGTGCGGCCCGGTGAAACGGAACGTACCGGGGTGCCCGAGCGGGACACCGACCCCGCCGCCCCGACAGTCCCCTACCCGACAGCGACCCCGTCGCCCCGAACGCCCCCTGCCGGCACCACGGCGCCGGACCCCGACGTCATACCGGCACCGCGCAGCGCCTCACGCGGAAGAGGCCTCCGGGAGCACGATCGCGGTCACGGCGAAGCCGTCGTCGATCAGCCACCTGCCCTCGTACGACCTCGGCATCCCCGGTGCCGTCAGCGCGAGTGACGCGACGAACGTGCCCTCGGTGGCGCCACCCGGGCTCGTACGGAACTCGATCTCCGCCTCGTCGAAGTCGAGTTCGATCCGGGTGAGCGGAAACCAGGTCTTGAAGACGCTCTCCTTGGCGCTGAACAGCAGCCGGTCCCAGTGGATCGCAGGGCTCGCTGAACCGTCCGCGCCGAACTGCAGCCTTTCCCGTTCCGCGGGCACCGAGATCGCCTCCCACACGCCGGGCGGAAGCGGTTCGTTCGGCTCGGCGTCGATACCGACCGCGCGTACGTCGGACGCCCTCGCCAGTGCCGCCGCGCGATAGCCCTCGCAGTGCGTCATGCTGCCGACGGTCCCCTCCGGCCACAGCGGCATGCCCCGGTGGCCGGTCATCACCGGCGCCGGGGGCAGTCCCAGCACGGCCATGGCCCGCCGGGCGCACGCCCGTACGGCCGCGAACTCGTGCCGGCGCCGGTCCACGCTCGCGGCCACCAGCCGCGCCTCCTCCGGGTACAGGCTGCCCGCCGGAGCGTCCGTCTCGTAGGTGTCCGCGCACGCGACGTACGCGGGGAGAAGCCGTTCGATCACGCGTCGTCGCCCTTCGCGGCCACCGGCCGCTGTTCCTCGTACGGCAGGATCTGCCGCAACAGCCCTCGCGGGTGGCCCCGCTTGCGCCACTCCCGGGGGTAGCCGATGGAGACCTCCTCGAACCGCACGCCGTCGTGCCAGGTCGTCCGGGGGATGTGGAGGTGCCCGTAGACGACGGCGGCCACGTTGAACCGGCGGTGCCAGTCGGCGGTGAGTTCCGTGCCGCACCACTGGGCGAACTCCGGGTACCACATCACGTCGGTCGGTTCGCGCAGCAGCGGCCAGTGCCCGGCGATGACGAGCGGGACCTCCGGGTCGTGCGCGGCCAGCCGCTCCTCGGTCAGTGCCACCCTCGCGCGGCACCAGTCGTCCCGGGTCGGATAGGGGTCCGGGTGCAGCAGGTACTCGTCGGTGCAGACGACACCCGCCTCGTGGGCGCGGGCCAGGGACTCCTCCTTGGTGGCCGTTCCCGGCACCCTGAAGGAGTAGTCGTACAGGAGGAACACGGGAGCCACCGCGACGGGGCCGTCCGTGCCCTGCCACACGGGGTACGGGTCCTCGGGCGTGGTCACGCCGAGCTCACGGCACACCTGGACGAGGTGGTCGTACCGCGCGCGGCCGCGCAGCCGTACGGGGTCCTTGTCCACCGTCCACAGCTCGTGGTTGCCGGGGGTCCACACGACGTGGGCGAATCGGCCCGCGAGCAGTCCCAGGGCGTGTTCGACCTCTTCCGCCTGCTCGGCGACGTCCCCCGCGACGATGAGCCAGTCCTCGTCGGAGGACGGGTGCAGCCGGTCGGCGACGGGGCGGTTGTCGGCGATCCCCACATGGAGGTCGCTGACCGCGAGAAGCCGGCCGCCGCCTCCCTGCGGAGGGGTCACGGACCCGGTGGTGGAACTCATTGTTCGAATTTACCGTCTCCGCGGTCCCGCCGAGGCCACGCCGCTCGACATGCCCGCCGTTCACCCGCCCGGGATGATTGACCAGCCACCACCGGGGAACGCGGCGCCACACGACCGCACGCCCGCCGCCGTCGACGGACAGAGTGGCGAGAGGCGGCGAGTGACCGAGAGAGGGAGACGCAGGTGACCGACGCCGAGCAGCCTCAGGACCCGACCCAGCGCCATCCGCAGCCCGATTTCCCCCAGCAGGAGCAGGAACATCCGGGCCGGACCGGCCCGATGGATCCGGCACCGGACCACGGGGAGGACTCCTACCGGGGCAACGGACTGCTGCTCGACCGCAGGACGGTCATCACCGGCGGCGACTCCGGTATCGGCCGCGCGGTGGCCCTGGCCTTCGCACGGGAAGGGGCGGACGTGCTGTTCACGTATCTGCCCGCAGAGGAGGGCGAGGCGGAGGAGACGACCCGGCTCGTCGAAGAGGCCGGGCGCAAGGCGGTCTCCGTCGCCTGCGACATCCGTGACGAGAAGCAGTGCCGGGCCCTCATCGAGAGGGCAGTCGACGAGTTCGGCGGGATCGACATCCTGGTGAACAACGCCGCCTACCAGATGTCCCAGCCCGACGGAATCGCCGCCATCTCGACCTCCCAGTTCGACCGGGTGGTGCGGACCAATCTGTACGGGATGTTCTGGCTGTGCAAGACCGCTCTGCCGCACATCCCGGCGGGCGGCTCGATCATCAACACCACCTCGGTGCAGGCCTACAAGCCCAGCCCTCATCTGCTGGACTACGCGATGACCAAGGGCGCCATCGTGACTTTCACGCAGGGACTCGCGCAGATGCTGGCGTCCGACGGGATCCGCGTCAACGCGGTCGCGCCCGGGCCGGTCTGGACGCCCCTCATCCCCGCGACCATGCCCGACACCACGGAGTTCGGGAAGCAGAGCCCTCTGGGCAGGCCCGCGCAGCCCGCGGAGATGGCTCCCGCCTATGTCTTCCTCGCGTCGTCCAACGCCTCGTTCATCACCGGCGAGATCATGAACGCGACTGGTGGCACGCCGCTGCCGTGACCGTGATTGTCCCGGCGGATCCCAGGGAAGGCGCCGTTCATGCCCGCAGATCACCACGAAGCACCCGTACTGGACGCACTGGCCGCCTACAAGGAGAACGGGGAGCTCGGCTTCTCCCCGCCCGGCCACAAGCAGGCACGCGGGGCCGCGCCCGCGGTACGGGCCGTACTCGGTGACGCGGTGTTCCTCGGCGACGTACTCGCCATCGGCGGTCTGGACGACCGTCGCCAGACCTCCGGTGCGCTACGTCGCGCAGAGGAGCTGATGGCGGACGCGGTGCACGCCGAGCACACCTTCTTCTCCACCTGCGGCAGCTCCCTGTCGGTGAAGGCCGCCATGCTCAGCGTGGCCGCGCCGCACCGGAAGCTCCTGATCGGCCGGGACGCCCACAAGTCCGTCGTCGCCGGACTGATCCTCTCCGGTATCGAACCCGTCTGGGTGGAGCCGCAGTGGGACCCCGAGCGGCACCTCGCACACCCGCCGTCGGCGGAGACGTTCGAGCGGGCCTTCGAGAGGCACCCCGATGCCTGCGGGGCCCTGGTCACCAGCCCCACCCCGTACGGATCCGCGGCCGATCTGCGCGCCATCGCCGAGGTGTGCCACCGGCGTTCCAGGCCGGTCATCGTCGACGAGGCATGGGGCGCGCATCTGCCGTTCCACGAGGACCTGCCCTCCTGGGCCATGGACGCCGGCGCCGACGTCTGCGTCACCAGCATCCACAAGATGGGCAGCGGGCTCGAACAGGGCTCGGTCTTCCACCTCCAGGGCGATCTCGTCGACCACGACACGCTGGCCTCGCGTGCGGACCTGCTCGGCACCACCAGCCCCTCCGTCCTGCTGTACGCCGGCATCGACGGCTGGCGGCGGCAGATGGTCCTGGAGGGCCACGGGCTGCTCTCCCGCGCACTGAGTCTGGTGGGCGACGTCCGCGAGCGGATCGAGAAGATCGACGGGATGCATGTGAACGACCGCGACGACTTCTGCGGCCCCGGAAGGACCACGGAGTTCGACCCGCTCCCCGTGATCATCGACATCAGCGCACTCGGTACGAACGGATACCGGGCGGCCGACTGGCTCCGTGCCCGTCACAGGATCGACATGCACCTCGTCGACCACCGCCGTATCAGCGCCCAGTTCACCCATGCCGACGACGAGGACACCGCAGGACGCCTGCTGGAGGGGCTGCGGGATCTGTCCCGGCAGGCCGGCACGCTCGGCCCGGGGCCCGCCGTCCACGTGCCCGGCCCGGACGAACTGCGCCCGGACCAGGTGTGTCTGCCCCGGGACGCCTACTTCGCCGCCACCGAGGACATTCCGGCCGAGCAGGCTGTGGGACGGGTCGCCGCGGAGATGATGACCCCCTACCCTCCGGGCATCCCCGCCGTCCTGCCGGGCGAACGGCTCACGGAACCTCTGCTCCGATATCTGCGGTCGGGGGTCGAGGCGGGGATGAACGTTCCCGACCCGGCGGACACGACCCTGCGCACCGTCCGTGTCTGCGCGGAGGGTTCAGTGCCCGGGGCGTGAACCGCGCCGGGAACCGCGCCGCGAACCGCACGGACACGGAGACCCTCAAGGCACCCGACGAAAGGACCGGACATGCCCATCGCGACGTACGGCCTCGTGGCCCTCGACTGCCCCGACCCCGCCTCCCTCGCAGGCTTCTACCAGGGTGTTCTCGGGGGTGAGGTATCGAGGTACGACGAGGACTGGTACGACCTCCGCGTCCCGGGCGGCGCCCGCATCTCGTTCCAGCGGGCGCCCGACCACGTCCCCCCGGAGTGGCCCCGGGGGGACAGGAATTCACAGCAGGCGCACCTGGACCTCGACGTGACGGACGTCGAGCGCGCTCAGGAGGAGGTGCTGGCGCTCGGTGCGACGCCCCTGGACCTCGACGACCGGGGCGGTGAGCGCCGCTTCCGTGTGTACGCCGACCCGGCGGGGCATCCGTTCTGCCTCTGCTGGGAGTGAGCCTCCGCGCCCGCCTCCCGATCGGACGACGAGCCGTGTCGCCCCGGCGCGGCTCATCCGGCACGGCGAGAATGAGGAGCTATGAGCCGAAGTGCCCTCATCGTCATCGACATGCTCAACACGTACGGCCACCCGGATGCCGACCTCCTCGTTCCGTCCGTGCGCGAGGCGCTCCCCCACATCGTGGGTCTCATCGAGCGGGCCCGGGACGACGCCGTCCCGGTGATCTATGTGAACGACAATTTCGGGGAATGGCGCTCCCATCACGGTGAGATCATCGATACGACGCTCTCGGGGCCGTACAGCGATCTGGTGGAACCGGTACTGCCGGACGACGATTCGCTGTTCGTCGTCAAGGCCCGGCACTCGATCTTCTACGAGACGCCGCTCAGCTATCTCCTGTCGCAGCTGGACGTGGACCGGGTCGTCCTCTGCGGTCAGGTCACCGAACAGTGCGTCCTGTACTCCGCCCTCGACGCGCACATCCGCCATCTGGACGTGACCGTCCCCGATGACGCCGTGGCCCATATCCACCGGGATCTGGCGCAGGCTTCCCTCCAGATGATGGAGCGGAACATGGCCGCGTCGATCAGAAAGGCCGCGGCCGTCGAATTCTGAGTGCCGCCACGCGCGCGCTTTCCTGTTCCGTACGGGGCATTTCCGGCGCCGCGCCGCATCGGTCAGGTCTTCGGCGGGCACAGTGGCGCCGAGACCGACGTACGAACGCTCTCCTCAAGGAGTGTCCCCCGCGATGCGTGCTCTGGCTTTCGTCTGCACCTTGAACTCCTCCCCCACGCCCTCCAGCAGCCATCTCATCGCCGACCAGGTGATGGCCGAGTTCGAGAGCCTCGGAGTGAGCGGTGAGGTGGTCCGGGTGGCCGACCACGACATCCGGCCGGGAGTGGGTCTCGACATGGGCGACGGCGACGCCTGGCCCGCCCTGCGGGAGAAGGTCATGGCGGCCGACATCCTCCTCGTCGCCACCCCCATCTGGCTCGGCCACCCGTCCAGCATCTGCCAGCGCGTCCTGGAACGCCTGGACGCCGAACTGTCCGAGACCGACGAGCAGGGCCGGTTGCTGACGTACGGAAAGGTCGCCGCCGCGGCCGTGGTCGGGAACGAGGACGGCGCCCACAAGGTGAGCGCCGACCTGTTCCAGGCCCTCAACGACCTGGGGTTCTCCCTGGCTCCGGGTGCCGTCACCTACTGGGTCGGCGAGGCCATGCAGGGCAAGGACTACAAGGACCTCGACGGCCCGCCGGAGACGGTCGCCTCGACGACGCGCACCCTCGCCGTGAACGCGGCTCATCTGGCCCGGCTGCTCACCGGCGGCCCGTACCCCGCCTCCTGACAGGCCGTCGCCCGGACTACCCGATGTGAACCGGGGTGTTCTGGCAGGCGTGAAGCAGCCATGCGCCGTCGTCACGCCTCGTCATGACGTAGAGCGGGGCGCCCTCCGAATCGCCCTGGGCCGAGTGGTACACCTGCCGGACCTTGACGGCCGCCACGTCGGGCCGCAGGAACTGGGTGTGGACCACCCGGTAGGTGACGTCGCCGTCCCACTGGGCGGCGGGCAGTACGGCACGGGTGAACTCGGCGATCGCGTCGAAGCCGATCAGGACCTTGCCGTGGCCGGTCGTCCAGAGGGCATCGGGGTGGAAGAGCGCGAGGAAGCCCTCGGTGTCCTTGGCGCGCTGGGCGGCCTCGACGGTGGCGACCACCTGTTCGATGGCCTTGATGTCCGCTGCTTCGGTATCCATGCGGCCCACCCTGCGACCTCGACCGCGCTTGAGGTCAAGCGGCCGCCGCACGGTAGGGGCGGAAGAAGGCGCGCAGCTCCTCCGCGTAGATCTCCGGCTCCTCGAACGCCGCGAAGTGCCCGCCGCGCGGGGGCTCGGTCATGCGCACCATGTGCGTCGTGCGCTCCAGCCAGGCCCTCGGCGGGCGAACGATGTCACCGGCGAAGATCGAGAAGCCGGACGGCACCTCGACCCGGCGGGCGAGCTGGGCGGGCGGGATGGCGGCGTTCGCGCTGTACATGCGCATGGACGACCCGATCGTGCCGGTCAGCCAGTAGAGCGTGATGTTCGTCAGGATCTCGTCCTTGGTGAAGCTCCGCTCGACGTCGCCGCCGCAGTCGCTCCAGGCGCGGAGTTTCTCCACGATCCACGCGGCGAGCCCGGCCGGTGAGTCGTTGAGCCCGAAGGCGGCGGTCTGCGGCTTCGTCCGGTGGATCGCGGCGTAGGCGCCCTCGGTCCCGCTCCAGGCCGCGACGTCCTTCATCCACGTCCGCTCCTCCGGCGTGAGGTCCGCCGGGTCCCCGGTGAAGACGGGCAGGCCCCCGTCGGTGCGGTGGACGGCCACGACCCGGTCGGGGTGGTCGAGGGCGAGATAGCGGCTCACATGGCTGCCGACGTCCCCGCCCGCCGCGCCGAACCGCTCGTAGCCGAGGACGGTCATGAGCTCGGCCCACAGCCCGGCGACGGCGATCGAGTCGAGCGGCCGGCCGGCGGGCCGGTCGGAGTAACCGAAGCCCGGCATGTCGGGGACGACCACGTCGAACGCGTCGGCGGGGTCGGCGCCGTGTGCGCCCGGGTCGGCGAGGAGGGGGATGACCTTCGAGTAGCGCCAGAAGGAGTCCGGCCATCCGTGGCTCAGGACCAGGGGCAGGACCGGTCCGGCGGGCGCGACGGCCTTGGCGTGGACGAAGTGGATTCCGAGACCGCCCAACGGAACACGGAAGCGGGGAAGCCGGGCGAGCGCCGCCTCCTGCGCCGGCCAGTCGAAGCGCTCCGCCCAGTGGGCGACGAGTTCGCGGAGCTGATCGAGGTCGGTCCCGAGCGACCAGCCGGCGTCCTCGGGTGCGTCGGGCCAGCGCGTCGCGCGGAGCCGCGTGCGCAGGTCTTCGAGGGCGGCGGGGGCGGTCCGCTGGAGGAACGGCTCGGGGCGGGGCGTGGCTTCCGGCATGATCGCATCCTAGAGGGCCGTGACCGGGCCGTGACCGGAGATCCTGCGGCGTTGCGGCGTTGACGCCGCCCTCCGCGGGACCAGTGGCGTTGCGTCGTACGCCGTCCTCCGGAGGTTTGCGAGCCTGCCGGGGCCCGGTCCCCCGCCGGGGTTCGGGGTGCGCGGCTCACCGGGAGTACAGTCGCTCTGCCCCGTCGCCCCAGTTCACCAGGTGAGAGATGTCCAGCCACATAGACGAGAGATCCACGCAGGACAGACCCGATGACGCCGTCTACGCGCAGCGCACGCACCGGCTGCGGCGGCGGCTGGAGCGGCTGATCGGCATCGCCGCGACCGAGGGCAACAAGCTCGTCCCCCTCCGCAACGGGAACGAGATCTTCGCCTCCATGCTGGAGTCCATCCGCGGCGCCGAGCACACCGTGGACATGATGACGTTCGTGTACTGGCGGGGTGACATCGCCCTCGAGTTCGCCGAGGCGCTGTCGGAGCGGGCCCGTGCCGGTGTGCGGGTGCGGCTGCTGCTGGACGGGTTCGGCTCCCGGCTCATCGAGAAGGACCAGCTGGCGTTGATGGACGAGGCCGGGGTGGAGGTGGCCTGGTTCCGCAAGCCGCTGTACCTCTCGCCGCTCAAGCAGAACCACCGCTGTCACCGGAAGGTCCTCATCACCGACGAGGAGTCGGCGTTCACCGGCGGGGTCGGCATAGCCGAGGAGTGGTGCGGTGACGCCCGCGACGAGAGCGAGTGGCGGGACACCCACGTACGGGTGCAGGGCCCGGCGGTGGACGGTCTGGCGGCCGCGTTCGCGCAGAACTGGGCCGAGTGCCACGACGAGCTGTTCACCGAACGCGACCGGTTCGTCGACGCCACGCAGCAGGGGGACGCGATCGTCCAGGTCGTGCGCGGTTCGGCCGGCTACGGCTGGCAGGACATGCAGACCTTGCTCCGTGTCGTCCTGGAGTCCGCCGAGGAGCGGATCCGGCTCACCACGGCGTACTTCGCGCCCGACGCGTACTTCATCGGTGTGCTGTGCGAGGCCGCTCGCCGGGGTGTCTCCGTGGAGATCCTGCTCCCCGGGCCGCACACGGACAAGCGGGTGTGCCGGCTGGCCGGTCAGCACTACTACGAGGAGCTCACCGCCTGCGGGGTGAAGATCTACCAGTTCCAGCCGACCATGCTCCACACCAAGGCGCTGACGGTGGACGGGGTCGCCTCGCTGATCGGTTCGACGAACTTCAACCGCCGCTCCCTGGAACACGACGAGGAAGTCATGCTCGCCGTCCTGGACCGGGAGTTCACCGCCACGCTGGACGGTCACTTCGACGAGGACGTGGAGCGGAGCACGCTGATCGACGGGGCCCGGTGGAAGCGTCGTTCGCCCGTGCAGCGGATGCGCGAGACCGCCGTCCTGCCGATCCGCCGCTGGCTGTGACACGTGCGGACACGAGTACGGACACGGGCACGGGTACGGACATGGGTGCGTGCGCCTCCACGGCGAGTGGTGGCGCACGCGTTCCGGCCGTACGGCGGGTCAGCCGCCGACGTACCAGCTGAAGCCGCCGGACGAGGCGGCCACGGCCATCAGGACGACGAAGAGGATCACGTCGATGATGCCGAGGACCAGTCCGGCCTTCGCGATCCCGGAGCCGCCCTTCGCGGCGACCTGACGCAGGCCGAGCGCACCGAGAACGATGGCTATCGGGCCGAGGATCACGCTGAAGAAGATGAGGCCCACGATTCCGCAGACCAGGCTCGCGATGGCGAGGCCGTTGGTCCCGGACCTGGGAGTGGCCATGGACGAACTGTCGTAGTGCGACATCACTCTCTCCCGTCGGTTCGTCTTACGGTGCTTGCGATCGTGCTGTGTGCATCTGGTGACGTGCGGGTGCCCCTCTTCCGACCGGCCAATCACCCGGTTCTGCGGGGTGTGCCGGGCCCCGCCGGGGGCATACGGGCTGTCACCTGGCGCTTGTCAGGTGAAGGGAGTGGTCCATGAGCGAGTCTGTCGAGACACGGCCGGAGACGACCGCGGTGATGACGGAGCCCGTACCCGATCTGCAGCTTCAGCTGCTCATCCAGCTGCTGGACAGAGAGCTGCGATCCAGTCTGCCGATCACCCTCACGCTCACCGGTGGCGTACTCCACGGAGACGTGATCGGCCATGAGGCGTGGAAGGCGGACTGGGCGCGCAGCCTCCGTCAGGTCGAGGGCGAGGGCGCGAACCTGATCGCCGAGTTCCCGGAGACGGTGGACCAGGGGATCAGGGAGCTGAGCACCGGAGAAGGCACGACGCAGTTGCCGCGCTGGATTCATCTGAGGGACGCCACCCTGGTCTTCGGCGGGACGGGTTCCCTGCGCCTGCCCCTCTGGCGCGGCCGCCTCGCCGATGTGTCGGGCTGGGCCCTGGGACGGCCGCAGTGAGAAGAAGAGCGTAGGACCGCGGCCCGGCCCTACGCGGTGAGCGCGCGGCTCCGGGCCGCCCGTCCCAGGCGGTGGGATCCCAGGCGGTGGGATCCCAGGCGGTGGGATCCTAGGCGGTGGGATCCTAGGCGGTGAGAGCGGCACCCACCCCGTCTCCCGCCTGGGTTTCCAGCGCGGCGAGCAGCCAGTCGTGCGCGGACCCGGGCGTCGGCTCCGGCCGCCCGTCCGGAGGGCCGACCAGTTCGGCCGTCAGCTCCCAGTAGCGGTCGATCCGCGGGTCCGCGGCGAGCTGTCGGGCGAGCGTACGGCGGAAGACCGGGGTGTCCGCGATGTCCCGGGCACGCGCGTACGCGTCCACGAACCCGTCCAGCGCCTCCCCCGGGTACGGCTCCCTGCCCCGGCGCATCTCGGCGCCCGCCAGGTCGTACGCCTCGGCCAGCCCGGCGTAGAGCACGGCCGACGCGCGGGCCCCGGCGGCCTTGTGCGCATGGGGCTGGGTCGGCCCGTCCCCGTCGCAGGGGCGGGACACCATGGCGGACAGCCGCGCGAAGGCGAGCACCTGGGCCGGGCCGGGGTCCTCCGGCGGCTGCGGCACCGCGACCTCCAGGAACGCGGAGACGGCCCGGGACGGCATCCGTGGCGGCAGCCAGCCGCGCCAGAACCTGGCGAGGGGGGCGGTGCTGGGCGGCGCGGTCACCGCGCCGATCAGCCTGAGCCGGTCGGCGCGTTCGGCCGGCGGGCACTCCTGCACCGAGCGGAGCGCGGCCTCTCTCCACCGCAGAGCTCTCAACTGGGTTCCGAGCGAGCGTAGTTGCCCGGCGACGGCGTCCTCGAGGGCGCCGCCCTCACGCCCCGCCGCGTCCTCCTCGTCCAGCACGCGGCGTACCGCTGAGACCGGCAGGTCCAGGGCGCGCAGGGAACGGATCATCCGCAGCCGCTCGAGGGAGTCGGCGCCGTACCGGCGGTGGCCCCCGGCGCTGCGGGAGGCCTCGGGGAGCAGGCCGCTGTCGGAGTAGAAGCGGACCGTCTTGACGCTGACCCCGGCCCGCTCGGCGAGTTCGCCGATGCCGCACAGCCCGTCGTACGACTGGAACACTTGAACCTCCCTCAGGGGGAGTTCCTACGGTACCCGCGAGAGGGCCGGTGAACGGGCCGGTCCTCGGACGAGGGCGTATCGAGGAGAGACCATGACCGTGTTCATCCTGGTGTCGGGTGTGTTCACCGGCCCGCAGGTGTGGGACGACGTAGCCGCGCGGCTGACATCGGCGGGGGCCGAGGTCCACGCGGTGGCCCTGACCGGGCTCGGCGGAACCGGCCCGTCCGCCGTCGGTACGGGCATCGATCTGGAGACGCACATCGCGGACGTCGTCGCGGTGATCGACCGGGTGGGCGGAGAAGTGGGAGGAGAACAGGGCCAGGAGATCGTTCTGGTCGGCCACGACTACGGCGTCCATCCGGCCCTGGGGGCCGCCGACCGGCGGGCGGGGTCGGTCGCCCGGATCGTGTACCTGGACTCCGGGCTGCCCCAGGACGGCGTCCCGGCCCTGGCCGCCGTGGCCGACCAGGGTCTGCGTGAGGAGGTGCTGCGGGCCGCCGAGGCGGGAGAAGGCACGCTGCCGCCGCCCACGCGCGACGCCTGGCGGCTCTGGGGCAGCACCGCGGACCTCCCCGACGCGGCACTCGACCGGCTGACGGCCCTCGCCGCACCGCAGCCGCTGGGCACCCTGCTCCAGCCGCTGCGGCTGACCGGTGCGGCGGCCTCCGTGCCCATGGCCGGGGTGCTGTGCGTCGGCAACGGTGCGGGCATCGCGATGGTCCAGGCCCGCGTGGACCTCGGCGAGCCCAGCCTGCAGGCGCTGACCGACCCCCGGGTGACCTTCTTCGAACTGCCCACCGGACACTGGCCGATGCTGTCCGGGCCCACGGCGCTGGCGGTGACGCTGCTGAAGGCCGCCGCGGGCGAGGGACACCGGCTGACCCCGGCGGACACCACGAAGCCGCCCGCCCACCTGCGCCCGTTCCTGCTGGACGTGCCCGAACTGCCCCGCGAGCGGACGGACAACCTGGACCTGTACCTGCCACCCGCCACCGACGGCCCCCGTCCGGCGGTGGTGTTCGTCCACGGAGGCCCGGTGCCGGCCGGGGCGAGCCCGACGCCCCGGGACTGGCCGACCCTCCGGGGGTACGCCTGTTACGCCGCCGACCGGGGCGTGGTGGGGGCCACGCTGGACCACCGGCTGCACGCCGTGACCGACTACGAGCGGGCCGCGGCCGATGTGGCGGACGCGGTGGAACGGGTCAGGGCAGACCCGCGGGTGGACGCGGACCGGGTCGCCCTGTGGTTCTTCTCCGGCAGCGGCCCGCTCACCGCGGACTGGATGGGGAAGCCCCCGCCGTGGCTGCGCTGTCTGGCCGCCGACTACCCGATCATGGCTCCGCTGCCGAACTGGGGGCGGCTCGACGCCCGGTTCCACCCGGCGGACGCGGTCACCCACGCGGGGGCGCTGCCCCTGGTGCTGGTGCGGGCGGGTCTGGAGTCGGCCGAGATCGCCGCCACCGTCGAGGAGTTCCTGGCCGCCGCGCGCCGGTGCGGGGCGGACGTCGAGGTGGTCGACGTACCGAACGGCCACCACGGCTTCGAGACGGTCGACCCGACCGACGAGTCACGCGCCGCCGTGCACCGCGCGATGGGTACGGTCCTGCGGCATCTCACGGCCTGATCTGGTCAGACGCTCCGGGGCGACCGGTGGGAGGTGCGGTAGTCCCGGGGTGATGCCCCGGTGACCCTCTTGAAGGCGGTACTGAGGGCGCTCTCGGAGCCGTAGCCGACCGCGCGGGCGATGGTGGCGATCGTCCCGGTGTCCTCGCGCAGGTGCCGGGACGCCAGCTCGACGCGCCACCGGGTGAGGTAGTCGAGCGGGCCGCAGCCGACCGTGCCGCGGAAGCGCGCGGCCAGGGTGGAGCGGGAGACCGCACCGGCCCGGGCCAGTTCGGCCACGGTCCACCGGTGCTCCGGCCGCGCGTGCATCGACGTGAGGGCGGCGGCCACCGCGGGATCCGCGAGGCCCGCCAGCCAGCCCGAGACGGCGTCCGGATCACGGGCGAGGTGCAGACGCAGGACATGGACGAGCATGACCACCGCCAGATGCTCGGCCACCAGCGTCGAGCCCATCTGCCGCCGCCGCAGTTCCTCGTCGATCCGGGCGAGCGCCCATTGCAGGGTCTCGGCCTGCGGGGTTCCCGCCGGTACGTGGACGACCTCCGGGAGCCCTTCCAGCAGCAGCGACCGTGCCCGGTCGCCGAAGGAGAAGCGGCCGCCCACGAGCAGCACCTCGTCCGAGCCGTCGCCGGTGCGCGCCAGGCCGTCCTCGGCGGACGCGTAGACATGTGCCGCGTCGACCGGGACGGCCTCCCCGTCGCTGCGCAGGGTGAACCGGCGTGGCCGCGTGAGCAGATAGCAGTCGCCCTCGGCCAGCGCGATCGGCTCGCCGGCTCCCTCCACCTCGAGGAAGCACGCGCCCCGGCGGACGGCATTGAACTTCACCCCGGACGGTGCGTCGAACCGGACGGCCCACCGCCCTCCGGCGGCCAGGCTCGACGAGAGATGACTCCGCGTGTCCAGCAGGGTCAGCACGTCCTCCAGAGGATCCATTACTCCACCCTACCTGGATGATCGAGCATGTTTCTCGGACGTGACCTTATAGAAGCTCCAGCACAAGGTCGGTAGCGTCAGGAAGTGACACCGGTCCCCCCTCGCGGAAGGCTTCCCATGTACGACCACGACCGCCTGACCACACCGTTCCACTCCCACGCCACGGCCACCGAGGTCCTCGACGGCGCGGACCTCGCGGGGCGCCGTGCCGTCGTCACCGGAGGCGCCTCCGGGATCGGCACCGAGACGGTCCGGGCCCTGACCGCGGCCGGTGCGGAGGTGACGGTCGCCACCCGCGATCCGGCGTCCGCCGAGGCCACCGTCCGGGCCCTCGACGCCCTGCCGGGACCCGGTTCCGTACGGTCCGCGCCACTCGACCTGGCGGATCTGGCCTCGGTCGAGGCCTTCGCGCGCGCCTGGCAGGGCCCCCTCGACATCCTCGTCGCCAACGCCGGGATCATGGCGGTCCCCGAGCGCCGGGTCAGCGACCAGGGCTGGGAGCTGCACCTCGCGACCAACCACCTCGGTCACTTCGCCCTGGCGACGGCACTGCACCCGCACCTGCGGGCAGCGGGCTCGGCGCGCGTCGTGGCCGTCAGCTCGGGAGCGCACCGGGCCGCCGCGTTCGACTTCGAGGACCCTCAGTTCGAGCGGCGCCCGTACGACCGCTGGACCGCCTACGCACAGTCGAAGACCGCAGATGTGCTGCTCGCCGTCGGCGCCCGGCGGTGGGCTTCCGACGGCATCACGGCCAACGCGCTCAACCCGGGGTGGATCAGCACCAATCTCCAGCGCCACCTCGACGACGAGACCCTGCGCGCGATGGGTGCCATCGACGAGAAGGGCGACATCATTCCGCAGCCCTACTACAAGGAGCCCACCCAGGGAGCCGCGACCTCCGTGCTGCTCGCGGCCTCGCCCCTGCTGGAGGGTGTGACCGGCCGGTACTTCGAGGACAACCAGGAGGCGCGGCTCGCCGAGGACTCCGACACGCGGCCCGGCGGGGTCGCGGCCCACGCCCTCGACCCCCGGGCGGCCGACCGCCTCTGGGAGTACGCCGCCCGTACCGTCGCGGCGGCCCGCGGGTAGAGGCCGGCGAGGGTGCGCGGGCGTGCGATCCGCACGAAGGTGGAAGGGCCCGACGAGGATCGCCGTACGTGCGAGGAGGTCGCTGTGACGAAGAAGGACAACAGCCTGGACAAGGGCGACAAGGTGTCCTGGAAGAGCCACGGCCAGGAGGTCACGGGCGAGGTCACCGGGAAGCACACGGAGCGCACCCGTGCCGCTGGGCGGACCGTCGACGCCTCGGACGAGGAACCGCAGTACGAGGTGGAGAGCGACCGGTCCGGACGCTCCGCAGTGCACAAGCCGGACGCCCTGCGGAAGAAGCGGGGCAGCGGTTCCTGACCGGAGGCGCACCGCCGGTCGGGCCAGGCACGGGGGTCACCCGAAGAGGCGATCTCCGTGGCGGCTCCTGGCTTCGGCGCCCGGAACGTGATCGGGTTGACAACCCGTCAGCCGTACGGGGCCGAGCCGAGGGACCCGGATGACGAACCGACCGAATCCACCGCCGCCCGACGCCGTCGTCGTCGGCGCCGGCCTGGCGGGACTGGCCTGCGCACTCGACCTCGCCGAGGCGGGCCTCCGCGTCGAACTGCTGGAGGCGTCCGACGGGGTGGGCGGCCGGATGCGCACGGACCGCAGGGACGGCTTCCTCCTGGACCGCGGCTTCCAGGTCTTCAACACCTCCTATCCGCAGGTACGCAAGCGCCTCGACCTGCGGGCCCTGCGCCTGCGGCCGTTCACCCCGGGCCTCATCGCCCGGACGTCCGAGGGGCGGGTGCGGCTCACCGACCCCACCCGCCGCCCGGAGGACGCGGCGCAGCTGCTGCCCGGGCGTGTGCTCCCAGCCCGGGACCTCGCCGCCCTCGCGGCGCTGACCGCCCGTGACGTCCTGCTCCCGCCGAGGCGTCTGGGGCACATGCGCGACCGTACGGCGTCCGAGGCGCTCGTCCGCGCCGGGCTGTCGCCGCGCGCGATCGAGGACCTCATGCGGCCGTTCCTGTCCGGGGTGTTCCTGGAGGAGGGGCTGGAGACCTCGGCGCGCTTCCTGCACCTGGTCTGGCGGAGCATGGCGCGCGGCACGCTCTGTCTGCCCACCCACGGCATCGGCGCCGTGCCGGCCCAGCTCGCCGGTCGGCTGCCGGAGGGGACCCTCCGGCTCGGTTCGGCCGTCGCCGGGGTGACGGACTTCGGGGTGCTCCTGGCGGACGGCGGCGAGCGGCCCGCGGCCTCCGTCGTGGTGGCCACGGACTCCTCCACGGCGGCCCGTCTGCTGCCGGGGCTGCCGGTGCCGGACAGCCGTACGGTGACGACGTACTACCACGCGACGGACCGGTCACCGCTGTCCGAACCGACCCTGGTCGTGGACAGCGGCCTCGCCGTCCTCAACAGCTGTGTCCTCACCGAGGTGGCGCCCTCGTACGCTCCCCCGGGTACGGCCCTGGTGTCGACCTCCGTTCTCGGCGCGGGCCCGCCCGGCGGGGACCACACGGTCCGCGCCCGGCTCGCCGAGCTGTACGACGCGGACACGAGCACCTGGGACACGGTCGGCACCTTCACCGTGGAGGGTGCCCTGCCGGCCATGCGGCCGCCGTGGCCCCTGAGCCGTACGACCCGTTTCGCTCGGGGCCGTTACGTGTGCGGGGACCATCGGGCCACCGGGTCGGTGCAGGGCGCCCTGGCCTCGGGCAGCCGGGCCGCGCGCGAGGTGCTGGCCGACCGGGCCGCCGCGCGGACCCCCAGGACGTGACCGGGGCCGCCCAGGAGCGGGTGGACGACGCCGTCGTCGTGGGCGGGGGCGCCGCCGGACTCTGTCTGGCCCACTGGCTCACCGAAGCCGGTACGGGAGTGACGCTGGTCGAGGCACCGGACGGGCCGCTGCGCCCTGCGGAGCGCACCTGGTGCTACTGGGAGGCGGGCACCGGCGCGTTCGAGGAGGCCGTCGTCGCGTCCTGGCGGCGGCTGCGGGTGCGCGGGCCGGACGGCGAGGTCGTCGAGTCGGACCCCGCGCCCCTGCGCTACCGCATGGTGCGCTCGGGCCCATTCGAGCGGCTCGTCCACGCGCGGCTGGCGGCCTCCCCGGCGGCCCGCGTCCTGCGTGCCACCGCCCACGAGGTGCGTGACACCTCGTACGGCGCGGAGGTCCGCTGCACGACGGCCGACGGGCAGCCGCTCACCCTGCGCGGCAGACACGTCTTCGACTCACGGCCCGTGCGACGCCCACCGCCGCACCGCACGCTCCTGCTCCAGCACTTCCGCGGCTGGTTCGTACGCACCGACGCCCCCCGCTTCGACCCCGGCGTCGCGGACCTCATGGACTTCCGGGTCCCGCAGCCCGGCCACGGTCTCGCGTTCGGCTACGTGCTGCCGCTGGCACCGGACCGGGCGCTGGTGGAGTACACCGAGTTCTCCCGTGCCCCGCTCACGACGGACGCGTACGAGGCGGCCCTGCGGCAGTACACCGAGGGTGTCCTGCGGCTCGGCAGGTTCGCCGTGGAGTCGGCCGAGCAGGGCGTCATCCCGATGACGGACGGTCGCTTCCCCCGCCGGGCGGGCCGTGCCGTCTTCCGGATCGGGGCCGCCGGGGGTGCCACCCGTCCGGCGACCGGCTACACGTTCGCCGCGGTGCAGCGGCAGAGCCGGGCGATCGCCGCCGCCGTGCACCGGGGGTCCCCCGGTGTGCCGCCGCCGCACGGGCGCAGGGCCCTGGCGATGGACGCCGTGCTGCTCCGGGCCCTCGACACGGGGCGCGTGGACGGGCCGCGCTTCTTCACCGACCTCTTCCGCCGCATCCCCATGGAGCGCCTGCTGCGCTTCCTCGACGGCGGCAGCACGCCGTGGGAGGAGTTCGGGATCGGCCTGCGTACGCCTGTGGGCCCGATGCTGCGCACCGCGGCCGAACTCCCCTTCCTCGCCCGCCGGGAGACCGGCCGATCCGAAGAGAGCCCCCGATGACCCTGCTGCGGGACCACGAGCTGGCACACGCCTTCGACCACGCGTCACACACGTACGACCGGCTCACCGCGCTGAATCCGGGCTACCGCTCCGATCTGCTGCGCTCCGCGCACCGGCTCCGGCTGCCCCGTGGCGGGCGGGGGCTGCGCGTGCTCGACCTGGGCTGCGGCACGGGCGCGTCCACGCGGGCCCTGCTGCGGGCCGCCCCGTACGCCCGGATCACGGCGGTCGACGCGTCCGCCGGCATGCTGGAGCGGGCGCGTGCCAAACGCTGGCCCCCGAACGTCCGCTTCGTGCACCGCTCGGCGGAGGAGATCCCCACCACCGAGGACGACGGCTCGTACGACGCCGTGTTCGCGGCCTATCTCTTCCGCAACGTCGCGGAGCCCGGCGCCGTCCTGGAAGCCGTGCGCGCGCTGCTGCGCCCGGGCGGCCGTCTGCTGGTCCACGAGTACAGCCTCAGTGGCTCCCCCGTGCACCGGGCCGTGTGGAACACGGTGTGCCGGGGTGTCATCGTCCCGGCGGGCAGCCTGACCGGTGACCGCGCGCTCTACCACCATCTGTGGCGCAGCGTCCTGGACTTCGACACGGCCCCGGTCTTCGCGCGGCGGATCGCCCGGGCCGGGTTCCCCTTCGTACGGACCGTTCCCGTCGGCGGCTGGCAGACCGGGATCGTCCACGCGTTCCTCGCCCGGAGCGGCCAGGAGCCCGTACGGGCCGACGCCTCATGAGCGCCCGCAGGCGGCGCCCCGGCACGGCCCGGCGGCACGGGCGCGACCGGCGGGCCGAGGTGCTTCTGCCGGAGCCGGGGCGCGCGCGCTTCACCGGTGACGCTCCGTCGGCGGCGGTGGTCGGCGGCGGGATCGCCGGGCTGGCGGCGGCGACCGCGCTCGCCGAACGCGGTGTCCGGGTGACGCTGTACGAACAGGGCGAGAGCCTCGGCGGGCGCCTCGCCGGCTGGCCCGTCCAGCTCGCCGACGGGTCCTCCGCGACGATGAGCCGCGGCTTCCACGCGTTCTTCCGGCAGTACTACAACCTGCGTGGACTGCTGCGCCGTACGGACCCCGGGCTCTCGATGCTCACCCCGCTGCCGGACTACCCGCTCCTGCACCGCAACGGCATGGCGGACGGCTTCGCCCGGGTGCCGAGGACCCCGCCGTGGAGCGTGCTCGGATTCGTGGCGCTCAGCCCGGCGTTCGGCCCGCGCGACCTCACCGCGATGCGGCCCCGCGAGGCCCTGCCGCTGCTCGACGTGCGGGTCCCCGAGGTGTACGAACGGTTCGACGGGGTCGGAGCTGAGGAGTTCCTGCGCCGGATCAACTTCCCCGAGGCGGCCCATCATCTGGCCTTCGAGGTGTTCTCGCGCAGCTTCTTCGCCGACCCCCGGGAACTCTCCGCCGCCGAACTGCTGCTGATGTTCCACATCTACTTCCTCGGGTCGTCCGAGGGGCTCCTCTTCGACGTACCGCGTGAGCCGTTCCCCCAGGCGCTCTGGGAGCCGCTCGCCGCGTATCTGGGGCGGCTCGGCGCGGAGGTGCGCACCGGCACTCCGGTGCACCGGGTCCGGCCGGCCGGCGGCGGGGACCTGGTGGTGGAGACCGGCGGCGCGGCAGACGTCCACCAGGCCGTGGTCCTCGCCCTGGACACCGAGGGGCTGCGCCATGTCGTCGGCTCTTCGGAGCAGTTGGGGGACGCGTCCTGGCGTGCGGACATCGCGGCCCTGCGGACGGCGCCCCCGTTCCTCGTGTCCCGGCTGTGGCTGGACCGCCCCGTGCGTGGGGACCGTGCGGGGTTCCTCGGCACCAGCGGCTTCGACGGGCTCGACAACGTCAGCGTCCTCGACCGCTGGGAGGGCGAGTCGGCCAGGTGGGCGGCGCGGACGGGCGGTTCCGTGGTCGAACTCCACGCCTACGCCGTCGAGGAGGGGGCCGAGCCGAAGGAGGTCCAGCGCCGGATGCTGGACCGGCTGCACGAGATCTATCCGGAGACGGCGGACGCCCGGGTGGTCGACGCCCGCCACGAGTGGCGGGCCGACTGCCCTGTCTTCTCGGTGGGCGGCTACCGGCGCCGGCCTCCCGTGCGCACCTCTCATCCCGGGGTCGTTCTGGCGGGCGACCTGGTCCGCACCGGCCTCCCCGTCGCCCTGATGGAGCGCGCCGCGACCTCGGGGTTCCTCGCCGCCAACGCGCTCCTCGCCGGCTGGGGCGTCCGGGGGCAGGTGCTGTGGACGGTCCCGCGCGCCGGGCGCTCCCGGGTCCTGCGTGCCCTCGCGGGCCTGGCCGCGCGGCGCTGACGCTCAGCCGGGGAAGCGCCCGGTGCTCCGCAGCGACCAGCGCCGTTCGGCGTACGCCAGGTCGTCGCGCCAGAGCCGGCCGGCCGTCCGGCGCATCAGGGGGCGCAGGACGGGCGCCGCGGCACGGGCGAGGGCGAAGCCCCGCCGGCCGGAGGCCGCGACGACGGCCTCGACGACCGCGGTCCGGGGGTCAGCCGCGCCGGGCGCTGTCAGCGGGGTGGCATGCGTCTCCACCACCGACCCGGCGCCCTCGCCGTCGGTGATGCGCATGAGAACGGTGCGGGGCCCGGGCGCCGTGAACACCGCCCGTACGGGCACCACGAGCCGGCCGGCCACCTTGAACGAGACGTCGACGGTGAACGCGTCCTCCCCGCCCTGCTCCGGGGTGCCGGCCACGCTCAGTCCGACGAACGCGTACGGGTGGAACCAGGAACCGTGCCAGGGGTCGAGCCGGTTGGCGACCACGTCCTCGGGTTCGCACCGGCCCACGGCGGTGAACACCGCGTCCACGGCGTCCGCCGGCACCGGCCGAGCCGGTACGACTGGGCGCTCCAGCGGGCGCTCGCCCCCGGCCCGGTCCAGCCTCACCCAGACCAGGACCCCGTCGTCGTGCACCGGGTACGGCTCCCACCCGGCGAACGGCCCGCCGTCCAGCGCCAAGCCGTGCCAGTGGCACAGGAGCGTCCCGCACACCACCCGGCTGTCGCGCAGCGGCGCTCCCAGATGGGGGCACTCCCCCGGCCCGGCGTGCGGGGTGCCGTCCTCGGACCGCCACAGGACGACTTCCACCCCGGCGATCGTCCGGCCGTACGGGCGGTCCCTCGCCCCGATGTCCCGGGAGGCCCCGGCGACGTACCAGTTGCCCGACGGGCGGGCCGTAGCCCGCTTCAGCGCCTCGGCGATCACGGCGGGCCTCGCCTCGCGCCAGGTCGGTGCCTGCCGCTCCCAGCGGGGGGCGCGCCGCACCCGCAGCGGTGACGTCCATGTCGTCGCTCTGCGCGGGGTGTTCATCGCAGGGAGCCCTCCGCCCCGGCGGCCGCGCCCTGGGCGGGTGCGGACGGTCCGGTGCGCAGCCGCGCTCCCAGGATCCGTACGAGCCCGCCCGCCGCGGTGGCGGCCCGGCGGTGGCGCGGCACCACGGCGCGGCGGTGCAGCACCCGGTAGTCGTCGGCGGCGACCGCGTCCAGGATCCCCCGGTACAGAACGAAGGCCGTACGGATGCAGGGCCGCACCCGTGGCTCCAGCATGGCGATGCCCGGTTCCGCCTCCCGGTAGACGGCCCTGATCACCGTGTCGGCCTCGGCGAACGCGGCCCGCAGGCGCGGGTCGTGCCGTCCGGTGCGGCGGCTCCACTCCAGCAGGGGGCGGTCCACGGCGTGGGCGGCGAGCAGGTCCGCCGGCAGGTAGACACGGCCGCGGTCCAGGTCCTCGCCCACGTCCCGCAGGAAGTTGGTGAGCTGGAAGGCCACACCGAGCGAGGCGGCGTGCGGGGCCGCCTCCTCACGGGGTACGACGGTCCCGAGCACGGGCAGCATCTGGAGGCCGATGACCGCCGCCGAACCGTGCATGTACCCGCGCAGATCGGCGTACGTCGGATACTCGGTGACCGTGAGGTCGCTGCGCATGGACGCCAGGAAGTCGGCGAAGAGGCCGTGGTCGATGGCGTAGCGCGCGGCGGTGTCCGCCACGGCCCTGACGACCGGCTCGTCGCCGCCCCCCGTACGCAGGCCGTGGGCCAGGTCGCTCTCCAGCAGGCGCAGCAGCCGGTCGCGTTCCTCGGGGAGCAGGCGACGGTCCAGGTCGTCCACGATGTCGTCGGCCCACCGGGCGAAGCCGTACAGCGCGTGGACGGCGCAGCGGCGTTCGACGGGGAGCAGCCGGGTGGCGAGGAAGTAGGTGCGGCCGTGCCGGGCGTTGAGCCGCCGGCAGCGGGCGTAGGCGGCGCGCAGGGCGGGCGCGGTGATCCCGGCGGCGTCCAGTTCGCGGTGGTTCATCGGCTCTGCCCTTCGAGGACGGGGGGACGGCGGCGCGCGCCCGCCGCTCGGGGGGCGCCCGTGATGCGGGCCGCGGCGAGCTTGCCGCTGACCAGGACGGTCGGCACGCCCACCCCGGGGGTGGTCCCGCAGCCGGCGAGGACGACGTTGTCGTAGCCGCGCACGAGATTGCGTGGCCGGAAGGGGCCGGTCTGCGCGAAGGTGTGGGACACGGAGAACGGGGTGCCCGCCGCGTGGCCCTGCGCCGTCCAGTCCACCGGGGTGACGAGCAGCTCCCGGTCGACGGAGGCCCCGAAGCCGTGGAGGCCCCGGCGTTCCAGCTCGGCCAGCAGGCCGTCCCGGTAGCGGGGTCCCAGGTCACGCCAGCCGGCGGCCGACGGGCCGGTCGTGGTGTTGGGGCAGGGGGCGAGGACGAAGTGCAGGTGTCTGCCGTCGGGCGCCAGTGCCGGGTCGTGCGTCGTCGGCCGGGTGATGAGCAGCGACGGGTCGCTCATCACCCGTCCGGTCCGGGTGAGTTCGTCGAAGGTGCTCTCCCAGGCGGCGCCGAACGACAGGGTGTGGTGCGCGAGTTCCGGCCAGGTGCGGTCCGTGCCGGCGTGCAGGACGACGGCCGACGGCGCGTGGCGCAGCGGTACGGGCCGCCGGGGCGCCCGGCCCAGGAGCCGGTGGACGACGGGGAGATCCGGGGTCAGGACGACGGCGTCGCAGGCGATCCGCTCGCCGGACGCCAGCCGGACGGCCCGTACCCGCCCGGACGTACGCTCCAGGGCGGTCACCTCGGCCTTCCAGCGGAATTCTCCTCCCGCGTCGGCCGCCGCGTCGGCCATCGCCCGGGGCAGCGCGTGCATGCCGCCCTTCGGGAACCAGACGCCGGCGACCGTGTCCATGTAGGCGATGACGGCGTAGGCGGCGAGGGCACGGGCCGGGGCGACGCCGGCGTACAGCGCCTGGAAGGAGAAGACCCGGCGCAGCCGTGGGTCCGAGAGGAACCTGCCGATCTGCGGGTCGAGCCGGCCGAAGCCGCCGAGAGCGGCGAGCCGGGCGAGGTCCGGGTGCAGGAGCTGGAAGGGCGAGTCGAAGTTGGTGTCGATGAAGCGGTGCATCTGCGCCCGGTACATCCGCTCCAGCCAGCGCCGCAGCCGCCGGTAGCCCTCGGCCTCCGCGGCTCCGGCGAACCGGCGGACCTCGGCCTCCATCGCCTCGCCGTCCGTGTGGACGTCGAGGCGGCTGCCGTCGGCGAAGAGGGCACGGTAGGCCGGGTGCAGCGGGATCAGCTCGACCCGCCGGTGGAGGCTGTCCCCGACGGCGGCGAAGGCCTCGTCGGCCAGGTGGGGCATGGTCAGCACGGTGGGTCCTGTGTCGACCCGGTAGCCGCCGAGTTCCAGCCTGCCGGCACGTCCGCCGGGCCCGGCGTCACGCTCGACGACGGTCACCCGCCGTCCCGCGCCCAGCAGATGGAGTGCCGCGGCGAGGCCGGACAGTCCGGCGCCGACCACCACCACGTGGTCGGTGGGTCCGGTGACGGTCCTCATGCGCCCTCCCCGTTCGGTACGGCGCCCACGGCTCTGGCCACCAGCGCGGCGAACTCCCGCCGGGCACGCGGGTCCGCCCCGGTGTCCGCGAAGTGCCGCAGGCTCGCTCCGGAGAGTTCGGTGATCTCCTCCTCGACCGCCGCCCGGGCGCCCGTGCGTTCCAGAGCGGCGCGCATGCGGTCGACCGTGTCCGCGCCGGAGCCCTCCGGGCCGAGCACCGCCAGTGCCTCGGTGTCGCCCGTCTCGGCGGCGAGGCGGAGCGCGGCCGCCAGGAGGAAGGTGAGCTTGCGTGACCGCAGGTCCTCGTCCGCGGGTTTCCCCGTGACGGCGGGGTCGCCGAAGGCGCCCAGCAGGTCGTCGCGCAGCTGGAAGGCGAGCCCCGCGCACCGTCCGGCGGACCGCAGCCCGTCCAGGGCACCGGCGCTCGCCCCCGTCAGGCACGCGCCGAGGGCGAGCGGCCGTGCCACGGTGTAGTACGCGCTCTTGAGCGTCGCGATGGTCCTGGCCAGGGCGGGGTCGGAGGAGCCCGTCGCCTGGGCCCGCATGTCCAGGTACTGCCCGGCGACCATCTCGCCCCGCATCGCCTGCCACTCCCGGAACAGCCGTTCGCCGTAAGGGGAGGCGAGCGCCGTCTCGGTGAGCAGGTCGTCGGCCCACGCCAGTGCGAGGTCCCCGGTGAGCACCGCGGCGGTGGCGGAGTAGGACGCGGCGGAACCGCGCATGCGGCCCTCCCGGTGCGTGCGGGCGAAGTCCGTGTGCACGGCGGGCGCGCCGCGGCGTACCGGCGATTCGTCCATGACGTCGTCGTGCACCAGGGCGCAGGCCTGGAGCAGTTCCAGGGCGGCGCCGACGCGCAGCGGCATCCCGGGGTCGCCGGCCCCTCCGGCGGCCAGCCATCCGCACCACACGAAGGCCGTCCGCAGCCGTTTGCCGCCCCGCAGGACGAACTCCGCCACCCGGGTGGCCACCTCGTCGGCGAAGACGGCGTCCACGCCCCGTGCTTCCGCCACCCGGGCGTGCAGGTGCTCCGCGAGGACGGCGTCGACGGCCGCGGCCGCCTCGGCCGCCGTACGCGGGACACCGCCGGGGCCCGCGCCTGTGCCGGCGCCCGCCCGCGCCGCCCGTGGACCGAGCATGGACAGCCCCTTTCGCTCGGTTGTCCGCTTCCGCGTCCACCGGTGCTTCCGGCCGCGAGGACCGCGGATGCCCCTATGCCTGCCCGTCGCCCGGCCCCTCCGGAGCGGAGTTCACCCGGACGGCGGGCGGAACGGCGTGGCGGGGCCCGACGACGGGACCGGGCGGGCGGCGAGGCGGCCGGTCCCGCGCCGGACCATGACCGGCATCCGGACTCACTCTCCGTACAAACGCACATGCCAACGACGGCGATCATGATTGCGCCTCATGCGAAGCGACAAGGGACTTTCCCCTCGCATCTGCGGCAGTATGATCAGCGTATGCACGCCTACCGGACCGGGGGCGCCGCCGCGTGCGCGCGAACCGGTCCATGAGCGGGTCCGCCAGGACCCCGGGTGGTCGTGCCCGTCAGGACGAAGAGGGAGCAGACCCGTGATGACCCGTACCGCGCGCCGGACCCGCCGGACCCTTCAGACGGCCGTTGCGGGCGCCACCGCCCTGCTGGCCCTGAGCGCCTGCTCGTCGTCCGACGACTCCTCGTCGGCGTCGGACTCCCCGGGGACCGCCTCCCCGTCGGACGAGCTGTCCGGCACGGTGACCGTGTTCGCGGCGGCCTCGCTCAAGGAGAGCTTCACGACCCTGGGCAAGGAGTTCGAGAAGGCCCACCCCGGCACGAAGGTCACCTTCAGCTTCGGCGGCAGTGACTCCCTCGCCGCGAGCATCCCCGGCGGCGCCCCCGCCGACGTGTTCGCCTCGGCCAGCCCCAAGACGATGAAGATCGTCACCGACGCGGGGGACGCCACCGGCACGCCCGCTACCTTCGTCCGCAACCAGCTGGAGATCGCCACCCTGCCGGGCAACCCCGACAAGATCTCCTCCCTGAAGGACCTCACCGACTCCGGCCTCAAGGTGGTCCTCTGCGACAAGGAGGTGCCCTGTGGCGCCGCCGCCCAGAAGTCCCTCGACGCCGCCGGCCTCAAGCTGACCCCGGTCTCCTACGAGCAGGACGTCAAGTCCGCTCTGACCAAGGTCGAGCTGAAGGAGGCCGACGCGGCCGTCGTCTACAAGACGGATGTGCACGCGGCGGGTGGCAAGGTGGAGGGCGTGGACTTCCCCGAATCGGCCGACGCCATCAACGACTACCCGATCGCCCAGCTCAAGGACACGCAGAACGCCGACGCCGCCAAGGCGTTCATCGCCCTGGTGCAGTCCTCCGAAGGCCAGAAGGTCCTGACCGGGGCCGGGTTCCTCAAGCCGTGACCGAGCTCGACAAGACCGGTGCCGCGGCCGGCGCCCCCCGGGGCGGGCCGCGGCGTCGGCGTATCCGGGGCCGCCGGGGTGTTCCGCTGCCGCTCCTGGTGCCCGCGCTGCTCGGTCTGGCGTTCCTGATCGTGCCGCTGGTGGCCCTGCTCGTACGGGCCCCGTGGCGCAGCCTGCCCGAGCTGCTGACCAGTGCCGAGGTCTGGCAGGCGCTCCAGCTGTCCCTGGTGTGCGCCACGGCCGCGACGGCCGTCAGCCTGGTCATCGGGGTGCCGCTGGCCTGGCTGCTGGCCCGCGTCGAGTTCCGCGGGCGCGGTCTCGTACGGGCGCTCGTCACCCTGCCGCTGGTCCTGCCCCCCGTGGTCGGCGGTGTGGCGCTGCTGATGGCGCTCGGACGCAACGGGATCGTCGGGAAGTCGCTGGACGACTGGTTCGGGATCACGCTGCCGTTCACCACGGCGGGGGTCGTGATCGCGGAGGCGTTCGTCGCGATGCCGTTCCTCGTCATCAGCGTCGAGGGGACCCTGCGCGCCGCCGATCCGCGCTTCGAGGAGGCCGCCGCCACGCTCGGCGCCTCCCGCTTCACCGCGTTCCGCCGGGTCACGCTGCCGCTGATCGCACCGGGCGTCGCCGCGGGCGCCGTGCTGGCCTGGGCCCGTGCCCTGGGCGAGTTCGGTGCGACGATCACCTTCGCCGGGAACTTCCCCGGCCGCACCCAGACCATGCCGCTGGCCGTGTACCTGGCGCTGCAGAGCGACCCGGAGGCGGCCATCGCCCTCAGCCTGGTCCTGCTCACCGTGTCCGTCGCGGTGCTGGCCGGTCTGCGCGACCGTTGGATGACAGCAGGATGACCGACACCCGCGACACCGCTCCCGGCCCCCGCTCCGATGGGCGCGCGGAGGGCCTCGACGCCCGTCTCGTCGTCGGGCGCGGCGCCTTCCGCCTCGATGTGGCGCTGACCGTCGCGCCCGGCGAGGTCGTCGCCCTGCTCGGCCCGAACGGCGCCGGCAAGACCACCGCACTGCGCGCCCTCGCCGGTCTGACACCGCTCACCGCGGGCCATCTGCGGCTGGACGGGCAGGCGTTGGAGCCTACGCCCCCGGAGTCCCGCCCCGTCGGCGTCGTCTTCCAGGACTATCTGCTCTTCCCCCATCTCACCGCGCTGGACAACGTGGCCTTCGGGCCGCGCTGCCAGGGTTCGGCCAAGGCGGAGGCCCGGGCGCAGGCCTCCGAGTGGCTCGGCCGGCTGGGGCTCGCGGACCATGCCGGCGCCAAGCCGCGCAAGCTGTCCGGCGGGCAGGCCCAGCGGGTCGCCCTGGCCCGCGCGCTGGCCACCCGGCCGCGCCTGCTGCTCCTGGATGAGCCGCTGGCGGCGCTGGACGCCCGCACCCGGCTGGAGGTCCGGTCGCAACTGCGGCGGCACCTGGCCGAGTTCGAAGCCGTGGCCGTCCTGGTCACGCACGATCCGCTGGACGCCATGGTGCTGGCCGACCGCCTGGTCGTGGTCGAGGACGGCCGGGTCGTTCAGGAGGGCGCGCCGTCCCACATCGCCCGCCATCCCCGTACGGACTACATCGCCCAACTGGTCGGCCTGAACCTCTTCCGGGGGACGGCCGACGGCCACACCGTCCGCCTCGACGCGGGCCCCTGCGTCACCACCACGGAGGACCTGTCCGGCCCGGTCTTCGTCGCCTTCCCGCCGAACGCGGTCACCCTCCACCGCGAGCGGCCCGCCGGCGCGAGCGCCCGCAACCTCTGGCACTGCGAGATCGCGGGCCTGGAGACCCACGGTGACCAGATCCGCGCCGACCTCACCGGGGAACTGCCCCTCGCCGCGGACCTGACCACGGTCGCCGCCGCGGAGCTCGACCTGCGCCCCGGCGCGGCGGTCTGGGCGACGGTGAAGGCGACGCAGACGCACGCCTACCCGGTCTGAGACCCGCTCCCCTGGTGTCAGGTCGGCTCCCGGCGGGCCGGCCGCAGCTCGAACCAGTCGAAGGCCGGCGCCCCTCGCGTCGCGTACATGCCGACGACGCGGCCGGTGAATCCTCCGGCGACCTCGGTGGTGAGGTAGCGGCCGTCGAGTTCGGCGAGGATCTCGACGTGCCCGTCCCCGGTCTCGTACCCGAGGCGCAGGGTATCGGGGCCGCCGACGCGCAGGCCGGACGGCGCCGGGGTCCCGGGGCCGGCGGGTCGTACGGTGACGGTGGGCGGCAGAACGTCCGTGGTGGTCACGTCGATCCGCAGCGTCACAGGCCCGGCGGGCACGGCCCGTTCGGCCACGGTCCGGCGCAGGGGGCCGATGCGGGCGACCGCGCGCACCATGCCGTCCTCCGCCTCCACCTGGTAGTGGTGCGCCTCGTCGAGCCGTACGGCGATGCCTCCCCGGCCTCCTTCACCGGTGTCGACCCGGGTCCGTGCCACACAGTCGGCGTCGCGCTGGCGCCGCCCGACGAACAGGGCACCGGGCTGCTCCATGCCGTCGGCCCTGGCGTGCAGCACCAGATGGCCCGGCCGCTCGTCGAGGCGCGCGGCATCCGGATCGTGACGTCTCGGCGAGACCCAGCAGGGTGCGAGCGCGGGGGCGTCGAAGTCGTCGCGGTGCGGCTCGGCGGGCCAGGGGTGCGGGGCCAGTGCGGGCGCCTGGGCTCGGAGTTCCAGAGGTCCCGGCAGGGGCCATCCGTCCTCCCAGCGCACCGGCACCAGGAACGTCTCCCGGCCCATGCCGTGGAACCCGGGCGTGTCGCCGCGGGGCCGGGTGCCCAGCAGCACCATCCACCAGGTGCCGTCGTGCGCCTGCACCAGGTCGCCGTGGCCGGTGTTCTGCACGGGATGGCCCGTGCTGCGGTGGGACAGCACGGGGTTGTCGGGGTGCGGCTCGAAGGGGCCCGGCAGCGTGCGCGCCCTGGCCACGGACATCGCGTGCCCGCGTTCGGTGCCGCCCTCGGAGAGCAGCAGGTACCACCAGTCGCCGATCCTGTAGAGGTGCGGGCCCTCGGGGTACTGGAGGCCGCTTCCCGACCACATCTCCACGGGCTCACCGAGCAGTTCGCCCGTCCTGGGCTCGATGCGCACCGCGCGTATCCCGTCGTGCGAGAACACGCACCAGCAGTTCCCCTCGTCGTCCCAGGCCAGGTCGGGATCGATGCCGGGTATGCCGACGGGCACCGGTTCCGACCAGGGCCCGGCGGGGTCCTCGGCGGTCACGAGGACGGTGCCGGCGCCGGCCACCACGGTCGTGATCATCCAGAACAGGCCGTCGTGGTGCCGCAGCGTCGGGGCGTACACCCCGCAGGAGGCGGGGGCCGTGTCAGGGAGCGACAGTTGCGAGGGGCGGTCGAGGGCGTGCCCGATCAGCCGCCAGTGCACGAGGTCCCTGCTGTGCCACAGCGGCACCCCGGGTACGTATTCGAAACTGGACGTCGCCACGTAGTAGTCCTCGCCCACACGGCAGATGCTCGGGTCCGGGCTGAAGCCGGGTATCACGGGATTGTCGAAGAACGCCACGGTCCGTCCTCAGGGTCGGGCCAGGGGCCGAGACCCACGGCCAAGATCGTTGAAGCGCTTCGACGGTGTCAGGCCGGCGGGAGGGTGTCAATGGACAATTCCGGCCCGGCCTGCGCAGCCTTGGCTGTCGAATCGCTTCGACGTCTGCTGGTCCCGACCGGCCGGTCGTACGGTGGCGCATCGACCCCACGGGCGCTCTATTCAGGTGCGCGAGCGCCGGGACGGGGGCCAGACTGCGGACATGGATCGAGCAGCCGTCGAACCCCCGCCCAGGACGTCCCCCGCGCGCTGGAACCGGATCCTGGGGTTCCCGCCCGACGCCCGCCTGCTCATCGTCAACTGCGACGACTTCGGCATGGACCGGGGCGTCAACGCCGCCGTGATCGAGTCGGTCGAGGAGGGGATCGCCTCGTCGTGCAGCCTCATGACGGTGTGTCCGGCGGCATCGGATGCCGTACGACTGCTCCGGCAGCGGCCCGGCATTCCGTTCGGTGTCCACCTCACCCTGGTGTGCGAGACACCGCACCGCCCCTGGGGTCCTCTCTCGGCCAGGGAGAAGGTGTCCTCCCTGCTCGACCCCGCGGGCAACTTCTTCGAGCCGACGCCCGCGGGGCGGGCCGCTCTGCTCGGCCGCGCCCGCCCCGACGAGGTCGAGGCCGAGTTCCGCGCGCAGATCGACGCCATCGTCCGTACGGGGCTCACGCCGACCCATCTGGACTTCCACTGCCTGGCCGACGGGGGCCGCGACGACATCCTCGACGTGACCGTGGGGCTGGCCGCCGAGTACGGCCTCGCGGTCCGCGTCTGGCTGGAGCCGGGGCGGCGCGCGATGCGCCGGCGTGGGCTGCCCGTCGTCGACCACGACTTCCTGGACAGCTTCTCCCTCGCGACCGAGGACAAGGCGGCCCTGTACGCCCGGCTGCTCCACGCCCTGCCGGCCGGGCTCAGCGAATGGGCCGTCCATCCCGGCCTCGGCGACCGGGAGGCGCAGACCCTCGACCGGCTGGTGCGCCGTACGGACCACGCGTTCCTGACGTCGCCCGGGGCCCGGGAGGCGGTGGCCCGCGCGGGCGTCACGGTCATCGACTACCGCGCTCTCCAGCGCGTCTGGGCCGCGGACACGGGGCCGCGTGGGTCCGCGAGGGCCCATCCGCATGCTGGACCTGGGGCGCCGCGCGCTCCGAAGGACCCGTAGGCTTGCGGGTGCAGCTGGTTCGCCCCGTCCGCCAGGCGGGATGCGTCGTAAGAGGGAACCCGGTGGAATTCCGGGACTGCCCCGCAGCGGTGAGCGGGAACGACCGCCGTCATGAGCACTGGGTCCGATGAACCGGACCTGGGAAGCGACGGCCATTAGGTGTCCTCACACAGGACGTGCCCGCGAGTCCGAAGACCTGCCATCTGCCCGCGCACGGACGATTCGTGCGCGGACATCCCGGTGACCTCGTGGGCGGGTCGGCGTGCATACCTGGCGGATCTCCGCGTCGTCCGACGTGTTTCGTCCGGTACGTCACCCCTTCGCGTCCTCGTCCCGTCGCCGGGATCTCAGGGATTCATCTCGCGAAGGAGATCTCCGTGACCACCGAGCACGCGACCGCCACAGCGCAGTCCACTGTGTACGGCTACCCCCGGCAGGGACAGAACCGGGAACTGAAGAAGGCCGTCGAGGGCTACTGGAAGGGGCGGGTCACCGCCGACGCCCTCCGCGCCACGGCGGCCGATCTGCGCCGTACGAACTGGCGGCAGCTCGTCGATGCCGGCGTCGACGAGGTCCCGACAGGGGACTTCTCGTACTACGACCATGTGCTGGACACCACCGTCATGGTCGGGGCCGTCCCCGACCGCCACCGGGAGGCTGTCGCCGCCGATCCGCTGGACGGCTACTTCGCGATGGCACGCGGCACGCAGGACGTCGCCCCGCTGGAGATGACCAAGTGGTTCGACACCAACTACCACTACCTGGTCCCGGAGCTGGGCCCCGACACCGTGTTCACCGCGGACTCCGCCAAGCAGGTCGCCGAGCTCAAGGAGGCCGTCGCTCTGGGGGCCGCTGCCCGGCCCGTCCTGGTCGGCCCGGTCACGTACCTGCTCCTGGCCAAGCCCGCCCCCGGTGTGGCCGCCGACTTCGACCCGCTCACCCTCCTGGACCGGCTGCTGCCGGTGTACGCCGAGGTGCTCGCCGATCTGCGCGCGGCCGGAGCCGAATGGGTGCAGCTCGACGAGCCCGCACTCGTCCAGGACCGTACCCGGGCCGAACTCGACGCCGCCGAGCGCGCCTACCACCGTCTCGGCTCGCTCACCGACCGGCCCAGGCTGCTCGTCGCCTCCTACTTCGGCCGGCTCGGCGAGGCCCTCACCGTCCTGGCCAAGGCGCCGGTGGACGGGCTCGCGCTGGACTTCACCGAGGCCGCCGCCGGGAATCTGGACGCCCTGGCGGCCGTCGGCGGGCTCCCCGGCAAGCGGCTGGTCGCCGGTGTGGTCAACGGCCGCAACATCTGGATCAACGACCTGGAGAAGTCGCTCTCCACGCTGGGCACGCTGCTCGGGCTCGCCGGACGCATCGACGTGGCGCCCTCCTGCTCCCTGCTGCACGTCCCTCTCGACACCGCCGCCGAACGGGACATCGAGCCGCAGGTCCTGCGCTGGCTGGCCTTCGCCCGGCAGAAGACCGCCGAGATCGTCACCCTCGCCAGGGGCCTCACCCAGGGCACCGGGGCCATCGCCGCCGAACTGGCCGCCAACCGGGCCGACCTGGCCTCACGCGCGCACTCCCCCGTCACCCGGGACCCCGCCGTACGGGCCAGGACCGCGGCGGTCACCGAGGCCGACGCCCGCCGCTCCCAGCCGTACGGGGAGCGGGCCGCAGCCCAGCGCGCGCACCTCGGGCTGCCCCTGCTGCCGACGACCACCATCGGCTCGTTCCCGCAGACCGCCGAACTGCGCACCGCCCGCGCGGATCTGCGGGCCGGACGCATCGACGCGGCCGGGTACGAGGAGCGCATCAAGGCCGAGATCCAGGAGGTGATCTCCTTCCAGGAGAAGACCGGCCTGGACGTCCTGGTGCACGGTGAGGCCGAACGCAACGACATGGTCCAGTACTTCGCGGAGCAGCTGACGGGGTACCTCGCCACGCAGCACGGCTGGGTCCAGTCGTACGGCACCCGCTATGTCCGCCCGCCGGTGCTGGCCGGTGACATCTCCCGCCCGGCGCCGATGACGGTGGGCTGGACGACGTACGCCCAGTCCCTCACCGGCCGTCCGGTCAAGGGCATGCTCACCGGGCCGGTCACGATGCTCGCCTGGTCCTTCGTCCGCGACGACCAGCCCCTCGGCGACACCGCCCGGCAGGTCGCCCTCGCCCTGCGGGACGAGGTGAACGACCTGGAGGCCGCGGGGACTTCGGTGATCCAGGTCGACGAGCCCGCGCTGCGCGAGACACTGCCGCTGCGCGCCGCCGACCACGGGGCCTATCTGGCGTGGGCGACGGAGTCGTTCCGCCTCACCACCAGCGGAGTGCGGCCGGACACGCAGATCCACACACACATGTGCTACGCCGAGTTCGGTGACATCGTCCAGGCCATCGACGACCTCGACGCGGACGTGATCAGCCTGGAGGCGGCCCGCTCGCACATGCAGGTCGCCCACGAGCTGGCGGAGCACGGATACCCGCGTGAGGCGGGACCCGGCGTGTACGACATCCACTCGCCCCGGGTGCCGAGTGCCGCGGAGGCGGCCGAGCTGCTGCGCACCGGGCTGAAGGCGATCCCGGCCGAGCGGCTGTGGGTGAACCCGGACTGCGGGCTCAAGACCCGCGGCTGGCCGGAGACCCGTACGTCGCTGGAGAACCTCGTGGCGGCGGCCCGCACGGTCCGCGGGGAGCTGTCGGCGCCCTGACGCTCCGGGGCGGCCGGGGCCGGGGGTGTCCCCGCGGCCGGGGCCGGGGGGTGTCCCGTCCCCGGCCGCCCCTGCCCCGGCCGCCCCTGCCCCAGCCACCTCCGCCCCGGCCGGATGTCTCGCTCAGCCGGGCACGTATTCCGTCATTTCGACCTGTTTGTGCTGTTTGATGGCGGGTACGCCGCAGGGAGGGCGGAACACAGCGCTCCGCTGCGTGCCGCGAGCCGCCGCCCGTACACCGGCCCCGACCGACACCCACGAGAAGGAGTCATCCGTGCCCTCTGTACCCGCCATCACGCTCAACAACGGTGTGGAGATCCCCCAGCTCGGCTTCGGGACCTTCCAGATCCCTCCCGAGGACACCCGCGAGACCACGCTGGCCGCGCTCGAGACCGGTTACCGGCACATCGACACGGCACAGATGTACGGCAACGAGCGGGAGGTCGGCCAGGCGGTCAGGGAGTCCGGTCTCGACCGTGCCGACGTCTTCGTCACCAGCAAGCTGAACAACGACGCCCATGCGTACGACGACGCCCTCCAGGCGTTCGAGCGCACCATGGACCAGGTGGGGCTGGACTATCTGGACCTCTTCCTCATCCACTGGCCGCTGCCCGACAAGGGTGACTTCGTGGAGACCTGGAAGGCGCTGGAGGAGATCTACCGTTCGGGCCGCGTCAAGGCCATCGGTGTCTCGAACTTCCAGCCGCACCACCTGCGCCGGCTGCTGGACGGCAGCACGGTGGTGCCCGCCGTCAACCAGATCGAGGTCCATCCGTACCTCACCCAGGACACCGTCAGGGCCTTCGACGCCGAACACGGCATCGCCACCGAGGCGTGGTCGCCGATCGCGCAGGGCAAGGTGCTCGACGACCCGGCGCTGACGCGTATCGCCGAGCGGGTGGGGAAGTCGACGGCGCAGGTCACGCTGCGCTGGCATCTCCAGCGTGGGGACATCGTGTTCCCCAAGTCGGTGACGCTGCGGCGTATCCAGCAGAATTTCGACCTCTTCGACTTCGAGCTCACCGAAGGGGACATCGGCGAGATCAACGCCCTGAACCGCGACGAGCGCACCGGGTTCGACCCGGACCGTTTCAACGGCTGAGCGGACCGGCCCGCACGGCGCAGGACCCGCCCCCGGCGAGGGGCGGGTCCTGCGTTCCTGGGTTGGGTCCGCTCAGGGCGTCACTTCAGGGCGGGCGGTGCGGCGTCCGCCGAGGTGCCCCACTCCGAGGGCTCCGTACCGACCTCGAAGGACAGGTCGCGTGTGCCGCGGATGTCCTCGGTGGTCAGATAGGTCTTCCCGTACGCCGCCCCGTCGGCCCGGGCCGACTGGATGTAGCGCGAGGTGTCGGAGGTGCCGGGAGCCCTGACGGTCAGGCTGCCCTTGGGGTAGTAGCGCCGGTCCAGGGTCAGGTCGACCCGCTCGAAGACCGGGGTCGAGAGGCCCCAGGTGTCGGTGCCCGGCTGGACCGGGAAGATCCCGATCGAGGACAGGACGTTCCAGGCGGACATCGTCCCCAGGTCGTCGTTTCCGGTCATGCCGGTCGGGGTGTCCGTGAAGAGTGTGAGCGCGGCGTGCACCACGTCGGTCGTCTGCCAGGGCCGGCCGGTGGACAGGTAGGTGTAGGGGGCGATGAGGTCGGGCTCGTTCTGCGGGTTGTACTTGTCCGCGTTGTAGTAGTCGTACGGCCCGTTCACCCACACCTCGCGGGCGGTCTTCGCCGGGTCCTGGAGCAGCTGCTCGTACGCGAAGAACGAGTCGAGCCGTTCGTTCGCGGCGTCGGTGCCGCCGATCAGGGAGACCATGCCGGGCAGGTCCTGCGGGACCAGCCACTGGTACTGCCAGGAGGTGCCCTCGTGGAAGCCCTCGCTCTGTGCCGGGTCGACGGGGCCGGTGAAGGCGCCGCTCGCGTCCCGGGCGCGGAAGAAGCCGGTCGAACTGTCGAAGATCTTGCGGTAGTTCTGCGCCCGCGCCGCATACCGCGCGGCGTCGTCCGGGTGCCCGAGCTCCTTCGCCATCTGCCCGAGCATCGCGTCGGACAGCGCGTACTCCAGGGTCGCGGAGGCACCGTGGTCGTAGTCGGAGTCGCCCGGCTTCACGTGCGCGCGGTCCTTGATGTACGGCGCGAAGCCGTCCGCGAGGTACTCCTTGTTGGCCTCGCGGCCCACGGGGGCGGAGTCCGCGGGAGGCACACCGTCGGCGTTCTTCTTCAGCGCGCGGTACGCCTTCTCCTCGTACCCCTTGAGGAGTCCCTGCTGGTAGGCGTTGGTGAGGAACGGCGTGACCGGATCACCCGTCATGATGTTCGTCTCGACCGTGCCGTAGCCCCACTTGGGCAGCCAGCCGCTGTCCTCGTCGATCTTGATGACGGAGATGGCCATGTCGCGGGACTCGTGCGGGGCGAGCAGCGAGAGGAGCTGGGCCTGGGTGCGGTAGGTGTCCCAGAGCGACCAGTTCTGGTAGTAGGTGAACCCCTTGGCGCGGTGGATCTCCTGGTCCCAGCCCGTGTAGCGGCCGTCGACGTCGCTGCCGATGTTCGGCGCGAGGAACGAGCGGTAGAGGGACGAGTAGAAGGTCCGGCGCAGCGTCTCGCTGCCGCCCTTGGCGCGGACGTCGTCGAGACGGTCCTCCCAGGCGGCCCGCGCGGCGCGTGCGACACGGTCGTACGAGCGGCCGCCCTCGGCGTGGAGGTTGAGGGCGGCACCCTTGGCGTCCACGTAGGAGATCGCGGTGGTCGCCTCGACGGTGCGGTCCTTGGTGGTGTCGAAGCGCAGGAAGGCGCCGTTGCGCTCGGCGGCCGCGGACGAGGAGGTCGACCCCTCGGTGACCTTGTCGCCCTTCCAGGTGCCGGAGGTGGTGAACGGCCGGTCGAAGCGGGTGATCGTGTACACGGTGTACGGCTTGGTGTCCTGGCAGAAGCCGCTGCCGGTGATGGCCGTGCGTACGGTGCGGTGGTCGAGGATCTCGACCTCGGTGTTCAGGGTCTTGTGCAGGGACTGGCCCGCGTTGACGAGGACGTTGGCCTTGCCGGTGGCGGGGAAGGTGTAGCGCTGCACGCCGGTGCGCTCGGTGGCGCTCAGCTCGGCCTTGATGCCCGTCTTGAGCCCCACCTCGTAGGTGCCGGGGCCGGCCTTCTCGTCGTCGTGGCTGAACTCCGCCGCGTAGGCGGCGTTGTCCGTCGAGGTGATGTCGCCGGTCGTCGGGAGCACCGGGAGGTCACCACCCAGGCCGCATCCCACGCCGGAGATGTGGACGGTGGAGAAGCCCCGGATGTGGGTCTCCGAGTAGTCGTAGCCGGTGTTGTGCCCGGTGTCGGGCGAGAACTGCACCATGCCGAAGGGCACCGCGGCGCCGGGGTAGGTGTTGCCCTCGTTCTCGGTCCCGATGAACGGGTTGACGAGATCGGTGAGCCGGCCGCGCTCGGCGTGCCCTCCCCCGTCCGCAGCGGCGGGTACGGCGACGGCGCCGCCGAGGAGGGCTGCCGTGGCGGCCGCCGTCCCCGCACCGCGAATCCAGTGGGTCCATCTCATGGAATGAGCGCCTCTCGGACATAGACAACGTTGTCATACGCACTGCGCGATCATTCTTGGTCCGCGTACGTGTACTCGTCAAGAGTCGCGGCGGTCCGCGTCGGTGGCTCGCCTCGCTCCTCGGCACCCGTTCCGCGTGCGGGGCAGGGCTTCCGGCGCGAAGGTCGAGTGAGGAAGCAGTGCCTGCCGGGCGGCAGCCTGCCTGTTCCGTCCCGGAGGCGATGCCGTGAGCCCGAACCGCGCCACGACAGGGCTGACGTCGCACGCGCCGCAGAGCGAGAGCGACCTGCTCCCGCGGTGGACGCGGTTCGCGCCCCTGGTCCTGGTGGTGCTCGGGCTGGCGATCGACCTGCCCACGCCGGGGGCGTACAGCGGGGACGTGTTCCTGATTCTCAGTTCCATGATCGCGGCCTGTGTGTACTCGCTGCGGGCCGTGGTCTGGGTGGCCGCCCTCAACAGTGTGGCGGGCCTGGTCTTCCTCCTGTGAGGCATTTGCCCTCGGACGGCCAGCACGCGGTCGTGGACTACGTCGCGCTCGTGGTCCTCGCGTGGGCGACCGTACCCCTGTGCAGGCTGCGGCTGTTCCTGCGGGACCAGCTCCTGGGAGCCCAGCGGGTGGCGGAGAGCGCCCAGCGGGCCGTGCTCCCGCCCGTGCGGTCCTGGTGGGGGAACACCTGGGTCGCCGTCCGCTATGAGGCCGCGTCCGCGGCGGCCTCCGTCGGGGGTGACCTGTACGCGGCGGAGCACACCTCGTACGGCGTACGTCTGCTCATCGGTGACGTGCGCGGCAAGGGGCTGAACTCCATTCCCAGCGTGGCCGCCCTGGTGGGCAGCTTCCACGAGGCGGCCCACCACACCCCGACCCTGCCCGAGCTGGCCCGCCATCTGGACCAGGCGGTGACCCGCCACATCCGGGAGGCCGCGGCGGTCGGCGGCGGGGGCGAGGGCGGGGACGAGGCGAGCGGCGAGCACTTCATCACCGCCGCCGTCGCACAGATCCCGGACGACGGTACGGAGGTGCGTCTCATCAGCCGGGGGCACTGTCCGGCCTTCCTGGTGAGCGGGACCGTCCTGCGGGTCTGGGAGCCCGAGCATCCCGGAATGCCTCTGGGGCTCGGTGAATTCGACACGGGCCCATGGGTGGACGAGGTGCGTCCCTTCGGTCCGGGGAGTCTGCTCCTGCTGTGCACGGACGGGCTCCTGGAGGCCCGGGACGCCGGCGGACGTTTCTACACACCGGACGAGGATCTGCTGAGGTCCTGGCGCCACGGGCCGGCGACCGTCGTGGACAGGCTCGCCCAGGCGGTCCACACCCATACGGACGGCGTCCTGGCCGACGATCTGGCCCTGGTCGCCGTCACCCGCGCGGAGCACGCCCCGCCGTGGGGCGGGGCGGAACCGGCACCGCCGTGAGGTGCCGGGGAGCCGGCCGGCGGGGCTTCCGGCCGGCCTCGGGTCAGCGCAGCGTCGCGTAGACGATGAGGTTGTCCACGGGGTGGCCGTCGGCGTCGAAGGCCCCGTCGCACGTGATCAGCCGGAGCACGCGCTCGTCGGTGGCTCCGTAGACCTTCTCGGTGGGGAAGGCGTTCTTGCGGACGGTCTCCTTGCCGGTGACCGTGAAGTGGGCCGCCTTCCCTCCCCCGGCGGAGACGGCGATGTCGGCACCCTCGGCGATGGTGTGCAGCTCGTGGAAGACGGCCTTGCCGAACCGTGTGTCGTTGTGGCCGATGAGGACCGCGGCACCGGGCTCGCCCGGTACGGCTCCGCCCGCGTACCAGCCGGCCGTCATGCCCTGGTCGGCCGGCGGGACCTCCACCGTGCCGTCCTCGTTGAGTCCCAGCCGCAGCAGCGAGCTGTCTATCCCGAGCGAGGGGACGGTCAGCCGCGTCGGTGCGGGCGCTTTGGGGGCCTCCGAGGAGGGGGACGCGTCCGAGGCCGTGCCGGCGGCGGCCGTGGGCGCGGGCGTGTCGGCCCCGCCGCAGCCGGTGACGGCGGCGAGCAGCAGGCCGGCTGCCGCCACGGACACGGCGGTCCGCCAGGACGAGTTCGTTGTCAAGGGCATGAGCACTCCGGTGCGGGGACGAGCGTAGGCGGGAGGGGGGAACGGCGGGTGGCGCCGCACCCCGGGCGGGGTGCGGCGCCACCGTGCGGGATCAGCCGTTGCGCTGTGCGGCGGACCGGCGGCGCAGCACGAGGACGCCGCCGCCCGCGAGCAGGACCGCGCCAGCCGCGGAGCCGTACAGCGCGGTGGCGCCGGAGCCCTCGGACGGACGCTCGCCGGCGTCGACGCCGCCTCGCGGCACCGTGCCGGCCGGCACGGACTCGGCGGGGACCGGGGTCGCCACCTCGGTGGGCTCGGCGGGAGCCGGGGTGGGGGTGGCGCTCTCGGCGGGCTCCGCGGTTCCGGGCGCGGGGGTGGGGCTCTCGGTGCGCTCGGCGGGTACCGGCGTGGGCGAGTCGTCGGCGGCGGCCACGGAGGCCGGCAGCAGGACCGCGCCGAGGCCGACGGCGGCGAGGACCGCGGTGCGCAGGGTGGGACGAAGGGACATGAAGAACTCCGATTCCGGCCCGGCGTTGGTGGGGCCCCCGCGCGGATGCGCGTCGGGCGCCGGGCATGTCCTCAGACTGGAGCGAAGTTGTGAGGAAGCTGTCAGACCGCCGTGTTCATCGGATCAGGGCCTGCCGCCGGCAGGCGCAGGGTGAACACCGAGCCCCGGCCCACCGTGCTGACCACGCCGGTCGTCCCGCCGTGCGCCTCGACGAGCTTGCGGACGATCGCCAGCCCCAGGCCGCTGCCCCCCGTGCGGCGGCTGCGTGACTTCTCCGCCCGCCAGAACCGGTCGAAGACGTACGGCAGATCCTCGGGGGCTATGCCGCTTCCGGTGTCGGCGACCTCCAGCACCAGCTCGCCGTCCTCTCCCCCGGAGCCGTCCGCGTAGGCCCGCAGTGTCACGCGCCCGCCCTTGGGGGTGTGGCGTACGGCGTTGGAGACAAGGTTGCCGATCGCCTGCCGCAACCGGACGGGGTCGGCGTTGAGTTCGGGGGCCGGCGCGTCCCCGTCCGCGGCGGTCACGGTGAGGGCGACCCCGGCGGCGTCGGCCTGCGCCTGATGGGCCGCCACGGCGTGGGCGAGCAGCTCCTCGATCCGTACGGGCTCGGGGTGCAGACGCAGAGCGCCGGCATCGGCCGCAGCCAGGTCCTGGAGGTCGTCGATGATGTGCTGCAACTGCACCGCCTCCTCCAGGAGCGAGGAGACGAACACCGCGTCCACATCGGCGATGCCGTCCTGGGCGCCCTCCAGCCACCCCCGGATGTTCGACAGCGGGGTGCGCAGTTCGTGTGCGACATCGCTGACCATCACCTTGCGCTGCTCCTCCAGCCGGGCGCGGTGCACCGACATGTCGTTGAAGGCGGCGGCCAGTCTGCCGATCTCGTTGTCCGCGGCGACCACCACATGGGACGGTTCCTCACCGTCCCGCATGCGCTGGGCCGCTCCCGTGAGGGCGTGCAGCGGGCGCACCAGCCGGGCTCCGGCGAGGATCGAGGCGCCGACGGTGAGGGCCAGGACGAGCGCCGCGACCCCGATGATCTTCGCCGTGTTGGCCGAGGAGAGCGCGAAGCCGGGCACCGCGCCGCCGCGCGGGTCGCTGATGAACAGCAGCGCGGGTGAGGCGACGTACGAACTGAGCTGTTCCTGGCGGGCGATGCCGACGCAGGAGGCGATGTCGCGGTCGTTCTCGCTGTCGAGCGGTTCGGGGGTCGCCATCTCCGTGGGCAGGGCCTCCCGGGGGACGCTGATGCTGGGCACCGGCGTCGGTACGGGTGCGGCGGTCGCGGCGCCGGGCGTCTCGCCGGTCCTCCACGAGAGGTCGAGATCGAGCCGTACGTCCTCACGGCCCTGCCGGTCCAGGCACGCGTTGACGAGGTCGTTGAGGGCGGTGAGCGCCTTCGTCTCCGTCTCGGTGGGGCTGTCCAGGGCGTCCGTGGAGCACCGGCTGCCGCGCATACGGTCGGGATCGTTGCCCACGACCTGGATACGGGGGCGCCCGCTCGGCCCCTCGACGACGTCCGAGGCGATCCCCGACCGGCTGAGGCACCGCACCGTCTCCTCGGCGCTGCGCCTCAGCGACGTACGTTCGGCCTCGGGCAGCCTGAACGGGCCGACGGCCCGCGGGTCGACCCGGTCGTTGCCGGAGCGCTGCTCCCCGTCCGTGCCGGGTGCCGCGACCGTCACGGATCCTGCCCCCGCCTCCGTCTCGGTGGTGGCGGCCACCGACAGGGGGTCCACGACCGCGGATGCCTGGGGCGGCAGAGCGGGTGGCGGCGGGGAGGAGGACGCGGAGTCGGCGAGGATCTGCCGGCTCTGGGTCGTCAGTGTGATCCGCCGGTCGGAGGCGTCGGCGAGCTCACGCACCGTGGCGTCCACCCCGTCCCAGGAGGGGTGTTCGGCCGCGTAGGCGAGCAGGGCGTCGAGGACTCGAGTGTCGGCGGCGAGATTGCGGCCCTGCTCCTGCTCGATCGCGCCGGAGGTGGTCTGTACGGCCAGCCACGCGGTCGCGGCGACCGAGCAGGCGGCGACGAGCGCCGACACCGCCAGCAGCCGGCCGAGGAGGCTCTTGCGCAGGGGGAGCCTCAGGCGAGGTCCGCCGCGTTCAGCGCGCCGAGGCACCCGGGGCACCCTTCAGCGGGTCCATGAGCTTGTAGCCGACTCCGAAGACGGTGAGCAGGCGGGCCGGGCGCCGGGGCGCGCGCTCGATCTTCTTACGGAGGTTCATGATGTGTACGTCGACGGTACGGCTGCTGATGTACCGGTCGAAGCCGTGGAGTTCGGCGAGCAGCTGCTCCCGGGTGAAGACCCGTCCGGGCTCGGCGGCCATCGCGGCGAGGAGCCGGAACTCCCCCGGTGTGCACTCGACCCCGACGCCGTCGACCGCCACCTCGTGGCGCACGGGATCGACGGCGAGCGATCCCACCCTGAGTATGTGGCCGTCCTCGCGTCCGGTCTCGCGCCGGGTGCGCCGCAGGAGCGTGCGCACCCGTGCCATGAGCTCCCGCGGGCTGTAGGGCTTGGTCATGTAGTCGTCCGCCCCCAGGTCCAGCCCGAGCAGCAGATCGTCCTCCGTGGCCCGGGCGGTCAGCATGAGGACCGCCAACTCCCGCTCCTCCGCGCGCAGGATGCGGACCACGTCGAGCCCGTCGGCCCGGGGCATCATCACGTCCAGCACCAGCAGGTCCGGCCTCCCCCGCCGTGCCTGTTCGAGCGCGGCCAGGCCGTCGGACACCACCGTGACCGCGTGGCCTTCGCGTTCGAGGTAACGGCGGACCAGCTCGGCCTGTTTGGCGTCGTCTTCAGCGATTATGACGTTTGCGCACACGGGGACGATCGTAGAGGAGGGCGGTCAGCGGTCTTTCGCCCGCGAGGCGTCCCTTCGTGCGCGCGCTGCCGGGGGGCTGTTCAGCAGACGCCGTCGCCCGGCTTGGGGTTGCCCAGGCCGAACAGCGGGCGGAGCCTGAGCCCGACCCAGGTGCCGGCCAGGGCGACCGCGCCCCACAGCCAGCCGCTGAGGCTGCCCGAGGCGATGCCCGCCAGGTAGGCGCCGATGTTGCAGCCCCCGGCCAGTCGCGCGCCGATGCCCATGAGCACTCCGCCGAGCACCGACGCGACGGCCGTACGCCAGGGGATGCCGCGGTGCAGGGCCCAGGTGCCGCCGAGCGCGGCGGCCACCGCGGCGCCGATCATGATGCCGATGTCGGTGAGGCTGGTCTTGTCGGCCAGGACGGGGCCCGCCAGCATCTCCTTGTTGCCGGCCTGCTGCCACCAGGTCCAGTTCTCCGGGTGGCCGCCGAGGGCGCCCACCAGCTCCGAGCCCCAGAGGCTGAACGCGCTGGTGACGCCCCAGGCGCCGCCCGACACCAGCAGCACGCCGGCACCCAGTACGGCGAGCACCGGAGCGCCGGCGGCCAGCGGCCAGGAACCGCGGAAGGCCCGTACGGCCGCGGTGCGTGCCGAGGGCACGGTGCCGAGGGGCGGCGGGTTGCGCCGGGCCTGCACGCGCCGGGTGACCACGACCACCAGGAGCAGCGCCGCGATCGTCACCGCCCACGACCCGAACCAGCCGATGTGGTCGGAGAGGACGACCGGTTCCCAGGCGGGGAGGTCCTTCCACAGGTCGAACTGCCAGGCGGCGAGGGTGGCACCCGCGATGAAGCCGCCGAGGGTGAGAAGGATCGAGCTCTGCCCCGAGCCGACGGCGAACAGGGTGCCCGAGGCGCAGGCACCGCCGAGTTGCATCCCGATGGCGAAGAGCAGGGAGCCGACGACCAGTCCGGTCCCGAGCGGCCCCGCGGACGGTGCGGGCTGCGAACCGAACAGGCCGGTGCTCGTGCCGATGACCAGCGCGAACAGGGTCGCGGTGGTCCCGAGCAGCAGCGCGTGCGCCCGCAGCCCGGCTCCGTTGCCGACGGCGATGAGCTGCCGCCAGGCGGAGGTGAAGCCGAACCGGGAGTGGAAGAGGGCGACGCCCAGGCCGAGTCCCAGCAGGAGCAGTACGCCCGGCTTGGCACCGTGCGCGGACCACACGTACGCGGTGAGGGCCACGGCGAGCAGCCCGGACACGACGAGCGGGGCCCTGCGCACCGGCGGCAGGGGCGGTGCCTCGGGTCGCGGGACCGAGGTGGGAGAGGGGACGAACAGGGCGGGCAGCGCGCGCGGCGGCGCGGTCTGCCCGGCGGGAGGCGCGGTGGTCACGAAGGTCTCCGGGGTGATGCTCGGCGGACAGCGGTCTCGGCTGTCGACGGGCGCGTCACGCGCTGCCGACGGGATTCAGCCGCTACAGAGGCCGTCGTCGACGCACCAGGCCGAGTGCGCGAAGAGCGCGAGGCACAGGGGCAGGGCCGAAGCAGACATGCGTACGAATATACGGACGGCCCTCCTCCACATGCCTGGCTGTCTCGCCATGCGGGAAGCGGTGTCCACCGCCGCACGGGGAGGCCGCCCACGGCCGCCCTGACGTCCGCAGCGCACGGGGCCCACGGAAGCGTCCGGGAGGCCCGCCGCTGGAGGTGCGCGGTTCCCTGCGCGGACAGCGGGCCTCCCGGCCGCACAGTGCCCCTGCCCCGCTCCGGTTCCGGCCATCTCACGCATGCTGCTTTTTCACATAAGGAGCACACAAAAGGCGCGACGCGTGTACGGCGTGCTTTTGTGGCGCGGCCGGACCAATCCGCAGGGCGTACAGGTCCGAATTCCCTGGGGAAGTCCGGCGGGGAGGTCTCGTCGGCGGGGGGCCGGCAGGCCCGTACAGAGGGAGAGACGCACATGGGCATAGCCGGCGCGACAGTGAGCAACGTGCGGGACACACCGGATACATCGGACGCACCGGAGGCCGGGACCGTCGCACCGTCCGCCCGACCGGTGTTCGTCGACACCACCGGGAGGCGCAGCCGGACGTGGCGCCGAGCAGGGGCCGTCACGGCGCTCTGCTGTGTCTGCTACGCCACGACGGTGGCCGCCTCGCTGGTCGGGGGCGATTCGAGCGCGCCCTTTCTGCAGCTGCCCCGGGCAATGGGGCTGGAGCGCGGGACGACTGAGCCGCCAGCACCTGCCGAGGACGCGGACCGTACGGCCTCGGCCACCGGAACCGCGCTCGGTGCACCCGGGCCGGTGAGACCTGGTCCGGTGACTCCGGCCCCGGCCCGTCCCTCGGTGGCCGTCCTGCCCGTCCCGCCGCGGCCCCTCGAACAGGCCTCCGCGCACCCGGGTGCGAACGCCGGGGCCTCCGCACCTCCCGTCCGGCCCCAGCCCTCCGGACCCGCGTCCGGCGGAGGCACACAGACCGGCGCGGACGGCGCGGGGTCCGTGAACAAACCGGTGGGCGAGCCCGTGAACGAGCCTTCTCCACCCGCCCAGGGGACGGGGGGCGGCTCCGGATCCGAGGCTCCGCCCGCCGGTGGCGCGGATGCCGGGGCACCGGCGGGCGAGGACACCGCCGAACCCGGCGGGCAACTCGGGGACCTGCTGGGGGGGTTGCTCGGCGGACTGCTGGGAAGCTCCTGACATCACTGTGAGGCCCTGAGGCCCTGACCTCAGGCCGTTCCCGTGCACGGCACGGAGGACCGGGCCGTACTCCGGTATCGGGCACGGAGGACCTCGCCGTACGACGTTCCGGTATCCGGCACGGGGCCGACGGGACGGCGTACGGCGAGCGGCCTTCAGGGACGGACGGTGCAGGCGGCCAGCAGGCAGAGGTTGAATCCCTGCGTGTTACTGGGACCCGCGTGGCCCTCCGGTCCTGAATCGCCGACCGTGCACCGGGCGAGCAGGCAGAGGTTGCCGCCCTGCACACCCCGGTAGGACCCGAGCGGCCCGGCGTCGGACGCAGCGGCGCCCCCGGCGGCCGTCCCGCCGTCGGCTCCGGTCGGCCGTATCGACTCGGCCTGCCGCAGCGTGGGCTGATGAGAGGTCACCGCCCCGGCACCGGGCGCGGCCGTCAGCAGCAGTGCGCCCGCAGCGGCGGACGCCGCCGCCCAACGCAGGGCAGTGGGGGGAAGCTTCATGGGTTCTCCAGACATCGCGGACTGAGCATCGGACGCGGGTGGTTCGTTGCCGCACGCCCTGCGGATGGGTGCCTGGCGCACATTCGTCGCGGAGTTGGCTGATATGCGCGGGCAAAGCGCACAGCCCGAGAAGATTCAAGTGACCTGTGCCACATGGGCAATCCGGGACGCATGCGCCTCCGAACGACTCATGTGAGAGCCAAATGCACGGAAACAGCTGACCATCGGGGGCAATCGGTATGCACGGAGCGCAGGACGCGCCTGATTCGCCATCGCAACGCGCAGGTCGTCGACTGCCCTCCTGCTGCGCTCTGCTCCCGGCACCGGCCGGCCCGGTCCGTGCTCCCGCAGGTATGCCACCGAGGTGAAATCGCGTGACCGACGCACCGCACGACAGGACTCGGCCGGACACCCTGCGCCTGACGGCCGCTCAGCGGGGCCTCTGGTTCGCCCAGCGGCTCGATCCGGCGAATCCGTCCTACAACGTGGCGGAGTACGCCGACATCCGGGGCCGGATGGAGCCGGGACTGCTGCGGCGGGCCGTCGGCCACACCGCGGCCGAGACGGAAGCCCTCCGCAGCACCTTCGGCGAGCGGGACGGGGTCCCCTTCCAGCGTGTCCATGAGCACGTCGGGATCGACGTCCCTCTGGTCGACCTGTCGGGATCCCCCGATCCGCGCGCCGAAGCCGTACGGCGTATGGAGCAGTGCCTCGCGGAACCGGCGGACCTCGACACCGGCCCGCTGGTGCGTATGACGCTCTTCCGTCTCTCCGAGACCCATCACCTCTTCCACCAGCAGGTGCACCACCTCGCGCTCGACGGCTACGGGGCGGTGCTCGCGCTCGCCCGCATCGCCGAGGTGTACACCGCCCTGGTCGAGTCGCCGGGTTCCGCCCCGCCGGTCCGGGCCCCCGCTCCGCTCGCCGCCCTCCTCGACGAGGAGGACACCTACCGCGCCTCACCCCAGCACGAGGCGGACGAGGGGTTCTGGGCGGACCATCTGGCCGGCGCACCCACGCCGACGGGTCCTGGGGACAGGAGCGCGCCTCCCGGGCACGGGGCGCGGTCGGTGCGCCGGGAGTTCACCGCCGAGGAGACGGCCGGGCTGCGGGCGGCGGCCAGGCGGGCCGGCACGGGCTGGCCGACGTTCTTCATGGCGACCATGGCGGTCTGTCTGCACCGGAGCCGGGGACTCGGCGAAGTCGTCATCGGGCTCCCGGTCACCGGCCGCCGGACCCCCCTCGCCCGGTCCACGCCGGGGATGCTCAGCAACGTACTGCCGCTGCGTCTCGCGGTGTCGCCCGCGGACCGGTTGGCCGACCTGGCCAAGCGTGCCTCCTCCGGGGCTCGCGCCGTCCTGCGGCACCAGCGTCTGCCGTCCGAGGATCTGCGCCACCGTCTCGGCCTGACGGGGAGCCGGACGCCTCTGGCCGGGCCGTCCGTGAACATCCTCGCCTTCGACGAGGCCCTGCGATTCGGCCCGCATCCCGCGACGCTGCACAACCTCTCGATCGGTCCGGTCGAGGATCTGTCCGTCGCCGTCCACGCGTCCTTCGCGGACGGCGGCATGCAGGTGGATCTGCTCGGGAACCCCGGTCTTCACAGCCAGGAGGAGCTGGCGGGCCATCATGCGCGCTTCTGCCGTGTGGTCGAGGCGTTCGCCGAGGATCCGGACCGCACGGTCGGCTCGCTGCGCCTGATCGACGACGACGAACACGTCCGCGTCCTCGGCCTGGGGGCCGCCCGGATCCCCGCGGAGTACGACCGGGGCGGACGTCCTCCGCTGCCCGAGCAGCTCGCACGGCAGGCACGCAGGACCCCGGACGCGACGGCCCTGGTCTGCGCGGACACCCGGCTCACCTTCCAGGAGCTCGACCGCCGGGTCGACGTACTCGCGGGCGTGCTCGCCGCCCGGGGGGCCGGACCGGGCACCCGGGTGGCCGTCGGCCTGCCCCGGTCGTCCGGTCTCGTGGTGGCGATGCTCGCCGTGCTGCGGGCGGGGGCGGCCTATGTGCCGCTCGACCCGTCCTACCCGGCCGACCGGCTGGCCTTCATGATCGAGGACTCCCGGCCCGCCGTGCTCGTCGCGACGGCCGGCTCCGCCCGGCTGATGGACCCCGGGGGCACCGTGGCGCTGGTCGACCCCGCCGGGGCGACGGCGGCCGAACGGAGCGAACCGGTTCCGCCCGGTCCCCAGGACGCGGCGTACGTCATCTACACCTCGGGTTCCACGGGCCGGCCCAAGGGTGTCGTGGTGGAGCACCGTTCCCTGAGCAACCTGCTCGCTCACCACCGCCAGGAGATCCACGCCCCGGCCGAGAAGGCCCTGGGCCGGCGGCTGCGGGTCGCGCTCAGTGCGGCCACCTCGTTCGACGCGTCCTGGGACCCGGTGCTGTGGATGGTCGCCGGGCACGAGCTGCACCTCGTCGACGACGACGTGCGCAGGGATCCGCAGGCACTGGTGGACTTCCTCGCCGAGCGACGCGTCGACGCCGTGGAGACGACCCCCACCTACCTTCGGCAGATGCTGACGGCGGGGCTGCTCACCACCGCCGCGCACCGGCCCCGGGTCATCGCGCTGGGCGGCGAAGCCGTCGACGACGCCCTGTGGGGCGAACTGGCGGGCGACCCCGCGCTGCTGGTCTTCAACTACTACGGCCCGACGGAGACCACGGTCGACGCCGTGACCACCCGGATCACCGGGCTCTCCCCTGTCATCGGCCGACCGGTGGCCGGCGCGGGCGCCTACGTCCTGGACCCGTCGCTGCACCCGCTGCCGCGGGGCGCGGCCGGTGAGCTGTACCTCACCGGTGAAGGCCTGGCCCGCGGCTACGCGGGGCGTCCGGGGCTGACCGCGGAGCGCTTCATGCCGGATCCGTACGGACGGCCCGGAGGCCGGATGTACCGGACCGGGGACCTCGCGCGGTGGAGCCGGGACGGCACGCTGGAGTTCCTGGGCCGCAGCGACCGGCAGGTCAAGGTACGGGGCTTCCGCGTGGAGACCGGTGAGATCGAGGCCGTGCTGCGTTCGCTGCCCGGGGTGGAGGACGCCGCGGTCACCCTCAGCTCGACGCCGGACGGGCCGGAGCGGCTGGCCGCCTATCTGGTGGCCGCCACCGGAGAAGCCGCTGCGCCCGGACACGCAGAGGTCCGGGACGCGCTCGCCGCGGCCCTGCCCGGGCACATGGTGCCGACCGCCTGGGCCACCGTGCCCCGCCTCCCGCTCACCCCGAACGGCAAGCTGGACCCGGCCGGGCTCCCGGAGGCAGTGCCCGTGGCGTCCGACGGCGGTACACCGCGGACCCCCGAGGAGGCACGGATGTGCGCGGTCTTCGCGGAGTGCCTCGGCCTCCCCCGGGCGGGCCGGGACGACGACTTCTTCCTGTTCGGCGGTCACTCGCTGCTGGCGATGCGGCTGATCGGGCGGGTCCGCGGCGAGTTCGGCGTGGAGCTGCCGATCCGGGCGCTGTTCGCGTCGCCCACCCCCGCCGGACTGGTGGCCGCGCTCTCCGGTGCCTCACCGGCCCGTCCTGCCGTCACGGCGGTCCGGCCGCGCCCGGACCGGCTGCCGCTCTCCTTCGGCCAGCAACGGCTCTGGCTGCTGGAGACGCTGGGCGACGCGGGCACCTCGTACCACCTGCCGGTCGCGCTGCGGCTGCGCGGCGCGCTCGACCGGGACGCGCTCGCGCACGCGCTGGCCGACCTGGTGGCACGGCACGAGAGTCTGCGTACGGTGGTGAGCGAGGGCCCGGACGGGCCCGGCCAGCACATCGTTCCCGCGGCGTCGGCCCGGCCGTCCCTCCGGGTGATGGCGCCGGCGGACCCCGTGCTGCCGGACCCCGCTCCCTTCGATCCGGCCCGTGAACTCCCGGTGCGGGCACAGCTGTTCCCGGCCGCCCCCGACGAGCACGTCCTGATCGTGACGCTGCATCACATCGCGGCCGACGGCTGGTCGATGGGGCCGCTGATGCGGGACCTGTCCGCCGCCTACACCGCACGCCGCACCGGTGCCGCGCCGGAGTGGACCGCGCTGCCGGTGCAGTACGCCGACTACGCCCTGTGGCAGCGCCGGCTGCTGGGGGACGTCAAGGACCCCGGCAGTCTCGCCGGACGGCAACTCGCCCACTGGTCGGCCTCGCTGGCCGGGCTGCCCGAGGAGTGCGGTCTCCCCGCGGACAGGGCGCGTCCGGCGCGGCCCTCGGGGCGCGGCGGGAGCGTGCCCGTACGCATCGGCGCCGCGGACCACCGTGCGCTGGTCCGGCTCGCGGGCGACTGCGGGGCCAGTGCGTTCATGGTGCTGCACGCGGCGCTGGCGGCCCTGATGTCGCGTCTCGGCGCCGGGTCCGACATCGCGATCGGCACCCCGGTGGCGGGCAGGACCGATGAGGCGCTCACCGAGCTGGTCGGCTTCTTCGTCAACACGCTCGTCCTGCGGACCGACACCTCCGGCGCGCCGGACTTCCGGGAGCTGGTGCGGCGGGTGGCGCGGGACGATCTGGCCGCCTACGCCCACCAGGACGTGCCGTTCGAGCGGATCGTGGAGGAACTGGCCCCGGCCAGGTCGCTGTCCCGCCATCCGCTCTTCCAGGTGATGCTCAGCCTGAACAACACCCCTCCGCCCGAGCCCGTCCTGGACGGGCTGGCGGTCAGCCATGAGGCGTCCGTGGGCCGGTCGGGCGCCAAGTTCGACCTGACCTGGGACCTGGTCGAGCAGCATGACGTGACGGGCGCTCCGGCCGGGATCTCCGGGGAGCTGGAGTTCAGCGAGGACCTCTTCGACCGGGGCACGGCCGAGCGGTTCTGCGAACACTTCTCCCGGCTGCTCGCGGCCCTGCTCGCCGATCCCGGCCGCCCGGTGGCGGACGCCGGGTTCCTGACGGCCGAACAGTGTGCCGCCGCCCTGGACGAGCTGCCCCGCCCCGCCGCCGGGCCGCTGACCGGCGCGTCGGCGACGCGGCCGGGCGAGCCCGACGGGGGCTGGACGGTGGTGGACGTCCTGGAGACCCGTGCCGCGGTGCAACCGGGCCGTACCGCCGTGGTCGCGCCGGACGGCCGTCTCTCCTTCGGTGAGCTGCTCGCGCTCGCCCACCGGCTGGCCACCGCGCTCTCGGCAGCCGGTGTCGGTGCGGGCGACCGGGTGGCGGTGGCGCTGCCGCGCACCACTCTGCAGATCGTGGCGTTGCTCGGCGTGCTGCGCGCCGGTGCGGTGTACGTCCCGGTCGACCCGTCGCACCCGCAGGCCCGCAACCGGCTGATCCTGGACACCGCGGCCCCGCGCCTGGTGCTGGCCACGGCCGGGACCCGGGCCGCGGTCCCCGGCACGTCCGACGTGATGCTCATGGACGGGGCGGCGCCGTGGCGGGGTGCGGAGGGCCCGCTCCCTCCCCTGCCACGGGACCGCGACGCCGCCTATGTGCTGTACACCTCCGGCTCCACCGGGGTGCCCAAGGGTGTCGTGGTCGAGCACGGGTCGCTGGCCAACCTGCTGACGGGTCACCGTGAGCGGCTGATGTACCCCGCCGAGGCCGGCAACAACGGCCGCCCCCTGCGGGTCGCGCTCACGGCGGCGATGACCTTCGACGCGTCATGGGACCCGCTGCTCTGGATGATCGCCGGCCATGAGCTGCACCTGGTGGACGACGCGACGCGCCGTGACCCCGAGGCGCTCACGGCGCTGCTGCACGAGCGGGCGGTCGATGTCGTCGAGACCACCCCGTCCTTCGTCGAACAGTTGCGCGCCTGCGGGCTGTTCGCCCCGGGGCGGCCCCACCCCCGGGTTCTCGCCCTCGGCGGCGAGGCGGTCAACGAGGCGCTGTGGCAGGAGCTCTCGGCGCTGCGTGGTGTCACGGTGTGGAATCTCTACGGGCCGACGGAGGCGACCGTGGACAGTGTGATGGGCCGGATCGTGCCCGGCTCCCGTCCGCATCTGGGCCAGTCCGTCAACGGTGTGAGGGCCCGGGTGCTCGACGGACGGCTCCGGCCGGCCGCCCCGGGCGTCACCGGTGAACTGCACCTGGCGGGGCCGGGGCTGGCGCGTGGGTACGAGAACCGGCCGGGCACGACCGCCGCCGGCTTCCTGCCCGATCCGTACGGCGCACCGGGCTCCCGGATGTACCGCACCGGTGATCTGGTGCGGCGCAGGGAGGGCCGGCTGGAGTACGTGGGCCGGGCGGACGGGCAGATCAAGGTGCGGGGCTTCCGGGTGGAGACCGGGGAGATCGAGGCCGTGCTGTCCGGTCACCCCGACGTGGCCCAGGCAGCGGTCGCCGTGCGCCCCGGGGCCGGGGGCGAGGGGCGGCTCCTCGGGTGGGTGGTCGCCGCCGAGGGCCGTGAACCCTCTGCCAAGGCGCTCCGCGCGTTCGCCGCCGACCGGCTCCCGGCCCATATGGTGCCGGGCACGATCGTCCCGGTCGCGGTGCTGCCGCTGACCTCGCACGGGAAGGTGGACCTGGCGGCCCTGCCGCTGACCCCGGAGGTCACGGTCGTGGCAGCCGACGGTGAGCTGCCTCGCTCCGCCGCGGAGGAAATAATCTGCGCCCTGTTCGCGGAGAGCCTGGAACAGGAACGGGTCTCCCGTGACGACGACTTCTTCGAGCTCGGGGGCCACTCCCTGCTCGCGACCAGGCTGGTGGGCCGGATCCGTTCCGCGTTCGGCGTCGAGATGCCCGTACGGGCGCTTTTCGAGTCCACGACTCCGGCGGCCCTCGCCGAACGGCTGGGCGAGGCGGGGACGGCGCGGCCCGCGCTGCGCCGTGCGGTGCGGCCGGACCGTCCTCCGCTCTCACCGGCCCAGCGGCGCCTGTGGTTCCTGCACCAGCTGGACCCGGGGACGGCCGCGTACCACATCTCGTTCGCCGTACGCCTGCACGGCAGCCTGGACCGGCGGGCGCTGCACCAGGCGCTCTGCGACGTGCTGGCCCGGCACGAGAGCCTGCGTACCCTGATCAAGGACGGTGACGGGGAGCCGTACCAGGCCGTGCTGGCACCGGGCGACGCCCGCATCGCGCTGCCGCTCACGCCGGTCGACGACGCGGCTCTCGCCGCGGAGATGAGGGACTCGGCGTCGGTGCCGTTCGACCTGGCCGGGGAGGTGCCGCTGCGCGCGGCTCTCTTCCGTACCGCCGAGGACCGGCACACGCTTCTGGTGACGGCGCATCACATCGCTGCGGACGGCTGGTCGATGGGGCCGCTGGCACAGGACCTGGCCGGCGCGTACGCGGCCCGTACGGCCGGACGCGCCCCGAGCTGGGCCCCGTTGCCCGTGCAGTACACGGACTACACGCTCTGGCAGGACGGTCTGCTGGGCTCCGCCGAGGATCCGGCCTCACTGGTCACGGCCCAGCTCGCCCATTGGAAGGCCGAGCTGGCCGGTGCCCCGGAGGAGACCCCGCTGCCCAGCGACCGGCCACGGCCCGCCGCCAGCGGCGGCCGGGGCGGCACCGTCGCGCTGCGTCTGACCGAGGAGACCACGGCGGACCTGGTCAGGCTGGCACGGACGACGGCCACCAGTACCTTCATGGTGCTGCACGGGGCGCTGGCCGCTCTGCTCCACCGGATCGGCGGAAGCTCGGACATCGTCATCGGCACCCCGGTGGCCGGGCGGACGGACGAGGCGCTGGACCTGCTGGTGGGCTTCTTCGTGAACACGCTGGCCCTGCGCACGGACGTCGGCCCGGACCTCACCTTCAGGGGCCTGCTGGCCCGGGTGCGGGACACCGATCTGGCCGCGTACGCCCACCAGGAACTGCCCTTCGAACGGCTGGTGGAGGCTGTGCGGCCGACGCGCTCGCCGGCCCGTCACCCGCTGTTCCAGGTCATGCTCAGCCTGAACAACCACCGCCCGCCGCGTCTGGACCTGCCGGGGCTGCGCGCCCAGGTGGAGGGCGTCGACACCGGGGCTGCGAAGTTCGACCTGTCCTTCTCCTTCACCGAGCGCCCTGTCGCCGGCGGCGGAGCCGTGCTGGAGGGCACGCTGGAATTCAGCCGCGACCTGTTCGACACCGGCACGGCGCAGCGGATCGCCGACTGGTTCGGCCGTCTCCTCCCGTACGCCGTCAGCGAACCGGACACCCGGGTGTGCGACCTGCCGTTGATCGGCGCCGAGGAGCACAGCAGGCTGCTGGCGCTCGGGGACGGCGGCTCCACCGGGACGAAGCCGCCCGGTGTGCTGGAACGGTTCGCGGAGACCGTCGCCGCCGCGCGCAGCGGTGACATCGCGATCACGGCTCCGGACGGCAGCCTGTCCTTCGAGGAGCTCGACGGCCGCTCCGACCGGATCGCCGCGCTGCTGGGTGAGGCCGGCATCGGAGCCGGTCAGGTGGTGGCGGTGCTGCTGCCGAGGAGCACCGACTCGATCGGGGCCCTGCTCGGCGTCCTGAAGGCCGGCGCCGTCTACGCCCCGGTCGACGCCTCGCTGCCGCAGGGCCGGATCGACGCCGTGCTGGCCGATACCCGTCCGGGGGCGGTCCTGACCGCGGATGCCACCGCTGCCCGCGTGCGTGGGGAGTGGCCCGGGCTGAACCTCGACGGCATGGCGGCCTCGCGGCTGCCGGCCGGGACGGCGCACCGGGCCGGGGCCGCAGGCCCCGCCTACCTGCTGCACACCTCCGGTTCCACGGGGCGGCCCAAGGGTGTGCTCGTCGGTCATGACTCGCTGGCCCGGCTGCTGGAGCACCACCGGCTCCACCTCTTCGGCCCGGCGGTGCGGGAGAGCGGGAAGCCCAGGCTCCAGGTCGCCCTGACGGCGGCACTGTCCTTCGACGCGGCGTGGGATCCGGTGCTCTGGATGATCGACGGGCACCGGCTCCATGTGCTCGACGACCTCACCCGGCGCGATCCGGAGGCGCTGGTCGATGCCGTGCGCACCCTCGGCCTGGACGTCCTGGAGTCCACCCCCACCCATGTCCGCCAGCTCCTGGACGCGGGGCTGTTCGCCACTCCCGCCCCCGGGCCGGGCGTCCTGGTCCTCGGCGGCGAGGCCGTACCGCCCGCCCTGTGGAGCGCCTTGCGGGAGCAGCCCGGCGTGCGGTGCTGGAACTTCTACGGTCCGACCGAGGCGACGGTCGACACCCTCACGGCCGATGTCCGCGACTTCACGCGCCCGGTCCTCGGCACTGCCGTCCGCGGCACCCGCGCCTATCTGCTGGACGCGCGGCTGCAGCAAGTGCCGGCAGGGGTGACCGGAGACCTCTACCTGGCCGGGGACAGTCCCGCGCTCGGCTACCCCGGCAGGCCGGCCGAGACCGCGCGCGTCTTCCTGCCCGATCCGTACGGCCCGCCCGGGGCTCGGATGTACCGCACCGGTGACCGGGCGGTGCGCGCCCCGGACGGGGCCCTGGAGTTCGCCGGGCGCGCCGACGGACAGGTGAAGATACGTGGCTTCCGGGTCGAGCCCGACGAGATCGCGGCCGTCCTGGAGGCCTCCCCGGACGTCGTACAGGCGGCGGTCGTGGCCCACGGGGACGGTCCGGCGGGGGCGTGGATCGCGGCGTACGTGGTGCCCGGCGTACGGTCCGGGGCGGACGTGCCGGACGGGGCCGAGGCGGCTCTGCTCGCTTCCCTGCGGGACCGTGCGGCGGCGCACCTGCCCGCCTACATGGTGCCGTCCGGCTGGCGGGTGGTGGACCGGATCCCGCTCACGCCGAGCGGGAAGCTCGACCGGGCGGCCCTGCCCGCCCCTTCGCCGCTGGAGGTGGCCGACGGCACGGGCCGGGGTCCGCGCAGTCCGCGCGAGGACGTGCTCTGCACCCTGTTCGCGGAGGTGCTGGACCGCGAACAGGTGCTGATCGACGACGACTTCTTCGCCCTGGGGGGCCACTCCCTGATGGCCACCCAGCTGATCGGCCGTATCCGGACCACGCTCGGTGTGGAGGTCAGCATCCGCAGCCTGTTCGAGGCCCCGACCGTCGCGGCCCTGGCGGAAAGGCTCCTCGACGGCGCACGGGACAACCCGCTGGCGACCCTGCTGCCGCTGCGTACCACCGGCGGCCGGCCCCCGCTCTTCTGCGTCCATCCGGCGGGCGGCCTGGCCTGGTCGTACGGCGGACTGCTCCCGCACCTGGACGACGACCAGCCGGTGTACGGGCTGCAGACGCCGAATCTGGACGGCACGGCACCCTTCCCCGACAGCATCGAGGAGATGGCCGCCGTCTACGTGGCCGAGCTGCGGAGCGTCCAGCCGCACGGCCCGTACCACCTCCTCGGCTGGTCCTTCGGAGGCAATGTCGTCCAGGAGGTGGCCGTGCAGCTCCAGGAGGCGGGCGAGCGGGTGGCTCTGCTGACGGTCCTGGACGCCTTCCCGCTCGCCCCGCTGGACGACCTGGACAGCGCCGGCCGTGACACCGTGTTCCGGGCGCTGCTGTCCAACATCGGCGTCGGCGAGGAGGCCCTGGCCGGGGCGGAGGAGGTCGAAGCGGCCGCCGTACGGGAGGAGTTCCGCCGCGCCGGCAGCCCGCTCGGGTCCCTGGAACCGGCCACGATCGACGCGATGGTGGACAACTTCGCCGGTCAGGCCCGGCTGATGCGGGCCTACACCCCGCGTACGTTCCACGGTCCGGTGCTGTTCTTCACCGCCACCGAGGGCCGCTCGCCCGACACCTTCGGGCTCGGCCTCTGGGCCCCGTACATCGACGGGCACATCGAGAACCACGACGTGGCGTGCGCGCACGCCCAGATGATGACCCCGGCCGCGCGGGCGCAGATCGGCGCCACCGTGTCGGCCGCCCTGCGCTCCATCCATCGAACCGCACAAGGAGATCTCTCATGACCAACCCGTTCGACGACCCCCGGACCGAGCACCGCGTTCTGGTCAACGACGAGGGGCAGCACGCGCTGTGGCCGTCCTTCGCCCCCGTACCGGCCGGCTGGGACGAGGTGTTCGGCCCGGCCGGGCACGGCGCCTGCCTGGAGTACGTGGAGCTGAACTGGACCGACATCACGCCCAGGAGCGCACGCGTGCGGGTCGCCTGAACACGGCCGTCCGGCCCGTCCCACCGTGCGAGGAGAGGCACTCATGAGCAAGCCGCAGTCCCGGCCGGCGATACGCGCCGAAGGGCTCACCAAGAGATTCGGGAGCAGGCGGGCGCTGGCGGGGGTGGACCTCGAAGCGGCCCCCGGCACGGTGCTCGGCGTTCTCGGCCCCAACGGCGCCGGCAAGACCACCACGGTGCGTGTGCTGTCCACCCTGCTCCGGCCGGACGCCGGAAGGGCGTGGATGGCGGGCCACGACGTACTGGCGGATCCCGAGGGCGTACGCCGCAGCCTCGGGCTCTCCGGACAGTACGCGGCGGTCGACGAGAAGCTCACCGGGCGGGAGAACCTCTACCTGGTCGCCCGGCTCTACGGCCTGGGGCGGCGGGCCGCACGCGTCAGGTCCGGGGAGCTGCTGGCGGGCTTCGACCTGGAGGAGGCGGCGGACCGGCGGAGCGGCACCTATTCGGGCGGGATGCGCCGACGGCTGGACCTGGCCGGGGCGCTGGTGGCCCGGCCGCCCGTCGTCGTCCTGGACGAGCCCACCACCGGGCTCGATCCGCGCGGCCGCGCCGACACCTGGCGAGCCGTCAGGACGCTGGTGGCGGAGGGCACGACGGTGCTCCTGACCACCCAGTACCTCGAGGAGGCGGATCAGCTGGCGGACGTCATCGTCGTCATCGAACACGGCGGAGTGGTCGCCCGGGGCTCGGCCGCCGAGCTCAAGGCACGCGTCGGTGGCGAGCGGCTCTCCCTGACGGTCACCGAGGCGTGGGCGCGGGCGGCCACCGGCGACATCCTGTCCTCCCTCGGCGCGCACCGCCCCGAACTCGATGCGCGTACCGGACGGTTCACGGTAACCACCGACCATGGCGCGGAGACCCTTGAGTACACCCTTGGCTGCCTGCGGATGGCGAGCATCGCGGTCCGTGACGTCGTCCTGGCGCCACCGACCCTCGACGACGCCTTCCTCGCCCTCACGGGACAGCCGGTCTCGGCCGGCGGCCCGGCGGACGAGGCTCTCGGCGCCGGTGCCCGGTGAAGGCCGCCCGGAGGCTGGCACGCGACTCCTCTCTCATCGCCTGGCGTAATCTGCTCAACCTGCGCCGTACCCCCGGCTCCGTCGTCGCGGCCCTGGTGCAGCCGGTGATGTTCGTCCTGCTGCTGGCCTACGTCTTCGGCGGGAGCCTCGGCGGAGCGGGGTACCGCACCTTTCTGATGGGCGGGATCTTCGCCCAGGCCGTCACCTTCAACGCGGCGTTCACCGCGCTCGGGCTGGCCGGCGACATGGACAAGGGGATCGTCGACCGCTTCCGCTCCCTGCCGATGCCCCCGATGGCCGTGCTCCTGGGCCGGGCCCTGTCCGACCTGACGATGAGTACGGTGACGCTGGCCGTCACCTCGGTGTGCGGGCTGCTGGTGGGCTGGCGCATCGCGGGTTCCGCGGCCGGCGCTCTGCTCGCCTACGGGCTGATCCTGCTGTTCGCCTTCGCCATGTCCTGGGTCGGTGCTGCGATCGGGCTGCTGGCCCGCAGCGTGGAGGTGGCGCAGAGCGCCGGGCTGGTCTGGCTGTTCCCGGTCACCTTCGTCTCCTCCGCGTTCGTCTCGACGGACTCCATGCCGGGTCCGCTGCGTACGGTCGCGGAGTGGAATCCCGTCTCCGCCACCGCGACCGCCGTACGGCAGCTCTTCGGCAATCCGCCGCCGGGCGGCTTCCCTGCCGGAGACGCCTGGCCGGTCGTGCACGCGCTGCCGTACGCGGTGTTCTGCGCCTGCCTCATCACCGCCGTGTTCAGTGCGCTCGCGCTGAGGCGGTTCCGCCGCATCACTCTCGGCTGACGGACCCGGCCGCCTGCGGTGCCGTTCACGCCGAGTGATCCATTCCATGGATCGGCATTGTTGCGAGCTGGTGGTAAGAACACATCGAGTGCACATACTGGGCACGGTGATTGTCCGCGACGGCCGGGACAGACCGTATCCGGAAGGGAAGAGCCGCACTCATGACAGCGACCGCCACCTCCGCATGGCAGCGCCTGCAGACCAGTTGGGACCGGCAGCAGGAGTGGTACATGCCGGACCGGGAGGAGCGCTTCCGGGTCATGCTCGACACGGTCGAGGCCGTGGCGGGATCCGCCCCGCGCGTCCTCGACCTGGCGTGCGGCACCGGCAGCATCTCCGACCGGCTGCTGCGGCGACTGCCCGGCGCCCGCACCACGTGTCTGGACATCGATCCGACGCTGCTGACCATCGCGCGCGGGCACTTCGCGGGCGACGACCGCGTCACCTTCGTGGAGGCCGACCTGACCGACCCCGGCTGGACCGGCCGCCTCCCCGAAGCGCCGTACGACGCGGTGGTGACGGCCACCGCCCTGCACTGGCTGGACACCGAGCCGCTCCGCCGTCTCTACGGCTCACTGACCGGGGTCCTGCGTGAGGGCGGCGTCTTCCTGAACGCCGACCACATGGAGGACGGGTCCGCCCCCCGTCTCAACGCGGCGCTCCGGACCCTGCACACCGGGCGCCAGGAGCAGCAGCGGCGGGAGGGAGCCGTGGACTGGGCGGACTGGTGGGACGCGGCGGCCCGCGATCCTCTCCTCGCCGCGGCCACGGCCGAGCGGTTCGCCCTGCTGGGCGATCCACGGCGCCCCAGGGCGGACGCCGGCCGGCGCGATCGCCCCACCCTCACCCGGTGGCACATCGAGACCCTGCTGGAGCAGGGCTTCGGCGAGGCCCGGCAGGTCTGGTGCTCCGCCAGCGACGCGCTGGTGGCAGCGCTGCGCTGAACCCCCTCCTGACCCGTACGTGCGGTCAGGGCTGGGCGTGGCCGGACGGCTCGGCCCCCTCGGCGTCGGGGACGCCGAGAAGGTGCTCGGCTCCGCCTTCGAGCTGCCGGGCCAGCTCGGCCGAGCGCGGGAGCATGGTCTTCTCGTAGCCGCGCACCGCGTCGTCGACGGTGGACGCGCCGGCGAGTGCGAGCGCCAGTTCGCAGGCGTCGAGCATGGCGAGGTTGACGCCGACGCCGAGCGGCGGCATGAGGTGCGCGGCGTCGCCCAGGAGCGTCACCCCGGGCGTGTGCTCCCAGGTGTGCGGCACCGGCAGGGCGAACAGCGGACGGTCGACGTACGGGCCGTCGTTGTCGGTGATCATGCGGAGCATCTGCGGCGACCACCCCGCGTAGGCCTCCAGCAGATGCGCGCGGATGCCTTCGGTGTCCCCGGGGCGCAGCCCGTTCGCCGCGATCCAGTCCACGGGGACGCGCCGCATGAGGTAGACCCGCATATGGCCCCCGCTGTTGCGCTGCGCGAAGAGGCCCCGCTCACCGTCGCCGGCGTGCGCGCTCCCCTTCCCGACCAGTTCGGAGAGCTCGGGGTGCGCGGTCTCCATGGCGTCGAACCACGCCTCCAGGAAGCTGACCCCGGTGTACTGCGGCACTGCGGCCGACACCGCCGCGCGGACCCGGGAGAAGGCGCCGTCCGCACCGATCACGAGATCCGTCTCCACGGCCGTGCCGTCGGTGAACGTCAGGGTGCGCGGCCCGTCGGCCGGTCCGTCCACCGAGACGAGGGCACTCCCCCAGCGGACGGTCCCCGGCGCGAGTGAGGCCACCAGGAGATCGCGGAGCTGCCCGCGGTCGATCTCGGGCCTGGCCGTCTCGCCCTCGTCCGGCAGGTGATGGCCGATGAGGTGTCCCGTCCGGTCCATGCTGCGCATCTCCTGCCCCTCGAACCGGGCGAGTGCGAAGAACTCCTCCAGCAGGCCCGCCTCGTGGAGCGCGAGCTGCCCGTCCTCCTCGTGCAGGTCGAGGGAGCCTCCCTGGTTGCGGGAGCCGGCATCCGGATCCCGGTCGTACACCGTCACCGCTATGCCGTGCCGCTGGAGGATGCGGGCACAGGTGAGGCCTCCGGGGCCGGCTCCGATGATGCTGATCCGCGCGTTCGGCGGCGTCGGAGAGTTCATGGTGGGGTCCTTTCGTCGGCGGGGTTCCGGGCGCCGGGGCACGGCGATGACCGGGTGCCGCGACCAGGACGGGCGGCGACCCCTGCTGAAGCAACCAAAGCAGAAACGAGTCAATAAGTGCAACCGTTCAAGTTTCTGCTTCATTCCAGCCTTGGGGTACAGTGATCTCATGCCCGATTCCCCGACCGTCGGCCGCCGCGAGCGCAAGAAGGCCGCGACGAGACAGGCCATCGCCGATGCCGCCCTGGAGCTCTTCCTGGAGCACGGTTTCGAACGTGTGAGCGTCCGTGACGTCGCCGAGAGAGCCGACGTGTCGACGACCACCCTCTTCGCGCACTTCCCGGGCAAGGAGGCACTGGTCTTCGACCGGGAGGCGGATGTGGAGGCGGAGCTGGTCGCCGCGGTACGGGACCGACCCGAGGGCCTGGGTGTGGTCGAGGCGCTCCGCGCCCACGCACTGGCGTCCTGGGTGCCGCTGGCCGCCGACCCGCGCCGGGAACGGTTCACGGCCCTGGTGAACGGGACGCCCGCGCTGCGCGAGTACGGCGAGCGCATGTGGATGCGGCACGCGGGCGCGCTCAGCTCCGCGATCGCGGAGGAGCTCGGCCGGGACGAGGACGACCTCGCGTGCGCGGCGCTCGCACGGTTCGTCCTGGAGATCCCGGCCCTGGCCACGGGCAGGCACGATCCCCGGGCAACCGTGGAGACGGTCTTCGACCTGCTGATCAACGGCTGGCGGTCGCAGCTCGGCCCCGACGCGGGCTGACCCCTCGCACGTGAAGGGCCCCGACACGCACGCGTGTCGGGGCCCTCTTCGTGCACCCGGCCCCCGGACGGGACCGGCTAAGAGTGCCTTCGGACGGGAGTCCTCAGATGGTCGCGGCGTCGATCACGAACCTGTACCGCACATCACTGTTCAGCACCCGCTCGTACGCCTCGTTGATCTCGGACGCGCCGATCAGTTCGATCTCCGCGCCGAATCCGTGCTCGGCACAGAAGTCCAGCATCTCCTGGGTCTCCTGGATACCGCCGATGCCGGAACCCGAGAGGGACTTACGGCCGCCGATCAGCGAGAAGAGGTTGACGGATATGGGCTCCTCCGGGGCGCCGACGTTGACCAGCGCACCGTCCGTCCTGAGCAGGGAGAGGTACGCACCGAAGTCCAGCGGCGCGGAGACGGTGGACAGGATGATGTCGAAGGTGCCGCGCAGCTCCTCGAAGGTCTTCGGGTCGCTGGTGGCGTAGTAGTGGTCGGCGCCGAGCTTCAGCCCGTCGTCCTGCTTGCGCAGGGTCTGCGAGAGAACGGTCACCTCCGCGCCCAGCGCGTGCGCGATCTTGACGCCCATGTGCCCGAGCCCGCCCATACCGAGGACGGCGACCTTCTTGCCGGGTCCGGCGTTCCAGTGCTTCAGCGGGGAGTACGTGGTGATGCCCGCGCAGAGCAGCGGCGCCGCCTCGTCGAGGGAGAGGCCGTCGGGGATGCGCAGGGTGTAGTTCTCGTCGACGACGATGTGCGTGGAGTAGCCCCCGTACGTGGGGTCGCCGTTCTTGTCCAGGGCGTTGTACGTGCCGGTGTTGCCCTTGGCGCAGTACTGCTCCAGGCCGGCCTTGCAGTTGTCGCACTCGCGGCACGAGTCCACCATGCAGCCGACTCCCACCCGGTCGCCGACGGCGAACTTGGTGACGCCGGGGCCGGTCTCGGTGACGATGCCGGCGATCTCGTGACCGGGCACCATCGGGAAGATGCCCTCACTCCAGCCGTCACGGGCCTGGTGGATGTCCGAGTGGCAGATACCGGCGAACTTGATGTCGATCAGGACGTCGTACTCGCCGACCGGGCGTCGCTCGATGGTGGTGCGCTCGATCGGTGCCTTCGCGGAGGGGGCGGCGTACGCAGCGACAGTGGTCATCCGGAATTCTCCTAAGGAGGTGGTCCTGCGCCCGGCGGCTTTCGGTCCGGGCACGCAGACCAGCCTGCCCCACCTGACCGCGTTCACCCAGGCCACGGCTCTGCCTACGTCCAGTGGTCCTACTACTGACGGGGTCAGGATGGTGTGCGTACGACCGTGGATACTGGACACATGGACGAGCAGCCTGTACCCGGTCGGCAGCCCGCCGGTGACCCCGGTCCCGGTGGCGGCGCGGGGCACGCCCTCGACCGGCGTGCCGAGCTCAGCGAGTTCCTGCGCAGCCGGCGTGCCCGGCTCAAGCCGGAGGATGTGGGGCTGCCGGACTTCGGGCGGCACCGCCGGGTGCCGGGGCTGCGCCGCGAGGAGCTGGCCCAGCTGGCCGGTGTCTCCGTGGCGTACTACACACGTCTTGAGCAGGGCAACGGCCAGAACGTCTCCGCGGAGGTGCTCGGCGCCATCGCGTCGGCGCTGCGGCTGACCGACGCGGAGCAGGCGCATCTGACGCACCTCGCGAAGCCCAAGCAGCACAGGAAGAAGCCGTCGGCCCGGCAGCAGCGGGTGCGGGGAAGCCTCTGCCGGCTGCTCGACACGATGGACGGTGTTCCCGCGTACGTCATCGGGCGGCGTTCGGAGATTCTCGCCTGGAACCGGATGGCGGCAGCGCTCTTCGGCGACTGGTCCCTGCTGCCGGCGCAGGAGAGGAACTGGGCACGGCTGACGTTCCTGAAGCCGGAGTACCGCGATCTGTTCGTGGAGTGGGACCAGAAGGCGTCGGACATCGTGAGCTATCTGCGGATGGACGCGGGCTGCCGCCCCGACGACACCCGGCTCTCCGCGCTCATCGGTGAGCTGTCCGTGAAGAGCGAGGAGTTCAGGCGGCTCTGGGCCAGGCACGACGTCAAGGAGAAGAGCCACGGCGTGAAGCGGCTGCGTCATCCGCTGGTGGGTGAACTGACGCTCGACTACGAGACGTTCGCCCTGCCCGACGACGCGGAGCAGTCGGTGGTCGTCTATCACCCGGAGCCGGGCTCGGCGTCCGCGGACGCCCTGCTCCTGCTGGCGAGCTGGGGCGCGGACGCCACCCGGGCCGGCTCGTCCGTACCGGGGAGTCCGTGAGCCGTGCCGGGAAGTCCCTGAACCGGCCGGGAAGCCCCTGAGCCGATCGGGGAAGTGCCTGAGCCGGCCGGGAAGTCCGCGGGCCTGACCGCTCCCCCGGGCTCGGCCGGATCGGCAGCGTACCGCCAGGGACCAGCCTGTACGCTGCGGGGATGCAGCCGTCCGCCTCTTCCTCCTCCGCGCGGTCCGGTCAGGCCGCAGCTCCCGACCGGCGTGGACTCCTGACGGAACGGATCGCGCGCGAACTCGAGCACGACATCCGGTCCGGTGACATCCCCGTCGGAACCAAACTTCCCTCGGAGCGCGAGCTCGCGGCCCAGTTCGGCGCCAGCAGGAACGTCGTACGCGAGGTCCTGCGCCGGCTGGAGGCCCAGCTCCTGATCGAGGTGGCCCCGGGCCGCGGTTCCTTCGTGCGTGAGCAGAGCTCGGGGCAGGCCCGGGGGTACGACGCGTTGTACCGGGCCGGCCGGCCCACCGTCCGGCAGCTGATCGAGGCCCGGCTGCCGCTGGAGGTCGAGACGGTGCGCCTGGCGACCGAGCGCGCGACGGACGAGGACATCGAGGCGTTGAGGTCCGCCCGGGACGCGCTGGAATCCGCGAGCGACGTCGTCGTCAAGGCCCGGGCCGACATGGCGTTCCACGACGCCGTGGCCGAGGCGAGCAAGAACCCGGTCCTGAGGATCATGCTCTCGTCGATCAGCGGGATGATGTTCGAGATGATGCTCCGCTCCAACTCCGACCCGTCGATCGGGGAGCCCGGGGTCCCGCACCACCCCGAGATCTTCGAGGCGATCGAGGCCCGTGACGTGGACCTGGCGGGCGAACGGATGCGCGAGCATCTGATGCTCGGTCTGCGGACCTACGGGAAGGACCTGGACGTCCAGGTCGACATCATGGCGCGCAACCACATCGAGGCACTCCTGGACGGGACCGGCAACCGCTACGGCGCGGTCCAGTAGGGGTCACCGCCCGCGCGGCACGGTGAATCCGGCCCGCGAAAGGGCTGTTCGGGACGCCTCTCCCCTGCTAACGTCCGTCTCTGGTCGAACTGGTCCTACCAGTTGGGCCAGACGAACGGACGCTCCCCGCAGGCGGTACGCCCCCGGGTGAGCAGGACGCACGACAGCGCAGAGAGACGAGGACGACGATGTCCACGAGCAGCCAGCTCCTCAACCGGCGCTCCTTCGGCAGGCTGGCGGCGGGAGTCGCGGGAGCCGCCGGGTTGGGGGCGCTCAGCGCGTGTACGACCGGGGGCGGACGGCCCTCCGCGGACACCCCGTTGCGGATCATGGCGATCAACCATGTGTGGTCCCAGGCGATCCGGCGCCGTACGAAGGAGTTCGAGGAGCGCATCGGCCGGCGGGTCTCCATGACCCTGCTCACCGCGGACCAGCTGGCGAGCAGCTACAACGTGAAGCTCAACGCCTCGGGCACCGATGTGGACGTCATGATGGTCCGCGCGCTCCAGGAGCAGCTGCTCTTCGCCCACAACGGCTGGCTGGCCGACCTGAGCGACCGCGTCACCCAGGACGAGGACTTCGCCTGGCAGGATTTCCAGAAGGCCCCGCGCGACGCCTCCGTGACGGCGGGCCAGGTGCTGAGCGTCCCCGTGGTGACCGAGCGTCCGGCGCTGTACTACCGCAAGGACCTGGTGCAGGACCTCGGCGGACCGCCGGGCACCCTGGAGGAGCTGATGGCGGCCGCCCAGGAGCTCACCGACAAGAAGAAGGGCTTCTACGGGTTCGTCGGCCGGGGCCAGCGCAGCGGCGCCGTGTCCCAGTGGTCGAGCTTCCTGTACTCCCACGGCGGGGACTTCGTCGTGCGGGGCAGGTCCGGCATCGGCACCCCGGAGGCCCTCGCCGCGTACGCGTACTACGGCGGGCTCCTGGCGAGGACGGGGCCGCCCGGCGCCACCAACATGAGCCTCGAACAGGCCATGCCGATCTTCGCGCAGGGCAAGGCCGCCTTCTACATCGACGCCGACGCCATCTACAGCAGCTTCCTCGACCCGAAGGTGTCGACCGTCCGCGAGTCCGTCGGCTTCGCGCCCTTCCCGGCCGGACCGGCCGGCGCCCGGCCGCACAACATCCCGTCCTGGAGCCTCGGCATCAGCAAGTTCTCCCTGCTGCGCGACGACGCCTGGGAGTTCGTCAAGTGGGCCGCCGGCACCGAGATGACCGCCGAGCTCCAGAAGGGCGGCATCCCCGGCGCCCGTAGCTCGGTGTGGTCCGACCCGAAGTCCTTGGCCTCCTTCCCGCCCGATCTCGCCGAGGCCATGCGGCTCAACGCGGAGCGGGGTCTCGGCTACGACCGGCCCCGGGTCCTCCAGGTCGGCCGGGCCAGGGACATCGTCGGACGGCCCCTGGTCGCGGGCATCCTCGGCAACGACGTACGACCGGTGGCTCGTGACGCCGACGCGGAGTTCGCCGATTTCCTCGTCCGCGACAACCGCCACAAGGAGTCCTGATGTCCACCACCGAGGTCTCCCCCGCCCGCGCGGCAGCCGCGCCGGGCACGGGACCGGCCCCCGCGCGCCGCCCCCGTACTTTCGAGCAGGCCAACCGGCGGCTGAAGTGGACGATGCTCGCCCCGGCGCTGCTGTTCGTCGGCCTGATGATCGTCTTTCCGCTGGTCTACACCGTCAACCTCAGCCTGACCGACGCCTTCGGCGCGGTGAACGCGGGCAAGGCCCACGTCGGACTGCAGAACTTCGCCGACGCCCTCGGCGACACCCGCAGGTTCTGGCCCGCCGCCCGGCGCACGCTGGTCTTCACGGTCGGGGCGGTGGTCCTGGAGACGGTGCTCGGACTGGCCCTCGCGATGCTCATGCGCAAGCCGTTCCGCGGCATGCGGTGGGTGCGTACGGTCCTGATCATCCCGTTGCTCACCACGCCGGTGGCGATCGGCATCCTCTGGCTGCTGATCCTCGACCCCACCAACGGCATAGCCAACCACCTGCTCGCCGGAGTGGGCCTGCCCCGCCAGGAGTTCCTCGGCTCGGTCAGCCAGTCGCTGCCGACCCTGATGCTCATCGACGTATGGCAGTGGACGCCCATGATGACGTTGCTGCTGCTCGCCGGGCTGACCACCCTGCCCGAGGAGCCCGAGGAGGCGGCGCGCGTCGACGGGGCGAACGGCTGGCAGCGGTTCCGGCACGTCGTGCTCCCCATGCTCGGACCGACGCTCGCCACCGCCCTGGTCCTGCGCGCGGTGGACGCCCTCAAGACCTTCGACATCCTCTACGCCACCAAGGGTGCGGGCGGCGGCTCGGACTTCGAGGTGGAGACCCTGAACGTCTACGCCTACGGGCTGACCTTCGACTACCAGGAGTACGGCCTGGCCGCCGCCGTCCTGGTCCTGTTCACGCTCTTCATCATCGGCGTCGTGGTGCTGCTGCGCCGCCGGGGCGGAAGGAAGACCGCATGACTGCCACCGTCACCCCCGTGCCCGTCCCCGTCGCCCGGCACCTGCGCCGGCGCGCGGTCCGGTCGTGGCTGCGCGGAATCGCCATCGCCGTCGTGACGCTCGTCTTCGCGCTGCCCCTGGTGTGGATGTTCGCCGCCGCCTTCAAGACCAACGTCCAGGTGACCGACCCGTCGGTGGGGCTGTGGTTCAGCCCCACCCTGGAGAACTTCCGCAGCATCGTCGAGGCCGGGCAGATCGTCCGGTCCATGGGCAACTCCCTGCTGGTCGGGGTGGTCTCGACCGTGCTCTCCGCCGTCATCGCGGTGCCCGCCGCCTGGGCGGTCGGACGGTTCGACATGCACCGGACGGGATCGCTGATCCTGGTGGCGCGCATCGTTCCGGCGATCTCCCTGCTCGTCCCCTGGTACTACCTGTTCGCGCAGATGGGTCTCGTCGGCTCCTACACCGTGCTGATCCTCAGCCAGATGTTCGTCTCCGTCCCGCTCATCATGTGGATCATGATCAGCTTCTTCGCCGGCCTGCCGGTCGAACTGGAGGAAGCGGCGCGCACCGACGGACTCAGCGCCTTCGGGGCCTTCTGGCGCATCGCTCTGCCGCTGGCCGCCCCCGGGACGGCGACCGCGTCGCTGCTCGCCTTCGTCTTCAGCTGGAACAACTTCATGTTCGCGCTGATCTTCGCCGACGACCGCACCCAGACGGTGCCGGTGACCCTCTTCAACTTCATCTCGTACGCGAGCACCGACTGGGGCGGCCTGATGGCAGCGGCGACGCTCATCACCGTCCCCGTCGTCCTGGCCGCCGTCCTCGGACAGAAGTACCTGGTGGCCGGCCTGACCTCCGGCGCCACCAAGGGCTGAACCACCCTCACCACCGCATTCGGAAGAAAGTACCCCCATGAAAATTGTCGACGCGAAGGTCCTCGTCACCAGCCCGGGCCGTAACTTCGTCACCCTGAAGCTGACGACCGACGAGGGGCTCACCGGCCTCGGCGACGCCACGCTCAACGGACGGGAGCTGGCCGTCGTCAGCTATCTCCAGGACCATGTGGTGCCCCTCCTCATGGGTCTCGACCCGCACCGCGTCGAGGACACCTGGCAGTCGCTCTACCGGGGCGCCTACTGGCGGCGCGGTCCGGTGACGATGGCCGCGATCGCCGCCGTCGACGTGGCGCTGTGGGACATCAAGGCGAAGGCCGCGGGCCTGCCGCTTTACCAGCTCCTGGGCGGCGCGAGCCGGGACCGGGTGGGCACCTACGGCCACGCCAACGGCCGGGACATCCCCGAGCTCCTCGACTCGGTCCGGGCCCGCCTCGCCGAGGGCTATCCGGCGGTCCGCGTGCAGTCCGGCATCCCCGGGCTGAAGGCGGTCTACGGTGTGTCGAGCACGGACGCGAGCGGCTCCCCCGTGCTGCACCAGCAGGCCCGGCCGCTGGTGGAGGACTGGGACACCGACGCCTATCTGCGTCACATGCCGGACGTACTGGAGGCCGTGCGCGCCGAGTTCGGCCCGGAGCTGCCCCTCCTGCACGACGCGCACCACCGCCTCACGCCCGTGCAGGCCGCCCGTCTGGGCAAGGACCTGGAGCCGTACCGCCTGTTCTGGCTGGAGGACTGCACGCCCGCCGAGAACCAGGAGGCGCTGCGGCTGGTCCGCCGCCACACGACCACACCGCTGGCCATCGGTGAGGTCTTCAACACGGTGTACGACTACCAGGCCCTGATCACCGAGCAGTTGATCGACTACGTACGCTCGGCCGTCACGCACTTCGGAGGCGTCACGCCGCTGCGCAAGCTCTTCGACTTCGCCGCCCAGTACCAGATCAAGAGCGCGATCCACGGGCCGGAGGACATCTCCCCGGTCGGCATGGCGGCCGCCGTCCACCTCGACCTCGCCGTGCACAACTTCGGTATCCAGGAGTATTCGGGCCACACCGCGCTCACCGAGGAGGTGTTCCCCCACGCGTACACCTTCGAGAACGGATATCTGCACCCGGGTGAGGCGCCGGGCATCGGGGTCGAGCTGAACGAGGAACTGGCCGCCGCGCACCCCTACGAGGCGGCGTACCTCCCCGTCAACCGGCTGCAGGACGGGACGGTCCACGACTGGTGAGCCACGGGCAGGGCCGTTCCCGGGCGCCGGGAACGGCCCTGCCCGTCCCCGTGTCAGCCGGGCAGCTCCGTCGAGGTCGGCCGGCGCGATGCCGCCGTGGCGCCGTCGGGGCCGGTCAGCGGACGCAGCCGGTAGGTGTAGGAGTAGTCCCGGTCGGCGAACAGCTTGTACTCGTCGTGCGTGGGCGCTCCCCAGCTGTCGTCACCGCCCACCCCCATCTGCCGGTGGTTCAGCCGGAGTACGACCTCGTCCCGGGGTGTGAGCTGGTAGTCGTGCCGGATGCCGGCCGACAGGTCCTCCGGGGTGAAGTGCGAGGCGTTGAACTCGATCAGCGGCTCACCGGAGGCGAGCAGTCCCCTGCCGCCGCCGTCCGTCAGCGCCACCCACCGCACGTCCGTCCTGTTGCCGTTCTCCTGCGGGCGGAGGTACGGGGTCTTCTTCGCCGGAACGGTGAGGGAGTGGAGCCCCACGTCGGTGCCGTTGTTGCGGTCCCAGTAGTTCTCGTCCGGTCCGCGCCCGTAGTAGTGCACATGGTCCAGCCGGCCGGGCAGCAGGAGCAGGGAGCCGACCTCCGGGATGTACGGGAGTCCCGCCGCACCCGGGTGCAGGGTGTGGTCGACCTTGATCTCGGCGTTGCCGAAGACCGTGTACACGGTGGTGTACGTGGACTCGGCCGAGGTGGGCAGGGTCCCGCTGACGGTGATCTCGACGGCACGGTCGCCGAGCGTCTGCACCTCGACGCCCGTCACCGTGCGCTCGCTGCCCGCATGGCGCCAGGTGGCGTTGCGGACCGGCTGGCCGGTGCCGATGTCGTTGTCGGTCGGGGCGCGCCAGAAGTTCGGGGCGGGCCCCGAGACGATCAGCGGGACGCCGCCGGCCTCGTACGAGGTGATGACGCCGCTGCTCCGGTCGACGGTGACGGAGAAGTCCTCGCCGGTCACGGTCACGGAGTCGTCGCCGTCCCGGTGGCTCAGTGGCCGTACGGAGTCCAGCGGCCTCGGTGTGACGGCCGGGCTGCCGGCGCCGATCGCCAGCTGGTGCCTGGCCACCTCGAAGCCGGCCTTCGCCCACCTGGTGGGCTCCTTGGTGGTGAACGACAGCTGGAGGAAGTACTCGGTGCCCGGTGCCGGGTTCGCGGGCAGGGTGAGGGGCACGGTGACGGTTTTACGGGCCAGGGGGGCGATGTCCAGCTGGGTGCGGGTGAGCTTTCCGCGCCGTACCACCGTGCCGTCGGCCACTAGTTCCCAACTGCCGTCGAATTCCCTGAGGTTGGTGAACAGGTATTCGTTGGTGACGGTGATCCGTCCGGCGGCCGCTTCGCTCGTGCCGGCTGTGACGCCGATCGCCTGGTAGACGCGCTTGATCTCCGTGGCCTTGCCGGTGTGCCCGCGGTCGGCGGTGACGACGCCGTCGCCGGAGAAGTTGCCGTCGTTGGGGTTGTCGCCCCAGTCACCGCCGTAGGCGAGGAACGTCCGCTCGGAGGGTTTGCGTTCCTCGAAGCCGACGGTGGCGGCGTCGAACCAGAAGCGCACGCCGTCGTCGCCGGGGCCCCGGGAGCCGGAGGCGAGCTCGGCGGCGGTCAGGGCGCGGGCGTAGACGCGCGCCCGCCGGATCGTGCCGCTGAACTCGCGGGTCGGGTCCTCCCCGTCGGTGGCGAGCGCGAGCGGTGCGGTGTTGCTGCCGGGCGGCTCGGGGGCGGCCTTGGTCGCCTTGGCCTCACCGTCGACGTAGAGGGTCACGGTGGCCGCCTCGGCGTCGAAGACACCCGCGACGTGGTGCTCGGTGCCGGTCCAGTTCTCCGGGAGCTTCCAGCTCGCGGTGGTCCACCGGCCGCCGGCGTGGATGAAGAACTCCAGGGTGCCGTCGGTCTGTTTCAGCGCGTACTGGGTGTCGCCCTTGGCCAGGAAGGGCTGATGGCCGCCGCTCACCTTCTGCGTGATCCAGGCCTCCAGGGTCAGCGAGCCTGTGATGTCGTGCCCTGCGTCGCGGGCGAAGAGGGTGCCGCCGTACACCCCCTTGTCCCGGTCGAAGGTGCCGCTGGGGGCGAGGATCTCCCCGGTGACCGCGCCGGGGCCTGCTTCCGTGAACAGCTTGCGGGTCGGCGTGGGCCAGGCGAGGGCCTGGTCGGCGAAGTCCCAGATCCAGCCGCCCTGCAGGACGTCGTAGCGGCGGATGAGGTCCCAGTACTTCTTGAAGTTGCCGTTCGAGTTGCCCATCGCGTGGGAGTACTCGATCAGGACGAACGGCCGGGTGTCGGCGGTGTCCTCGGCGCGCTCCTCGACCTGGGCGGGCCTGGTGTACATCTCGGAGCGGATGTCGCTGATCCCGGGGCGGTCGTCGCCCTCGTACTGGATGACCCGGGTGGTGTCGTAGGAGCGGATCCAGTCGTGCATGGCGACGAAGGCGGATCCCGTGCCGGCCTCGTTGCCGAGCGACCAGATGACGGCGGACGCGTGGTTCTTGTCGCGGTGCACCATGTTCCTGGCGCGTGCCACGCAGGCCTCGGTCCAGTCGGCGTGGTTCCCCGGGTACGCGTCGCGGATGCCGTGGGTCTCCAGGTTGGTCTCGGCCACCAGGTACAGCCCGTACTCGTCGGCCAGTTCCAGCCACAGCGGGTTGTTCGGGTAGTGGGAGGTGCGGACGGTGTTCATGTTGAGCCGCTTGACGGTCTCGATGTCCTTGACCATGTCCGCGCGGGTCAGCGCCATGCCGCGCTCGGGGTGCATCTCGTGCCGGTTCGTGCCGCGCAGGGAGACCGGCTTGCCGTTGACGCGCATCAGCCCGTCCTCGATCGCGAAGGTGCGGAAGCCCACGCGGTGCGACAGCGTCTCGGTCACCCGGCCGGCGGGGTCACGCAGCCGCAGGACGGCGGTGTAGAGGTACGGGTGCTCGGCGGACCAGAGGACCGGCTTGGCGACGGCCTTGTCGGCCCGTACGGTCACGTCCTTCCCGGCCGGCACGGACCCGGGGTCGGCGGACTGCCGCAGCGGGCGGGACCAGACCGGGTGCCCGGCGGCGTCGTAGAGCTGGGTCTCGACGGTGTGCGTCCCCTTGCCGGGGGCGTCGCCGTACGCGCGCACCGAGGCGGTGACGGACAGTGCGGCCGACCTGTGGTCGTCGCCGAACGGGGTTTCGAGCTTGAAGTCCCGCAGGTGGACGGCGGGGGTGGAGAAGAGGTGGACCGAGCGGAAGATCCCGCTCAGCCGGATCATGTCCTGGTCCTCCATCCAGTCGCCGTCGGAGAACCGGTAGACCTCCACCGCGATCTGGTTACGGCCCGGCACGAGGTGCGGGGTGATGTCGTACTCGGCGGAGGTGTAGGAGTCCTCGCGGTAGCCCACCGGCTTGCCGTTGATCCAGACGTAGTGGGCCGACTTCACCCCCTCGAAGTGGAGGAACACCCGCCGCCCCGCCCAGCCGCGCGGAACCGTGAAGGTGCGGCGGTACTGGCCGACGGGGTTGTAGCGGGTCGGGGCGAACGGCGGCTGCGCCTCCTCGCCCAGGCCGTTGGCGCCCGCCCAGGGGTAGGTGATGTTGGAGTAGATGGGGAAGTCGTAGCCGTGCAGCTGCCAGCAGGACGGTACGGGGATGGTGTCCCAGGAGCGGTCGTCGAGGTCGGTCCGGTGGAAGTCGGGGTCGCGGTCGTCGGGGCGGTCGGCGTAGGCGAACTTCCATGTGCCGTCGAGGCCGAGGCGCCACGGGGAGCGCGTACGGTCGCAGTCCAGGGCCTGGCCGACGTCCTCGTACGGCATGAGCGTGGTGTGGGGCGGCTCCGAACCGACGTCGAAGACCGCGATGTTGTTGCTCCACTCCGGATGGCCGTTGGCCGGCGGCTCCCAGGCCGCGGGGGCAGGGTCCGCGTGCGCGACGGCGCCTGTGGGCAGGACGGCGGGGAGACCGGAGAGGGCGAGCGCGCCGAAACCGGCGGCACCGCCCTCCAGGAGCCGGCGGCGGCTGACGCTCCGGGACGGGTGGGCCTGCGGGTGGGGGGAAGACGAGTGCTCCATGGCAGTGGACCCCTAGGAATGGCCGTACCGCTGTGCGTCGGTGGGGCGTACAGCAGGCCGGCGTGTCGAGTTCCGTTCGATATTTCGTCTGGCGTCCGAAATCCTGCCGTGACGGTAGTGACGCGTGAGGAAGTGTGTCAACGGTCGTGCACGGAGGGTGTGTTGTGCCGGCCTGCTGCGGTGCGGGGCGGGTCCGGGAGGTCACGGACCCGCCGCCGCCGGCGTCCACCGGCGCGCGCCGCCCTCACCTGCGCGGGTGATCTCTCCGGGCATTGTGCGGGCGGCGCGCTACGGAACGGCTCCGGCGCGGTTGTCCGTGCACGGGCTTCCGAGGCCCGGACCGCTTCGTCCGTGCGGCAGACGGGGGCGCGGACCGGTTCCGCAGACAGGACGCGAGGAAACACATGCAGTCGAGTACGCCCCTACCGGCGCAGGCCGGTGACGCGGTGCTCATGGAGATGGCACCGCTCACACACGCGGCACAGATGTACATCGCCACGGCACTGATCCTGGAGGGCGAAGCACCCGGCGCGGCGGAGGTCGCCGGTCACCTCGCACCGCGCGTGGGGCGGGTGCCGGGCCTGTGGCACCGCTATGCCGAGCGCGCGGGGCGGCCCGTCTGGCAGCCGCAGCGGGTGCGGGCCGCCGACCATGTCGCCCTGCTCCCCCTCGGCGCCGACGCGGCCGACGCGGGGCTCGACGGACTGATGCGGGAGGTCCGGCGGCGGCCACCCGTGTCCCCGGCGGGGGCGCCGATGTGGGATGTCCTGATCGCCACCGGCTTCGCGCCCCGGCGGTGGGCACTGGTGTTCCGCTGCCATCACACCCTGATGGACGGCGGAGCCATCACCCACACCCTGGACCAGTTGTTCGGCGACGGCCCCAGGGCCCGGCGCCGCTCCCTGCTGGGCGGCGGGCTCCTCCCCGCTCTGCCGCGTCTTCCGTCCGCGGCGGCCTCGGTGCTCCGGGCGGCCCTGCCCACCGCACCCTGGCCGGCACCGGCGGCAGCACGGGCCGAGGGTTCCGCGACGTACGCGGTGACCGAGCCCTTGGAGGTGGAGGCCGTCAAGCAACCGGGCGCCACTCTCAGCCAGGTCTTCGCCGCCTGCTTCGCGCTGGCCGCCGACTCCTGGTGGCCGCTGCCCGGGGACCGGGAGGTGCACGCACTGGTCCCGATGGACCTGAGGGTGCCCGGCGAACAGCGGGCACTGGGCAACCACTTCGCGCCGATGCGTCTGGCGCTGCCCACCGGGGATCCCGCACGCGTACTCGCCGGGACCGGGGCGCAGATGGCCGCGTGGCCGACGCCCGGGTTCCGGGCGGCCCTCGACCTGACGATCCGGCGGATCACCCCCTTTCCGGCCACCCTCGCCCTGGGCCGGCGCATCAGCTCGGGGGTGTGCTGCAGGGCGGTGGTCTCCTCCATCCGCTCCAGGAACCCCCTCTCCTTCAACGGGTCCCCCGTGCTGGACCTGGTGCCGGCAGCCCCGACCTTCCCGGGGCAGGCCCTGTCGTGCGTGCTGTGGTCCTACCAGGGGCGGGCCCGGGTCGCCTTCGGCTCGCACACCTCCATGCCGGGGGTCGGCGCACTGCCCCAGGCGTGGGAGCAAGCGCTCAAATCGATCCAATCCCTTCCCCCTGAGGCGGGTGCAGGAGCGGTTGCGGGGTAGTCGGGCCAAGACACCGGCGACAGACCGAGGAAGGCAAGGTGACCTGGCCATGAGCACGGCAGAGCGACCGCCCCACGCCACCGACGAACCGGTGGGCGTGCTGGTGTCGCGGGCCTCGCAGCAGATTTCGGAGCTGGTCCGCGAGGAGATGGCGCTGGCCCGGGCGGAGATGACCCAGAAGGGCAAGCGCTTCGGGAAGGGCGGTGGCCTCTTCGGCGCCGCCGGCTTCATCGGCATCCTGGCCGCCCAGGCCCTCGTCGCGACGTGCATCGCGGCTCTCGCGCTGGTGCTGCCGGTGTGGGCGTCGGCTCTCGTCGTCACGGCGGTGCTGGCTGCGGTGGCAGCCGTGGCGGCCCTGGCCGGAAAGAAGGAGTTCGCCGAAGCCGGGTCACCCGCCCCCGAACAGACCGTCGACAGCGTCAAGGCCGACCTGGCCGAGATCAAGGAGAAGGCACACCGATGAAGGAAGAATCCCGGACCAACATAGGCACCCCCGTCCCCGACGCCTCCGACCCGGAGGAGCTGCACGAGCAGGTCGAGCGCACCCGGGACGAGCTGGGGCGGACCGTCGAGGCGCTGGCCGCCAAGGCCGACGTCAAGGCGCAGGCCAAGGAGAAGACGGCCGCCGCGAAGGAACAGGCCTCGGAGAAGGTGGCTCTGGCCGCCGATCAGCTCCGGGGGAAGGCCGAACAGGCCACGCGACTCGTCAAGGACAAGACACCCGACCCCCTCCTGGAGCGGACGGCCCAGGCGGCGGCCCAGGTACGGGACACCGCGTCCAAGGCGGGACAGTACGCGGCCGGCAAGGCTCCCGAGCCGGTGCGCGAAAAGGCCGGTCAGGCCGCGTCGTTCGCACGCACCAACCGCGGCCCCCTGATCGTGAGCGGTACGTTGCTCGCGGCCTTCCTGCTGGTGCGCCGGGCGCGAGGACGCCGATGAAGGTGTCCAGGATCGCGTACAAGCCGGTCGGGATGGCGCTCGGCGCGGCGAGCGGCATGATCGCGGGTGCCGCCTTCAAGCAGACGTGGAAGATCATCGAGGGTGAGGGCGATGCGCCCGACGCCCTGGACGAGGACCGGTCCTGGCGGCAGATCCTGCTCGCCGCCGCCATCCAGGGTGCCGTCTTCGCCGTGGTCAAGGCCGCGGTCGACCGCTCGGGGGCCGTGGCAGCACGGCGTCTGACGGGCACCTGGCCGGGCTGACCTGACCCGGGTGATCAACGCGGGTGACACCATCGCCCTGCGGTGGTGCGCCTGACGCTCCGAGGTAGGCGACGGCCCCCCGCATCACCACCGATGCGGGGGGGCCTGCTCAGCGGGCCGGCTCGGCGGGTGCGCTCTTCTTGCGCGCGCGGTAGGCGGCCGCGTTGCTCTTGTTGCCGCACGAGTCCATGCCGCACCACTGCCGCCGCATGCCGCGCGACCGGTCGGTGTACACCCGGGTGCACTCCGGGTTGCCGCACTCCTTCATCAGGGGCACGTCCGGCCCGGTGAGCAGTTCGACGGCGAGCCGGGCGACGGTCGACAACGCCTGCTCCGGGGTCGCCACGGTCCGGCGCCGACGCGGGTGAGCTGGGGCACGGCGGAGGGCCGGCGCGCCGCCTCGTTGACCACGGCGAGTGCGTCCGCGCCGAACTCCTCCCCCAGGCGGCGGGCCGTGATCAGTGCGTACACGGCTTCACGCACGGCCCGCGCCTGCTGTACGTCGCCGTCCTCGCCCGGGGTGACCGCGTCGACGACGCCGGATTCCTCGTACCACGCGCCGAGCCGTTCCGGCGTCACGAACATCTCGAAGCGCGCCGAACGGCGGGCCCGGAGGGTGGCGGCGAAGTCGAGGGCGGGGTTCCCGCAGACGAAGACATGGTCGAGGTTCACCTCACCATCCGGACGCCCGCCCCCGCATCGCCACCCCGACGATCACCCTCGACGCCGAGCGCGACCCGTTCACCGCCCCCGGCGACGGCTCCTCCTACCGGGACTTCTTCACCGGGCCCTACGAGCACCGCACGCTCGCCGGGATCGGCCACAACGTGCCCCAGGAGGCACCGGCCGCCTTCGCCCGGGCCGTCGTGGACGCCACCCGCCTCTGATCCCCGGCCAGGGATCTCACACCGGCGGGTTGACGATGGTCGGAGGGTGCCCGGGGTCCGGGATCCGGTTGCTCCAGCCGCCGGGGACCGCCCTGCCCTGCTGGTCCCGGAAACGTACGGGCGCCAAGCCGACCCGCCGGGTGAAGAGGCGGGAGAAGTAGGCGGGGTCGTCGTAGCCGACGCGGCGGGCCACGGCGGACACCGGGAGCTCGGTGCCGGCGAGGAGCTCCTTGGCGCGGCCGAGCCGGATGCCGAGGAGGTAGTCCTTGGGGCTGCATCCGGCGACGCGGCGTACGGCGGTGCGCAGCTCGGCGGGCGTCATCCCGTGGCGGGAGGCGTGCTCGGCGACGGACAGCGGCTGGAAGGCGTCGCGGGCGAGGGCGTTGAGCACGGGGTCCCCGTCGGCTCCGACGTCGGCGCGGGACCGGCGCAGGGCGACGAGCAGTTCGTGCACGGCGGCGCCGGTCTCGACCTCCAGGAGGGGATTGCCCAGGCGGGCGGCGCGGGCGATGCGGCTCACGGCGGCCCGGGGGGACGCGGTGTCGGCGAGGGGGACGACCGGCCGGTCGGGCTCGATATAACCGAGTTCGGTGTACGGGGCGGTCGCCGGGCCGGTGAAGTCGACGAAGCTCTCGTCCCACCCGGTGGCCGGATCGGGGCCGTAGTGGTGCGGGACGCCCGGCACGAGCCAGATCAGCGCGGGGGCGGTCACGGGCGTGACCGTGCCGTCGGGGCAGCGGTACCAGCCGCTGCCCGCGCTGATGACGACGGCGACATGGTGGTCGAGCGTACGGGGCCCCACCGTGGGCAGCGTGCCGTGCTGGAGGCCGACCCCGAGGCAGACCAGACCCAGCTTGTGGTGCGTGGGGCTCGGCGTGAAATAGCGCATCCAGGTGTGGTACATCCGCTTCCGTTCCTCCCCGCCCGGCCGTCGGCGTTCCGTTGTGTCCAACCAGCGCTGATCTTTGTCCATGGACCGCTCCGCCGCCAGGGGGTGAGGTGAGGGACGGTGGGGGCGTGGAACGAGAGGCGGGGACCGTGGCTGAATTCACGGTGGGCGAGCGGGATTTCGAACTGGACGGGCGGCCCGTACGGCTGCTGTCGGGGGCGATGCACTATTTCCGGGTGCACGAAGGCCGGTGGGGGCACCGGCTGGCGATGCTGCGTGCCATGGGGCTGAACTGTGTGGAGACGTACGTCCCGTGGAACCTGCACGAGCCGCGGCAGGGACACCACCGGGATGTCGAGGCGCTGGGGCGTTTCCTGGACGCGGCGGCGGCCGCGGGGCTCTGGGCGATCGTGCGGCCGGGGCCGTACATCTGCGCGGAGTGGGAGAACGGCGGTCTGCCGCACTGGCTGACGGGGGCGCTGGGCACCCGGGTCAGGACCCGGGACGCGGAGTACCTCGGGCAGGTGGAACGCTGGTTCCGGCGGCTGCTCCCGCAGGTGGTGGAGCGGCAGATCGACCGGGGCGGCCCGGTGGTCATGGTGCAGGTCGAGAACGAGTACGGCAGTTACGGCTCCGACCAGGTGTATCTGGGCCGGCTCACGGAGCTGTTGCGTGAGCTCGGTGTGACGGTGCCGCTGTTCACGTCCGACGGGCCGGAGGATCACATGCTGACCGGCGGTTCGGTGCCGGGCGTGCTGGCCACGGCGAACTTCGGCTCGGGGGCCCGGGAGGGCTTCGCGACGCTGCGGCGGCACCGTCCGGACGGGCCGCTGATGTGCATGGAGTTCTGGTGCGGCTGGTTCGGGCACTGGGGTGCGGAGCCGGTGGTGCGGCACCCCGCCGACGCGGCTGCGGCGTTGCAGGAGATCCTCGCGTGCGGCGCATCCGTGAACATCTACATGGCGCACGGCGGTACGAACTTCGGCGGCTGGTCGGGGGCGAACCGCGCCGGGGACCTGCACGGCGGGGAGCTCCAGCCGACGGTGACGTCGTACGACTACGACGCGCCCGTCGACGAGTACGGCCGCCCCACCGACAAGTTCTGGCTCTTCCGGGACGTCCTGGCGCTCCACCGGGAGGACGGCACCCCGCTGCCGGACGTCCCGGCGCAGCCCGCCGCGCTGGCCGGTCCGGTGCGCGCGGAGCTCGTGGAGTGGGCGCCGCTGGGCGAGGTGATGGACACGCTGGGCGGACCGGAGGCCGAGTGGGCGATGCCGCCGACGTTCGAGGAGCTGGGGGTGGACCGGGGGCTGGTCCGCTACCGGGTGGAGGTGCCGGGGCCGCGTCAGCCGTATCCGCTGGGCGTGACCGGGCTGCGGGACCGGGCGGTGGTGTACGTCGACGGGGTGCGGGCGGGGGTGCTGGGCGGCGGCCCCGCCGAGGCCGGCTCGTACACGGCGCTGAAGGAGCCCCTCGCGGGGCCTGCCTCGGTGGAGCTGTGGGTGGAGTCGCTGGGCCGGGTCAACTACGGGCCGCGGCTCGCCGAGCCCAAGGGGATCACGGGCGGCATCCTGCACGAGCGGCAGTATCTGCACGGCGTATGGGCGCGTGGGCTGGCCCTGGACGCGTTCGAGGGCGAGGACGCACTCGGGAAGGTGCCGTTCCGTTCCCCTGAGCCGGGCGCCACGGGCCTGTTCCGGGGCACCTTCGACGTACGCGGTGCGGGGGACGCCGGGATCGCCCTGCCGGGGTGGGAGCGGGGCTTCGTCTGGGTGAACGGCTTCTGCCTGGGCCGTTACTGGGACGTGGGCCCCCAGGAGTCCCTGTACGTTCCCGGGCCCCTGCTGCGGGAGGGTGTGAACGAGGTGTGGGTCCTGGAGCTGGAGCGCTCGGGCGAGCACCTGCTGACGCTCCGCTGAGTCACGCGTGCCACCCGTGGAGGGCCGGTCCTCATCAGGACCGGCCCTCCGTGTCGTCACCGCTCGCAGGCGGCCGCTGTCAGCTGTGCGTCACACCTCGCGCACCTCGAAGGAGTCGAGGACGAACTCCGCCGTGCCGTCGTCCCCGGTCTTGCGCAGGCCGACCCAGGTCTCGCCCTCGGAGGGCGCGGTGAACTCGTAGCTCAGCACGGCCGGCGAGGTGGCGACGGGCAGGTCCCTGCGGTCGAGTTCGCGGGAGGCCGGTGCGTCGACACCGGTGATCCAGGCGTACTCGCCGGCCTTCTCGTTCTCGTAACGGAAGGTCACCCGGTAGCGCTTGCCCGGTGCGAAGCGGACGGTGTGCTGCACGGTGCGGTACACGAGTCCGGTGTTCTCACCACGCGACTTGAGCGACTGGGTCCCGTCGACGATGTCGTCGATCGCCTTGCCGTTCCAGCCGCACTGGGTGAACGGGGCGTGCCGCTGCGCGATGTGGGTGCGCGGGTCGGTCGAGCCGCCCGCGTCGCCCTTGACGAAGGCTCCCCAGCCCTGGGGCACGTGCTGGAAGTCCTCGAAGGCCACGGTTCCGGCCTTGGTGGTGCGCTGCGCGGCCACGATCCGCACGTTGTCGAAGCGGACCCTGGCGCTCCCTGCCCCGGCCCGCAGGGTGAGGTCCACGGGGCCCGAGCCGGCCGGCACGGTGAACCAGGTGAACAGGCGCTGGAAGCGGGTGTCGTGCTTGCGGTCGGCCGCGACGAGGTTGACGGCGGTCGAGGAGTCCGTCCAGTTCTCGGCGGTGGTTCCGTCGGCGGTGCGCACGGTGAGCGCGGCCCGGCGCCTCTCCCCCGCCTTCGCTCCCACCTCCACCTGTACGGACGCGGCGTAGGTGCCCGGGGCCAGGCGCGTGAGCCGCCGGCCGACGGCGGCGGCCGCACCGGCGCCGATGACCAGTTCGTAGTCTCCGAGGGCGCTCAGCTCCACCGACGCCGGCCCGCTGACGTTCCAGCCGTCCAGGGAGCCGGAGTTGAAGCCCGGGTCGTGCAGCGGTGTCGCCTGCCCCCACTGCGGGTCCCGGTGCGCGGGCATCCGGGTGCGGTGGACGACGTACGGCTGCTTCGCCTCGGCCTCGATGGTCACCCGGCCGGAGCGGACGGGCACCTCACGGAGGCCGGCCCGCCCCTGGTCGGTGAGCCGGTAGACCGCGACCTTCGACCGGCCGGCCCAGCCGCGCGGCAGCTGCCAGGTGGTGGTGCCGCCCTCCGGGTTGTAGTGGTAGAGCCGGTCGGGGTCGGTGGCCTCACGCGGCTCCCAGGGCAGCAGGTAGCGTCCCGCCTCGTACACCACCCGGCCGTCCGTGGTGATGCGGCGGGTGCCTTCGGTGTCGTCCACGGACGTCCTCGTCGGGCCGAAGAACGTGATCTCGTGGTCGCCCCAGGTTCTGACGGGGTACGCCTGGAGGTACTTGGCGGGCAGGCTGTCGGTCCAGATCTGCTCGTAGAAGGTGTTCCAGTCGGTCTTGTTGACCCAGCCCTCGAAGTTGCCGGTGCGCGGGATGCCCAGGAGCGTGGGCCACTTGTCGGCGAAGACGTCCTTCTGGTGGTTGCGGACGAAGCGGATCAGCCGGGAGTTGATGCCCCGGGACGTGTCGGCGCCGTAGTCGGTCTCGGTGGCCCAGTGGGACCACAGGGAGGAGCGTTCGAGGCCGTGGCCCCACTCGGTGGTGACCTGCCACCCCTGGTCCCGCAGGGCACGCTGGAGCCGGTCGGAGGTCCATCCCGACTCGCGGAACACGTCGATGTAGAGCATGTTCAGGGCGGGGTCGGTCTCGTCCCTGAGGTCCTGGAAGCGCTTGATGATGTCGCCGGACACGAGATCACGGCGCTGGTCGATGCGGTAGCTCTGGTCGAGCCAGTCCCACTGTTCGTTGTTCTTGTCGACGAGTGTCTCGGAGAACGCGTTCGCGACGGGGTACGACTCGGTGGCGTTCACATGGACGCCGAAGTCGCTCCCCCACCGGCGTCCTTCGCGCACGAGGGTGTTGAGGTCCTTCAGGCCGCCCGCGCGCTCGTTGTGGTTGCCCGCGTAGTCGGGGTGGGCGGAGTCGTGACCCTCCGACTGGTAGCCCTTGAGGAGGGTGTACTGGCGCAGGCCGTCCGTCGCCAGGGAGATCCGCTTGACGTTGTCGAGCGTCGCGAGGAACGGGTTGGTGGCCTGGCTGGCGAAGTTGAACGGGATGTGCGGGACGACGCGCAGGTGCTGTTCGTCGGCGCCCAGCGGGTCGACCATGATGTCGCGGAAGGCGATGGCGGCGTCCTGCCAGTCCACCACCCCGTCGCCGTTGCGGTCCCCGGTGACGATGACGGTGGCGTACGGGAGCGGCTCGGTGGCGTCCACGGGCGCGGTCGCGGCGCGGTGCGTCCACTGCCCGCAGGCCAGCTGCGCCTTGACGTAGCCGTCCTTCTTGACGGTCTGCCGCCACAGCCGCCCGTTCTCCCAGGTGGCACCGGGGGTGCTGTCGGGCTTGTCGTACGTCGTGTTGGTCTCGACGGCGCCGCCGAGCCGGTCGTGCGCCACGACGGCGTAGGCGCAGCCCGTCGGCTCGGCCTCGGGCGCGGTACCGGGCGTGACCTCGACCAGGGTGTCTCCGCTGGTGGCCTTGTCGAGCTGGATCCGGGCGGCGAGGAGCGCGGCGCCCGGCTGGTCGCTCCGTACCGACAGGAAGGCCAGCGACGGGATCTGCAGCGTGCCGACGCGCAGGGCCGGTGTGTCGGTGATCCTTGTGACCCGCCAGTCGACCCGGCGGCCGGTGACACGGATCTCGACCCTGATCTCGGTACCGCCGTCGAAGGCGAGGGTGTACGAGGCGCTGTCACGGCCGGAGCGTGAGGTCACCCGCGGGGTGCGGGCGGTCCCGTCGATCAGCACCGAGGTGACCGGGTCCTCCTGGCCGTGCAGGACGGCGCCGCCGGCGCGGTCGGTGTACGAGACGATGCGCGGGAAGTCCGGATCGACGCGCACCTCCAGCTCACGGGAGCGCAGCACGGTCTCCCGCTGCGCCGCGAACGCCACACCGGGACCCGCGAGGGCCAGCCCCGCCCCCGCCAGCGCGGTGGCGGCCACCACGGTCCTGCGGCTCGGTCCGGGATCTTGTGCGTGCATGCGCGCTCTCCTGACGCTGGACGGCATCCGTGCACGCCAAGATCGCGTCTCGGGGGTGAACGCGCCCATGGACAAAGGAGGAGCGGGTCTTGGACTAACGCGCCGGGCGCGCACCGGGCCCGGACCCCGCGCACCGGGCCGGCACTCCCCGCCCCGGGCGCCGGCCGCCTGCTTGGGGACGCCCTGGCGTGGTACCAGGTGACCATGAACCGTCCTGCGCACGACGACACGGAACTCGCGGAGTCACCGCTCAAGCGCACGCTGACCACGCCGCTTCTCTACTTCTTCATCCTCGGTGACGTGCTGGGTGCCGGGGTCTACGTCCTCGTGGGGCAGGTGGCCGCGGAGTCCGGTGGCGCGGTGTGGGTCCCCCTGTCGGTGGCCCTCGGGCTGGCCCTGCTGACGGCCTCCTCGTACGCGGAACTCGCGACGAAGTACCCACGGGCCGGTGGCGCGTCTCACTACACCACCTTGGCCTACGGCCCGTTCGCCGGCTTCTTCACCGGTTTCTGCATGCTGGCGGCGGGGGTGGTGTCCGTGGCTGCCCTGGCCCGCGGATTCGGCGGCGACTACCTCAGTGTGTTCGTCTCGCTGCCCGTCGCGCTGGTGGCCGTACTGTTCCTCGGCCTGCTGGCTCTGCTCAATGCCAGAGGCATCAGCGAGTCGACCCGGGCCAACGTGGTCGCGACCGTCATCGAGGTCGGAGGCCTCGTCCTGGTGATCGGCCTGGGGGTGTGGGTGGTGGTGCGCGGTGACGGCGACCTCGGGCGGCTGACCCGGCTCGGCACCGCCGAGCACTCGCCTGCCGCCGCCGTGCTGAGCGGATCCGTCCTGGCCTTCTACTCTTTCGTCGGCTTCGAGACGTCCGTCAACGTGGCCGAGGAGACCCGCGACCCCGCGCGGTCGTATCCCCGTGCGCTGTTCGGCGCGCTCGCCACCGCCGGCGTGGTGTACGCGCTGGTCGGTGCCACCGCGAGTTCCGCTGTGAGGACGAGCACACTGGTGCAGTCCAGCGGTCCCCTGCTCGCTGTCGTCGAGACCGCGGGTGGTGTCCCGACGCGGCTGTTCAGTGTGATCGCCTTGATCGCGGTGGCCAACGGCGCCCTGCTGACGGGCGTCATGTCCTCCCGGCTTGCGTACGGCATGGCACGCGACGGCCTCCTGCCGCGCTTCCTCACGCGCGTGCTCCCCGGGCGGCGCACTCCCTGGGCCGCCATCGCGACGACGGCCCTGCTGTCGCTGCTGCTCGCCGTGACGGGGGATGTGGCCGCCCTCGCCTCGACGCTCGTACTGCTGCTCCTCGTCGTCTTCCTCCTGGTCAACACGGCCGTTCTGCGCCTGCGTGGCGACACCGTGCCGCACAACCACTACAGGACGCCCAGGATCGTCGCCCTGCTCGGGGCCGCCTCGTGTGTGCTGCTGGCCACGAGGATCGAGGGCGCGGTGTGGGGCGGGGCCTGATCGTGCTGGCCGTCGGCGTACCGCTGGCGTGGGTCGCGGCCCGACGCCGGCGGAGCGAGAAGGACGGCGGAAAGCGGCACCAGCGGGCCGGGGCGTGAGAGCGGCCGGACCGCGCCCGGTGCCGGTGTGCGACCGCGCTCGGTTGCGCGATCCGTCCACCGGAGGATCCTGGAAGGTCCGGTCCGTCCTGCGTCCGGCCCGGATACGGCGTGGCGCGGAGGCGCCTGATGGCGGAGGTGCCTGATGTACGTGACGTACGGGAAGGACGGTCCTGCGGAGTGGCGATGAACGTGCTCGACCGGCTTCCGGCCGATCTGGCGGCCCGCCTCGGCCCGGCGGTCCCGCAGGTCGGCGAACGCGCGGCCGAGAAGCCGATGCTCGCGGTGCTCAGTGACCGCCGGTCCTTCGACGAACGCTGGCTTTTCGAACGCAAGCTCGACGGGGTGCGCACCCTCGCCCTGCGCTCCGGCGACGGGGTGCGCCTGTTGTCGCGCGGAGGCCTGTCGCGGGAGGACACCTATCCGGAGGTCGTCGACGCATTGGCGGCCCAGGCGTGCGAGGACTTCACCGTCGACGGCGAGATCGTCGCCGTCAAGGGCGGGCGCATGGACTTCTCCCTGCTCCAGCAGCGCAGCGGTATCACCGATCCGCGGGCAGCGCGCGCCGCCGGCGTCACCGTGCTGTACTACGTGTTCGACCTCCTGCGCCTTGACGGACGCGACACGACCGGCCTGCCGCTGCGGGTGCGTAAGAGTCTGCTGCGCGACGCGATGACGTTCCGGACGCCGCTCAGGTTCACCCCGCACCGCAACACCTGGTCCGACCGGCTGCTGCCCGACGCCTGCGCGAGCGGCTGGGAGGGGCTGATCGCGAAACGGGGGGACTCGCCCTATGTGCGGCGTCGCTCGCCCGACTGGCTGAAGCTGAAGTGCGAGGCGGGACAGGAGTTCGTGATCGGCGGCTACACACGGCCCTCGGGCAGCAGGGTGGGCTTCGGAGCGCTCCTGATCGGCTACCACCAGCAGGGGCGGCTGCGGTACGCCGGCAAGGTGGGGACCGGCTTCGACACCCGGACACTCCGGGACCTGACGGGGCGTCTGGAGGAACTGTCGGCGGACCGGTCGCCGTTCGCGGATCCCGTACCCGAGCCGACGGCCCGCTGGGTGCGTCCTGAGCTGGTGGCGCAGCTGGGCTTCACCGAATGGACCCGGGCGGGCCGCCTCCGTCACCCGCGCTTTCTCGGACTGCGGGACGACAAGGACCCGGCGGACGTCGTACGGGAGACACCGTCGGAGGGAGGACCATGAGCGCGGAGGAGAACATCCGGGTGGGCCGGCGCACGGTGGCCCTCACCCGCCCCGGGAAGGTCCTGTTCACGGACGACGGGATCACCAAGGCCGGCCTCGCGGACTACTACAAGTGCGTTGCCTCCGCCATGATCCCCCACCTGCGGGGGCGGCCGCTGATGATGGAGCGGCGTCCCGAGGGCATCGACGGGCCGGCCTTCATGCAGAAGGAGGTGCCGGGCCACTTCCCCGACTGGTTCCACCGCGTCGAACTGCCGAAGGAGGGCGGGACGGTCACCTACGCGGTGTGCGACGAGGCGGCGGCGCTCGTGTACCTCGCTGGCCAGGCGTGCATCACCCCGCACCGTTTCCTGTCCCGGACGGACCGTCCGGACCATCCCGACCGCATGGTGTTCGACCTCGATCCGTCCGGCGACGACTTCGGCACCGTCCGCACGGCGGCGCTCCGCCTCCGCGCGCTCCTGGACGAACTGGAGCTGCCCGCCGCCGTGATGACCACGGGCTCGCGCGGGCTGCACGTCGTGGTGCCGCTGGACCGCCGGGCGCCCTTCGACGAGATACGCGACCTGGCTCACCGGATCTCCGGTCTGCTCGCCGCCCGTCACCCCGAGACGCTCACCACCGCACCGCGCAAGCAGGCCCGGGGCGGTCGTCTCTACCTCGACGTCCAGCGCAACGCGTACGCCCAGACCGCCGTCGCCCCCTATGCCGTACGGGCCCGTCCGGGCGCTCCCGTGGCCGCGCCGCTCACCTGGGCGGAGGTGGAGGACCCGCGGATCCACGCCCGCAGCTTCACGACGGTCTCCGTCCTCGACCGCCTCGGCGACGACCCGTGGAAGAACGCGTTCCGGCACCCCCGGGCGGCCGGGGCCGCTCTGCGGCGCGTCGAAGCACTCGGCTCCGGCCCCCGGGAAGGCACCTGAGCGGAGGGGCGACGGCAGGAGAAGCGGAGGAAAGAACCATGCCCGAACTCCCTGACGTCGAAGGGTTCCGCCGGGAGCTGACCACATGCGGGCGGCGACGGACGGTCACCGAGGTCGACGTACGCGACAGCGGAGTCCTGGAGGGAGTCTCCGGGCGACGGCTGCGCGGAGAACTGACCGGGTCGCGCTTGGGCACACCGCGGCGGCACGGCAAGTGGCTGCTCGCGCCCACGGACGACGGCCCGACGCTGGCCTGGCACTTCGGGATGACGGGGTCGCTGCGGTGCTGCTCCCCCGAGGAGGAAATCCACCGGCACGACCGCCTGGTGCTGACGCTCGACGACGGGCGGCAGGTGCGCTACCGCGACCAGCGCAAGCTCAAGGGCGTGTCGTGGATGAGCGACCACGACCTCGACCACCTCCTGGACGGACTCGGCCCGGACGCCCTGACCGTGGGGACGGCGGAGTTCGAGGAGGCGCTGTCCCGCCGGCGGTCGGCGGTCAAGAGCGCGCTCATGGACCAGTCCGTCGTCGCGGGCCTCGGGAACCTCCTCTGCGACGAGATCCTCTGGCGGGCGCGCGTCGACCCGAGGACCCCGGCACGCGATCTGGACGCCGCGACCCTCCGGCGGGTCAACGGGGCGATGGGACGCGTCCTGCGTACGTCCGTGCGGGCCGGGCACGTCCCCACCCGGCGGTCCTGGCTGACCGGCCGGAGGGACGCGTCCGAGCCGTCGTGCCCGCGCTGCGGCCATGCCCTGGAGTCGGACCGGGTCGCCGGTCGCCGCACGGTCCACTGCCCGCACTGCCAGACCTGCCAGACCTGCCAGACCTGCCAGACCTGACAGCCCGTCATACGCGCATGATTCGGCGGTGGGAACAGGTGGTCAGGCCGGGTGCCCGCCGGCCGGCTCAGGCGTCGTGTGCGGGCGCAGGACCATGAGCGGGCCCTCCGGGGCCGCCACCATGGCGAAGGGGAAGCGGTCGACCTCGAGACAGAGCGCGATGTCATCGGCGTGGACCCCTTGGCGTATCCCGTGCGTCAGTTCGGCGGCGGCTCGCGACCCGGCAGCGCGGCGGACGAACTCCGCGGCGTCCGTCCCCGCGCCCTCGGCCCTGCGGGCGATGTACTCGGCGCACGCCAGGTCCTCGTCGGCCTTCCCGTCCTCGCCGGTGACCACGAAGGTGACGCTGTCGCTCCCGCGCCTTCGCAGCAGTCGGGCCGTCGCCTCGGCCACCACGAAGCCGGCGCACAGCACGAGCGACGCCTCCTTGACCGCGAGGGCGCCGACCGTCCCTGCCGTGGTCTTCTGCACGACGGTACGTCCGCCTAGTTCGGCGGACCGCAGCAGGCCCGGGGAGTTGACCAGGTCGAAACCGGGCGCGGGCGGCCCGTCCTTGAGCGCCGCCCAGTCCGGGTGGGCCGCCTTGAGTTCCAGCGCCTCGTCCGGCGACCCGGCGAGGACGATCTTCTCCGCCCCCCGGGAGAAGGCCCAGGCCGCCACGGTGAAAGCGCGCATGACGTCGACGACGACCGCCACGGGAGGCACGTCGTCCAGATCGGGGATACCGAGAAATCGTGTGTCCACCCGGCTCATGATCGCGCACGCCTGTCCCCGGGCATACACCCGGAGCCGTGGCAAGCAACGTACGTCCCGTCCGACGCACGCTCTCGCGGAGCCGGACGCCGCTCCGCACGGAAACCGTTGCCTGCCACGCCAACAGGTCCGCGTCAGGCGGACGGGACCTCGGTCCGGGCGGGGGCCGCCGGGACCTCGCCCTCGTCCAGGGCGACGTCCTTCGTCTCCTTGCCGATGAGAAGAGCGGTCAGGGTGAGGACCGCCATCACGGAGAGGTAGACGCCGACCAGCCACGGGGAGCCGTCGCCGGCCTCCCAGAGGGCGACCGCGACGAACGGGGCGACGGCCGCGCCGAGGATGGAGCTGACGTTGTAGGCGATGCCGGAGCCGGTGTAGCGGACGCTGGTCGGGAAGAGCTCCGGGAGCATCGCGCCCATCGGGCCGAAGGTCGTGCCCATCAGGGTGAAGCCGAGGACCAGCCACAGGACCACGCCGAGCGTGCCCAGGTTGATCAGCGGCACCCAGACGAGGCCGAAGACGATGATGCCGACGGTGACCCAGGCGAGGGTCTTACGGCGGCCGTACTTGTCCGCGAGCGGGCCGGAGATCAGGGTGAACGCGGCGAAGAACAGCACACCGAAGATCATCATCAGGACGAACGTGGTGTAGCTGTAGCCGAGACCCGGGACATCCGCGTCCTCGGCGGCACGGCCGTAGCTCAGCGAGAACGTCGTCATCAGATAGAAGAGGACGTACGTCGCCAGCATCGCGAAGCTGCCGAGGACCAGCTGCTTCCAGTGGTGGCGGAAGACGGTGGCCAGCGGCAGCTTGCGGACCTTGCCGGTCTCCTGCGTCTTCGCGAAGACCTGCGACTCGACCAGGCGCATGCGTACCCACAGACCGATCGCGACCATGACGGCCGAGAACAGGAACGGGATCCGCCAGCCCCAGCTCTGGAAGGCTTCGGACGGCTGCGAGGGGTCGGCGCCCGCCGCGGAGGGCAGCAGCGCCCCGATGATCAGGAAGAGGCCGTTGCCGATGATGAACCCGAGCGGGGCTCCCAGCTGCGGGAACGTGCCCCACAGCGCACGCTTCCCGGCAGGTGCGTTCTCGGTGGCGACCAGGGCCGCGCCGCTCCACTCCCCGCCGAGCGCGAAGCCCTGGGCGAGGCGCATCAGCACCAGCAGCGCCGTGGCGACCCAGCCGACCTGCGCGTACGTCGGCAGGACGCCGATGAGGAAGGTGGCGATGCCCATCGTGAGCAGCGAGGCCACGAGGGTGCCCTTGCGGCCGAGCCGGTCACCGAGGTGGCCGAAGACGATCGCGCCGATCGGGCGGGCGACCATCGCCGCGCCGAAGACCGCGAAGGAGGAGAGCAGGGCCGTCGTCGCGTCGCTGCTCGGGAAGAAGAGTTTCGGGAAGATCAGGACCGCGGCGGTCGCGTAGACGTAGAAGTCGTAGAACTCGATCGTCGTGCCGATGAGGCTGGCGATCAGGACGCGGGACCGCGAGTTGGCGGGTGCGGTCCCGGCCGGGGACTGCGACGGGGCCTGGGAGGGTCCGGTGGTGGGAGCGTACATCTCTGGGGCTTTCCCACGAGGGCGTAGTGCGGCCGTCGGCCTGGAGGGCCGACGGTCCCGCACGGTGTCGCAGGTCCCCTCGTGGCAAGGCCGCGCGACGGGTGCGGGCGCCGAAACGATCTCACGCATCTCACGGACCGGTTAGACATCGTCCAGAATGTGGGATCGCTGCACCGCGGACCGAACACTGCCGACGTGGCCGGAGCGCGGGCGAGCGATACGCGGGCTCATCCCCGGTAGGTCTCCAGCAGCCGCAGCCACACCTCGCTGATCGTCGGGTACGCGGGCACCGCGTGCCAGAGCCGTTCGATCGGGACCTCGCCGGAGACGGCGACCGTCGCCGAGTGCAGGAGTTCACCGATGCCGGGGCCGACGAAGGTGACGCCCAGCAGGATCTCCCGGTCCAGGTCGACGACCATCCTGGCCCGGCCCTTGTAGCCCTGCGCGTACAGGCCGGCGCCGGCGACCGAGGCCAGGTCGTGGTCGACGGCACGGACCCGGTGGCCCGCGGCTTCCACCTCGGCGAGCGTGAGCCCGACGGAGGCCACCTCCGGGTCCGTGAACACGACCTGGGGGACGGCCGCGTGGTCGGCGGTGGCCGCGTGCGCGCCCCAGCGGTCGGTCTCCAGCAGCGGGGTCTCCTGGGCGCGGGCCGCGATCGCCGCGCCCGCGATACGGGCCTGGTACTTGCCCTGGTGGGTGAGGAGCGCGCGGTGGTTGACGTCGCCGACGCCGTACAGCCAGTCGCTGCCCTCCACGCGGCAGCTGTCGTCGACGGAGAGCCAGGAGCCGGGCTTGAGGCCCACCGTGTCGAGGCCGAGATCGCCGGTCCGGGGGGCCCGGCCGGTGGCGAAGAGGATCTCGTCGGTCTCCAGCCGCTCGCCGTTGTCCAGTTCGACGGTGACCGGTCCGTCGTGGCCCGCGCGGCTCACACCGCTGGCCGAGACCCCGGTCAGGATCCGCACGCCGGCCTCGGTGAGTGCGTCGGCGACCAGCTCACCCGCGAAGGGTTCCATCTTGGGGAGCAGGCGGCTGCCGCGGATCAGCATCGTCACCTCGGCGCCGAGGCCCTGCCACACGGTGGCCATCTCCACGCCGACCACTCCCCCGCCCACGACGACGAGCCGGCCGGGAACCTCCTTGGCACTGGTCGCCTCACGGCTCGTCCACGGCCGTACGTCCTCGATGCCGGGCAGGGCGGGGACCACGGCCCGGCTCCCGGTGCAGACGGCGACGGCGTGCCGTGCGGTGAGGTGCTGCTCGGTCCCGTCGGCGGCCGTGACGGAGACCTGCCGGACCCCTGTCAGCCGGCCCATGCCGCGGTAGATGTCCGCGCCGATGCTCTCCAGCCAGCCGACCTGGCCGTCGTCCTTCCAGTGGGAGGTCTCCTCGTCGCGGTGGGCGAGCACGGCGTCCGCGTCGAGCGGACCCTGCACCGCGCCGCTCAGTCCGGGTACGCGGCGGGCGTCGGCACGCGCGACGACCGGGCGCAGCAGTGCCTTGCTGGGCATGCACGCCCAGTACGAACACTCACCGCCGATCAGCTCGGACTCGATCACCGCGGTGCTCAGCCCGGCGGCCCTGGCCCGGTCCGCCACGTTCTCCCCCACGGGGCCGGCCCCGATGACCACGACGTCGTATTCGCGGTTCCGCACACCTTCATCATCAGTCATGGGAACAGTGTCCTCGTGGGTGTGCGGAGCGGCCACATGGGCAGGCGGAATAGCGCAAGTGACGTCACCGTTGTGCCGGACAGGTCCGAACGGTCCCAGGAAGAGGTAACAGAGTATGAGCACCATAGAGCTCACCAAGGAAAACTTCGATCAGGTCGTGAGCGACAACGAATTCCTGCTGATCGACTTCTGGGCTTCCTGGTGCGGTCCGTGCCGGCAGTTCGCCCCGGTCTACGACTCGGCGTCCGAGCGTCACCCCGACCTGGTCTTCGCCAAGGTCGACACGGAGGCGCAGCAGGAGCTGGCGGCCGCCTTCGAGATCCGGTCCATCCCCACGCTGATGATCGTCCGTGACAACGTGGCGGTCTTCTCGCAGCCGGGGGCGCTCCCCGCGGAGGCGCTGGAGGATGTCATCGGCCAGGCCCGCAACCTGGACATGGACGAGGTACGCAAGTCCGTCGAGGAGCAGAAGCAGGCACAGCAGGGCCAGGCGCAGCAGGAGCCCCAGTAGTCCCTTCGGATGTGCGGCAGACGTGATGAGGGCCCGGCCTGAACGGCCGGGCCTTCGTCATGGTGCGGTGCCGTCCGAGCTCCCCGCGCCGGCCCCGGTGCCCTCCGTCCCGGCCCCCTCGGCCCCGGCCCGCGCCCCAGCGCCCCCGGCCCCGGACTCCTGCGCCCCGGTATGCCCCGGCTCGGGCTCGGCGGGCGCCGCCTCCTCGGCCGCGGCCGGCTCCTCCTCGGTCTCCTGAGGGCCGCGGACGCGGTCGGCGATCCTGGCCGTGAGCCCGTAGTCCAGCTCCGCGCCGTCCACCAGCAGGGCTTCCACCGTGTGGGAGGCGGGGTCGATGTCCGCCTCCATGCCGTTCCCGGCGTAACGCGGATAGCCCGTCTCCCCGGTGTCCCCGGTGGCCGCCACGACCGCGGAGCGGATGGCGGTGCCGGGCGGGGGCGCCCCGGTGACGGGCTCCTCCGGTTCCGGGAAGAGCAGGATCTCGTAGCTCTGCGGATGGCTCATGCCGTCGACGCTAGACATCCGGGGCCACCCTCGCATGTCGCAACGCCGCGCATCAGGGCCGGTCAGCTGGATTCGCGCGCCACCACCGTGGCCCGCAGCGGATAGTGCCGCTCGGGCGCCCCGCCGGGGCTCTGCACGAGGCGGTCGATCATCTCGGCCGGTGACTGGGCGGTCGCCAGTTCCATGGTGACGCTGCTGAGGCGGGGCCGCAGGAGCCTGCCGAGCATCAGGTCGTCGGCCCCGATCACGGCCGTCTCGGCGGGGACGCCGATCCCGGCGTCCTGGAGGGCGCTCATCAGCAGCATGGCGTACTCGTCGTCGTACGCGAACACGGCGTCCAGGCCCAGCGTCCGCCAGCGGGCGGCCAGGTCCGCCGCCGACTCCTCCTCGTACCGCAGGGGCAGTGGCCGGACACGGGCGTCCGCGCCGGACTCCTCCACGGCGCGTACCGCTCCGGCCAGCCGGGGTTCGGCGAAGGGGGCGAGGCCGGGTTCCTGGGGCATGACCACCCCGATCCCCCGCCGCCCCCGCGAGAGGAGGTGGCGGACCGCGGCGCCGCCGACCTCGCGCTGGTCCACGACGAGCGCGTGGGCGCCCTCCACCGGCTGCGGGCCCAGGGTGATCACGGCCTTGGCGCCGGAGCGGGTGAGCACGCCGGTGCCGTACGGGGTGAGGGCGATGTTCCCGGGCGAGACGACGGCCACCGGGCGGAGTTCCGCCCAGGCCCTGGCCGCCTCGTCGGCGTCCATGCCGGCGCTCCCGTACTGCACGACGGTGTAGTCGAGGCGGCGCAGACCGGTTTCGAGCCCGGTGAGAAACCGCTGGTACAGGGGCCCGGCCGGGGACCGGGCGGCGGGCAGCAGCACCATCCTCGTGTGCCCGGCCCGCAGGCTCCGGGCCGCCGCGTGCGGGACGTAGCCGAGGTCGGCGGCGGCTTCCCTGACCCGACGGCGGGTGGGTTCGCTGATCCGTACGGAGGTGTTGTCGTTCAGTACGTAGGACACGGTGGCCCGGGAGACTCCCGCGAGCCGCGCCACGTCGGCGCTGGTCGGTACGGAGGTGCCCGCGGGCTGCTCGGATAACTGGCTCATGGCGTCCGGCAGTCTTCCAGACCCCTCGGCCCCGCCCCGGGGGCGGGGCACCGTAACGGGGCGTCAGCCGTCGGCGAGTACCGGCCAGATCTCCGGGTCCTCGAAGTTGAGCGCCCACAGGGCGGTCCCGGTCACACCGTGTTTGCGCAGCACCGTCAGGTGGGCGGCGATCCCGCGCGCGTCCTGGTACCAGACCTCGCGGGACTCCGTGCCGTCCCGGTAGGTGAAGTACGGGGTGCCGGAGACCTGGTCGAAGCGGTAGGGGACGCCCTGCCGCTTGCGCAGCGCCTCGGCCTCCTTCCAGGTGACGTGCTTGGTGGCGGCCGTGCCCGTGCGGTCCGCGGGCCAGTCCCAGCCGTAGGCGGGAAGGCCCATCTCCAGCTTGGCGGCCGGTACGAGCGCGGTGGCCCGGGTCAGGATGTCCTCGTACCAGCGGGTGTCGGCGAGCGGCCCGGGGTCGCCGCCCGACCAGTGCAGGTTGTAGCCCATGATCCGGATCCGGTCGGCGACACGCCCGAGGGCCGCGTAGTCCCAGATGCGGCCGGTCGTGGCGGTCTTCGGGAAGACCGTGAGCACGCACTGCTTGCCGAGGGTGTGCAGACGCCCGCAGAGGTCGGTGGCCAGTGCGGTGAACCCGTCGCGTACGGAGGCGTAGGTGGAGTCGCCGGTGGCGGCGATGGACTCGTAGTCGAGGTCTAGGCCGTCGTAGTCGCGGGTGGCGACGGTGCGCATCAGCGCGTCGGCGTGCTCCGTGCGGCGGGCGGGGCTGGTCAGGATCGCCGCCAGGGCACCGTACTTCATGGTCTCCATCACCGTGGGGACGACCTTCGTCCCGGCCCGGTGCAGCCCGTCGATGATGCGGCGTTCGCCCGCGCCGGGGTGCGCGTCGATCCGGCCTGCCGACACGGCCTCGTACCAGAACGGGCTGACGGTGTGCAGTTGCGCGGCGTGGAGCAACGCGTCCTGGTAGGCGCCCTCCTGGTCCCAGTAGGGCAGCCACGCCGACACGGTGCGGGCGGTGGGTGCGGAGGGGCGGGCCGAGGGGCCCGGCGCCGTGGTGGGCGTGGGGGACGGCCGCGGCGGCGGGGCTGACGCGGCACCAGGAACCGTGGCCAGGACAGCGGCTGCGAGGAGGCCGGCGACGGTGACGGCGCGGGCCGTCCGGAGGGTGAGGAGGGTGATCATGTGGTCGAGCCTGCGGTCGGTTTCGCCGACCCGCTCCACGGACTGGGCCGTACAGGTCCTACGGTATTGCGATGACGTTCCAGCACACCAACCACAGCAGCGACAGCACGACCGACTTCCCCGGCCGCAGCGGACCGGCGGCCACCACGGAGGCGGAACCCCGCGACGTGGGGCCCGTCCGCACCTCGTACGCCCCCGACCGCGACGGGAATCCGGACCCCGGCGAGATCGTCTGGACCTGGGTGCCGTACGACGAGAACGACGGGCGCGGCAAGGACCGTCCGGTACTCGTCGTGGCCCGGGAGGAGCGGGGCACGGTGCTCGCCGTACAGCTCTCCAGCAAGCAGCACGACGGGGACCACGAGTGGGTCTCCCTGGGGGCCGGCCCGTGGGACAGCTCGGGCCGGCCGTCCTGGGTGGATCTGGACCGGGTCCTGCGGGTGCACGAGGACGGGATGCGACGCGAGGCCTGTGCCCTGGACCGTGTCAGGTTCGACCTGGTCGCGGGGCGGCTGCGGGAGCGCTACAGCTGGAGCTGACCGCCGAGCGCGCGGGTGAAGGCCGCCCGGACGGCGGAGTCGGGATCCCGGTCGGGTACGCCGAAGACGAGCTGCTCGAAGTGGCCGGCGAACCGCCCGCCGCCGGTCAGCAGGGCGCGGAACGCGCCGGCCACCTCGGCGGGGTCGTTCATGAAGACGCCACAGCCCCACGCGCCCAGCACGAGCCGCCGGTAGCCGCGGACGGCGGCCACTTCGAGCACCCGCTCGGCCCGGCTCGCCAGCGCGGCGGGTATGCGCGGGACCAGGTCGGGCTCCCGGCTGCGGATGACTCCGGCGTTGGGCGCGGGCGAGGTGAGGAATCCGGCCGTGTACGGGGATTCCAGCAGCCGCCCCCGGTCGTCGCGGAAGACCGGTACGCCGGGTGAGTGGATGACCCGGTCGGTGTAGAAGGCGCTGCGTTCGGCGCGGTGGTGGGCGTAGAACTCGGGGGCCCGCAGCAGCGTGGCGTGGAGCGCGGAGCCCCGGCACAGGGACTCCTCCTGGGCCTGCGCGCCGTTCAGATAGCCGCCGCCGGGGTTGCGTGCGGAGGCGTAGTTCAGCACGGCGACCTTGGCCGCCGACTCGCCCGTCATCCGGTGTGCCGCCTGCAGGCTCGTCTCGCCGGTCACCTCGACGACCGGACTGCGGTCGGTGTCCAGGGCCGCCACGTGGACGGGCTCGGGGCCGTACAGCCGGGTGCCGGAGAGGGCGGTGGCCAGGGCGCGCCCGATCGTCACCTCGCGCCCCTCGGGCGTGCGGTACCGCCCGGACCGGACGACGGACTCGGTCTCTCGCGCGATGCCGCGCAGTCGTGCGCTCATCGGCGCGCCCCCGTGTGGTGCATACGGGGCATGCTGGACGCCGTGACGGCATGGACGCAACCGGTTTTCCGCGTCCAGGGGCACCCTTGTGCGAACTCCCGGTAAGGGTTTGGGTGGGTAGGAAGCACCCGAAGAGGAGGCCCAGCATGCCCCCGGACACTCTCGGCCAGCACGGCCCGCCCGTCGACGCGGCGCCGCTCGGTGAGGAAGAGGCGGAGGATCTGCTCCGCGGCATATGTTTCAAGACGGGACCGCCCCGGACGGTCGGTGTGGAGCTGGAATGGCTCATTCACGACCGTGAACATCCCGAGGTCGCCGTCCCGCACGACCGTCTGCGCGCCGCGGCCGACGCCGTGCGCGCGACGGAGCTGGACGCCGCCCTGACCTTCGAACCAGGAGGCCAGCTGGAGCTCAGCTCCCAGCCCGCTCCCTCGATGATGGCGTGCGTGGACGCCACGGCCGCCGATCTGGCCTCCGTACGCGACACCCTCGGCCGGGCCGGGCTGACACTGGCCGGCCTGGGCGTGGACCCGTGGCATCCGCCGCGTCGCCTGCTCCGGGAGCCGCGTTACGACGCCATGGAAGCGGCGCTGGACCGGTCGGGTTCCGCAGGCCGCGCCATGATGTGCACCTCCGCGTCCGTGCAGGTCTGCCTGGACGCGGGCGAGGAGGAGCCGGGGCCGCTGGGTTACGGGCGGCGCTGGCAGCTCGGGCACCTGCTGGGCGCGGTGCTGGTCGCCGCGTTCGCCAATTCGCCGTACCGGCAGGGCCGGCGCACCGGCTGGCGGTCGACCCGGCAGTCGCTGTGGGCCGACCTCGATCCGGCCAGGACGCTCGCGCCGCAGGGCCGTCTCTCGCCCCGTGACGCCTGGGCCACGCATGTGCTCGCCACACCGGTGATGTGCGTCCGTGCCGACGACGGCCCCTGGGCCGTGCCGGAGGGGCTGACGTTCCGCGACTGGATCCGCGGCGGTGGGCCGAGACCACCGGTGCGGGCCGATCTCGACTACCACCTCACCACGCTGTTCCCGCCGGTGCGCCCGCGCGGGCACCTGGAACTGCGCATGATCGACGCCCAGTCCGGCACCGACGGCTGGATCGTTCCGCTGGCCGTCACCACCGCTCTGTTCGACGACCCGGAGGCAGCAGAAACCGTGTACCGCACCGTGAAACCGCTGGCCGAGACGGCGGGCCCGCCGGCCGCGCCCCGCAATCCGCTCTGGACCGCCGCCGCCCGTGACGGGCTGAGCGATCCCGAGCTGGCGGCGGCGGCCGCGGTCTGCTTCACGACGGCGCTGGAGGCGCTGCCCAGGATCGGGGCGAGCGACCATGTCATCGGGACGGTCGCCGCCTTCCATGACCGCTATGTGGCCCGGGGCCGATGTCCGGCCGACGACTTTCCCGACCCTGCCCGGGCGCCGTACGGAAAGGGCTTGGTCCGATGACCGACACCTCAGCTCCGCACACGGGCGCGGAATTCGACGCGGAAAAGCTGCGTGAACGTGCCCTGGCCGCGCTCCTCGCCGCGCGCGAGCGCACCGCCCTGCTCACCGACAGCGTCGACGACCACGACCTCACCGCCCAGCACTCCCCCCTGATGTCGCCCCTGGTCTGGGACCTGGCGCACATCGGGAACCAGGAGGAGCTGTGGCTGCTGCGGGCCGTGGGCGGCCGCGAGGCGATGCGCCCCGAGATCGACGGGCTGTACGACGCCTTCGAGCACTCCCGGGCCAGCCGGCCCTCGCTGCCCCTGCTGGCTCCCGCCGAGGCACGGACGTACGCCGCCGACGTACGCGGCCGTGCCCTGGACGTCCTCGGTGGCGCACCGCTGCACGGCGAGGGCCGTCCGCTGGAGCGGGCGGGGTTCGCCTTCGGCATGGTCGCCCAGCACGAACAGCAGCACGACGAGACGATGCTGATCACCCATCAGCTGCGCTCGGGGCCCGCGGTGCTCGGCGCCCCGGAACCGCCCGAGCCCACGGACACCGTCACCCTTCCGCCCGAAGTCCTGGTCCCCGGGGGCCCGTTCACCATGGGTACGTCCACGGAGCCCTGGGCACTGGACAACGAACGGCCCGCGCACCGGCGCGAGGTGGCGGCCTTCCACATCGACACCGCCCCGGTCACCTGCGGTGCGTACCAGCGCTTCATCGAGGACGGCGGCTACACCGAGGAGTGCTGGTGGGCGCCCGAGGGCTGGGCGATGATCCGCGAACACGACCTGACGGCGCCCCTGTTCTGGCACCGGGACGCCGGACAGTGGCTCCGGCGGCGCTTCGGGGTGACCGAGCCCGTGCGGGCGGACGAGCCGGTGCTCCACGTCAGCTGGTACGAGGCGGACGCGTACGCCCGCTGGGCGGGCCGGCGCCTGCCGACGGAACCGGAGTGGGAGAAGGCGGCCCGCCACGACCCCGCGTCGGGGCGTTCGCTGCGCTACCCGTGGGGCGACGAGGACCCGGCCCCCGAGCACGCCAACCTGGGCCAGCGCCATCTGCGGCCCGCCGCCGCCGGGGCGTACCCGGCCGGCCGATCCCCCGCGGGGGCGGGCCAGCTGATCGGCGACGTGTGGGAGTGGACGTCGAGCGACTTCCTGCCGTATCCCGGCTTCGTCGCGTTCCCGTACCGGGAGTACTCGGAGGTCTTCTTCGGGCCCGGCCACAAGGTGCTGCGCGGTGGTTCGTTCGCCGTGGACCAGGTGGCGTGCCGTGGCACCTTCCGTAACTGGGACCTTCCCGTCCGGCGTCAGATCTTCTCCGGATTCCGCACGGCGAGGGATGCCTGATGTGCCGTCATATCGCTTACCTGGGGCCGCCGGTGGCGCTGGGCGAGGTGCTCGTCTCCCCCGCTCACGGACTCGTGCGCCAGTCCTGGGAGCCCCGGCACCAGAGGCACGGCACGGTCAACGCCGACGGGTTCGGGGTCGGCTGGTACGCGGACGGGGACCCCGTGCCCGGCCGCTACCGCCGTTCCGGGCCGGTCTGGGGCGACGAGACCTTCGCCGATCTGGCCCGCGTGGTGCGCAGCACGGCGCTGCTCGCCGCGGTCCGTGACGCGACGTTCGCCGGGGCGGACGGGGACGCCGCGGCGGCCCCCTTCGCCGAGGGGCGCCTGCTGTTCAGCCACAACGGCGCGGTGCGCGGCTGGCCGGGCTCCCTGGCGCCGCTGGCCGGGGACCTGCCGCCCGAGAGGATGCTGGCCCTGGCGGCGCGGAGCGACTCGGCGCTGATCTGGGCGCTGGTCCTCCACCGGGTGGCGCAGGGGGACGAGATAGCCCGGGCGGTCGCCGAGACCGTTCGCGACGTCGGTGCCGCCGCCCCCGGCTCACGCCTCAATCTGCTGCTCACCGACGGTTCCACCATCGTGGCGACCACCTGGGGCGACTCCCTCTGGTATCTCCACGAGCCGGGCCGCCGCACGGTGGTGGCCTCGGAGCCCTACGACGACGATCCGTACTGGCGCGAGGTCCCGGACCGCACCCTGCTGGCCGCGACGCGCACCGATGTCCTGCTGACCCCGCTCAAGGAGCCCACCGCGTGAGTCCCTTCCAGCTGACCCGCACCCTGCCTGCGGACGCGACGGACGCGGCGCTGCGCGCCGATGTGCGCAGCGGTCTGACGCGGCACCCCAAGACGCTGCCGCCCAAGTGGTTCTACGACGCGCGGGGCAGCGACCTGTTCGAGGAGATCACCCGTCTGGAGGAGTACTACCCGACGCGTGCGGAGCGGGAGATCCTGATCGCGCGTGCCGGGGAGATCGCCGCCGCGTCCGGGGCGCGCACCCTGATCGAGCTGGGGTCGGGCTCCTCGGAGAAGACGAAACACCTGCTGGACGCGCTGCCGGAGCTGCACACGTACGTACCGGTCGATGTCAGTGAGAGCGCGCTCGTGGGCGCGGCCGAGGCGCTGCTGGCCGAGCGTCCGGGGCTCTCCGTGCACGCGCTCGTCGCCGACTTCACGCATGTCCTGGAGCTGCCCGCGAGCCCCGGGCCGCGGCTGGTGGCGTTCCTCGGGGGGACGCTGGGCAATCTGCTCCCGGCGGAGCGCGCGGAGTTCCTCCGGTCCGTACGGGCGCGGCTCGCACCCGGGGACGGGCTGCTGCTCGGCACGGACCTGGTCAAGGACAAGGCGACCCTCGTCGCGGCGTACGACGACGCTGCGGGCGTGACGGCCGCGTTCGACAAGAACGTGCTGGCGGTGGTCAACCGTGAGCTGGGCGCGGACTTCCCGCTGGACGACTTCGACCATGTGGCGCTCTGGGACCCGGACCACGAGTGGATCGAGATGCGGCTGCGGGCCCGCCGTGCGCTGACGGTCAAGATCCGGGAGCTGGATCTGGTGGTGCAGTTCGAGGAGGGTGAGGATCTGCGTACGGAGATCTCCGCGAAGTTTCGCGAGGAGAGGGTCCGGGACGAGCTGGCCGCGGCGGGCCTGCGGCTGGATCAGTGGTGGACGGACACGGCGGGCAGGTTCGCGCTGTCGCTGGCGACGGCGGACTGAGCCGCCCGCGCCAGCGCCCGCCGGCCGGGCTCACCCGCCGCGTGGACCGGGGGCAGGACCCGGATCTCGGCGGTGAGCCCGGCGGCGGTCACCACGCGCCACAGCGATGCGGCGAGCGGGTCGTCCCCGACGAACGCGGCGGCTCCCGCCGCGTCCGCCGTCGCCGTCCGGTAGGTGATGCGTACGGGGCGGACGGCCGATCCCGCGTCGATCGCCGCCTGGAAGGCGGCGGGCCGGAACGGGCCGCCGCCGCTCCGGCCGCACCATGTGCTGCCCTGCGGGAACACCGCGATCCGCGCCCCGGAGGCCAGCGCCCCGGCGAGGGCCCCCACGGCCTGCGGGAGGGCCCTCAGCCGGTCCCGCTCGATGAACAGGGTGCCGCCGAGCGCGGCGAGCGGTCCGAGGAGCGGCCAGTTCCGTATCTCGCTCTTGGCGACCATCCGGGCGGGCAGCACGGAGGCCACCAGCGGGATGTCCAGCCAGGACACATGGTTGGCGACGACGAGTTCGCCCGCCGGCGGCCGCACCCGCTCCACCGGCTGCCCGGTGGCCCGTACGCGTACGCCGAAGGCCCGCACCACCGCACGGGCCCACCGGCGGATCAGCAGGTCGCGGTGGGCCGGTCCCAGCAGCAGGACGGCGGGCACGCAGAGCACCCCGAGGAAGGTGAGGGCGCATCCGGCGGTCAGCAGCGCCACGGCGTGCGCGGGCGGACGTCTGGCGCCCTCGTGGTGTGCGCACTCGCGCGGGGTGCAGGGGGCGACGGGCAGCCAGGCGCTCATCGCAGCGGGGCCAGCGAGAGGAAGTGGCGCAGGTAGCGCGGGTCGGTGCGCTGCATCGAGAGCAGGACGTAGAGGTCCGCGACGTCGAAGTCCGGGTCGTGGGCAGGGGCTCCGCAGACCCAGGCGCCGAGCCGCAGATAGCCGCGCAGCAGCGGAGGCAGTCCGGCGCGGCCGCCCGCGCCGCCGCCGGGGTGGCCCGTGGTGTCCCAGAGGCGGTGCGGGGTGACCCAGCACTCCTCGGGGGCCAGGTGGTGGGTCCGTACGGTGTCCCAGCTCCTGGCGGCCAGTGCTCCCCCGTCGGCGAGCGGTACGGAGCAGCAACCGGCCAGCCAGGTGTGGCCGGTGCGCTCCATGTAGCGGGCGAGGCCGGCCCAGATCAGGGCGATGACGGCTCCGTCCCGGTGGGCGGGGTGGACGCAGGACCGCCCGACCTCGACGAGGTCGTCGCGGATGGGGCCGAGGCGTCGGAGGTCGAACTCGCCCTCGGCGTAGAGCCCGCCCGCGAGCCGGGCGCCCTGGGGCGGCAGCAGCCGGTAGGTGGCGACCACCTCCCCGGTGGCCGCCTCGCGCACCAGCAGGTGATCGCAGTACGCGTCGAAGGCGTCGCTGTCCAGGCCGGGTTCGGTGCTGTCGAGGCGGGCGCCGAGCTCTCCGGCGAACACCAGGTGGCGCAGCCGCTGGGCGGCCCGTACGTCGTCCTGGCAGGTGGCCAGCGAGACCCGGTAGCCGGAGGGTGCACCCGAGGCGGCCGGACGGGGCGCGGGCACACCGGCGGGTGCGGGGGCGGAGGAGGGTATGGGGGTCGGGGAGGTGAGCGGCAGCACGGTCATGGCGGTCTCCGGGGGACGGATCAGCGGGGCCGTGGGCCGCCGCGGGGGTGCGACGGCCCGGCCCTCTACTTCTTCCGTGACCGGCTGGATTCGACGTGACCGGCGTGGAGCGGGGGGATGTGCGACGGCTGAATCCCCCGGGTCGCCCGGCGGGCGGCGCTCTCCGGTCCGGTCAGCCGGTGATGAGCTTGGACGTGATGCGGTCGGAGGCCTTCTTCGCCTCTTCCGCGGGATCGCCGCCCTCCAGCACCGCCGTCATGTACGGCTTGATCGGGTTGTCCGCCTCGACGGCGGCCCAGAAGGGCGAGTTGGGGGTGGCACGGCCCTCGGCGGCGCCTTCCGCCATGGCGGCGGTGCCCTCCTGGCCCTCGACGGCCTTCGCCAGGGCGGGCTTGTTGGGGACGTAGCTCATGGCGCGGGCGAGCTCCGTCTGCCACTTCTCCCCCGCGAGGGCCTTGACGACGTCGATGCCCTCACCCCGGTGATCGGCGTCTTCCGGCACGATCAGGTCGGATCCTCCGGTGAAGACGGCACCGGGCTTCTTCGCGCTCCGGCCGGGAACGGGGAAGTAGCCGAGCTTCCCCTTGAGTTCGGGGTTCTGCTGTTCGATCAGCGCGGCGCTGCCGGGTACGGAGATGATCTGGGCGACCTCGCCCCCGGCGAACACGTCGGTCTCGGGGGGCGTCTGCTCGTCGGCGTCCTTGGGGCCGTCGCCGAAGGCCTGGAGCGTCTTGTAGAAGTCCATGCCGCGCAGCGCGGCGGGCGAGTCGAGTGCGCCCTGCCAGTCACCGCCGCTGTCGTCGGCCAGTTCGCCGCCCTCGTCCCAGATGAACCCGGCGAGTACGTACCAGTTCTGCCCGGCGAGGTAGACGCCCTGCCGGCCGGCGGTGTTCAGCCGCTCGCTGATGTCCACCCACTCCGCACGGGTCTTGGGGAGTTCGGTGATCCCCGCCTCCGCGAAGAGGTCCTTGTTGTAGATGACGACGCGGTTGGCCGCGTACCAGGGGATGCCGTACTGGGCGCCGTTGACCTTGCCCGGGTCCGCGAGTCCCGGGAGCCAGTCCTCCCCGCCGAGGTCGCGGACGGATTCCAGGGTGAGGTCGCGCAGTTCACCGGTCTCCGCGTACTGGGCGACCTGGGTGTTGCCGACCTCGATGACGTCGGGTGCTTCGTCGCCGTCGAGCGCCTTGAGGACCTTGGGGCCGATGCCGCCCCACTCCTGGAGGACGAACTCCAGTTCGACCGAGGGGTTTTCGGCCTCGTACGAATTCTTGAAGCGGTCCAGGAAGCTCTGCGAGGCGCTGCCCTTCATCAGCCACACCGTCACCGTGCTGCTGCCGGATCCGGCGCCGGGAAGGTAGCCGCAGCCGCTCAGCACGACGGTGGAAGCGAGCGCGACGGCTCCGGCCAGTATGCGGATCTTCACGGGGGTCACCTTCTGCGAAACGGCACGACGACAGGACAGGACCCGGGTGGGGGGACTGCGGGCGGCGCTCGCACGGGGCGTGTGCACCGGAGTTTGGTATGGACCAATGCGCAGGTCAAGCCCCTGCCCAGCCCGGATCGCCACGCCGATACCTCGCGCTCCGACCCGGAGTGAGGCACCGTGGAATCACGAAAGGAGACATTAGATGTCGAATCACACCTACCGGGTCACCGAGATCGTAGGAACCTCCGAGGAGGGCCTCGACGCGGCCATCCGCAACGGCGTCGCAAGAGCCTCCGAAACGTTGCACAATCTCGACTGGTTCGAGATGACGCAGGTCCGGGGCCATATCGAGGACGGCCGTATCGCCCACTACCAGGTGGGACTCAAGGTGGGCTTCCGGCTCGACGAGAAGGCCTGACCCCCCGCGCAGGTCCGGGGCGGGGCGGAAGGCCCGCCACGCGCCACCGCCGGGTCCGGCCCCTCAGGTGCGCCCCTGGCGCTCCTGCGCGTCCTTCAGCGACGGCGACGCCACGGCCCACCGGGCGCGTACGACCGTGAAACCGGCCCGTTCGGCCGCGTCGCACACGAGTTCGTCGTCGTCGACGAGGACGCGCACCTCGCGTTCCCGTCCGAGCCGTTCCAGGATCTCCAGCTTGGTGCGGCGGGCCGGCCGCCGGTCGGCGTTGCGCCGCATGTGGAGAGCGCCCCTCGGCAGCCCCTGCCGGTCCAGCCAGGCCAGGGTGTCCTTGCGGCACTTCTCGGGGCGGCCCGTCAGATAGACGACCTCGCACTCCTGCGCGCTCTCCAGCACGAGTCCCACGCCCTCCTCCAGCGGAGGATCGTGGGGCGCGGCCGAGAAGAACGCGTCCCAGTCCCGGCGCGAGCCTTCGAGGAAGTGCTGACGGTGGCCGCTGTCGGCGAGGGTTCCGTCGAGATCGAATACGGCCAGCGGCCGGGTGTCGTCGCTCACGGCGGCCAGCTTAGAGCGGTCCCGCGCCGCCGCTCACGTCCTCAGCGTCCCGGGGCCGGCAGGCGACGCTCCTGGCCCTCAGCGTCCCAGGGCCTTGCGCAGCTGCTCCTTGTTCATCGAGGACCGGCCTTCGACGTTGCGCTTCCTGGCCTCCTCGTACAGCTGGTCCCTCGTCGGTCCCTGCGCTCCGCTGTGGGAACGCTGCCCACCACGCTCGGAGGCCGACTTGGGGTCCTTGACCGAGGTGCGGCTCGCGCTGCGGGACTCTCCCGAGCGGGCCCGCTCCTTGTTCACGGTCCGCGCCGCGATCTCCTCGGCACGCTTCGTGGACGTACCGCGCTTCTCGGCGCCTTCCTTGATGTGCTCGTACTGGCGTTCACGCTTGGGGCTGGATCCTGCCGGCATGGCACCTCTCCTCACTGTCGGACGACGGTGGTGACCCGTCGCACCCACTACCCCACACCCACACCCTTACGCCTGCCGGGCGGGAGGTCCGAACGGGGCACGGGCCGGCCGGCACCGGTCGCGGAGCGTGGCCGTTCGAGATGCAGCCGGGGCCGGGCGCTGTTTCGCTGAGGAGGTCCGCTCCCCCACAGATCCAGGAGTGATCATGAGCGTTGCAGGTGAGTCCGGCGGCCGTGCCAAGCAGCTGCGTGCCAAGGCACAGGAACTGAACGAGGCAGCGGAACGCGCCACCGACCCGGAGCAGCGGCAGCGGCTCCAGGACAAGGCCCGCCGCCTGCGGGAGCAGAGCGAGCAGGAGAGCTCCATGACGGACCGCGGCATGGACCCGATGGTGTAGGTCCGGCCCCCGCGCTGCCGGTGGTTCTTCCCCGTGCGGGAGGATCACCGGCAGAAGCATGCCCACCCCACCTACTCCACGGAGCCGTGCCGCCGATGTCCACCCCTCATGATCCGTACGTCCGGGTGCGCGGCGCGCGTGAACACAACCTCACCGACGTGGACGTCGACATCCCGCGCGACATGCTCGTGGTGTTCACGGGTGTCTCGGGCTCCGGCAAGTCCTCCCTGGCGTTCGGGACGGTCTACGCGGAGGCCCAGCGCCGGTACTTCGAGTCCGTCGCCCCGTACGCCCGCCGGCTGATCCATCAGGTCGGGGCGCCCGACGTGGGTGAGATCACCGGTCTGCCACCCGCCGTGTCCCTGGAGCAGCGCCGGTCGGCGCCCGGTTCGCGCTCCTCGGTGGGTACGGTCACCACGCTGTCCAACTCCCTGCGGATGCTCTTCTCGCGTGCCGGTGACTACCCGCCGGGGGCCGAGCGGCTCGACTCGGACTCCTTCTCGCCGAACACCGCGGCCGGCGCGTGCCCGGAGTGCCACGGCCTGGGGCGCATCCACCGCACCACCGAGGAACTGCTCGTCCCGGACCCGTCGTTGTCGATCCGGGAGGGCGCCGTCGCGGCCTGGCCCGGAGCCTGGCAGGGCAAGAACCTGCGCGATGTGCTGGACGCCCTGGGCTACGACATCGAGCGGCCGTGGCGGGAGCTGGAGCCCGCGGACCGTACGTGGATCCTGTTCACCGACGAGCAGCCGGTGGTGACGGTCCATCCGGTACGCGAGGCGGGCCGGATCCAGCGCCCTTACCAGGGCACGTACATGAGCGCACGGCGCTATGTGATGCACACGTTCGCCGATTCCAGGAGCCGGACGCTGCGGGCGAAGGCGGAGCGCTTCCTGACGAGCGCCCCGTGTCCGGTGTGCGGAGGCAGCCGGCTGCGGCCGGAGGCCCTGGCGGTCACCTTCGCGGGCCGGACGATCGCCGACCTCGTCGCTCTGCCGCTCACCGCCCTCACCGAGGTGCTGCTGGAGGCGGGCGGCGCGAGCGACACGGCACGCGTGCTGACGGCCGACCTGCTGGCCAGGATCGGGCCGGTCACGGAGCTCGGACTCGGCTATCTCAGCCTCGACCGTACGGCGCCGACCCTGTCCTCGGGCGAGCTGCAGCGGCTGAGGCTCGCCACCCAGCTGCGCTCGGGCCTGTTCGGCGTCGTCTACGTGCTGGACGAGCCGTCGGCAGGGCTCCACCCCGCCGACACGGAGTCGCTGCTCGGGGTGCTCGGCAGGCTCAAGGACGCGGGGAACTCGGTCTTCGTCGTGGAGCACCAGATGGACGTGGTGCGGCAGGCCGACTGGCTGGTGGACGTGGGGCCGCTGGCGGGCGAGCACGGCGGCCGGGTCCTGCACAGCGGCCCTCCGGCGGACCTCGCCGGGGTGGCGGAATCCGCGACCCGGCGGTTCCTCTTCGACGAGGACCCGCCGCCGGCCCGCGAGCCGCGCACCCCCACCGGGTGGATCACCCTGCGCGGGGTGGACCTGCACAATGTGCGCGGTGTCGACGCGGCGTTCCCGCTCGGGGTGCTCACGGCGGTCACCGGTGTGTCGGGGTCCGGCAAGTCGACGCTGGTGGGCCAGGTCCTGGCGGGTGTGCTGGCCGACCGGCGGCAGGCGGAGACGGACGCGCCGGCCGCTCCGGAGGAGGTGCGGGGCTGCGCGTCGGCGGAGGGCCTGGAGGCGGTGGACCGGCTCGTACAGGTCGACCAGCGGCCCATCGGCCGTACGCCCCGGTCCAACCTGGCCACGTACACCGGGCTGTTCGACGTCGTACGGAAGATGTTCGCGGAGACGGAGACGGCGCGGGCCAGGAAGTACCGGGCGGGCCGGTTCTCGTTCAACGTGGCGGGCGGGCGCTGCGAGACCTGTCAGGGCGAGGGGTTCGTCTCGGTCGAGCTGCTCTTCCTGCCCAGTACGTACGCTCCCTGTCCGGACTGCCACGGCGCGCGCTACAACCCGCCGACGCTGGAGGTGACGCTGCGCGGGTTCACCATCGCCGAGGTGCTGGACCTGACGGTGGAGGCGGCGGCGGAGTTCCTCGCCGGGACCCCGGCCGCCGAGCGCAGTCTGCGGGCCCTGCTGGACGTGGGGCTCGGCTATCTGCGCCTCGGCCAGCCGGCCACGGAGCTGTCCGGCGGTGAGGCGCAGCGGATCAAGCTCGCCTCCGAACTCCAGCGCGCCCGGCGGGGGCACACGCTCTACCTCCTGGACGAGCCGACGACGGGACTGCACCCGGCCGATGTGGAGGTGCTGATGGGGCAGTTGCACGGGCTGGTGGACGCGGGGAACACCGTGGTGGTCGTGGAGCACGACATGGCGGTGGTGGCCGGTGCGGACCACGTGATCGACCTGGGTCCGGGCGGCGGCGACCGGGGCGGCAGGATCGTCGCCACCGGTACGCCGCGTGAGGTCGCCCGCGCGGCGGGGAGCCGTACGGCCGGCTATCTGGCGAAGGCGCTCGGGTAGCCGGCACGGGGGCGGGTCCGGACCGGCCGGACGGGAGGCTCAGTCGCCGGACGTCCGGCCCCGGCCCGGCAGCTGGGACGACTGTGCGGCCTGCGCCTCCGCCTTGGCATCGCTGACCGCGGCGGCGGCCTGCTTCTCGGCCTCGTCGGTCGCCTGGGCCGCGTCGAGCGAGAGGGCCGACGGGGCGTCGAGCTCCGGCGTCCCGCCGCTGCCCGGCACCTCGCCGTCCTCGGGACGTGCTTCGTCGGCCTCGGCGGCAGGCGGCGGGGCGCCCTTCGAGTCGTCGCCGAACGCACTGGTGACCGTCCTGATCGCCTCGGTCAGCTCGCCCGGGATCACCCAGAAGGTGTTGTTGTCGCTGCTCGCCAGGCTGGGAAGTGTCTCAAGGTACTTGTACGCGAGGACCTTCGCGTCGGCGTTGTTGCGGTGGACGGACTGGAAGACGAGCTCCACGGCTTTCGCCTCGCCGTCCGCCCGGAGGATCATGGCCTGCTGGGTGCCCTGTGCCTCCAGGATGTCCTTCTGCTTCGTACCTTCCGCGGTGAGGATCTTGGCCTGCCGCTCACCCTCGGCGTGCAGGATGGCCGCGCGCTTGTCACGCTCGGCACGCATCTGCTTCTCCATCGCCTCCTTGATGGTGTTCGGCGGGTCGATGGCCTTGATCTCGACGCGGTTGACCCGGATGCCCCACTTGCCGGTGGCGTCGTCGAGGACGGCACGGAGCCGGGCGTTGATCTCCTCACGCGAGGTGAGCGTGCCCTCCAGGTCCATGGAGCCGATGACGTTCCTCAGCGTGGTGACGGTGAGCTGATCGATCGCGTGCAGATAGTCGGCGACCTCGTAGGCCGCCGACCGCGGGTCGGTGATCTGGTAGTAGAGCACCGTGTCGATGTTCACCACGAGGTTGTCCTCGGTGATCACCGGCTTGGGCTCGGACGAGTAGACCTGTTCGCGCACGTCGAGCTTGGAGTTGATGCGGTCCGCCACGGGCACGACCAGGTTCAGGCCCGGCTGGAGTGTCCGGCGGTACCGGCCGAACCGTTCGACGTTGTAGCGGCGCGCCTGCGGGACGATCCGCACGGTCGAGGCCACGAGGAAGATGACGACGATGGCCGCCACGAGAATGGGGATGACAAGGGGATCCACAATGCCTCCGTCGCTCTGCGTTCAGCCGGTCACGGAAGGAGCTCCCTGGGGTAGACGACAGCCGTGGCACCGTCGATCTCCATGACGTCGACCAGGGCTCCCTCCGGGATCACGAGGCTCTCGTCGAGGGCGCGGGCGGACCACTCCTCGCCGGCGAGTTTGATCAGGCCGCGGGTCCCGGTGACCTCCCGCACGACCTGCGCCTGCTTGCCGATCAGCGCGGCGCTGCCCTCGCGTGTGATCGGTTGCTGCGCCATGAGGCGCAGGGCGACAGGGCGGACAAGGATGAGGCCGGCCGCAGCCGCTGCCGCCAGGGCCACGATCTGGCCGAGGAGCCCGACGCCCACACCGGCGACCAGGGCGGCCACCAGCGCCGCCCCGGCCAGCAGCCCCAGGACCAGCGTCAGGGTGAAGAACTCCGCGGCACCCAGCGCCGCGGCGGCGAGCAGCCACACGAACCACGGCATCGGGTCACCCGTCCTTCTTCAGGGGCCTTCCCCTCCAAAGTACCGTGCGGAGCGTCCAGCGGGACCGGGGGAGGACGGAGGCGATTCCCGCCGGACGGCTGAAAACGCGGTACACAGAGCCGGCGGCCGGTCAGCGGCGCACCTTGCGGTTGGCGCGCAGCCATTCCTTGTTCATGGCGGTGATCGACGGCAGCGGGATGCCCTTGGGGCAGGCCGTGGCGCACTCACCGGTGAGGGTGCAGCCGCCGAAGCCCTCGTCGTCCATGGTGGCGACCATGTCGAGCACCCGGGTCTCGCGCTCGGGCGCTCCCTGCGGGAGCACGTTGAGATGGTTGACCTTGGCGGAGGTGAAGAGCATCGCCGAGCCGTTCGGGCAGGCGGCGACGCAGGCACCGCAGCCGATGCACTCGGCGTGCTCGAAGGCCGAGTCGGCGTCCGGCTTGGGCACCGGGGTGGCGTGGGCGTCCGGGGCGGTACCGGTGGGTGCCGAGATGTAGCCGCCCGCCTGGATGATCCGGTCGAAGGAGGAGCGGTCGACGACGAGGTCCTTGACGACCGGGAAGGCCGAGGCGCGCCACGGCTCGATGTCGATCGTGTCGCCGTCCTCGAAGGACCGCATGTGGAGCTGGCAGGTGGTGGTCCGCTCCGGTCCGTGGGCGTCGCCGTTGATGACGAGGCTGCACGCGCCGCAGATGCCCTCGCGACAGTCGTGGTCGAAGGCGACGGGCTCGTCCCCGCCGAGGATGAGCTCCTCGTTGAGGGTGTCGAGCATCTCCAGGAACGACATGTCCTGCGAGATGCCGTCGACTTCGTAGGTGGCCATGGCGCCGGGCGCCTCGGCGTTCTGCTGGCGCCAGACGCGCAGGGTGAGCTTCATGCGTAGCTCCGCTGAGTGGGGTGGACGTACTCGAAGACGAGGTCTTCCTTGTGCAGGACGGGGGCGTCGCCGGTGGCGCTGAACTCCCAGGCCGCCGCGTACGAGAACTCCTCGTCCCGGCGGGCGGCCTCGCCGTCCGGGGTCTGGGACTCCTCGCGGAAGTGGCCGCCGCAGGATTCGGCGCGGTGCAGGGCGTCGAGGCACATGAGCTCGGCGAGCTCCAGGTAGTCGACGACGCGGTTGGCCTTCTCCAGCGACTGGTTGAACTGTTCTCCGGTGCCGGGCACCTTGATGCGGCGCCAGAACTCCTCGCGGATCTGCGGGATCCGGTCGAGGGCCTTGCGGAGCCCTTCCTCGGTGCGGGCCATTCCGCAGAACTCCCACATGAGTTCGCCGATCTCGCGGTGGAAGGAGTCCGGGGTGCGGTCCCCGTCGACGGCGAGGAGGAGGTTGAGCCGGTCCTCGGTCTCGGCGACGGCCTCGGTGACCGCGGGGTGGCCGGCGTCGATCTCCTCGGTGTGCGGGTTGCGGGCCAGGTAGTCGTTGATCGTCGACGGCAGGACGAAGTAGCCGTCGGCGAGGCCCTGCATCAGCGCGGAGGCGCCGAGGCGGTTGGCACCGTGGTCGGAGAAGTTGGCCTCGCCGATGGCGAAGAGGCCGGGGATGGTGGTCTGGAGGTCGTAGTCGACCCAGAGGCCGCCCATCGTGTAGTGCACGGCGGGGTAGATCCGCATCGGCGTCTCGTACGGGTTCTCCGCGGTGATCCGCGCGTACATGTCGAAGAGGTTGCCGTACTTCTCCTCGACGGCCTTGCGGCCCATGCGCGCGATGGCCTCGGCGAAGTCGAGGTAGACGCCCTGGCCGCCGGGGCCGACCCCGCGGCCCTCGTCGCACACGTTCTTCGCGGCGCGGGAGGCGATGTCGCGGGGCACGAGGTTGCCGAAGGCGGGGTAGATGCGCTCCAGGTAGTAGTCCCGCTCGTCCTCCGGGATCAGGTGGGCGGGGCGGTCGTCGCCCTTGGCCTTCGGGACCCAGATGCGTCCGTCGTTGCGCAGCGACTCGCTCATCAGCGTCAGCTTGGACTGGTGGTCGCCGGTGCGCGGGATGCAGGTGGGGTGGATCTGGGTGAAGCAGGGGTTGGCGAAGTAGGCGCCGCGCCGGTGGGCGCGCCAGATGGCGGTGGCGTTGGAGTTCATGGCGTTCGTCGACAGGTAGAAGACGTTGCCGTAGCCACCGCTGGCCAGGACGACCGCGTCGGCGAAGTACGTATCGATCTTCCCGGTGACGAGGTCGCGGGCCACGATGCCGCGGGCCTTGCCGTCGACCACGATCAGGTCGAGCATCTCGGTGCGGGAGTGGAGCTCGACGTTGCCCGCGGCGATCTGCCGGGAGAGCGCCTGGTAGGCCCCGAGGAGGAGCTGCTGCCCCGTCTGGCCGCGTGCGTAGAAGGTGCGGGAGACCTGGACGCCGCCGAAGGAGCGGTTGTCGAGGAGGCCGCCGTACTCACGGGCGAAGGGCACGCCCTGGGCGACGCACTGGTCGATGATCTCCACCGAGATCTCGGCCAGCCGGTGGACGTTGGACTCCCGGGCACGGAAGTCGCCGCCCTTGACGGTGTCGTAGAAGAGCCGGTGCACCGAGTCGCCGTCGTTGCGGTAGTTCTTGGCCGCGTTGATGCCGCCCTGCGCGGCGACGGAGTGGGCGCGCCGGGGCGAGTCCTGGAAGCAGAACTGGACGACGTGGTAGCCCTGTTCGGCGAGGGTCGCGCCGGCCGAGCCGCCCGCGAGGCCGGTGCCGACCACGATGACGGTGTGCTTGCGGCGGTTGGCGGGGTTGACGAGCTTGGCCTCGAAGCGCCGGGTGTTCCAGCGGTCGGCGACCGGTCCGGTGGGCGCCTTGGTGTCGGTGACGGGCTCCCCCGTCGTGTACGTCGTGTAGTCGGCCATGTCAGCTCACCAATCCGGTCATGACGGCGACGGGTACGGAGACGAAGCCCGCGGTCAGCACCACGGCGAGCAGGTTGGCGAGCGTCTTCAGCACCCGGTCGCGGGTCGCGCTGCCCACACCCAGCGTCTGTGCGGCGCTCCAGAAGCCGTGCTGGACGTGCAGCCCCAGGGCGAGCACGGCGACGATGTAGATGACGTTCCCGTACCAGGTCGAGAAGGTGTCGAGCACGTTCTGGTAGGGGTGCCCCGGCTGGAATCCGCCGGTGTGCACGGTGCCGGTCGTGAGGTCCAGGATGTGCCAGACGATGAACAGCGCGAGGATGACGCCGCCGTAGCGCATGGTGCGCGTCGCGTAGCTGGACCGCGCCTTCTTGTGCACGTACGCCGTGGGGCGCGCCCTGAGGTCGCGTCGGCTCAGCTGGTACGCGGAGACGGCGTGCAGCACGACTGCCGCGACGAGGACCACGCGGATGATCCACAGCGCCCACTCGTAGTGCAGGAAGGGCTCACCGAGGGTCCGGAGCCAGTGCGCGTAGTGATTGAACTCGCCGGATCCGAAGAAGATCTTCAGGTTGCCCAGCATGTGGACCGCCAGATAACCGAGCATGATCAGGCCGCTCACAGCCATGATCGTCTTCTTGCCGACGGACGAGTCCCAGAGCGTACGCGTCATCGACGGCCGTCGGTCCGTCCGCGTTGCCAGTGCCATGGACACGACGCTAGAGGCGGAGGGCATCATCAGTCCAAGACATGAAACGACTCATCTCCATAGGCAGTCACTATCGAATTGGCTATCGTGGGTGCCATGCACTTCCAGCAGCTCGCCTATTTCGTGGCCGTGGCCGAGGCCAGGCACTTCACCCGGGCCGCCGAGGAGGTGCATGTGTCGCAGCCCTCCCTCTCCCAGCAGATCAAGGCCCTGGAGAACGAGCTGGGCGCCGAGCTGTTCAGCCGGGCGCGCGGCAACATCGCGCTGACCGACGCGGGTGAGGCGCTGCTGCCGCTCGCCCGCCGGATCCTGGCGGACGCCGACACCGCACGGCACGAGGTGCAGGAACTCGTACAGCTGCGCCGCGGGCGGATCAGGCTCGGCGCCACCCCGAGCGTCTGCACGGGGCTGCTGCCCGAGGTGCTGCGCGCCTTCCACGGCGCGCACCCGGGGATCCAGCTGCTGATCGAGGAGGGCGGCTCCCACGACCTCGTACGGCAGCTGGCGCGCGGCGCGCTGGATCTCGCGCTGCTCGTGCTGCCGCTGCCCGCGGCCTCCCCGGCGCTGACCACGGTGGAGCTGCTGCACGAGGACCTGGTGGTGGTGTCGTCGGAGTCCCGGCCCGCGCCCGGCCGGAAGGGGTCCGTGCACATCGCCGATCTGGAGAACGAGCCGCTGGTGATGTTCCGGCACGGCTACGACCTGCGGGAGCTGACCGTCGCCGCGTGCCGGGCGGAGGGCTTCGAGCCCTCGTTCACGGTGGAGGGCGGCGAGATGGACGCCGTACTCGGCTTCGTACGGGCGGGCCTGGGGATCGCCGTCGTCCCCCGCATGGTGGCCGTACGGGCCGGCCAGGGCCTGCGGACGACGCCGCTGGCCCCACCGGGGCTGCGGCGCACGATCGCCCTGGCGCACCGCAGCGACGTCGAACCGCCGCGCGCGGCGCGCGAGCTCCAGCGGATGCTTCTGGGGGCGGGGCCGCCCGGCGTGTCCTCAGCCGCCGGCGGGTCCGGCCCGGGCGGCGGCCGAGGACACGGGCGTCAGACCGCGTCCGCCAGCAGCAGCGAGTGGATGCGGTCCGGGGCGCCCGGCCGCGCGTAGTACCAGCCCTGGGCGGTGTCGCAGCCGAGCTGTCGCAGCTGCTCTGCCTGGGCGCCGGTCTCGACACCCTCGACCGTGACCGCGAGGTCCAGGCTGTGGGCGAGCGAGACGATGCCCTCGACGATCTTCAGGTCCACCGGGTCGGCCGGGTGGTGCTGCATGCCCTGGGTGAAGGAACGATCCAGCTTGAGGATGCTCACCGGCAGCCGGCGCAGGTTCGCCAGGTTCGAGTAGCCGGTGCCGAAGTCGTCCAGGGCGATGTCGACGCCCATCTCCGCCAGTTGGCGCAGCGGCTTGAGCAGGTCGTCGTCCGCGCCGATCAGCGCGGACTCGGTGACCTCCAGGCAGAGGGCACCCGCTTCCAGGCCGGAACGCTCCAGTACGTCGACGGTCTCGGCGACCAGGTTCGGGTGGTGCAGCTGGGTCGGCGAGAGGTTGACGTTGATCCGGAGGGGGCCGCCGTCGGTGTGACGCTCCTGCCAGAAGTTCGCCTGCCGGACCGACTCCTCCAGGACCCAGCGGCCGAGCGGCACGATCAGCCCCGTGTGCTCGGCGAGCGGGATGAACCGGTCCGGGCCGAGCACACCGTGCTGCGGATGGCACCAGCGCACCAGCGCCTCGGCCCCGTGCACACTGCCGTCCCCGAGGTGCACCAGCGGCTGGTACTCGATGAAGAACTCACCGCGGTCCAGCGCCGCCGGCAGCGCCGTGGTCAGCCCGTGGCGGGTGATGGCGCGGGCGTCGGCCTCGGCATCGGCGAGCGCGAAGCGGTTCCCGCCCGCCGCCTTGGCCCGGTACATCGTGATGTCGGCGCTGCGCAGCACCTCGGCGGCGGTGCGCTCGCCCGACGGGCCCTCGACGACGCCGATGGAGCCCCGTACGGTCAGCTCCCGGCCGTCGAGACGCATGGGCGTGGCGAGTGCGGAGAGGATCCGCCCGGCGAGCTCGTGGACCTCGTCCTGGGTGCGCGGCCCGGTCGTGAGCGCGACGAACTCGTCGCCGCCGAGCCGCGCGACCATCTCACCGGGGGCGGTGGCGCAGCTCTGCAGCCGGTCGGCGACCTCGACCAGGAGCCGGTCCCCCGCCGCGTGGCCCAGGCTGTCGTTGATGGCCTTGAAGCCGTCGAGGTCCAGGTAGCAGAGCCCGAAGCGCATGCCCTCCCTGGGCGCGAGGGCCTTCTCCAGACGCTCGAAGAAAAGCGTCCGGTTGGGCAGCCCGGTGAGCGCGTCGTGGGTGGCCTCGTACCGCAGCCTCAGATTGAGCAGCCGCCGCTCGGTGGTGTCCTCCATGAGGGCCAGCTGGTACTCCGGACGCCCCTCCGAGTCCCGCAGCAGCGAGACGGTGAGGTTGGTCCACAGGACGGTGCCGTCGTTGCGGTAGTACGGCTTCTCGACGCTGTAGTGCTCGCGCTCGCCCCGCACCAGCTCGTCGTAGTACCTCCAGACGTGCGGCGAGTCCTCGGGGTGCACCCATTCGTTGACCTTGTGGCTGCGGACGTGGTTCTCCAGGCCGCCGAACATCCGGGTGAGGGTGTCGTTGATCTCCAGGATGTTGCCTTCGAGGTCGGCGATGCCGATCCCGATGGCGGCGTCCTTGAAGACGGCGCGGAAGCGGGCCTCGGTGGCGTGCAGCGCCTGTTCGGCGTCGGAGCGGGCGGTGAGCGCCGAGCGGGCGATCGCCTCCTGCTCGGCGAGCGTCCGCTCCCGCAGGGCCTGGGTGAAGCCGCCGGCCAGCGCGTGCTGGATCCGCGCGCACCGGGCCCGGCTGTCCTCGGTCGACAGCTCCACCGGCCCGTTGCCGCCGCAGTACAGGACCAGGTAGGAGTCGACGACGCCGAGCGTGGAGCTCAGGGCGTCGGGATCCGTGCAGTGCGCGGCGACGAGTGAGGCCCCGACGCCGTGCGCGGGCGTGGCGTCGAAGACCCGGGTGTGCAGGATGTCGCTCAACTGCCGCGCGAGCGGCAGCAGATGCTCCTCGAACTCGGGGCGTGACAGGGAGGTGGCCGTCGACGGGAAGATCGCCCGGCTCCAGATGGTGGCGAATCTCCGGAGCCGGCCCTCGGGGCCGTCGGGCTCCGCGTCGGGCGCGCCTGACGACTGGGCGGGAATGCTCACGCCTTGCGCCCAACCCCGGCGAAGCCCGAGTAGGCGAACGGGTCCTCCTGCGCGAGCTGCTCCGGGGACTCGGGCCGCCATTCGGGCATGGCCACGAGCCCGGGGTCGACCATCTCGTACCCGTCGAAGAAGCGGCCGATCTCCGTGCGCGAGCGCATGATCAGCGGGTTGCGGATGGTGCGGTAGACACCGACCGTCCCGCCCGCCTCCTCCTCGGAGAGCGGAATCCCCTCGTACGAGGCGTGGGTCAGGAGCAGCAGGCTGCCGGGGGCCAGTGCGTCGCGCAGCTCGGCGACCGCCGCGTACGGGTCGTCGGTGTCCTCGATGAAGTGGAGCACCGCCACCAGCAGCAGCGCCACCGGCCTGTCCAGGTCGAGGAGGCCGTTGATCTGCGGGTTCTCCAGGATGTCCTGGGGCTTGCGCAGATCGGCGGCGGCGATGACGGCCCGGTCGTTGCCCTCGAGCACCGCCTGGCTGTGTGCGACCGCGACCGAGTCGTGGTCGACATAGGCGATGCGCGCCTCGGGATCGGCGGCCTGGGCGACTTCATGAACATTGCCGAAGGTCGGTATCCCGGAGCCTATGTCCAGGAACTGGTTGACGCCCGAAGTGGTCGCGTACTGCACGGCCCGTCGCATAAAAGCCCGATTGGCCTGCATGACCTTGGGCAGGCCCGGCATGAACTCCATGGCCTTGCGGGCCGCTTCCCTGTCCACCTCGAAATTGTGCGAACCGCCCAGATAGAAGTCGTACATGCGAGACACGCTCGGCACCGAGATGTCAATGCCTTGCGGTGCCCAGGCGGGACGCTCCATCGATGTCTCCAACAAGTCGCCACGGCGATCCGGCCATGTTCATGGTCAGTGTTGACCAGAGGCTACTGATCGACCGCCAGGAGAGCGAGTGGAAACGGAAATTAGAGATCCGTTATTGGTCACACACCGGAGGCATGTGCGGCCGGTCCGTCGCTGCGCGTACGCATTCGACGACGGACCGGCACCACGGAGCCTCTCCCGGGGGCTACTTGGCGGCTCCCACCAGCTTCGCGTCGGGCGAGACCGCGTACCATGTGCCCCCGACGCCTTGGCCGTTGGTGTCTCCCGGCTCGGCGTCACCGGAGAAGGTGTAGACGGGCCAGCAGTCGAGCGACTGCTGCTGGATGCCGTCGGGGCGGTCGAAGGTGACGAATCCCTTCGTGGTGACACCGTCGACGTCATTCTTCGGTACGGGAGCGACGACCGGCCACTTCTTGAGGCAGTCACCCGTGCACGCGGACTTCATCGGCCACGCCGAGTCCTTCTTGAAGCGGTAAACCGTCATGCCGCGCTTGTCGACGACGATGTTCCCGAGTTCCGGGTCCTTGCGGACCGAAAGTCCGGCGGCGTCGGCCTGTGCACCGCTGGGCCCGTCGGCGTTCACGGCCGCTTTCTTTCCGTCCGGGGCCGCGGCGAACCACGTTCCGCCGACGCCCTGCCCGTTGGCGTCACCGGGTTCGGCGTCCTCGGCATAGCGGTACATGGGCCAGCCCCCGACGGTCAGCTGCTTGGTCCCGTCGGCCCTCGTGACCTCGCCGATCAGTGAGGCGCCGACCCCGGCGGCGGCCTCGGCGTTCTCCGCCGGCACCGCGGGCCACGTCTTCGCACAGTCGCTCTCGCAATTCGAGGCGGGCGGCTCGGCGGTGTCCTTGTCGAACCGATAGAGCGTGAACCCTTCGCTGTCCGTCAGCACCTTGCCCAGCTTCTTGCTGTCCCACACCGCGAGCTGCCCGGCCTCCTTCGGTGCCGTGCCCGCTCCCACGTCGGAGCCGTAGCCGCCGTCCGAGCCGTAGCCGCTGTCGGCCGGCTGCTGCGCCGGAGCGGCGTTCCCCACGGCCTGGCCGTTCGGGGACGCGGTGCCCTTCTCCTGACCGCACGCCGTCGTCAGCGCCAACAGGGCCACCGCCGTCACCGCGAGCGAGGCGTTCCGCCAGGTATTCATGTCGACTCCCGTTGTCCTTCTGCCGTCCGGGACGCGAGTCCGCGCCTTTCGTGGCCCTAGGTACGGACGGCCGGGGCCCCGGTGTTCAACGGCAGCCCGAGAAAGTTTCGGCGGGCGCAAACGCGAATTGCCCCAGGTCCCCTCCATCAGGCGAATCAATTCCATCCGCTGCGTGTCCGGCGGCTGGGGGGAACATGCTCCCGGCGTGTACGGATCACGCATATGGCGGCTGACGGCCGCGACCCTGCTCCTGCTGCTCGCCGTCCCGCTGCCGGCGGCCGGTGACGACTGTGCGGTCGCCTCCATCGGCCAGGGGGACGGCGGCTCGTCCGTCGCCGTGGCGGGCGAGGGCCGGTGCGGGGCGGTCATCGCTGAACCCGAGCCCGAGCCCGAACCTGCCCCACCGCCACCACCACCCCCGCCTCCCCCACCACCACCGCCCCCTCCTCCGCCACCGCCTCCTCCTCCTCCTCCTCCTCCTCCGCCGCCGCCGCCCCCTCCGCCGGCCCCCGCTCCACCCGAACCTGAACCGGAGCCCGCACCGCCGCCGCCCACCGTGCGCCCCTCACCACCGGCCCCGGCGCCGGTCGCGCTGCCCACCTACAGGAAGCCGCCCCGCAAGACACCCCGGGCCGGCCCGTCACTGGTCTCGCTCACCCTTCTCATCACCGCGCCCGCCGTTTTCGCCGTGGCCGTGCTGCGGCCCCGCTCGTCCCGCTGACCGAAGAGGGGAACCCATGTCGGAATGGCTTGTTCTGACCATTGCGATGGCATCGGCCTGTGCCGTCGTCCTGACCATCGCCGTCCTCAGCAACCGCCGCGTCGCCGAGGACGACGATCCGTCCGAGACGCCCGACGTCATCGAGTACATGACGATGATGATCGGCGTGGTCTACGCGATCGTGCTCGGCCTGGCCATCGCGGGCGTCTGGGAGGGCCGCAGCGCCGCCCAGGAGTCGGTCAGGCTGGAGGCACAGGCGCTGCACGAGGTGAGCGCGCGGGCCTCCGTCTATCCGGTCGAGGTCCGCGACCGTATCCGGGCCGACGTCGACGCCTATGTGGCCCATGTCGTCGGCGACGAGTGGAGGTCGATGACGGACCACGCGAGCCTCACCGACGAGGGAACCAGGCTCCTCGACCGGGTGCGGGCCGATGTGACGGAGTACGAACCGCGGACGGACCTCGAAGGGCAGGCGTACCAGCCGTTGGTGGACCAGGTGGCCGCCGTCGACGACGCGCGCGGGGCCAGGGGCCAGAACGCCGGCGCGACCATGCCGGGAGTCGTCTGGTTCGGCCTGATCACCGGGGCCGTGGTCACGGTCGGGCTGATCTTCACGCTCCAGATCCGCAGAACCTTCCGTGAACTGCTGCTCGCGGGACTCTTCAGCGTCCTGATCGCCTTTCTGCTCTTCCTCATCTGGGACTTCGACGCCCCGTTCGGCCGGGGCATCTCGGCGACCACCGCTCCGTTCATCGATCTCTTCCCGCACGCCACGGGCGGATAGGAGCGCGCCTCCCGTCCCTGTCCCCCGGCAGGTGAGCCGGCCGGGGGACAAGGCTGCCCCATTCGCCTGACACCGATCGCGGGTGGTATGCGACGCTTCTACCGTTTCGGACATCGAGGTGCATGTCCCATCCCTCGCGGAAATCCGTTCCGCGGCTGCTCCTCGGGACCCGGAGGATTCACCATGCGCGCGATACGTGTCGCACCCGTCGCCCTGCTGGGCGCCGCCGCCTGCTTTCTGACGGCACCGGCCGCATCTGCCGATGTGCTCAACGGCGGCACGTCCACCTCGTTCACGCCGACGATCACGCCGTCGACGGTCGCGCCGGGGGGCCGGGTCACCCTCGGCGCCATGGGGTGCACCACCGAGGCGACCGCGTTCTCGGGCGTGTTCGACACGACCACCATCCCGAGCGGGAGGTCGGCCACGGCCACGGTCGACCAGGACGCCCGACGGGGCGCTGTCTACGAGGTGACTTTCCGCTGCGGCACCACCACCCGGTCCGCCAATCTGACCATCACGAGCGGTGCCACCAGTTCTCCCACGCCCACCACGGCCCCGACGACCAGCTCCACCGCTTCTCCCGCCGGTGTGCTGGGCGGCCTCGGAGGCAGTGTCGACACGATGGATCCCGCGGAGATCGTCGCCGGTTCCGCACTGGTCGCGGTCGCCTCGGCCGGCGCCTTCTACGTCCTGCGCAAGCGCCGCACCGGCCGCCAGCACTGACGGTTCGCACACCGGCACACGACAGTCGCCCCGGGTCCTGGTCCAGGACTCGGGGCGACGGGCGTATCGGGCCGGGCAGGAGGTTCGACGCGTCAGATCGCCGCATTGCTCGTCCGGCGGCGGACGAGGAAGAAGGCACCGCCGACGGCCGCCGCCGCGACGAGGCCGCCACCCACCTGCATCTCGACGGAGCTGGGCCCCATCGAGCCGCCGAGGCCGCCCTGTGCGCCCCGCGAGGGGAGCACGGTGAAGCGGGCCGTCGCGACCGGATCGCCGTTGCCACCCTGGCCGCCGTTACCGCCCTGGCCGCCCTGACCGCCGTTGCCACCCTGGCCGCCCTGGCCGCCCTGGCCGCGCTCGTCCCCGTTGCCGCCCTGGCCGCCGTTCCCGCCCTGGCCGCCGTCGCCTCCGTTGCCGCCGCCGAAGTTGTTGTCGCTGTCGTTGCACCGCACGGACAGGCTGTACTGACCGGGCGTCGCGTTGTTGCGGATGTGCGCCGTGGCGTAGCCGACCCGGCCCGGCGAGAGGTTCACCGTCGGGAAGGCGTTCGACCACACCTTGCCGCCGGAACGCCCGCAGCCCTCCGCGCTGACCTGCATCGTGGCGCCCTGGAAGACCCGGGACGGGTTGACCGTGACATTGGTCGGGAAGTTGCTCGGGTTGCTGCCCGGGCCGCCGCCGGCGGCGGCCAGCGGGGCAGCGAGCCCGACCGCCGCGAATGCGGTCGCGGTCACCGCGAGAGTGCGTGAAGCACGCATCTTTGAACCTCCAGCGGGAAGCGCCCCGGAGTCCTGGCCTCCGGGATTCGACGAGAACGCGTCCCATGACGAACCCTCACCAGATACCGCCCAAGTCGCACTTCGGCACTGCTCCACCCCGGTGAGCCGACACGCCGGGGGCCGGGTGCGGAATCTGACGGACCCGCAGGTCACGGACCGTCAGAAGTTTTATCCGCTCATTACTCCGAAGAGAACACACCACCGTCGACGCCCGGTCGGCCGCCACCCGTTCGCCCTCCCCTGATCGCCGCCGCCCGGACCTGTGCCTAGCGTTGCGGTGTCGCGACGAAGGGAGAACCATGGGCCGGGATCAGTGGGGCGGCGGGCGGAGCAGACGCACACCATGGGGCGCCATCGCCCTGGTGATGCTCACCGGGCTCGCTCTCATGCGCAACGGGGTGGAGACCTCCCCCGGGCCTCCGCAGCCGGCCGCCGCGGCCTCGGTGGCCGGCCCGCGGGACACCACCGTGTCCGCCCCGGCCGACGGCGAGCCCGTCCAGCCGCTCGCGTACGCCCCCGTCGAGCGCATCCAGATCCCGTCGATCGAGGTCGACGCTCCCGTGGTCGACGTGAACCTGGACCCGGCCGGCTGGATCGAGGCACCGCCGGCCCAGGACCCGAACCTCGCCGGCTGGTACCAGAACGGCATCGCCCCCGGCCAGCGCGGCACCTCCGTGATGGTCGGCCACGTCGACAACCTCGCCGGCCCCGCCGTCTTCTACGGACTGGGCTCGCTCAGCAAGGGACAGCAGATCGAGGTGTCCCGCTACGACAACCGGACCGCGGTGTTCGAGATCTACGGCGTCGAGGTGTTCTCCAAGAACGACTTCCCCGGCCCCCGGGTGTACGGCGACACCGGGTACGCCGAGCTCCGGGTCATCACCTGCGGCGGCGGGTACTCGAAGGCCAACGGGTACGACGGGAACGTGGTGGTCTTCGCCCGGCTCGTCGAGACCCGGTAGCGGGCGGCCCCCGGCGCCCGCCGTTCAGCTGCGGTACGGAACGGTGGGCCGGTAGCCCCTCTCGATCAGCGCGGGCAGGTACCGGCGCAGGGCGGCCACGCTCTGGGACCGGTTCCCGCCCGCGTCGTGCGACAGCACCACGACGCCGGGCGCGGCGCCCTTCTTGACCCGGCGGACGATGGTGTCGGTGCCCGGCGTGGTCCAGTCCAGCGTGTCGACGGTCCAGGCCATCGGCTCCATGCCCATCGCGGCGCCGATCTCGAAGGAGTTGCGGTTCCAGGCGCCGTACGGAGCCCGGTACCAGAGCGGCGGGGCGCCCAGCGCCTTCTCGATCACCTCGCTGGTGCTGCCCAGTTCGTCGACGATCGCGCCTCGGGAGAGCTTCGGGATGAGGGGGTGCGACCAGGAGTGGTTGCCGACCACATGCCCGTCGTCGGCCATCTCACGAAGCAGGCCGGGGTTGTCCGCGGCCATCTCGCCGCAGACGAAGAACATCGCCCGGACGTCGTACCGGCGCAGGATCGCCAGGATGTCCGGGGTGTACCGCGGGTCCGGGCCGTCGTCGAAGCTGAGCACCATGGCGTCGTGCCCCAGCTCGGGCAGCTCCTCGAAGGGCCGGGTGCGGACGGGCGGCGCGGCGGGCCGGAAGCGGGGCGGCGTGGTCGAGGTCATGGGGCGCAGCCGGTAGGCCCCTGGGCGGGCCCTGGCCGCCGCGGGGGGCCCGGAGGCCGGGGCCGGCGGCTCGCCGCCGGGGCGTGCGGGGGTGCCGGCCGGATCCGCCGCGACCGTGTTCACGGCGGTGGCGACGCCCAGCGCGAGGGCGAGGCGCAGCAAGGTGCGGCGTTCCGCGGGGATCTGATCATGCTTCATGACCAACTGCTCGCACGGAGGGACGCCCGTGCACGACGCCGACACCGGAGATGTGGTGTTTTGCACCCGATGGATGGAGTCCTCGGGCGGTATCCGGCGGGGAGGTCCCGGGCCGGGTGGAGGCGCCCGGGGGGCGGCCGGCGGCAGAGGCTACCCTCGGGGCCGTGACTGACCAGCAACATCAGCGCTTCGAGCGCGGCACGGACGGCCCCAAGGTGATCGTCGCGGGCATCGACGGATCCGATTCGTCCATGCGGGCGGCGGCGTACGCGGCGGGCCTGGCCCGTCGGCAGAACGCGATGCTCGCCCTCGTCTACGTCCAGCCGGTGATGTCGGCCGGCGCCGCTCTGGGGGCCCCGGTCGCCGAGGCGACCGGGGAGGTCGCCGAGGGTCTGGTGAACGAGATCAGGACGGCGACCGAGCGGCTCAGGGACATATGGAACGTCCGCTGGGAGTTCCACACGTTCCACGGTGATCCGTACAACGGGCTCGTGACGGCGGCCGACGAGCTGAAGGCGGACGCCGTGATCGTGGGCGCGTCGGAGTCGGCGGGCCACCGCTTCATCGGATCGGTGGCGGTCCGGCTCGTGAAGGCCGGGCGCTGGCCGGTCACCGTGGTGCCCTGACACCGGGAGGCGTCAGGGCACCACGGCCGGCGTCGCTCACCTGCCTGCCACGAGGCCGTCCCCCGCGGCACCGCGGCTGAGGACGGCGGAGTGGATCCGGTCGCGGATCTCGCGCAGCCGACTGCCGTTCTCTCCTGTCGGGTCCGGTGCCCCGGGGGCGAGGTTCACGACGCGGGCCGCCTCGGGGTCGAACCACTGCGGGAGGAACTCGGCCTTCCCGACGGCCCAGCGCTGCCCCGGTTTCGCGGGCGGCTCGAAGGTGAAGCGGCCCATCGAGCTCTCGTTGCCGCGCGGGTCCTGCGCACCCTCGTCGTTGACCATGGAACCGGCGACCTGGTCGCCCATGCCGTAGACGATCCAGGTGCCGTTGACCTTCTCGTACGCCTGGGGGACGTGGGCGTGCGTGCCGAGGATCAGGTCGATGTCGGGGCGGTCGCCGGTGCCCGAAGCGGTGAGTTCGCGGCCGAGTCCGAGCTGTACGTCGTCGGGGGCGTCCTGCCACTCGGTGCCCCAGTGCAGGGAGACGACGACCACGTCGGCGCCCGCCTTGCGGGCCGCCTTCGCGTCCGCGAGGATCCGGTCCTTGTCGATCAGGTTGACGGCCCAGGGCCGGCCGGCGGGCAGCGGGATGTCGTTGGTGCCGTAGGTGTACGCGAGGTGGGCGACCTTCGCCGCGTCCTTGCCCTTGCCCGCCCTGAGCAGGGTGGGCCGGGACGCCTCGGCCGCCGAGCGGGCGGATCCGGCGTGGGCGACGCCCGCGCGGTCCAGTGCGTCGAGGGTGCGCGCGATCCCCTCGGCACCGTCGTCCAGGGTGTGGTTGGAGGCGGTGGAGCAGGAGTCGAAGCCGGTGGCGTGCAGCGCTGCGGCCACCTCGGGCGGCGACTTGAAGGACGGATAGCCGGTGTACGGGCCGCCGTCCTGGCCGTACACGGTCTCCATGTGGCAGATGGCCAGATCCGCTCCCGAGACGGCGGGTGCGGCACCCTTGAGCATGGGGCGGAAGTCGAAGCCCCCGCCGCCCGCGTCGGCGGCGGCCCGGTCGATGACCGAGGAGTGCGGCAGGATGTCGCCCGAGGCCAGCAGCGTGAAGGCGCGCGCACCCTCCGCTCCCCCGGCGCCCGCGCCGTTCGCCCCGTGCTCGGCGGAGAGGTGCCGCCCGGCGAATCCGGGGGGTGAGGTCGGCTGGCCGGTACAGGCTGTTGCGGTGGCGAGGAGGCCGGCGACGGCGATCGCCGCGCCCGGTCGGATGCGCTTCGTCATCTGCACGACTCCCAGTTCGGACGATTTCGGCCATCCGAATACACATATATTCATACCGGTGAGTCAAGAACAAAGCGGACCAAGTACCTGAATCGGCCGTATCGGGGTCGGCCGACCGTTCACCGCACCACTCGCCGCTCCGTGCGACCGCTCGGCGCACACCTCGGTGCACCGGCTGTTCCCCCACGTCCCGATGCGTTCGTATACGCCAGGCGGGAGCGAGGCGTCAGGGGCCTCTTCGGGAAAGGACGTTCACGATGACCACGGCGACAACCGATGAGCGGACCCTCGCCCGGCTGCAGCGGGAACACGGGCCCGCCCTGTTCCACTTCCTGCTGGGGCTGACGTTCGGTGACCGGCAGCGGGCGGAGGACCTGCTCCAGGAGACGCTGGTACGCGCCTGGCAGCACCCGGAGGCGTTCGACGCGCCCTACGACTCGATGCGCCCGTGGCTGTTCACCGTCGCCCGGCGGCTGGCCATCGACGCCCGCAGGTCCCGCCAGGCACGGCCGACGGAGGTCAGCGACGCGGTCCTGGAGAGCGCACCCGCCCATGACGACACCGCGGACTCGGCGGTCCACGCCCTCGATGTGCGCGAGGCGGTGAGCACCCTCAGCCCGGAGCACCGGGCGGTTCTCGTGCAGATCTACTTCCGCGGGCTCAGCGTGGGCGAGACCGCGCAGGCCCTCGGCATACCGGCGGGCACGGTCAAGTCCCGCTCGTACTACGCGCTGCGGCTGCTGAGCCGTAACCTGCCCGGCTACTCCAGCAGGTCGTCCAGGTTGAGCAGCGCCAGCAGGGACACCGCCTCCGCGACCTCCACATAGGCCGCGGCGCAGGCCCCGCACCGCTGGAGGTGCCGGGCGACCGGACCGCTCTCGTCGTCCTCCAGGGCATCGAGTACGTAGGCGCCCAGCAGCTGCCGTACATGCGGTTCCTCACCGCGGTCGGCGGTCATCGCACCTCGAATCTCCCGATGGATCCTGCCCTTCTGCCCACGCGGGGCGCGTGCCCCCGGTTCAATGCTGCGTGTAGCCCGGTGCCGAGTCGACGAAAGAGGCGAGACGGGATGCGTCCCGAACATGACGAAGGAACCGGCGGGGGCGGGCTGCTGGTCCCGATGGCCTGGATGTACTCCGAGTACCTCGCCGACGAGGTCCTGGCGACCGGCGACCTGATGGAGCCGACGACCCTGGAGTACCGGGCGGGGCGCGACGCCCTCGCCCTGACGATCTTCCTCTCCGACGGGGCGGGCGCCGAGGAGCTCCCCGCCGCGCGGGTGGACGAGCTGCGGCTGCTCACGGCGTACGGCGCCTCCTGGAGACGCTGGGTCTGCGCGCGGCTGGAGGCGCTGGAGCGGCCGACCGCCCCGGCCGGGCTCCCGGGCCCCGACCTCGCGCTGGCGCGGGCCGCCTGGCGGTGGCTGGAGGAGACCGAGCTGCTGGCCGCGGACCTCGACGCGATCGGGCCGCTGCCGTGGGAGCCGGTGGACGACGACGGCGGGGAGGAGGCGGGGGGCGAGACGCGGGTGTGGACGCCGGCGTGGCAACTGGGCCTGCCGCTGGGCCATCTGGCCGTCCACCTGTACTGAGCGGCGGAGCAGCGGGTCAGGAACCGTGGACGCCCGCGCGGTACTTGGGGAGTCGCAGGGTGATCTTCATGCCCGCCCCGACCCCCGTCTCGATGACCAGGCCGTAGTCGTCCCCGTACACCTGGCGAAGCCGTTCGTCCACGTTGAGCAGGCCGATGCCGGTGGAGGTGCCGCCCTCGCCGCGCAGGATCTGCCGCAGGCGCTCCGGCTCCATCCCGGTGCCGTCGTCCTCGATGACGACCTCCGCCTCGGCGCCCGCGTCCAGCGCGCTGATCGTGACGCGGATCGGGCCGTCTCCCGCCCGGGCGGTGCCGGCCGGCCGGGAGGGGGTGACGGCACCCTCCAGACCGTGCTTGACGGCGTTCTCCACCAGGGGCTGGAGACAGAGGAACGGGAGCGAGACCGGAAGGACCTCCGGAGCGACCTGGAGGGTCACCGAGAGCCGTTCCCCGAAGCGGGCCCGCACCAGCGCCAGATACTGGTCGATGGAGTGGAGTTCGTCGGCCAGGGTGGTGAACTCGCCGTGCCTGCGGAAGGAGTAGCGGGTGAAGTCGGCGAACTCCAGGAGCAGTTCACGCGCCCGCTCGGGGTCGGTCCGGACGAACGACGCGATGGCGGCCAGGGAGTTGAAGATGAAGTGCGGGGAGATCTGGGCCCGCAGCGCCTTGATCTCGGCCTCGATGAGCTGGGTGCGGGAGCGGTCGAGCTCGGCGAGTTCCAGCTGTACGCAGACCCAGCGGGCCACCTCCCCCGCCGCCCTGGCCAGCACCGCCGACTCCCGGGGCGCGTAGGCGACGAGCGTGCCGAGCACCCGGTGGTCGACGGTCAGCGGCACGGCGACGGCCCAGCGCAGCGGGCAGTCGAGGTCCCCGCAGTCGCTGTGGAAGGCGGTGTCCCTGCCGCTGGCGAGGAGCCCCTCGACCTGGTGCATCACGTCCGTCCCGTGGTGGTCGCCCTCCCCGTCCCACACCAGCACGCTCTCGCGGTCGGTGAGGCAGAGGGCGTCGGTGCCGAGCAGGGAGCGCAGCCCGCGCGCCGACCTGCGCGCGCTCTCCTCGGTGAGTCCGGCGCGCAGCGGGGGCGCGGCGAGGGACGCGGTGTGCAGGGTCTCGAAGGTGGCGTGCTCGACGGGTGTGCCCACATCACTGGTGCGTACGGGCCTGGCGGTGCGGCCCAGCAGGAAGCCCGTGCCGAACAGCAGCAGGGCGAGCACGGCGATGACGGCGATCCCGGCCCCGGTCACCGCACGCGCCCCGAGGTCAGCGCCTCCGGCAGATGGAAGCGGGTCATGGCCGCGTTGGTGCCCGCGGGTATCCGCCCCGGAGTGGCCAGGGAGACCAGGATCATCGCGAGGAAGCCGACCGGTACGGACCAGACGGCGGGCCAGGCCAGCAGGGCGTGCGGCCAGCCGGGCGGGCGCACCGCCCCGCTGACGGTGATGGCCACGGACAGCAGCGCCGAGCCGCCGCCGAGCAGCAGCCCGGCGATCGCGCCGGGCGGGGTGAGCCGCCGCCACCAGATGCCGAGGACGAGCAGCGGGCAGAACGACGACGCGGAGACCGCGAAGGCCATGCCGACGGCGTCGGCCACCGGCACCCGGCTGACCACCAGCGAACCGGCCAGCGGTACGGCGATGGCGAGCACGGTGGCGAGCCTGAACTGCCGTACGCCCCGGGAGGGCAGGACGTCCTGGGTGATCACTCCGGCGACGGCCATGGTGAGCCCGGACGCCGTGGACAGGAACGCGGCGAACGCCCCGCCCGCGAGGAGCGCGCCGAGCAGATCGCCGCCGAGCCCGCCGATCACCCGGGCGGGCAGCAGCAGGACGGCGGCGTCGGCGTCACCGCCGTGCATGAGCTCGGGCGCGTACAGCCGGCCCAGGGCCCCGTACACCGGCGGCAGCAGGTAGAACAGGCCGACCAGGGCGAGCACGGCGACCGTGGTGCGGCGGGCGTCGCGGCCGTTGGGGCTGGTGTAGAAGCGGACCACCACATGGGGCAGGCCCATGGTGCCGAGGAAGGTGGCCACGATCAGTCCGTACGTCGCGTAGAGCGGGTGGTCGGCGCGGAAGACGGAGATCTGCTCGTCGAAGCTGACCCGGGGGCGGCCGTCGCCCTGCCAGGCCAGCACCAGGAAGATCGCGGGCACCAGAAGGGCGGTGAGCTTCAGCCAGTACTGGAAGACCTGCACGAAGGTGATCGAGCGCATGCCGCCCGCCGCGACCGCGACCACCACGACGGAGGCGACCAGCACGTCACCGAGCCAGCCCGGCGCCCCGGTGAGGATCTTCAGGGTGAGCCCGGCGCCCTGGAGCTGCGGCACGAGGTACACCCAGCCCGCGCCGACGACGAACACGCTGACCAGCCTGCGCACCTGGCGTGACTCCAGCCGGCCCTCGGCGAAGTCGGGCAGGGTGTACGCCCCCGAGCGGCGCAGCGGAGCGGCGACGAACACCAGCAGCACGAGATATCCGGCGGTGTAGCCGACCGGGTACCAGAGCATGTCGGGGCCGTGCACCAGCACCAGCCCGGCGATGCCGAGGAAGGACGCGGCGGAGAGGTACTCGCCGCTGATCGCCGCCGCGTTGAGCCTCGGCCGTACGGTGCGCGAAGCGACGTAGAAGTCGGAGGTGGTACGGGAGATCCGCAGCCCGAAGCCGCCGACGAGGACGGTGGCCAGGACGACGAGGGCGACCGCCACCATCGCCGCCGGGTGGCCGGGGGCGCTCACGGTGCGGGGAGGCCTTCCACGAGCCGGGCGAAGTCGCGCTCGTTGCGCTCGGCCCTGCGCACGTACCACCAGGCGGCCAGGGTGAGCGGCGGATAGGTGGCGAAGCCGAGCACCGCCCAGACGAGGGCGTTGCTGTGCAGCGCCTCGAAGACCAGGGGCAGGGTTCCGGCGACGAGGGCGAGCACCGCGAAGGCGGTGAGTCCGGCGCGGAGCTGGCTGCGCATCAGGGAGCGGACGTAGGCACCGCCGAGTGCGGTCTGCTCGTCGATCTCCGACTGGGCGCGGTAGCGGGGCAGGGGACGCACCCGGCGGGGCTCGCCCGTGACCACTTCGCGCCGGGGCGTGCTCTCTGCGGACATGGGCCCGGAGTGTAGGCGGCGCGGGGCCCGGCTGGGAAGGGCCGGCCGCCGGTCGAGGCAGGTCAGCGGCCGGTCTGCCGCATCAGGAGATCGCGCAGGGCACGGGTGTGGCGGCGGCTGACGGCGAGTTCGGCGCCCCCGATGCGTACGCTCATGCTGCCCGCGTCGAGCCGGAGTTCGTCGATCCGGTTCAGCGCCACGAGGTGGCGGCGGTGGATGCGTACGAACCCCCGGGAGCGCCAGCGCTCCTCCAGGGTGGTGAGCGGGATCCGGACGAGATGGCTGCCGGAGGACGTGTGGAGGCGGGCGTAGTCGCCCTGCGCCTCGGCGTACGCGATGTCGTCGACGGGCACGAACCGGATGACCCCGCCCAGCTCGACGGCGACCTGGTCGGCGGCCGCGTCGTGGACGGAGGCGGAGCGCTCACCGACCTGCTCGGCGACCCGGCGGACGGCCTCGGCCAGACGCTCCCGGCGGACGGGCTTGAGCACGTAGTCGACGGCCTTGAGGTCGAAGGCGTGTACGGCGAACCCTTCGTGGGCGGTGACGAAGACGATGAGCGGCGGCGCGGCGAACCCGGCCAGGAGCTGGGCGACGTCGAGGCCGGTGAGCCCCGCCATGTGGATGTCCAGGAACACGACGTCGATCGCCGAGGGGTCCTCGGGCCCGGCGTCGACGGCTCCCCCGATACGGCGGAGCGCCTCGGTGGCGCCGGTGGCGCCCTCGGCACTGCGGACGCGGGGATCGGCCCGCAGGAGGTAGAGGAGCTCCTCCAGGGCGGGTGGTTCGTCGTCGACGGCGAGTACGCGCAGCATGAGGCCGGAGTTTAGGTGCTCCAGGGGTGTGGTGGCTTGAGTGATTCACGGGTTCGTCCCGTATCTGAGGGCATGCGCGCCATCGAACTTCACCGCGACGCCGGGGCCTACGCGCTCGGGGTGCTCGGGACCGTCGACACCTGCCGTTTCGAGGAGCATCTGGCGGGGTGTTCCGCGTGCGTGGTCCAGGTGCGTGAGTTCGGCCCGGTGGTGGCCCACCTGGCGGCGTACGCGCACCTGCTGCCGCCCGGGGGCGTCCCCCGCCCGGCCCGGCGGCCGTGAGCCGGGCCGCTACTTGAGCAGACGGGAGAGCCGCCGGTCTGCGAGGGGCTTGCCCCCGGTCTGGCAGGTGGGGCAGTACTGGAGCGAGGAGTCGCTGAAGGACACCTCCAGCACGGTGTCGCCGCAGACGGGGCAGGGCTGCCCGGTGCGGCCGTGGACCCGCATGCCGCTCTTCTTCTCGGCCTTGAGCCGGCCCGCCGCGACGCCCCGGGAGCGTTCGACCGCGTCCTCCAGCGTGGTGCGCATGGCGTTGTACAGGTGGGTGATGTCGTTGTCGCCGAGCGCGGTGGTGAGCTTGAACGGCGACATCTTCGCGACGTGCAGGATCTCGTCGCTGTAGGCGTTGCCGATGCCCGCGATCAGCGACTGGTCGCGCAGGGCTCCCTTGAGCTGCCGGCGGGCCCCGGCGAGGACCATGGCGAACGCGTCCCGGTCGAAGGAGTCGGCCAGCGGGTCGGGGCCGAGGCGTGCCACCCCGGGCACGTCCGCCGGATCGTGCACCAGGTGGACGGCGAGGCGTTTCGTGGTGCCCATCTCGGTCAGGTCGAAGCCGTCGCCGCCGGTGAGCACCGTCCGCAGGGCGAGGGGGCCCTTGCCCGGCCGTGGCGGGGCGGCGGGGAAGCTGTCCTTCCACCGGAGCCAGCCTGCCCGCGCGAGGTGGATGAGCAGATGGAGATCGCCGGCCGTGATGTCGAGGAATTTGCCGTGCCGGGCCACGGAGGTCACGGTGGCGCCTTCGAGGGCGGTGGGCGGCGGGTCGTACGTCTTCAGGACGCTGATCGCGAGCGGCAGGACGCGGGCGATCTCCTTGCCGACCAGTTGGTCGTCGAGGAAGTCCCGCAGGGCTTCGACTTCCGGCAGTTCGGGCATGCCTCCAGCCTGCCGCAACGGCCCCGCGGATGCCCGCCGGACGGCACGCCTCAGCCGGCGGGTTCCCGTAGCCCGTAGACCCGCCGCGCGGTGCCGGCGAGGACGGCCCGCTGCTCGTCCTCCCCGAGCCCGACGGTCAGCGCGCGTGCCGCGTCCAGGACCTCGGTGTACCCGGCGGCGAGCCGGCACACCGGCCAGTCGGAGCCGAACATCAGCCGGTCCGGTCCGAAGGCGTCGACGACGGTGTCCGCGTACGGGCGCAGGTCCTCCACGGTCCAGGTGCGCGGGTCCGCCTCGGTGACCAGACCGGAGAGCTTGCAGACGGTGTTGGGCAGCGCCGCGAGGGCCCGCAGGTGGCCGGCCCAGGGGTGCGTCGCCCGCGTCGCCACGGGCGGCTTGCCCGCGTGGTCGAGTACGAAGGTGAGCTCCGGCAGGAGGGCGGCGGCGCGGGTGGCGGCGGGCAGCTGGTGGGGCAGGACGACCAGGTCGTATGCGAGTCCGGCGGCGGCGACGGCGCGCAGCCCGCGCAGGACGTCGGGGCGCAGCAGCCATTCCGGGTCGTCCTCCCCCTGGACCTGGTGGCGGATTCCGGCGAGCCGGCCGCCGCCGGGCAGGGCGCGGAGTGCGGCGAGGGCGTCGGCGACGTCCGGGGCGGTGAGGTCGGTCCAGCCGACCACGCCCGCGACCAGCGTGCTGCCGTCGGCGAGCGCGAGGAGTTCGGGCGTCTCCCCGGCCACGGTGACCGTCTGGACGAGGACGGTGGCGACCACCCCGGCGGCGCGGGCCTCGGGCTCCAGGTCGGCGAGGGTGAAGGTGCGGCGGATGGGGGCGAGTTCCTCGCCGGTGATCCACTCCTGGTCCCGCACCGCGAGGTCCCACACATGGTGGTGGGCGTCGACGACCGGAGGGGGCGTCGTGTTCACAGCAGGCCCTCCGCGCGCAGGTCGTCCCAGAGCGCGTCCGGGACGGGTGCCCGGAAGCGGGCCGCGGCGTCCCGCACCTCCTCCGGCGAGCGGGCGCCGACCAGGACCGCCGAGACGGCCGGGTGGCGGAGCGGGTAGTGCAGGGCGGCGGCGCGCAGCGGCACTCCGTGTCCCCCGGCGATGTCCCGGATGCGTACGGCCCGCTCCAGGACGGGCGCGGGAACAGCCGCGTAGTCGTACGTCGCACCGGGGTGCGGGTCGATGAGCAGCCCGGAGTTGAAGACACCTCCGACGACCACACCGCGGCCCCGGGCGGCGGCCTCCGGCAGCAGGCTGTCGAGGGCGCTGTGGTCGAGGAGGGTGAGCCGGCCGGCGCAGAGCACCACGTCGACGTCGGTCTCGCGCAGGAAGCGGGTGAGCATCCCGGTCTGGTTCATGCCGGCGCCGATCGCGCCGACCACGCCCTCCGCGCGGAGCTGCTCCAGCGCCGGGTAGCCCTCGCGGAAGGCCGCCTCCCCGTGGTCGTCGGGGTCATGGAGATAGACGATGTCGACCCGGTCGAGGCCGAGGCGCACGAGGCTGCTCTCGATGCTGCGGCGGATGCCGTCGGCGCTGAAGTCCCAGCGGCGCCGGTGGGTGTGCGGTACGGCGAACCCGTCGGACAGCCCCTGGTGGGCCGCCGTCTCGGCGGGGGTCAACGGATCGAGCAGCCGGCCCGCCTTCGTGGACACCGTGTACGCGTCCCGGGGCCGGCCTCGCAGTGCCTCGCCGAGCCGGCGTTCGGAGAGTCCGAGGCCGTAGTGCGGGGCGGTGTCGAAGTAGCGGATGCCCTCGTCCCACGCCGCGTCGACGGCGGCGGCCGCCCGGGCCGGGTCGACCTCGGAGAAGAGGTTGCCGATGGCCGCCGCCCCGAAGGCGAGTTCGGTGATCCCGACCGTGCCGCGTCCGAGCGTGATGCGCCGCATGCCCCTGCCGCCCCTGCCGGTGATCGCTGGTGGTCCTGATGGCCCGTGGAGGACTGTTCACCGGATCATTCATCGGATCAATCGGCCGCGTCAACAGGTTCCCGGCGATCGGCACTTACGCCGGTGCGGGCACCGTCGGCACGAGTGCGTGCAGGTCGTGCAGCTCCTCGCGGACCGCACGCGCCAGCCGGTCGAGATCGGGCAGTGCCTTTCCGTCGGCGACCAGTCCGACCTGTACGCCTCCGCCGTACGTGGTCAGGGCGACGGCCAGGGACTGCCCGCGGGCCAGCGGCGCCATGGGGTAGACCGCGCGCAGCGGGCACCCGCCGAGGGAGAGCGCGGAGCGGGGCAGGGGCACGCTGGTGACCAGGATGTCGAAGAGCATGCGGGCCGCGCTGCCGGCCAGCGGCGCTCCGAACCGGTGGGCCAGCGCGGGCAGCTGGTCGGCCAGGACGGCGACGGCGCCCGCGCCGCGCATCGGCCCGGCCGTCTTGTTGCGGTCCATTCCGGTGCGTACGAGGCGCAGGCGTTCCCGTGGATCGGGTTCGCCGACGGGCAGTCCGAGGAGGTACGCGGAGAGCCTGTTGCCGGTGGCCGCTCCGCCGGGGCGGCGCCGGGAGACGGGGACCAGGGCGCGCGGGTCGGCGCCGGGGAGCGGCTCGCCGCGTTCGAGCATCCAGCGGCGCAGCCCTCCGGCCACCACGGCGAGCAGGACGTCGTTGGCCGTACCGCCCTCGGTGCGGCGGATCCGCTGCACCGCCCCGGCGTCGAGGTCCGAGGTGGCGAGCCTGCGGGTGCCGCTGGAGCGCGCGGTCAGCGCCGTGCCCGCCCTCAGGTCGAGTCGGCTGGCGCGTACGACGGAGGCACCGACCCCGAGCGCCCGGCGCACGTCCCCGAGCCGGTCCATCGCCATGCCCGCGGCCTCGTACGGTCCGGGGAGCCAGGAGCGGGGCGGCACGGGCGTCCGGCGGCGCACCGCGCCACGGCCCGCGCCGGCGGAGGCGATCTGGTCGAAGATGCCGGCGCCGATGGCGACGGCGCGCATCCCGTCGGCGAGCGCGTGGTGCAGCTTCACCAGTACGGCGAACGGCCCGTCACCCGGGCTGTCGAGGAGGTACATCTGCCAGGGCGGCAGGCCGCGGCCGAGCGGCCGTTCCATGAGCTCACCGGCGAGCCGGGTCGCCTCCGCCATGAAGTCGCCCCCGGGGAGCACGACCCGTCGCACGTGCCGCTGCACGTCGAAGTCCTTGTCCGTGAACCAGGCCGCGCCGCCGACGGGCAGCAGGACGTCACGCACCCGCATCCGGAGCCGGGGGATCGCGGCGGCCCGCGCTCCGAGCAGCTCCAGCAGGTCCTGCGGGGTCACACCGGGCACCGGGTCGAAGACGGCGAGGGCGCCGAGGTGCATCGGATGGGTCTCGGATTCGAGGTGCCAGAAAGCCAGATCAAGAGGTGCCAGGAGCTCGGTACTCAACGGGGCCTCGCGTCTTCGACAACGGAACGGCGGGATCGCAGTCAATCCCGCAGCGTCGGTTACGGTCAAGTATGGACATGTTACGTACTGTTACAGTCTCGCGCTGTCCCGACAGCCGCGCTACCGGTGGCCCGGGATGACGAACTCGCACCACACGCACTTGCCGTTGCCGCGGGACTCCACTCCCCATACGTCGGCGATCCGGTCGACGAGCATGAGTCCGCGGCCCGAGACTCCGGACTCCCCCGCGTCCCTGCGGCGGGGCAGCGCGCTGGAGCGGTCCTCGACGTCGACGCGGAGGCGGCGTTCGGGGCCGGTGAGCATCCGGATGGTGACGATGGCGCCGCCGTCGGTGTGCATCAGCGCGTTGGTGATCAGCTCGTCGGCCGCGAGCTCGACCTCGTCGGCACGGCCCTTCGCACCCCAGGCCCGGACGGCCGCCCGGATCATGTGACGGGCGGAGGTCAGCGCCTCCGGGTCGTTCTGCGCGACGTGCTGCTGGAGCCGGCCGCCCGGATGGGGGGCGTGGGCCGCGTTGCGGCGCAGCAGCAGCACCGCCATGTCGTCCTCGCCACCGCGCTCGTCGATGACCTCGCAGAGCCGTTCGGCCAGTTTATGGAGGTCCTGCGGGCCGTCGCGGACCGTCGCGGTCAGCAGCCGCATGCCGTCGTCGAGGTCGGTCCCGGGCAGCTCCACCATCCCGTCGGTGTAGAGGATCAACGTCTGGCCCGGGTCCAGGTCCACGGTGCTGACCGGGTATTCGAGCTGTCCGAACTCCGCGGAGAGTCCCAGCGGCAGCCCGCCGTCGACCGGCAGCCTGCGGCAGCTGCCGTCGACGTCCCGCAGGGCCGGGTCGACGTGCCCGGCCCTGACCATCTGCACCACTCCGGTGGTCAGGTCGGCTTCGGCGTAGGTGCAGGTCGCGAAGCGGTCGGTGTCCAGCTCGTGGAGGAAGACGGAGGCCCGCGCCATGACCGTGGCCGGGCTGTGCCCCTCGGCCGCGTAGGCGCGGAGCACGATGCGGAGCTGCCCCATGACGGCGGCCGCGTGCGTGTCGTGGCCCTGTACGTCGCCGATGACGGCGCCGACCCGGCCGCCGGGCAGCGGGATGATGTCGTACCAGTCCCCGCCGATGTCCCTGCCGAGCCGCGCCGAGCGGTAACGGACGGCGACCTGGGCCCCGGGCACGTCGGGGATCCGGCGCGGCAGCATCGCCTGCTGGAGCCCTTCGGCGAGGTCGTGCTCCTGTTCGTAGAGCATCGCCCGCTGGAGGCTCTGCGCGATCGAACTGCCGAGCGCCACCAGCAGGTTCCGCTCGTCACCGGTGAAGCCGGCCTTGTCCCGGTAGAGCAGCCCGAGTGCGCCGATCGGGCGGGCCTGGGCGATGAGCGGCATGTAGGCGGCGGCGGTGATGCCGAGATGGCTGATGTGGGGCCACAGGATGGGGTACGACGTCGCGAAGTCCTCCGGCGTCTCGATGAAACGCGGTGTGAGCGTGCGGATGACCTCGCTCATCGGGTACGGCTCGTCCGTCCGGGTGTAGCGGGTGCCCTGCACGTACGCGCCTTCGGGGCCGTCCGCCACGAGATGGATGCGTCCGGACTCCAGCAGCCCCATGACGAGGCTGGCGGCGCCGAGGTTGGCCAGGCCGCGGGAGCTCTTCAGCACATCGGTGACGTCCTTGACCGTCCGGGCGTGGGCCAGGGCCGCCGTGGTGCCCTCGACCAGGCTCGTACGGCGGCGGCGTTCCTCGTCGACGGTCCGGCGGGCGGTGGACTCGGCCAGCTCCTGGGTGGCGTCACGGATGATCCCGATGATGCGGCGGGGGCGCCCGGTGCCGTCGCGGCGGATGAACCCCTGGGTGTGGGTCCAGCAGAGGGTGCCGTCGCGCCGTGCCCTGCGGAAGTAGGCACCGTAGTTGCTGCGGCCGCTCTTGAGGGCCTGCGAGACCATGGCGTCCAGCCGGATCGCCTCGTCGGCGGGGACCCGCTCGCCGAGGCTCGCGGGTCGGCCGTCGTACTCCTCGGGGCGCAGGTCGAACACATCGAGGGCGGGCTCGTCCATGTGCATGAGGCCGCTGTCCAGATCCCAGTCGAAGCTGCCCATTCGGTTCAGGGCGAGACTGAGGTCCGGGTGGGCGGGCCAGTCGTCCGGGAGTGACAGGGCACCCGCTACCCGATCATCCATGTGCGCCACTCTGCCATTATTTGTCCGATTCCTCGACCGAACCCGGCCCTCAACACGCCTTGAACGCGTTCAAAGTTGACCCTATGATCGGCACGACACGAATTGAACGCGTTCAATTCAGCACTGTTCGTGCGTGTGGACGGGGGTGGACGCAATGTCCGTACTGGTCGGACTCATCGTGATGCTGGGCATGCTGGTGATCGTTCCGCTGGGTCTGGGGCTCGTCGGCGACCCCTCACTCGACCGGCTGCGGCGGCTGTGGCCGCTCTTCGCGGTGCCCGGCGCCGTGTCCCTGTGGCTGCCACGCGGCGGCGTCGCCACCGCGCTCGCCCTCTGCTACGCGCTGGGTACGCTGCTGCTCGCGTCCCACGCGCCCCGGCGCCTCGCCCGCACCCGCAGCGTCCGCCCGGTGGAGGCCGCCCTGCTCACCGCGCTGGTCACGCCGTCGGTCGCCGCGCTCGCCCTCGTCGCCGAGCGCTCCGGGCACGAGCTGTTCGGATTCGGGCTCGGCATCCTGGCGCTGACCGTGCCGCACTTCCACTTCGCCGGATTCGCCGCGGCCCTCGTCGCCGGTCTCGTCTGCCGGGCGGAGGACGGCGCGGCCGGCACGTTCGCCGCCCTGAGCGTGCCGCTCGGCACCCTGCTCGTGCTGGTCGGCTACTTCGTAGCGGAGTGGACCGAGCTCGCCGGGGCCGTCGTGCTCACCGCCGGGATGTGGACGGTCGCCCTGCTGACCTGGCGCGCCGCACCGGCCCCCGGACAGGACCGTCTCACCCGCGTCCTGCTCGCCGTATCGGCCGGCGTCCTCGCGGTCACCATGGTGCTCGCGCTGAGCTGGGCGCTCGGCGAGGCCACCGGACTGCCGCACCCCACCCTGACCTGGATGGCGGCCACACACGGCCTCGGCAACGCGCTGGGCTTCGCGCTCTGCGCGCTGCTCGCCCGGCGCCGGCTCCAGCACCTCACCCACCCGGAAGGCAGGACCGCATGAGCACGCTGACGTATCCCGAGGTCGGAGCCACCCGCCTGGGGCCGCTCCCGGACGGCTACAGCCATCTGCACCACCGCGCCGCCGTCGGCAGGGGCCGGGCGGACTTCGAGACCGCGGGCGCCGCCGTCACCGAGTGGCGCATGCACCGCGCGTCGGGATGCAGGGTGAACGCCTCCGCCGCACGGGCCGCCGCCGGAGGGACCGTCGAGGTGTCGGCGGGCGTCGGACCGCTCCGCCTCACCGCCCCCTGCGAGATCGTCTGGACCGCGTACGAGGAACACCGCACCGGCTTCGCGTACGGCACGCTGCCACGGCATCCGGAGTGCGGTGAGGAGAGCTTCGTGGTGGAGCTGGCGGACGACGGAACGGTGTGGTTCACCGTCATGGCGTTCTCGCGGGCCGCCTCCTGGTACAGCCGGCTGGCGGGCCCGCTCGTCCCGGTGGCCCAGCGGTGGTACGCCCGACGGCTCGCCGCCACGCTGCGCCGTGTCGTGTCGGCCGCCTGACGGGCACGGCACGCCGGATACTGGGCACGGTGGAATGGTTCACCGCAGACGGCTACTGGCTGAGCAGGCTGGTCTTCCAGCGGGCGCTCGCCGTCGTCTACCTCGTCGCGTTCACCGCCGCCGCGCTCCAGTTCCGGGCGCTGATCGGCTCCCGCGGCATGCTCCCGGTACCCGACCTTCTGCGCCGGACCCCTTGGCGGGCCGCGCCCGGACTGTTCCACCTGCACTACTCCGACCGCTTCTTCGCGCTGGTGGCCTGGGCGGGCGCCGCTGTGTCGCTCGCCCTCATCGCCGGGCTGGACGCCTACCTCCCGCTGGGGGCGGCGATGGCCCTCTGGGCCGTTCCCTGGGTGCTGTACCTGTCCATCGTCCAGGTCGGCCAGGTCTGGTACGGCTTCGGCTGGGAGTCGCTCCTGCTGGAGACCGGCTTCCTCGCCGTCTTCCTCGGCAACGGTGACACCGCGGCCCCGGTGCTGGTCCTGTGGCTGCTGCGCTGGCTGCTCTTCCGGGTGGAGTTCGGCGCCGGGCTGATCAAGATCCGGGGGGACGAGTGCTGGCGGAAGCTCACCTGCCTCGACTTCCACCACGAGACCCAGCCGATGCCGGGGCCGCTGAGCTGGTTCTTCCACCATCTCCCGAGGCCCGCGCACCGGGTGGAGACCGCGGCCAACCATGTCACCCAGCTCGTGGTGCCGTTCCTCCTGTTCACCCCGCAGCCGGTGGCGAGCGTCGCGGCGGGCCTGATGGTGGTCACCCAGCTGTGGCTGGTGCTCTCGGGGAACTTCGCCTGGCTGAACTGGCTGACGATCGTCCTCGCCCTCGCCGCGGTCGACTGGTCGCTGATCGCCGGTCCGCCGCCCGAACAGCCGGAACCGCCCCTCTGGTACGAGGTGGTGGTCATCGCCGTCACCGCCCTCGTCCTGGTCCTCAGCTACCGCCCGGCGCGCAATCTGCTCTCCCGCCGGCAGGCGATGAACCGTTCCTACGACCCGCTGCACCTGGTCAACACCTACGGGGCCTTCGGGAGCATCAGCAGGATGCGGCTGGAGGTGGTGGTCGAGGGCACCGACGACGCGGTGATCCACGAGGGCACCCGCTGGCTCGAGTACGGCTTCCGGGGCAAGCCGGGCGATCCACGCCGGCTGCCGCGCCAGTTCGCTCCGTACCACCTGCGGCTGGACTGGATGATGTGGTTCGCGGCGCTCTCCCCCGCCTACGCCCGCTCCTGGTTCGGGCCGTTCGTCGAGCGGCTGCTGCGCGGCGACCGCGACACCCTGCGGCTGCTGGGCCACAACCCGTTCCCCGACGGTCCGCCGGCCCACATCCGGGCCAGGGTCTACCACTACCGGTTCTCGGACCCGCGGGAGCTGCGGGCCACCGGGTGCTGGTGGGACCGGACGTACGTACGCGACTTCATGAGGCCGGTGGCCCGCCCGGTGCCGCTGCGGCCCGACGGGCACGGACCAGGGAAGCGGCCGTGACCGGAAAAAGCCCCTGCCCCCGTCCGGAGACGGGGGCAGGGGCCGAGGTGCGGCTCGAACGGGCGGGAGCGGGTCAGTCGATCCCTTGCAGGATGTGCGGCTCGGCCAGGTCGTCCTCGTAGCCGGCCAGCCGGATCGGTGCGGACCTCGCCCAGACCTCGATGTTCCGGAGCTTCTCGGGCCTGCGGCCCGGCTCCGGGGCCCGTTCGGACGGGCGCGTCTCGGTCTCCGTCATGTCAGGTGTCACCGCGGACTCCTTTGCGTCGCGTAACCCCGGGCGGTGGCGACGCTGCGGCTGTGTGAGAACCGTGTCGACCGCCCTCTGCGGGGCAGGGGCAGAAACAGTTCGGTCGCGGTGGCGCCGGGTACGGGGTGGGACGGCGGACTGCTTACAGACCTGTCCCAGGACGGCCGAGGAAGCTTCGTGGATCCCTTGGTGGCGTCCGTTGCTCCCAGACTAACCAAATGAGCGCCGTCCCGCTCGACAGAACGTGTGGCCTGGGTCACTTTCAGCCAACGGGAACGGCGGCGGCCCGCTCCGCGCGGGGCCGCCGCCGTGTCCTCGGGTCACCGCAGGTGACGGGAGGTGCGGGAGAGTCCTGGAGAGGTCACCAGTTCGCGGGGGCGTAGTCCTTCAGGAAGCAGCCGTAGAGCTCTTCGCCCTGCTCACCGCGGACGATCGGGTCGTAGACCCGGGCGGCGCCGTCGACAAGGTCCAGCGGGGCGTGAAAACCCTCCTCCGCGAGACGGATCTTGTCGGGGTGCGGCCGCTCGTCCGTGATCCAGCCCGTGTCGACGGCCGTCATGAGGATGTGGTCCTTCTCGAACATCTCCTGGGCGCTGGTGCGGGTCAGCATGTTCAGCGCGGCCTTGGCCATGTTGGTGTGCGGGTGCCCGGCACCCTTGTAGCCCCTGCCGAACACGCCCTCCATCGCGGAGACGTTCACGACGTAGGCGCGCTTCGCGGCGGTCGCGGCCATCGCGGGGCGCAGCCGGCTGATCAGGATGAAGGGAGCCGTGGAGTTGCAGAGCTGGACCTCCAGGAGCTCGATCGGCTCGACCTCGTCGACGGTCTGGATCCAGCTGTTCGTGTCGTGGAGGTCGGGGACCAGGCCACCGGCGTCGATCGCGGTGCCCGCCGCGATGCGGGCCGGGGACGCGGAGCCGGTCACCAGCGCGAGGTCCGTGACGTCCTGCGCGCTCAGGCCCTCGCCCTCGCGGCGGGCGGCGGGCAGCGCGGCGACCCGGTCGACCGTGCCGCTGCCGAAGGTCCCGATCACCTGGGCGGCGGGCAGTTCGCCCGCCGGGAGCGGTGCGGACTCGGCGGAGAGCAGCTCGCTGTAGGCCTGCGGGGAGCGGCGGACGGTCTGCGCGGCGTTGTTGATCAGGATGTCGAGCGGCCCCTCGGCCGCCACCGAGTCGGCGAGCGCGACGACCTGTGCGGGGTCGCGCAGGTCGATGCCGACGATCTTGAGGCGGTGGATCCACTCGTCGCTGTCCGGCATCGCCTTGAAGCGGCGGATGGCGTCGTTGGGAAAGCGGGTGGTGATGGTGGTGTGCGCGCCGTCGCGCAGCAGCCGCAGCGCGATGTACATGCCGATCTTGGCGCGGCCGCCGGTGAGCAGGGCCCGGCGTCCGGTGAGGTCGGCCCGCGCGTCGCGCCGGCTGCGGTTCTCCTTGGCGCACTGCTGGCAGAGCTGGTGGTAGAAGGCGTCCACCTCGACGTACCGGGTCTTGCAGATGTAGCAGGACCTGGGGCGCTGGAGTATGCCCGCGATCTCGGCGGTGGCCGAGGACGACGGCAGGACGCCCTGCGTCTCGTCGTCGATGCGCTCGGCCGAGCCGGTCGCCGTGGCCTCGGTGACGGCCTTGTCGTGCGCAGTCTTGGCGGCCCGGCGCTCCTGGCGGCGGCGCTGCTTCACGGTGCGGTAGATGCCCGCGGTGGCCCGGCGCACGGCGATCGCGTCCGGGTGGTCGACCTCGATGGTGTCCAGCTCGTCGAGCACGCTCAGGCAGACGGCCAGCCGCTCCGGGTCGATACCGGGACCGAACTCGTCGATACCGGGAGCGAACTCCTGGCTGTCCTCTGTCACCGTCATTGCCGTTCCTCTGTCACTCGTCACTCATGCCGTGGTGGGCTTCGGTGGGGAGTGATCCGGCCGGGAGCCGGCGAGGGCAGGCGCGCACGGGCGGAATGCCCCGGTCAAGTCTGCCATGAGTCGGACGTTGCTCAGTTCGGTGCTGCGCCCTGCCCGGCCTCGGCGGAGAGCGGGGTGGCGATGGACTCGAGGGACTTCTGCTCGGCCGCCACCGCGAAGAAGAACGCGACCAGTCCCGCGGCCACCATGAGGCCGGCCCCGATGCAGAAGGCCAGGACGGTGTCCCCGACCACGCCGCTCGCGGTCAGGTCCGCGAAGACCAGCGGTCCGGTGATGCCTCCTGCCGCGGTCCCCACGGCGTAGAAGAACGCGATCGCCATCGCCCGGGTCTCCATCGGGAAGATCTCGCTCACCGTCAGATAGGCGGAGCTGGCGCCGGCGGAGGCGACGAAGAGGACCAGGCACCAGCAGCCGGTCATGGTGACGGCCGTCAGCATCCCGACACCGAAGAGCCACGCGGTGGCGAACAGGAGCAGCCCGGAGAGGATGTACGTCCCCGCGATCATCGGCTTGCGCCCCACCGTGTCGAAGAGGCGGCCCAGGAAGAGCGGTCCCAGGAAGTTGCAGAAGGCGATGACCGCGAAGTAGTAGCCGGTGGCGCCGCTGGAGACGTCGAAGAACTTCACGAGGATCGAGCCGAAGCCGAAGGTGATGGCGTTGTACAGGAACGCCTGGCCGATGAAGAGGGCGAGCCCGAGGACGGCCCGTTTGGGGTACGAGCGGAAGACGGTCCGGGCGATCAGGCCGAACCCGATGCTCTTGCGCTGGCGCACGGTGATGGAGGGTTCGGCCGGGGGCAGGGTCCGCCCGGTCTCCTCCTCGACCTCGCGCTCCACCCCCTCGACCAGCCGCTCCGCCTCCTCGTCGCGCCCGTGGATGAACATCCAGCGGGGGCTCTCCGGCACATGACGGCGCACCAGCAGGATGACGAGCCCGAGGACGACTCCCAGCGCGAAGGTGAGCCGCCAGCCGATGTCCTTGGGGAAGAGGGCGGTGTTCAGGGCGAGTACGGAGAGCAGGGAGCCGGCCATGGCGCCGAGCCAGAAGCTGCCGTTGATGATGAGGTCGACGCGGCCCCGGTACTTGCTGGGGATCAGTTCGTCGATGGCCGAGTTGATCGCCGCGTACTCCCCGCCGATCCCGAAGCCGGTGAGGAAGCGGAAGAGGAAGAACCACCAGGCCGAGAAGGAGATCGCGGTGAGCGCGGTGGCCGCCAGATAGACGGCGAGGGTGATCAGGAAGAGCTTCTTGCGTCCGTAACGGTCGGTGAGCCATCCGAAGACCAGCGCGCCGGAGCAGGCGCCCGCCACGTACAGCGCGGCGGCGATGCCGGTGACCTGGGCGTCGGTGATGGGCAGTCCGCTGCCGTCCTCGGACAGCCGGCTGGCGATGTTGCCGACGACCGTGACCTCCAGTCCGTCCAGGATCCAGACCGTGCCCAGGCCGATCACGATCATCCAGTGCCAGCGCGACCAGGGGAGCCGGTCCAGACGGGCCGGGATCCGGGTCGTGACGGTGGGGCCACCTGCCGTACCCGTGTCACTCATGAGTCCTCCTCAGCTTCCGGAACCACAGATGCCCGGAACGAGGCGTGACTCACACATGAGCCGGAAAGAGTAACCGGAAGCACCTGGACAGACACGGATCGTCACCACGGGGGACCTCCTTCCGCCCCGTCGCGGATTTCCCGGAGAATCTTCGCTACCCGGTGGCATGACTTCCGGATGACGGGGCATGCGCCCGTCACTGCAGAGCGGACACCAGGGAGGGCGACACCATGACGGCCATGTCAGTGCGAACCACAGAAGCGATCGGCACAGCGGCCACGCGGTGTGACGAGGCGGGTGCGGTTTCCGGCACGGCCGCGCTTCCGTGGATCGAGGACGCCGGCAAGGTGGCCCCGCAGGACGCCCGGGCCATGTCGAAGCTCTTCTTCGACCGGCTCCAGGTCCTCGAGGAGGGCACCCACGAATACCAGTACGCGCGCAACACCCTCATCGAGATGAATCTCTCCCTGGTGCGCTTCGCCGCCTCGCGGTTCCGCAACCGGGGCGGTGACGACACCGAGGACATCATCCAGGTGGGGACGATCGGCCTGATCAAGGCGATCGACCGGTTCGACCTCTCCCGGGAGGTCGAGTTCGCGACCTTCGCGGTGCCGTACATCGTCGGTGAGATCAAGCGGTTCTTCCGTGACACGACCTGGTCGGTGCACGTCCCGCGGCGACTGCAGGAGCTGCGGGTCGAGCTGGCCAAGGCCAAGGAGCAGCTGTCGGCGGAGCTGGACCGCGACCCGACCGTGGCGGAGCTCGCCGTGCACCTCGATCTCCCCGAGGAGGAGATCATCGAGGGTCTCGTCGCGGCCAACGGCTACTCGGCGGGTTCGCTGGACACCCCGAACGCCGACAGCGAGTCCGGCAGCGACCAGCGCGCCTACGCCGAACTGCTCGGCGACGACGACCCGGGCATGGAGAGCGTCGAGAACCTGCACACCCTGGCCCCGCTGCTGCGGCAGCTGGACGACCGTGAGCGCAAGATCGTCCGCATGCGCTTCGGCCAGGAGATGACGCAGGCGCAGATCGGCGCCGAGCTGGGCGTCTCGCAGATGCACGTGTCGCGTCTGCTCAGCAGGATCGTCAAGCGTCTGCGCACGGGCATGAGCGTGGAGGCCTGACCCCACGGCGTACGCACGGAACGACTGAGGCCCGGCCGAGTGCCGGGCCTCAGTCACATATGCTTTCAGCCGATACGGCCGTGGGTGTCCCGTGCCGTCCGTCACCTAGGGGGTGGAGCGTGGCCGACTCGTCGTTGGGCACCTCTACGCGTGTGCAGCAGTCCGGCGTGGTCCCCGAGCAGCAGAGGGTGCTGACCGGTGCCGACGTGTCCGTCTGGGACGTCGACGCGGTCCTGCTCCTGGTCGAGGACGACGCCGGGGACGCGCTCCTGGTCGAGGAGATGCTCACCGACAGCGAGCTGGCCGCCCCGCTCACGTGGTGCAAGACGCTGGCCGAGGCGCGGCGGTTCCTGCTGGGGTGCAGCACACCGGTGTGTGTCCTGCTGGATCTCCATCTGCCCGATGTGAACGGCCTCGACGCCGTCCGTCAGCTCGTCGGGTCCGCCCCTGACGCGGCCGTGATCGTGCTCACGGGTCTGGACGAGTCGTCGACGGGGCTGTCCGCGGTGGCGCAGGGCGCCCAGGACTACCTCGTCAAGGGCCGGATCGACCCCGAGGTGCTGGGCCGCGCGGTCCGCTACGCCCTCCAGCGCAAGCACGCCGAGCGCTCGGCGGCCGCGATGCGGACCAGCCGTCTGATCGCCCAGGAGAACGCCCGTCTGGAGCGTGCGCTGCTGCCGATCCCGCTGCTCCTGGACGACACCTTCCAGGTCGCCGCGCGCTACGAGGCGGGGCGCGCCCACGGGCTGCTGAGCGGTGACTTCTACGACGTGGTGCAGACCCCCGACGGCGTGGTGCACGCGGTGATCGGCGATGTGTCGGGGCACGGCGCCGCGGAGGCCGCCCTGGGTGTCTGCCTGCGGGTCGCCTGGCGCACGGCCGTACTGACCGGTGTCACGCAGCCCGAGAAAATCCGTCTGCTGGAGGGCATTCTCGTCGCCGAGCGGTCGGATCCTCATGTGTTCGCCACCGTGACCACGCTCGTCTTCCCGCCGGGGCGGGACAAGGTACTCGTCGGGCGGGCGGGCCATCCGGGGCTGCTCATGCGGCGTGGCAGGCACGTCTCCTGGGTGGAGCCCGACGCCGGCATGGCGCTCGGGCTGCTGCCCGGCGCGGGCCACTGGACGATCACGGAGCTGGATCTCTTCCCGGACAGTGAGCTCGTCCTGTTCACCGACGGCCTGTTCGAGGGACGTACGGGTCCCAAGTCCCGGCTCGGCGAGGACGGTCTGCTGGCCATGGCGGGCAAGTACGGCGCACTCGAACCCGGCGCGTTCGTCGACGCCCTGGTCGCCGAGGCCACCGAGAGCGCCTCTCCGTACGGCGGACTGGCGGACGACGTCGCCGTTCTTCATCTGGGCTGGAAGGCAGGCACATGAGCACGGAGCAGCCGGCGGCCTCACCGCCCGGACCGATAGCCCGGCTGTCGGTGCAGAACTGGGTGCATCTGATCCTGGCCGGCTTCGTGCTGGTGGTCTGCGGATGTCTCGTCGTGGGCGGGCTCGTCCTCTCCCGGATCTCCGACCGGACCACGGAGCTGGTGGACCGCATCCAGCCCGCCCGCTCGGCGTCGTTCCAGCTGCAGAACGCGCTCCTCGACCAGGAGACCGGGGTACGCGGTTACGCGCTCACCGGTGACCCCTCGTTCCTGGAGCCCTACGAGGAAGGCATGCGGGCCGAGAAGGAGCGGCTGGCCCGGGTGCGCGCGCTGACCAGGGACGAGCAGCCGTTCGCCGAGGACCTGGACCGGCTGGCGGGGGCCGCCGAGCAGTGGCGGACCGTGCGGGCCGAGCCGCTGATCGCAACGGTGCGGGCGAGCGGGCCGGCAGGCTCGTCCTCGGCCCCGATCGTGCGGAGCAAGGCGGAGTTCGACGCGCTGCGCGCTCTGTACACCGCCCAGCAGGGACACCTGGACGAGGCGCGGGACACCGCACGCGCCGAGCTGTCCGCCGCGCGCACCACCCGCGACCGTGTGCTGATCGCCCTGGTCCTCGGCTTCGTACTGGCCGTCGTCTCGCTGAGCCTGCTGCTGCACCGCATGGTGGGCCGTCCCCTGGCCGCGCTGACCGCGGCGTCGATCCGGGTGCGGGAGGGAGCCTTCAGCAGCAGGATCGAGGTCCGCGGCCCGTCGGACGTCAGGGCGGTGGCCGCCGCGGCCGAGGACATGCGCCGGCGCCTGGCCGCCGAGCTGGCCGAGTCCCAGGAGCGGGAGACGCTGCTGGCCGAGCAGACCGCGGAGTTGCGCCGCTCCAATTCCGAGCTGGAGCAGTTCGCCTATGTGGCCTCGCACGACCTCCAGGAGCCACTGCGGAAGGTGGCGTCCTTCTGCCAGCTGCTGGAGAAGCGGTACAGGTCGGAGCTGGACGAACGCGGTCGGCAGTACATCGACTTCGCGGTCGACGGGGCCAAGCGGATGCAGGTGCTCATCAACGACCTGCTGACGTTCTCCCGGGTGGGCCGGGTGCAGCAGAGCTGGAAGCCGGTGGACCTCGACGCGGCGCTGGACCGGGCCCTGTCCAATCTCACCCTGGCCGTCGAGGAGTCGGGAGCCGTCGTCGTACGTGAGGACGCGCTGCCCGAGCTGCTCGGCGATTCGACGTCGCTCGCCATGGTGTGGCAGAACCTGATCGGGAACGCGGTCAAGTTCCGGCGGCGCGACGTGCCCTGCCGGATCACCGTCGGGTGCGTCCGGGAGGGCGACGACTGGCATCTCACGGTCGCCGACAACGGCATCGGGATCGCGCCGGAGTTCGCGGACAAGGTGTTCGTCATCTTCCAGCGTCTGCACGCGCGCGACGAGTACGAGGGGACCGGGATCGGGCTCTCCCTCTGCCGCAAGATCATCGAGTTCCACGGTGGCCGGATCTGGCTGGACCCCGAGCCGGCCGAGGGCACACTGATCCACTTCACCCTGCCCGTCCTCCCTGAGGCACCCACCCACACCACGGCGGAGCTCCTGGCCCCCGCCGCGCTCACCCCCCGGTCGGGAGACCCCCTGTGAACGACGCCGTCAAGCCCATCGAGGTCCTGCTCGTCGAGGACGATCCCGGCGACGAGCTGATGACCCGTGAGGCGTTCGAGGACAACAAGATCCGCAACACCCTCCATGTGGTCCGCGACGGACAGGAGGCGCTGGACTTCCTCTACCGCCAGGGCGCGTACCCGGACGCGCCGCGCCCTGATCTGGTCCTTCTCGATCTGAACCTGCCGAAGTACGACGGCCGGCAGGTGCTGGAGCGCATCAAGACGGATCCGGAGCTGGCGCTGATCCCGGTGGTGGTCCTCACCACGTCCTCCGCCGAGGAGGACATCCTGCGGAGCTATAAACTGCACGCCAACGCCTATGTCACCAAGCCGGTCGACCTGGAGCAGTTCATCGGTGCGGTGCGCCAGATCGACGACTTCTTCGTGAGCGTGGTCCGGCTGCCTCCGCGCGCGTAAGATCTGCAGAGATCTCCCGGAGTGGGATCTCTCGACGCGGGTAGACGAACGGCGAGAAGAGGTCGACGACCTCCCCTGCGGCGCCCCTGGCTGGAGCACATGAACGAACAGGCCACCTCACGGCCGGAAGATCCCTTCCAGGGATCCCCGCCGTCCACGGAGGTTCTGCTCACCGCCGAGGTGTTCGACGGCGAGCCCGGTTGCATCGCGCAGGCCCGCGCGCTGGCCGACCGCTTCCTGGCGCGGCTCGTCGCGGAGTGGCTCGCTGTGCTGGGTGAGCACACCCGCAGCGATCTGATGCTGGCGGTCAGCGAGCTCATCACCAACGCGGACCGCTACAGCCACGGTCCGTACCTGCTGGAGCTCGAGGGCGACGCCCGGCGTATCAGTGTCACGGTGTACGACAGCAGCACGGCGCTCCCCGTGCTCTACTCCCCCGATCCGGCCCGCCTCGGCGGTCACGGGATGGAGATCGTGGTCGCGCTCTGCGACCGGCTCACGGCCGAGCGCGTGCCCGTCGGCAAACGCATCCGCGCCGAGTTCATGCTCAGCACCTGACCGGCCGGCGCCGCGACGGCCGGTCCGTGACCTCTCCGGACACCGGGCGCGGTGGAACGGCGGCGGTGTGTCACCTCTTCCCGGCGAACTTCTGAGCCTTCGGGCGAGCAGGACTACCGTCAGGAGGAGGACCCTGGAGGGATGGACGTACTACTGGAGCAGTACGCCGAATCGCCGCCTCAGGGACGACGACGCGACGGCTCCGACGGGACATCGTGGTGTACATGAGTTCCCTCGCGCTTTCCGTGCTGCTGTCACTGGTCTCCGCGGTCGCCTACGCGGCCGGGGCGATCGTCCAGGAGCGCGTGGCCGCGTCCGGTGACAGCCGCCCGTACGCACCGCTGCGCAAGGGCGCCTGGTGGGTGGCTGTGGCGCTCAACGGCGTGGGAGCAGTGCTCCACGTCGTGGCGCTCGCGTACGGGCCTCTCAGCCTCGTACAGCCTCTCGGGGCGCTGACGATCGTCTTCGCGCTGCCGATGGCGGCGCTCTTCGTGGGCCGCAGGGCGGGGCGCACGGCCTGGCGCGGTGCGCTGATGGCCACGGTCGGCCTCGCGGGGCTGCTGGCCCTCACCGGGAGCGCCGGGTCCCACACGCTGGCCGGGCCGGAGCAGCTGGTGCTCGCAGCCGTGACCGCGGGTGTCGTGGCGGCCGTCCTGGTGCTCGCCAGGGGACTGCACCGGCCGATGCCGCGCAGCGTGGTGCTGGCCACGGGCGCGGGTGTCGCCTTCGGCATGGCGTCGGTGTTCACCAAGACCGTGGCCGTGGAGTGGACCTCCGGCTCGGTGACGTCCGGGCTGCCGACCCTGCTGGTGATCGCGGTGCTGGCGGCGGCGGGGCTGCTGCTCTCCCAGGCGGCGTACCGGGGTGCCGGGCTGGCGGCGCCGCTGGCGACGGTCACGGTGGTCAATCCGGTGGTGGCGGCCGCCGTGGGCATCACGATGTTCGGGGAACAGTTCCGCTTCGGCCTGACCGGCACCCTGCTCGCCCTCGCCTGCGGCGCGCTGGCGGCGGCCGGTCTGGTGCTGCTGACCACGCAGCGCGTGGGTGCGGAGCGACTGGAGGCCGAGCGGGCGGAGTCCCGGGAGCGTACGCCGGAGGGGCGCGCCGGTGGCCCGGAGGTGCCGAAGCAGGTGGCGCCGCCCGAGCCGACGGAACCCGCGACGGCGCAGGGGGCGGCGGTGCTGCCGGACCCGTTCCCGGCGCCCACCGCGCTCTCCCTGCCGCTGACCCTGCCGTTGGGCCACGGCGGGGGGCGCGTGGAGTTCGGCGGCGGGCAGCCCGCCCGCCGGGGTGACTTAGAGGGCCGCGCCGGGGCTGTTCACACGCTGACGCCGCCGGCCCTGAGGTAGGCCAGGGGGTCGATGTCGGATCCGTAGCCCGGGCCGGTGCGGATCTCGAAGTGCAGGTGGGGGCCGGTGCTGTTGCCGGTGGATCCGGAGCGCGCGATCCGCTGCCCGCTGCCGACCTGCTGGCCCTCGCGCACATGGAGCGAGGAGAGGTGGGCGTACTGGCTGTACCTGCCGTCGGCGTGCCGGATGACGACCTCGTAGCCGTACGCGCCCGCCCAGCCGGCCGAGACGACCTTCCCGGACGCCACGGCCTTGACGGAGGTGCCGGTGGGGACGGGGAAGTCGACGCCCGTGTGGTAGCCGCTGGACCATGAACCGGCCTGGTGGTACGGGGTTCCGGTGCGGGCGGACACGGGGGCGGTGAGGGCGGACCGCGGCTTGGACGCCTTCTTGGCGGCCGGGGCCGCGGGCTTCTTCGCCGTCTGCTCGGGGGCGGCCTTCCGGGCCGGCTTCTCCGTGGCCTTGGGGGCGGCGGTCTTCTTGGGCGCGGCCTTCTCGGTGGCCTTCTCCGTGGCCTTCGGAGCCGTGGTCTTCGGAGCCGTGGCCTTGGGTGTGGACCTCTGCTTCGGGGCCGTCGTCGGCGCACCGGCCACGTCGAGGGTCAGCCGCTGGCCCGGGAGGATGAGGTCGGGGTCGGCGCCCACGACGCTACGGTTCGCCGCGTACAGCCGCTGCCAGCCGCCCTGGACCCGCTCGGCGGACGCGATGCCGGAGAGGGAGTCGCCGCGCGCGACGGTGTACGACTCGCGCTGACCGGGCACCGCAGTCGGGGAGGTCTTCGCCGCCACCGCGTCCCGGGCGGACGTGGTGGCCGTGCTCTTCGCGGGGCGGGCCTCCGCCGCCTTGGCCTGCACGGCCTTGGCCGCCGTGGTCCGGGGGGCCGTGGCCGGTGCGTCGCCGCCCTGCTTCAGGCCGGAGCGTACCGAGCACGTCGGCCAGGCTCCCGGCCCCTGCCCGTCGAGGACCTTCTCGGCGACGGCTATCTGCTGGTCCCTGGTCGCCAGATCGGCCCGTGCGGCGTAGGCCGTGCCCCCGTAGGCGTCCCAGGTCGAGCGGGTGAACTGCAGTCCCCCGTAGTAGCCGTTGCCCGTGTTGATGTGCCAGTCGCCCGTCGACTCGCAGGCGGCGACCTTCTCCCACACATCGGTCGAGGCGGCGCCGGCGGAGGCCGCCGTGAGCAGCGGGAGCGCGATACCCGCGCCTCCCGCCGTCACCGTGAGCGAGGCACGGTTGATCCGGCTGGGCTGGTATCTGCGGTGCCGTCCGTTCGCGGCCATGATCAGGCTCCCCCACTGGCTGTAGGACACGTCGCAAGCGGCCAACTTATGGGCATACGAGGGCCGGTGACAAGGGAACAGCTGACGCCGGTCCCCCACGCGCACCGGCGCACCACCCCGCCGGGCCGGGACGTCACCTGCCGCCTGACCTCTTCGAGAACCCTGGGAGAGCGCTCTATCCGACCCTCTTCCTGATGCTATAAAGGCCCTCATGACGGATCCCCGATCACCCGGCGCGGCGCCCACCCTGGAGGACGTGGCGCGGGCGGCCGGCGTCTCGCGCGCGACGGTCTCGCGGGTCATCAACGGGGTGCGCAACGTCGACCCCGCGATCCAGGAGGCCGTACGCCAGGCGGTGTCGTCCACCGGCTACGCCCCCAACCGCGCGGCCCGCTCCCTGGTCACCCGGCGCACGGACGCCATCGCCCTGGTGGTGTCGGGCGCGGGGGGCGAGCCGGACGGGGAGGGGCCCGCCGAGGAGGGGTCCTTCACGGCCCAGGTCTTCGCCGACCCGTTCTTCGGCCGGGTGGTGACCGGCATCGTCAACTACCTGCGGCCGCGCGGGATGCACCCGGTGCTGATGTTCGCCGAGACCTCCCGTGCCCGGGACGAGGTGCTGGCGTATCTGCGCCAGGGCAGCGCCGACGGGGCGCTGATCGTCTCGACCCACGCTCAGGACCCGCTGCCGGGTCTCGTCACGGAAGCCGGGCTGCCCGCCGTGCTGTACGCCCGCCCCGCCCGGCCGACCCGGATCAGCTACGTCGATCTGGCCCACAGGGACGGAGCCCGGCTGGCCGCCGAGCATCTGCTGGCCCGTGGCTGCCGCCGGATCGCCACCATCAGCGGGCCGCTGGACATACCTGCGGCGCAGGAGAGGCTCGCGGGGTTCCGGGACACGATGGCCCGGCACGGCCGGGCCGGTGCCCCGGTCGCCGAGGGACTGTTCACCCAGGAGAGCGGCGAGGCCGCGATGGAACGGCTGCTGGCCGAACACCCGGATCTGGACGGGGTGTTCGCGGGGAACGACCTCATGGCGACCGGGGCGTGCCATGTGCTCCGGGAGCACGGGAGGCGGGTGCCCGAGGACGTCGCGGTGGTCGGCTTCGACGACAGCAGGGCCGCCTCGGCCTGCCGTCCGCCGCTCACCACGGTGCGGCAGCCGGTGGAGGACATGGCGGCGGAGATGGCCGGTCTGCTGCTGGACCGGCTGGCCGCGCCGGAGAGGCCGGCGACCTCGGTGATCTTCGAACCGGTGCTGGTCGTCAGGGACTCCGCCTAGGGTTTCGCGAGGTGGTGTCGGCCCTCCCCCCGGGCCGCCCGGCGTCGGAGGCCTCCCGGGCCGTCCCCCTCAGCCCGCCGCCGTCCTGCTGCGGCCCGGTGTCGCGCGGTCCAGGGCAGGGGTGGCGCTCCGGAGGGGCTCCGGCATGGGGCGGGTGCCGCCGCGGGCCAGGAAGTCGGAGAGGGGCAGGGTCGCCGCGCCCACGGTGACCGCGTCCGGGCCGAGGTGGCCCAGGTCGATCGTCGTACGGGCGACAGCGTGTTCGAGGGCGTACTCCCGGGCGTACCGGCGGATCTCCGGGAGGAGGTGGGGGCCGATGAGCAGGCCCGCCCAGCCGCCGAGCAGGATGCGCTCGGGCAGGAAGAGGTTGACCAGGTCGGCCAGTGCCGCGCCCAGGCACTCCGCCGTCTCGTCCAGGATCGAGACGGCCACCGGGTCGGGGGCGGGGCCGCCGGGCCCCGGGTAGGCGGCGTCGAGGAGCGCGGCGAGCGCCGTCTCGTCGTCGGCGTCCGGGGCGAGCGGGCCTCCGGCCTCCTGCCAGCGCTCGCGCATGGCCTCCGCGCCGGCGTAGGCCTCCAGGCAGCCTATGGAGCCGCATCGGCACCGGCGGCCCCGCAGCTGAACCGTGGTGTGGCCCCATTCCAGGGCGGCGTTGGAGAGGTCCTCGTCGAGGATGTCCCCCCGGTTGACGCTCGCGCCGACCCCTGAGCCGATCAGGGCGACGGCGGCCGCTCCGGCGCCGCGGCCGCCGCCGAACCACATCTCGGCCTGCCCCAGCGTCTTCGCGCCGTTGTCGATGAAGAACGGCACCTCGGGCGGCACGTCCACCACCTCACGGAGCAGCCGTTCGAAGGGGACCGCGCTCCATCCGATGGTCTGGCCGTGCACGACCGCACCGGGGCCGCCGGCCGGCTCCGGTGCGTCGCGTTCGATGATCCCGGGCACCCCGATGCCGATGCCGAGCAGCATGCGGGGGTCGGCGCCCGCGTCCCGCAGGACGTCGGACACCCCCGACCTGACATGGCCGACGATGCGCTCGACGTCGTATCCGTGCTGGGCCAGCAGGCGGTCGGTGCGGGCGAGTTCCGTCAGCGAGAGGTCGAACAGCTCGACGCGCACCCGGGTCTCGCCGATGTCGATGCCCACGAACAGGCCGCCGCCCGGCGCGATCCTCAGCAGGGTGCGGGGGCGCCCGCCGTCGGAGTCGACGACGCCGGCCTCCTCCAGGAGCCCTTCGGAGGCCAGCTCGGCGACCACGTTGCTGATGGATCCCGAACTCAGCCCGGTCGCCGGGCCCAGCTCCTGACGGCTCAGCGGGCCGTCGAAATACAACCGTTGCAATACCCGCGCCCGATTGCCCCTTCGCAGGTCACGCACGGTCCGTCTGCTGCGCTCAGCCATGTTGCTCCCTTCGCCCCGGCAACATACCCCGGTCCGGGCTCTTGACGCGCACTTTCTTCAGCTCTTAAATCACATCTTAAATTAAGAGCGGAAGGGTCGTTCGGATCCCGAACCCGCACCCTCCCCGGAAAGGGGCCACCTTTCATGCGTCACCTCAGAGCCGCAGCAGCCGTCACCCTCGCCATATCCGTCGCCGCCGGAGTCACCGGCTGCGGAGGCGGAACCTCCTCGGGCGGCGGCAGCAACGAGTCGCCGAAGACCCTGACGTACTGGGCGTCCAACCAGGGGCCGAGCGTCGAGGCCGACAAGAAGATCCTCGCTCCCGAGCTGAAGAAGTTCGAGAAGGAGACCGGGATCAAGGTGAAGCTGGAGGTCGTCCCCTGGGCCGACCTGCTGAACCGCATCCTCGCCGCCACCACGTCGGGTCAGGGCCCCGACGTGCTGAACATCGGCAACACCTGGTCGGCGTCGCTCCAGGCCACCGGGGCGCTGCTCCCCTGGGACGACAAGAACTTCGAGGCGATCGGCGGCCGGGACCGCTTCATCGACTCGGCGGTCGCCTCGGCCGGCAAGGAGGGCGAGCCCCCCGCCGCGGTGCCGCTCTACTCGCTGTCGTACGCCCTCTACTACAACAAGAAGATGTTCGCGGACGCGGGCATCACCACCCCGCCCGCCACCTGGGACCAGCTCGTCGCGGATGGCAAGAAGCTGTCCAAGGACGGCAAGTGGGCCCTGGGTGCCGAGGGGTCGAACCTGTCCAACAACATCCACCAGACGTTCGTCCTGGGGCAGCAGCACGGCGCGGACTTCTTCGACAAGGACGGCAAGGCGGACTTCACCTCCGACGGCGCCGTCAGCGCCGTGAAGCAGTACGTCGACTTCATGGCCAAGGACAAGATCATCGCCCCGGGCAACGCGGAGTACGCCCAGAACCAGTCGCTGACGGACTTCGCCAAGGGCCGGACCGCCATGGTCCTGTGGCAGGCCGCCGCCACCACCTTCGCCTCGCAGGGCATGAAGCCGGAGGACTGGGGCGTGGCTCCCGTCCCCGTGCCGGCCGGTGCACCGGGCGCGGGCAAGCAGACCAACTCCATGGTCGCCGGCATCAACATGGCGGTCTTCAAGAACACCAAGAACATCGACGGCGCGAAGAAGTTCGTCAAGTTCATGACGAGCGACGAGGAGCAGAAGATCCTCTGCAAGACCTACGGGTCGATCCCGCCCGTCAAGGCCGCCCAGTCGGATCCCGCGTTCTCGGCGCCCGAGCTGAAGGTCCTGCGCGACACCCTGGCCACCAGTGCCGCCCCGCTCCCCCAGGTGCCGAACGAGTCGCAGTTCGAGACGGCCGTGGGCACCGCGGTGAAGGAGCTGTTCGCGGACGCCGCGGCCGGCAAGCCCGTCACCACCGACACAGTCAAGGCGCGCCTCGAAAAGGCCCAGCAGACGATGCAGCAGTGAGGCTCTCTCCATGACCGCCACCGTGACCACCGACCCCGGGCCCGCGACATCGGCCAAGGGTACGAGCCGGGGCAGCGGGGGTGCGCGCCGCAGGATGCCGCGCATCCCCGACCGGATCCGCCAAGGCGGACTCCCCTACCTCCTGCTCCTCCCCGCAGTCCTCCTCGAACTCCTCATCCATCTGATCCCGATGATCGTCGGGATCGTGATGAGCTTCCGTCAGCTCACGCAGTTCTTCATCAACAACTGGAGCGCCGCGCCCTGGACCGGCCTGGACAACTACAGGCTCGCCGTCGACTTCGACGCGCCGATCGGTGAGGCCCTCCTCCACTCCTTCTTCGTCACCTGTGTCTTCACGTTCTTCGCCGTCGGTCTCGCGTGGCTCCTCGGGGTCGCTGCGGCGGTCATGCTCCAGGAGAACTTCCGGGGCCGCGGCGTCCTGCGGACCATCTTCCTCGTCCCGTACGCCCTGCCGGTCTACGCGGCGGTCATCACCTGGGCGTTCATGTTCCAGCGGGACAACGGGCTGGTGAACCACGTCCTCCACGACCAGCTGGGGCTGACCGACCAGCCGTCCTTCTGGCTGATCGGCGACAACAGCATCTACGCGCTGATCATCGTCTCGGTGTGGAAGGGCTGGCCCTTCGCCTTCCTCATGCTGATGGCCGCGCTGCAGAACATCCCGCGCGAGCTGTACGAGGCCGCCTCGATCGACGGTGCCGGCATCTGGCAGCAGATCCGCAAGATCACGCTGCCCTCGCTGCGCCCCGTCAACCAGGTGCTGGTGCTCGTGCTGTTCCTGTGGACGTTCAACGACTTCAACACGCCGTACGTGCTGTTCGGGAAGTCGGCTCCCGCGAACGCCGACCTCATCTCGATCCACATCTACCAGTCGTCGTTCGTCACCTGGAACTTCGGCACCGGCTCGGCCATGTCCGTGCTGCTGCTGCTCTTCCTCCTGGTCGTGACCGCCGTCTACCTGTTCTTCACCTCACGCGGAAGGAAGGGTTCCCGTGCCTAGCCGCGCCGCCCGGTCCCCCATGGCCGCGCCGCAGTCCTTCCTCTGGACCCGCCGCGTCGTCCTGACCCTGCTCGCGGGCTTCGTCCTGCTGCCGGTCTACGTGATGATCAGCAGCTCGCTGAAGCCGCTCCAGGAGGTGTCGGGGAAGTTCCAGTGGATTCCCCACGGGCTGACCGTGCAGCCGTACTTCGACATCTGGGAGACGGTCCCGCTCGGCAGGTACTTCGTGAACTCGCTGATCGTGGCCGGTTCCGCGACCGTCCTCTCGGTGGTGATCGCGGTTTTCTCGGCCTATGCCGTGAGCCGCTACAGCTTCCGCGGCAAGCGTGTCTTCACCGTCACGGTGCTCTCCACGCAGATGTTCCCGGGGATCCTCTTCCTCCTCCCGCTGTTCCTCATCTTCGTCAACATCGGGAACAGCACCGGGCTGGCTCTGTACGGTTCGCGGGGCGGGCTGATCCTCACGTACCTGACGTTCTCGCTGCCCTTCTCCATCTGGATGCTGATCGGCTACTTCGACTCCATCCCGAGGGACCTGGACGAGGCCGCCATGGTGGACGGCTGCGGCCCGATCCGCGCCCTCTTCCGGGTGGTCGTGCCGGCCGCGGTGCCGGGGATCGTCGCCGTCTCCGTGTACGCGTTCATGACGGCGTGGGGCGAGGTGCTGTTCGCGTCCGTGATGACCAACGACGAGACCCGCACCCTCGCGGTGGGCCTGCAGGGCTACTCCACGCTGAACGACGTGTACTGGAACCAGGTCATGGCGGCCTCGCTCGTCGTCAGCGTGCCTGTCGTCGTGGGGTTCCTGCTGCTGCAGCGCTACCTCGTCGCCGGGCTCACCGCGGGGGCCGTCAAGTGACCTATTCGGAAAGGCAGCCGGTGAACGATCTCAGCGCTCTCCCGGACGACTTCACCTGGGGGGTGGCGACGGCCGCGTACCAGATCGAAGGTGCGGTGGCCGAGGACGGCCGCTCCCCCTCGATCTGGGACACCTTCTCCCACACCCCGGGCGCCGTCGACAACGGCGACACCGGTGACGTGGCCTGCGACCACTACCACCGGGTCCCCGAGGACATCGGACTGATCAAGCAGGTCGGGGCGGGCGCCTACCGCTTCTCGGTGGCGTGGCCCCGGGTCGTGCCCGGGGGCGACGGACCGGTGAACAAGGCCGGTCTCGACTTCTACGACCGGCTGGTGGACGGGCTCCTGGAGGCCGGGATCACCCCGTTCGCCACGCTCTACCACTGGGACCTGCCGCAGGTGCTCCAGGACCGGGGCGGCTGGACCGTCCGCGAGACCGCCGAGCACTTCGCGGCGTACGCCTCCGTCGTCGTAGAACGCCTCGGTGACCGGGTGAAGGACTGGGCGACGCTCAACGAGCCGCTCTGCTCGGCCTGGATCGGCCATCTGGAGGGGAGGATGGCACCCGGCCTGACCGATCTGACGGCCGCGGTCCGCGCCTCGTACCACCTCCACCTCGGCCACGGTCTGGCCGTACGGGCGATCCGCGCGCTGTCCCCGGACGCCCGGGTCGGCATCGTGAACAACCTCAGCCCGATCGAACCGGCGAGCCAGAGCCCGGCCGACCTCGCCGCCGCCGTACGGGCCGACGGCCACATCAACCGCTGGTGGCTGGATCCCGTCCACGGCCGGGGCTACCCGCAGGACATGCTCGACCTCTACGGTGTCGAACTGCCCCTGCGCCCGGGCGACCTGGAGACCATCGCGGCGCCGCTGGACTGGATCGGGCTGAACTACTACTTCCGCCAGATCGTCACCGCCGACCCGGACGGGCCCGTCCCCCACGCCCGGCAGATCCAACTGCCGGGCACCCGGCGGACCGCAATGGACTGGGAGGTCCACTCCGAGGGCCTGGAGCAGCTGCTGCTGCGCCTCACCGAGGAGTACGGCGCCCGGCGGATCCACGTCACCGAGAACGGCTCGGCCTACCGGGACGTCGTCGGCGCCGACGGCTCGGTGCACGACCCGGAACGCACCCGGTACCTGGAGGAGCACCTCGCGGCCTGTGCCCGCGCCGTACGCAAGGGCGCGCCGCTGGCCGGCTACTTCGCCTGGTCGCTCCTGGACAACTTCGAATGGGCGTACGGCTACGACAAGCGTTTCGGTCTGGTCCACGTCGACTACGAGACCCAGCGCCGCACCGTCAAGACGAGCGGGCGGCGTTACGCGGAGCTGATCCGCGCGTTCTCGGGCGGCAGGCCCCGCACGGCGGCCTGAGCCCTTCCCCGGGCGACGGCCCGAACCCCCGGCCCGGCAGCCCCACCTGCCGGTGTCCGGGGGCGTTCGTCGTCCGGCACACCGCAGGGTGGGCGATCGGACCTGGGAGGTCCGGCGCTTATGCTCGCCGTATGGAGCAGAGCGAAGTCCTCAAGCGAGTGATCGGCATCCTCACGGAGGCGGGCGAGATACAGCGCCATGCCGAGGGGGATGCCGGCGGCGTCGACCCGGACGCGGGCGAGAGCATGGTGACGACCCTCCTCAACGAGACGATGCCGCACATCGCCATCCCCTCCGACGCGACCGTCGAGGAGATGGCCGCTCTGGTGGGTCGCGAGGTCGGCGGCGCCGTCGAACAACTGGTCGGAGCATTCACCCTCGCCTTCATCGCGCTCGCCCAGATCCACGACTCCGGGCAGGAGGACGTGACCTCGGCGGATGTGCTCCAGGATCTGGCGCTGCGGGCCGAGGAGCTGAGCACGGGTGACGAGGGGCCGGAGGAGCCGCTCTAGGCGGTCTCCGGGAAGGCGGAGCCCCTTTCTTCCGGGGGCAGCCTCCGGGAACGGGTCCGCGGCGGGCCACGGGGTTCCGTGGCCCGCCGCGGACTGTCCGGCCGCACCGACGGCGGGGAGTGGGACGGTGCGGCTGGTTCTTCGGGCGGTCAGCTCCGGTAGACGCCGAACTCGTAGAGCGAGTAGCCCCAGGGGGTGCCGCGCACGCCGGCGTTCACCCGGACGTAGCGCGCCTCACCCGTGACGTCGATGTCGTCGATGCCGCCGTTGCCCTCGGTGACGGTGTGGACGGTGGTCCAGTTCTGGCCGTCGTCCGAGGTCTGCACGGTGTACCCCTTGGCGTACGCGGCCTCCCACGCGAGCTGCACGTGGTCGAACGCGGTCTTCTCCCCGAGGTCGACCTGGATCCACTGCTGGTCGGCCCAGTCGCTGGCCCAGCGGGTGTCGAAGGAGCCGTCGACCGCGTTGCCCGCGGGGCAGGGGCAGCCGGTGCTGTCCGGCTGGAAGGTGGACGCGGTCGCCTGCTTGCCCTGCGCGAGGTTCGTACCGCCGATCTCGGGCGGGACGACCTTGAAGGACTTCGTCTCGATGCCGACGTTGCCCTTGCCGTCCGAGCTCTTGATGTAGACCTTCCAGACACCGAGGCGGTCGGGAGCGGTGACCTCGAAGGTGCCGTCGCCCTTGTCCGTGAACTGCGCGTCGGTCAGCTGTCCGCTGTCGTCCACGTACTTGCTGCCGAGCAGCACCTGGTGGGTGAGCGTGTCACCGTCGGGGTCGGAGATCGACGCCTTGACCGTGAACGGCTTGCCGGCCTGGACGGCGGAGGAGTTGTCCACCGTCATGCCGGAGATCACCGGCGGTGTGTTGTCGCCCGAGGTGTCGGCTCCGTACGCCTTCTTCACGGCGTAGTACGAGAGCCGCTTCTGACCCGCCGGGAGCAGGTTGAACCAGACGCCGCCGAAGTCGTACTCGGTGCCGTAGTGGAACAGCGTCGCGCCCAGGGCCACTCCGGAGTGGTCCGTGATGCACTGCCACGCCTTGTCGTAGCCCTCGGCCTTCGCCACGTCGGTCGGCTCGTCCGGTACGCCGTTGGCGTCGTCGGGCACCTCCCACTCACCGGCGGGGCCGCCCTCCGTCACGATGTAGGGCTTGTCGAAGCCCCCCTCCTCCCAGGTCTTGCGGATGTCGCAGACGGCGCCGTAGGAGTTCACCGCGTACAGGTCGAGGTCCGGGGCGTTCTTCTTGTAGTACGGCCATGCCCCGGTCCACGCGTCGGTCGAGGTGACCGGGTGGTCGGGGTCGACCGCGTGGATCTTCTTGGTGATGTCGTTGACGAAGGTCGTGTACGCGTCCCGCTGCTGTTCGAGGGCGTCGCCGCTGTAACAGTTCTGGAGACCGAGCACCGACTCGTTGCCCACGTTCCACATGAGGACACCCGGGTGGTCCTTGTAGTTCTCCACCCACTTGGGGAACTCGGCGAGCATGTCGTTCTTGTAGCCGGTGTCCGTCAGGTAGTTGACGCAGCCGCCACTGCCCGGGCCGCCGCCCGGCTGGAGCCAGAAGCCGGCGACGACCTTGATGCCGTTGTCGGCCGCGCTGTCCAGCAGGGGCTTCGTCGTGGCGTCGGTGCCCCAGGTCCGGATGGTGTTGACGCCCATCGACCTGATGTCCGGCATGTACTGCCCGGCGTCGGCGACGGCCGGGCCCCAGGTCAGGCCCTTCACCGTGTACGGCGCGCCGTCGACGGTCAGCTTCCAGGCGCCCTGCGATCCCTCGACCTTCACCACGCTGCCGGCCGCCTGCGCGGCGGGCACGGGCAGGGTGGCCGCTCCCGCGGCGACGAGAGCGGCGACGGCGAGGCGTGCCGTCGTACGTCTGCGGGCGCGGGCCGTGGGGGTGGGACGTGACAATTTCATGAGGAGACAGCTCCTTGTGGGGGGACGGGTCCTTGTGGGGTGGACGGGTCCTCGTGGGGTGGACAGGGATGGGAGAGCGCTCTCCCTCGTGGGCGTGATCCACCCACGAGGGGGAGACGGGACGGGTCAGGGCAGCTCGTAGTTCTCGTCCAGAGCGGCACCCTCGCCGGGGTTGGTCTCGTCGTAACCGCGGGCGTCGCACTGGAGCGCGCCCACGATGCAGTGGTCGACCAGGGCGTCCAGCGTGGCGTCGTCCCAGGCGTTGAAGAAGTCGTAGTGGAAGGAGTGGCCCGTGCCGCTGGCCAGCCTCACCTGCGACATGTCACCGTTGACGGGCCAGGCCATCTTGAACTCGATCATCGGCAGGGCCACGGGGTGGCTGGCCGGGCAGACGTCCTGGTTGGCGCCCATCACGACCGGATAGGCCATGTGGGCCTGGTGGTCCGGGGTGTCCAGATGCTGACCGTCCCAGCAACTGGGCGCCTGCATACGGAGGTTGAGCTGCGTGTCCTGGCTGGTCGGGCAGGTGGCCGGGAACTCGTAGTTGTGGTAGCTCTCGCCGCACTCGTACCCCTCGACCATGCCGGGGTGGTTACGGAACTCCTCGGCGGTCTGCATCGGGCTGCCGACGACGAAGCGCAGCCCCTTGGGGAACGGCCGTACGGTCCGGTAGTCGGTGACACCGGCCTTGTAGTAGATGGTCTGCGGACCGACCGGGCGCACCTCCTGGTCACCGTTGTAGAGGGTCGGCATCCAGTACGCGGACAGGTCACCGGGCGCCTTGCACGCCGTGCCGCCCTCACCGAGCGAGGCGGTGGTGCTGTTCTCGTCCGTGGTGTCGTTGCCCATGAACGTGTGGTTGTGGGACTTGCCGGTCTGCCCCGGGTAGACGATCGGGTCGACCGAACCGGTGTGGTTGACCGAGCAGTTCGCCTGGAACTCGTGGAAGTACCGGTGGGGCGGGATCTCGGTGGACGGCTCCACGCCGGTGACCGGCGGGTTCGCCGGAATGTAGCCGTCGCCGTCGGGGGCGTCACCCGAGGGGACGGGGTCGGCCGCCGCCATCGCGTGCCCCTGCGTGTGCTGCGTCCCCTGCATGACGTGTGACGCCGCGGCCGGTTCACCGGCACTCTTCGGGGCCGCCCCGGTCGCCGCCGGGGTGCCGGCGCGGGTGATCGCGTTGAACCCCATGACGACGAGGGCCAGTGCGGTGGCTATGACGAGGGCGGACACCCAGGTGGTTCTGCTGATTCTTTCGGCCATGCGGACCTCCATGCCGCTCTGCGTCCGCGCACATCGGGTGCGCGGTGGGGGGAGAGTGGAGCTGGATGGTGCGTCGTGCGGAACCCTGGGAGAGCGCTCTCCCAAGGCGGTGCCAGTGTTACGCCGCGGCTGAGAACATGTCAAGAGTTCGTGAACCGTGCGCGGTGCACCGGAAGTTGAACACGGACGCGCAGGACGGGACGGGCTGCGCGGTCACGGCGCGCGGATACGCGGGGGCCGGGGCGGAAGGAGCCCGGGACGGCGGTCACGGTGGCGCGGCCGGAGCGAGGGGGTGGCCGGAGCAGTGGCGCGGCCGGAGCGAGGGGGTGGCGGGGTCGGCGCCGGGGTCCGGCCGCCGAGGCCGGGGAAAACCTGGCGGGGGGGGGGAGCGCCGGCCCGGGGGCCTTTCGGGACCGGTCACGGGACGACCACAGGGACACGGGCGGCCACCCGGGCGAAGGAAGCGGCGGGGCGTTCCGAAGAGAGCGTCGCCGGGTGCAGCGCGCCTCGGCGCGCTGCACCCGGATGAGCCGTCGAGCCCGCGCGAACGGCCACGGGCGGGGAACCCGGCCGGGCGCGGCCGAGGTCTGCTGCGGCAGGGGGCCACCCTGCTGCCGCAGCAGACCGGTCATGTACCGCCGGGCCGGCCGGGGCCGGCACGGGTCGTACGTCAGGCCGTGTGGAGGGTCAGCCCGTAGCGGTTGAGGATCTCGTTGATGGGCTGGTGCCAGGTCTCACCGCCGCTGCTGCAGTTGCCCCAGCCGCCCGAGGTGACGCCCTGCGCCTGGTCGCCGCTGATGAACGACCCGCCGGAGTCGCCCCCTTCGGCGCAGACGCTTGTCTTGGTCATCTGGTGGACGGCGCCCTGGCTGTAGTTGACGGTCTCGTTCTTGGCGAGGACGTTGCCGCAGTGCCAGTGGGTGGTGGAGCCGGAACGGCAGATCGAGGCGCCGATCGGGGCCTCGTTGGAGCCGCGGACCAGCTGGTCGGAGACGGTTCCCCAGCCCAGGACGACGGGGACGGTCCACCAGCCGCTGCCCACGTTCACCCAGGCGTAGTCGTTGTCGGGGAAGGACGAGCCCTGGAAGTTGCCGATGGCCGAGCCGTCCCAGCCCCTGACCGCTCCGCCGGCCTGGCCGCAGTGGCCGGCCGTGACGAAGCCGCCGTGCACCGAGAAGCCTATGGAGCAGCGGACGTTGCCGGTGTAGTACGGGTCGCCGCCCACGGTTCCCGCGGCGAAGGTCTGCGGGGCCCCGGCGGTCTGCTTCACCGTGACGGGGCCCGCCTTCCGGGCCTTCGCGACGAAGGCCCGGACATCGTTGTCACCCTGCTCGGAGGCGACGACGTTCACCACGACGGTGTTGGCCTCGGGGTCGACGTGCCAGCTGCTGACACCGCTGGGCGCGGAGAGCGCGTCCAGCCTGCTCTTGACGCTGTCGAGCTCGCGCGCCGTGTGGCCGACGATCCGGACGTCCGCCCCGGCGGCCCGGACGGCACCGGCCTTGGCGCTGTCCGTGACGGCGACCGTGAGGCGCTCGCTGTCCGCGTCGTACCAGGAGCCGCCGAACGACGTCCCGGCCGCGCTGCGCGCCGGGCCCTCGACGGCCGTCGCCGCCTTCTCGGCGGTGAGCCGGGCCTCCGCCTGGCTCTTCGTCAGTCCGAGGTCGCGCTGCATGGCCGTGAGGATGCCGGCCGATGCCTGAGGTTCGGAGGAGGAACGGGTGTCCGCGGCGGAGGCCTGGGTCAGGCCGGCGGTCGCCCAGGTGCCGATGATGAGCAGTGCGGAGAGACCGGTCCGCACCATCGTCGTATGTCTCAAGGGAGTGCCCCTTCTGTTGTTCCAGCTTCGTGGGGGTGGAACAGGAAGCATCCGAGAGCATCTGAGAGCGCTCTCAGAAGTGCCGCTACGGACTGTAGTCCAGTTCGACGGGCAGGTCCATGCCAATGACAGCCCGGACGGGAGCATCGGCCGCGCCAGGGAATCAGCCGTGGAACAGCCGTACGACCAACCGCGCGATCAGCCGAGTCATCAGGGGGTGAGCAACGGAAGCCCGGCGTCACGCCAGGGCGCCCGGAACGCGTCCCACCGGCCCCGGTCGTCCTCCGGTGCGATGTCCCAGGTCCGTACGGCGCCGGAGGTGACCGGCGGCCAGCCCGGGTCCCCTGCGGTGGCGAAATCCGCCCACGCCCGCGTCATCCGCTCCGCCAGTGCGAGGTCGGCGGCGGCAGGAGGCCCGCCGATGAGGAAGTGGACGTTCTCGTCCTCCACGGTGCCGAAGGCGAACGGGATGTCCGCACAGTGCCAGGCCCTGACCAGCCTCCCCGGCCGTCGCGCTTCCGGACGAAGCGGGAGAGGTGGGTGCGGCCCCCCGCGCGGGCGTGGGACTCCGCCAGCCTGCTGCTGTACTCGCCGAACAGCAGGTCCCCGTACACGGCCAGGTAGAGGTCGTTCACGGACGCGCCGGGCATCAGCGCGCGGTAGGCCTCCAGCAGCGCTCCCGGGAGTCCGTGGTCCGAGGCGAACCGGGCGAGCCCCTGCTCCGTGGTGACGCGTGCACAGCTGCCCACGGCGTCCAGCAGCCAGTACTCCTCGGCCGTGTGGCAGACCATCAGCTCCACCCCACGGGCCGCTCCTTCCGCACACGCCGTGAGGGGGTCGGTGGGCAGCCCGGCCACGCCTGCCACCGGCCCGTAGATCGCCGGGTCGTAGTGGCGCGGCCCCGAATCCGGGTCGCGCCGGTAGCGTTCCGCCACCCGGTCGGAGGCGTCGACGAGGGTCGCCGGGGCCGTCGGCACCAGCCCCTCGTACGTGGCGGGCACACCGGCGGCCGCGGCGACCTCGGCCGTGGTGCGGGCCGCGGATTCCGGGGAGGCGCAGGCGTTCACGGCGCTGTGGGCGATGGCGCGGCGGAAGAGACCGCGCGCCGCGTCCATCACCGCCAGACAGGCGACCGAGGTCGCCCCGGAGGACTGCCCGGCCACGGTGACACGGTCGGGGTCGCCGCCGAACGCGGCGATGTTGTCCCGTACCCACCGCAGTGCGGCGATCTGGTCGAGCAGCCCCCGGTTGTCGGGGCAGAAGTCGCCGCTTCCGGTGGGCGGGACATGGCCGAACCCTTCGAAACCCAGCCGGTAGTTGAGGGTGACGACCACGAGTCCGTGACGGCACAGCGCCGTACCGTCGAAGTCCGGCTGGGCGGAGGAGCCGAAGACGTAGGCGCCGCCGTGGATCCAGACGAGCACGGGCAGCCGGTCGCCGCCGCCACCCGGGGTCCAGATGTTGAGGCTGAGGATGTCCTCGTCCCCCGGTGACCAGACGGGCGACCCGGGCAGCTCGACGGACTGCGGGGCGACGGGTCCGAAAGCGGTGCAGTCCCGGACTCCGTCCCAGGGTGCGGCGGGGCGGGGTGCCCTGAACCGCCCGGCACCGAACGGCGGTGCGGCGTAAGGGATTCCGCGCAGCTCGACGACTCCCGGATCGCGAACGGACCGCCGCCCCGCAACCGCTCCGGCCTCCGTCGTGAATCTCCGCATCCCTGCTCCCCCCGTCACGCCCCCGGCGGGGGCCCGGGTCAGCCTCGCACCGCCCCGGTCCCCCCGGCCAACACCTGACCGGCACCGATCCACACGTCCGTGATGTGGATCGGCGACCGGTCCACCCGCCCGTGCGGTGAATCAGTCGGGGGATCCCCGGCCTGTCGGTCCCGGTGCACGCCCCGGAGCGCCGATCCTGGAGGGGTCGTTCCCGACCTCTCGCACAGGAAGCCCGGTGGCACCCATGACAACCGGCCCGTCCCCGGCAGCCGGCGTACACGTACCGGACACGAAGCTCGCGGCCGAGGCGACCGAGCTCGTGCGCGACACGACCGGCGAGCTCGTCTACCACCACTCGCACCGGGTCTACCTCTTCGGTGCTCTCCAGGGACGCCGGCGCGATCTCTCCTTCGACCCGGAACTGCTGTACATCGGCGCCATGTTCCACGACCTGGGCCTCGGCGAACGCTTCCACGACAGCGGCCGGCGCTTCGAGGTGGACAGCGCGGACGAGGCGCGCCGCTTCCTCCAGTCGCGCGGGGTTCCCGAGGACAGCGTGCGCCGGGTGTGGACGGCGATCGCCCTGCACACCACCCCGGGCATCCCGGCCTTCATGGAGCCCGAGGTGGCACTGGTGACCGCCGGTGTGGAGTACGACGTCCTCGGCATCGGTTACGACGACATCTCCGACGCCGACCGGGCCGCCGTCGTCGCGCTCCACCCGCGGCCGGACTTCAAGCGCCGGATCCTCGCCGCGTTCACCGAGGGGATCCGCCCCAAGCCGGAGACGACGTTCGGCAACGTCAAGGCCGACGTTCTCCAGCACTACGTTCCCGGCTTCGAGCGCGGGGACTTCGTACGCACCATCCTCGAATCGCCGTGGCCCGAGTGAGGCCCGTCGTCGGTACGGCCGGGGCGCACCGCGCCGGAACGGAGGGACCGTCATGACCGTGGAACGGCAGGAGATGCTGGCACGCCTGGACGTCTTCGTGGGTGAGTGGTCGCTGGAACCACGTTTCCCCGAGGGCCGGCCGTCGCCGCCGGGTGAGGTGCCGAAGGCGCGCACCTGGTTCGAATGGGCCCTCGACGGGCAGTTCCTCGTGCAGCGTACGGAGATTCCGGTCCCCGAGGCTCCGGACGGCCTGATGGTCGTCCGTGCCGACCCGGGGACCGGGGCGTACACGCAGCACTACTTCGATTCACGGGGCGTGGCCCGTCTGTACGCGATGGAATTCGACGGCAGGGTGTGGACGCTCACGCGTGAGTCGCCCGACTTCACGCCCCTGGAGTTCCGTCAGCGGTTCACCGGCACGTTCAGCGAGGACGGCTCCACGATCACCGGCGGCTGGGAGGTCCGTTTCGACGGCGGTGAGTGGGAGCACGACTTCTCTCTGACCTACCGCAGGGCGGGCTGACTCCGTACGACCGGGATGTCGGCGAGCTCCCGCACGGTGGCCATGTCGCTGAAGGGCAGCAGCTGGTCGCCGACGGTCTGGTGGGGCTCGCTGCCCTTGCCGGCGATCAGGACGATGTCCTCGGGGCCGGCCGCCGAGAGGGCGAAGGCGATGGCGCTGCGGCGGTCGGCGAGGCGTTCGTAGGGGGTGCCGGTGTCCTCGATGCCGGGGACGACCTGGTCGAGGATGGCCTCGGGGTCCTCGTGGCGCGGGTTGTCCGAGGTGACGACGCACAGGTCGGAGTGGGTGCCGGCGATCGTGCCCATCTCGGCGCGCTTGGTGGTGTCCCTGTCGCCGCCGCAGCCGAAGACGGTGATGACCCTGGCCCGGGCGAAGCCGCGGATGGTGCCGAGCACCTTGTTCAGCGAGTCCGGTGAGTGGGCGTAGTCCACGATCACAGAGGTGCCGGCGGCCGTCGTGACGCGCTCGAAGCGGCCGGGGATCTGCGGCATGCGTTCGAGTGCGGCCACCAGCCCGGAGAGGTCGTGGCCCAGGGTGTGGCAGGCCGCCACCGTGGCGAGCGCGTTGGAGACGGAGAACCGGCCGGGCGCGGGGATCGCCGCCGGATACTTGCGGCCGTCGTGGTGCAGCGTGAAGCGGGTGCCCGAGGCATCGACCACCAGATCGGTGGCCCGGTAGTCCGCTTCGGTGTCGAGGGCGTACGTGGTCACCTCGCCCGGCATCATCGGCCCGATCAGGGCGCCCACCGGGTCGTCCGCGTTGACGACGGCGTGCTTGCACAGCCCCTGGAAGAGCCGGAGCTTGGCGTCCCGGTAGTTGTCCATCGTGCCGTGGTCGTCGAGGTGGTCCTGGCTCAGGTTGGTGAAGACGCCCACGTCGACGAACGTACGGTCGACCCGGTGCGTCAGCAGGCCCATGGAGGTGGCCTCCAGGACGACGGTGCCGACCCCGCGGTCGCGCATGCACCCCAGCAGATACTGCAGGTCGGGTGATTCGGGGGTGGTCAGCACCGACCGGGGCATCGGGATCAGCTCGTCGCCGATGCGGCTCCCCGCCGTGCCGATGACCCCGGCCCGCGCCCCCTCGGAGAGGCGCAGCACGGACTCGACCATGTACGAGACGGAGGTCTTGCCGTTGGTGCCGGTGATCGCCACCATGTCCATCCGCCGGCCGGGCTCGCCGTGGTACAGGGAGGCGGCGACGGCGCCCGCGCTCCGGGTGTCCGGGACCCGTACGACACAGACGTCCCCCGCCGTCGCGGGCAGTACGCAGCCGTCTTCCACGAGGACCGCGGCCGCGCCCCGGGCGAGGGCGGGGGCGACGGCTCCGGGGCCGCCTTCCACGTGCCCCGGCACCGCGATGAAGAGCGATCCCGGCATCACCCGGTCCGCGTCGAAGGCGGTTCCGGCGGTGATGTACGTCTTCTCCGGGTCACCCTGGAGGATGTGGTGGTTCTGTCCGGCCAGCAGCTCGCTCAGCTTCAAGGTGGTCCCTTCGAGGGGTGGCTGGGGCCGTGGTTCGGCCGTCGCCGGAACGCCGCGACGGCGGTGCGCCGAAGCTGCGGTGGTGAAGTGGAGCGCGTACGGGGTGGAAACGGGGCGCGTGAGGCGCTGACACGGCGACGGGGCGGGGCGGGCGGCGCCCCCGGGCGTGACGGCCCGCCGAAGGTCGCTAGCCGTGTCCGTGCAGGGCGAGGCGGCAGCTCGCGGGCACGCCGGGGGCGGCCTGGTGCAGGCACTTCCCTGTGACGCCGGTGTGACCCATGGGGCGAGTGTACGTGCGCACAGGTGGTCCTGGTTCCGCTTCAGGGACGTACGGCGGCGCCCCACCTCCGTGAAGCGGCGAGCAGCGCGGCCGTGAACGGGTGCCGGGGCGCGGTCAGGATCTGTTCCCTGGTCCCCTGTTCGACGATGTGGCCCCCGTCCAGCACGGCGAGGCGGGTGGCGGGTGCCGCCGTGTCCAGGTCGTGGGTGATCAGCACGACGCCGGGGCCGCCGGGGCGGCGGATCAGCGTCGCGAGCAGGTCCAGCAGGGAGCGGCGGGTCACGGGGTCCAGTCCCGAGGTGATCTCGTCGCAGACCAGCACCCGGGGCCGCGCGAGGAGGGCCCGGGCGAGGGCCGCGCGCTGGAGTTCGCCGCCGGACAGCCCGCCCGGCGCTCTGCGGACGAGGGCGTCGTCCAGTCCGAGGTCCGTGAGCGTCCGCCGGGCCTCCTCCGTGGCCTCCCGGTGGCCTGCGCCGCGCAGGCGTACCGCGGTGCGGGCCACCTGGTCCAGGACCGGCCGGTGTTCGTCGAAGGCGGCCCGGGCGTCCTGGAAGACGTACTGCACGGCGGCGAGCTGCTCGCGGCTGCGGTCCCGCAGGCTGCGCGGCAGTGCCGTGCCGTCGAGCAGGATCTGCCCGGTGTGGTCGCGGTGGAGGCCGGCGAGACAGCGGGCGAGGGTGGTCTTGCCGCTGCCCGAGCGCCCGACGACGGCGAGGCATTCACCGCGGCGGAGCGTGAGCCGGTCCACGTTCAGCACGGGGGCCCGGCGGCCGGCCGTGCGGTGGCGGGCGGTGAGCCCGTCGACCGTCAGCAGCTCCTCGCCCGTGCGCCCGGGGTCGGCGTACGGCAGGGTCCGCGGTTCGGCGAGGAGCTCCTTGGTCCACGGGTGCGTGGGGCCGTCCAGGATCCGGTGGGCCGGACCCTGCTCGACCACCCGGCCGCCGCGCATCACGAGCACCTCGTCGGCCAGTTCGCGTACGACGTCGAGGTCGTGGCTGAGCAGCAGTACGGCGATGCCCCGTGCGGCCACCGCCGCGAGCTGGTCGACGATACGGCGCTTGGTCAGGGCGTCCTGTCCGGTGGTCGGCTCGTCGGCGACGATGACGCGGGCGCCGAGGAGGAGCGCCTGCGCCAGGACGACGCGCTGCTGCTGGCCGCCGGACAGCTGGTGCGGGTAGCGGCCAAGCACCCCGGCTGATGCGTCCAGTTGGGCGTCGGCCAGCGCTTCGGTGACGCGCTGCCGTGCCGCCGTACGACGCTGCGGGCGGGGCAGGTCCCGTACCTGTCGCCGTGCCATGTCGTGCAGGAGGGCCCCGGTGCGGCGGGCCGGGTTGAGGACGGCCGCGGGGTGCTGGGGGACGTAGCCGATCCGGGTGCCGTGGACCGTCACCTCGCCCGTCACGCGCGCGCCCGCGGGGTATTCACCGAGCAGGGCGAGGCCGGTCGTGGTCTTGCCGCTGCCGGACGCGCCGACCAGGGCGGTGACGGTGCCGGGGCGGATCCGCAGCGAGACCCGGTCCACGAGCGCCCGCCCGTCGACCTCGACGGTCAGCGCGGTGACGGAGGCGAGCACGGGGTTCTCGTTCATGGGCTGCTCCATGGGCGGCTTCATGGGCGACGGCCCTTCCGGGGCGGGGTGCGGTGCTGGAGGGCGGCGTCGACGAGCAGGTTGCCGCCCATGGTGAGGGCGACGATGAGCAGGGCGGGTACGACGACGGCCCAGGGCTGGATGAGCAGTCCGGTGCGGTTGCGGTCGACCATCACGGCCCAGTCGGCGGCGTCCGGGGCGACCCCGATGCCCAGGAAGGCCGCGGTGGCCACCAGGTAGAGCACACCGGTGAGGCGGATCCCGGCGTCGGCGGCGAGGGTGCGCAGGATGGACCGCCCGACGTATCCGACGGCGATGCGCCACCAGCTCTCCCCCTGCATGCGCAGGGCCTCCACGGCGGGCCGGGACGCGGCTTCCGCGGCGGCGGCGCGCACGATACGGGCGGCGTCGGGGATGGAGACGAAGGCCACCAGCAGCGCCAGTCCCACCGGGCCGGGCGGGAAGGCGGCGGCAACGAGAAGGATCATGAGCAGGGAGGGAACGGCGAGCAGGACGTCCGGCGGCCGCATCAGCACCTCCTCCAGCCATCTGCGGTGGGTGAGCGCGCTGATCAGACCGAGCGGCAGGGCGACGAGGTACGCCAGGGCCGTGGCCGCCAGGGCCACGAGGACCACGGGCCGCCCGCCGAGCAGCACCTGGTGCACGACGTCCCGGCCGACGAAGTCCGTGCCGAGCCGGTGCCCTCCGCCGAGGGTGAAGGACGCGGCGCGGGCGGAGGGCTCCCCCGCGAGGAACGGCCCGGCCAGGGCGAGGCCGAGCGGGATCGCGACGACGGCGGCCCCGGGCCCGTATCTGCGGAGCCGGTTCACGCCGCCACCCCCGAGCGCGGTGCCAGCCGGTGGGTGACGAGGTCGGCGCCGAGGTTGAGCACGACGGTGGCGAGACCGAAGACCACCGCGAGCCCCTGGACGACGGGGATGTCGCGGTCGGCCACCGCGTTCATGAGGACGGTGCCGAGTCCGGGGATCACGTAGAGGGCCTCCACGACGATGACGCCGCACAGCAGCCAGTCGACGGTCCGGGCGAGTTGCTGGGTGGCGGGGGCGAGGGCGTTGGGCAGGGCGTGCGCGTAGCGGACGCGGGCGCCGGGGATCCCGTACCGCTCGGCGTGGGCGGTGTACGGGGCGGCGAGCGCCTCGATCATGCCGGCCCTGACCAGCCGGGCCAGCGAGCAGACGGGCCGGGCGAGCAGGACCAGGACGGGCAGGACCAGCACGGCGGGGTGCGCGAGCAGTCCTGTCCCGTAGCCGACGGCGGTCGGGGGGAACCAGCCGAGCCGCAGGGCGAAGACGCTCACCAGCAGCGCCCCGAGGGCGAATTCGGGCACGGCGTAGACGCCGAGGGTGGCGGAGCTGATGAGGCGGTCGGTGAACCGGCCTTCGTGGCGGGCGGCCAGGACACCGAGGCCCACCCCCACCGGGACCAGGAGCAGGACCGTGACGGCGGCGAGGAGCAGGGTGGGGCCGAAGCCGTCCGCGAGGAATCCGGCCACCGGCCGTCCGGAGGTGAGGGAGGTGCCGAAGTCGCCGTGGAGCAGGCCCAGCACCCAGTCGGCCAGGCGCTCGTGGGCGGGGCGGTCGAGGCCCATCGCCTCGCGGACGGCCGCGATGCGCTGCGGGTCGGGCTGGTCGCCGGCGAAGGCGACCGCGGCGTCGCCCGGCAGCGCCTCGGTGAGCGCGAAGACCAGCAGGACGACGGCCGCGGTCTGCACCGCGCCGAGGAGCAGCCGCCGGGCGATCCAGGAGCGCATTCCGTTCACGCCAGCCAGACCTTGTCGAAGCGCGCCCAGTCCAGGGTGTTGGCGGGTGCTTCGCGTGCGACACCGCGCAGGTTGCGGGCGGTGCCGAGGATCCAGTCGCCGAACCCCCAGACGAGGAAGCCCCCTTCGGTGTACAGCTGTCGCTGCATCCGTCCGTAGAGGGCGGCGCGGGCCGTCCTGTCCTTGGTGGACTGGGCCTGCTGGTAGAGCGTGTCGAACGTCTTGTCCTGCCACTTGGTGGCGTTGGTGGTGGAGTCGGTGAGCAGCCGCTGGGAGATGTGGGACTCGATGGGCATGGCCCCCGACCGGTAGCAGCACAGGGTGCCGGAGTCGAGGATGTCCTTCCAGTACGAGTCCTTGCTGCCCATCCGTACGTCGACGGTGACCCCGGCGCGCGCCGCCTGGTCCCGGAAGATCCCGGCGGCCTCGGTGAAGCCGGCGGCGACGGAGGAGGTGTCGAGGGTGACCTTCAGGTCCTGTGCGCCCGCCTGCTTGAGGAGGCTGCGGGCGCGGCCGATGTCCTGCGTGCGCTGCGGGAGTTCGTCGGCGTAGTACTCGTACCCCTTGCCGAAGAGGTCGTTGCCCTGCTCACCGGCGCCGGACAGGGCGCCGTCCACCAGTTCCTGGCGGTCGGCGATGAGGAAGAACGCCTCGCGGACCCGGGGGTCGTCGAAGGGCGGGCGGTCGGTCTTCATGGCGAAGGCCTGCATGGCGCTGTTCCGCAGCCGGACGATCTCGATGCCGCCCGCCTTCTCGTGGGCGCGCCCGGTGGCGGGGTTGAGCTCGTGGGCGTATTCGATCTGGCCGCCGAGGAGGGCGTTGATGCGGGCGGACTCCTCGTTGGCGACGACGAATTCGAGCTCGTCCAGGTGCGGGGCGCCGTCCCAGTGCGTGTCGTTGCGCCGCAGGACGGTGGAGCGCCCGGGGGTGAAGGAGACGAACCGGAAGGGGCCGGAGCCGACCGGGTCGCGGTCGAACGCGGTGGCGCCGTCCTGGACGATGTACGTGCCGAACGCGGCTATGACGTTGGGGAATTCGGCCGTGGGCCGCTTGAGGACGAACTCGACGGTCCGCTCCCCCGTGGCACGGCTGGCCTTCAGGTCGACGGGTTCCAGGGACGCGCGGGCGCGGTACGCCTTCTCGGGGTCGGCGATGCGGCGGTAGCTGTACAGGACGTCGGCGGCGGTCACGGGCTTGCCGTCGTGAAACTCCGCCTGCCGCAGGGTGACGGTCCAGCGGTCGAGGCCGGCGTTCGGCTCCCACTTCTCGGCCAGGCGTGGCACCGCGGCGAGATCGGCGCCGTAGTCGGCGAGCTTGTCGAAGAGCGCCTTGCTCCGGGCGGCGTCGGCGAAGAGGTTGCCCAGGTGCGGGTCGAGGGTCTCGCTCGCACCGCCCCCGGCGAAGGCGGCGCGCAGCCGTCCGCCGCGCCGGGGGGTGCCGTCCCCCTTGCCGGACGCGGTCCCGGTGGCGGGTGAACCGGAGCAGCCGGCGAGGGTGAGGGCGCCGAGTCCGGCCGCTCCCCCGGCCGCGGCGAGGAAGCCGCGCCGGTGCAGGCCGGGGAAGCGTTCGTGTCTGTCGGCCGGTGCGGTCATGGCTGCTCTCCTGTTGCTGGATGTGCGGAAGGGGCGGGGGTGGTGACGGCCGGGGCCCTCGCGACGAGGTGGAGCCGGTCGCCGTCGGCGGCGTCACCGGGTTCGTCGCCGGGTCGCCAGGACGGTTCGGTGCGGGGCCCGGGGCCGTCGTACAGGGCGAGGACCTCGAAGCCGTGCACGGTGAGGAAGTGGCGCAGTTCCTGGGGCAGGAGCAGCCGCCACGCGGAGTGCTCCTCGACGGGCGGGCTGCCGTCGTCGGCGGTCCAGCCACGGGTACGCCGCAGGAGCTGGGCGGCGCGGTCGACGCGCAGGGCGGTGGTCGAGCGGTAGGCCGTGCCCTGCCAGGTGAAGCGGGAGACGGCGGGCGTGGTGGGTGGTGCGTCCCGGCCGAGGAAGTACGCGCCGTTGCGCATCTCCGCGACCAGCAGGCCGCCGGGCACCAGGGTGCGCCGGCAGGAGTCCAGGAATCCGTCGAGCTGCTCGTTGGTGTGGCAGTACAGCAGCGAACTGTCCAGGCACACCACGGCGTCGAAGACGTGCTGTCCGAAATGGAACCGGCTGAGATCAGCCTGTACGTACACGGGGCCCGGGTGGTGGACGCGGGCGTGGGCGAGCATGGTGCCGGAGAGGTCGGCACCGGTGACGCGTCGTCCGGCGGCGTGGAGGGAGGCGGCGTCGCGGCCGGTCCCGCAGCCGAGGTCCAGGACGGCCGGCCCGGCGCCGTACCGTCGCAGGAGGTCCTCGGCCCACCGCCCGGCGAGGCGTTCGGGGTCGGGGAACCGCGCCTCGTACAGCTCGGGGCGGTCGGTGAGCAGGTTTCCCGTACGGCGCGTCATGCCGCCACCGCCACCGGGGCGGGCCGTGTCCGGGGCAGGGTGCCGTTGCGGTGCAGCCAGGTGACGCCGGCCGCGGAGGCGAGTCCGGCCGCCAGGCAGCAGGCCCAGGGGAGCAGAGCGGCCGCGCCGCCGCCCCCGCCCCGCCCGGCGACGTCCATGGCCCAGCCGACGGCGGCGTTGCCGGATGCGGCGGCGATGCCGGAGACCGCGTAGAAGATCCCGAAGTACGTACCGGTCAGGGCCTGCCGTCCGAAGGCGGGGATCAGCTCCATGACGAAGGGCAGCGCGGTCATGACGCCCAGATGGAGCAGGAGGGCTCCGAGCAGGACGGGCAGGGCGCGCAGGGTGGCGTCCAGAGCGCCGTGCGGGGGCGTGTCCGTACCGGCGACGAGCATCGGTGGTACGAAGGCGAGCCCCATCAGCACCAGGCCCGCGACGATCCACCGTCCCCTGGTCCCGCGGCCCTTGAGCGCACGGGTGATCCGCAGCTGGAAGGCGATGCCCGCGGCCGTGCCCACCAGGAAGACGAGTCCGGCGGCCCCGTCCCAGCCGGTGGCCTGGCGGGCGCCCGCGGGGAGCAGCAGATAGAGCTGGTTCTCCAGGGTGAACATGCCGACCATGGCCAGGGCGAAGGCGAGGAAGGCGCGGTTGCCTACGGCTTCGCGCCAGTCGGAGGTGACGCTTCCGGTGGCCGGTGGCACGTCCCGGGCGGGGAGCACCAAGGCCTGCGCGACGGTGAGCAGGGCGAAGATCCCGGCGGCGGTGAGCGCGGACGCCCGGAAGTCGATGAGCAGCAGCGCGCTGCCGAGGAGCGGCCCGACCAGGGCGCCGGTCGTCGCGAAGACGTTGAACAGGGCGAACGCCTCGGCCCTGCGCTCCCCCGCCTCCTGGGCGAGGTAGGTGCGGACGGCGGGGTTGAACAGGGCGCCGGCCACTCCGCTGAGCACGGAGGCGGCGAGCAGGACGGGCAGTCCGTCGCCGAGGGCGAAGAGGGCGAAGCCGACGGTGCGTATCGCGCAGCCGGCGATGATGACGCCGCGTGCGCCGAGCCGGTCGGCCGCGGACCCGCCGATGAGGAAGAGGCCCTGCTGGCTGAGGTTGCGTACGCCGAGGACGATGCCGACGACGGCCGCCGACATGCCCAGGTTGTCGCCGAGGTGGGTGGCGAGGTAGGGGATGAGGAGGTAGAAGCCCGTGTTGACGCCGAGCTGGTTGACCAGCAGCAGGCGGATGGCGAGCGGGAATCCGCGGATCTCGTGCCAGGTCCTCATGAGGCCGCCCTCCGGATCCCGGCCTCGGTGCGGGGCCGTACGCCGAGTCCGGGCAGTCCGGCGGCCGAGACGAAGCCGTCCTCGCCGCCGATTCCGGTCCAGGGGTCGTGGGCGAGCAGGAGGTGCCCGTCGAGGTCGGTCCAGCGGGCGCGGTCGGCGATGTGGACGGCGGGGGCGATGCCGAGGGTGCTGGCGGTCAGGCAGCCGAGCATCAGGTCCGTGCCACTGCCCTCGATCAGGGCGGCGATGCGGAGAGCGGCGTGGACACCTCCGCATTTGGCGAGTTTGACGTTGATCCCGTGGACGCGTCCGGCGAGCCGCCGCGCGTCCTCGTACGTGACGGCGTCCTCGTCCGCGATGACGGGTACGGGCGAGCGGGCGGCGAGCCGCGCGAGGGCCTCCGGATCACCGGGGGCGAGGGGCTGCTCCACGGCCTCGACACCGAGGCCGTGGAACCGGGGCAGGAGCTCCCGGGCCTGTGCGGCCGACCAGGCACCGTTGGGGTCGAGGAGGAGGCGGGCGCCCGGCGCGGCGGCGCGGACGGCGCGCACCCGGTCCAGATCCGCGTCCTGGTCGGGGTCGCCGGCCTTGATCTTGATGACGGAGAACCCGGCGTCCGCGAGCCGGCGGGCCTGGACGGCCGCGTGCCCCGGGGAGACAAGGGAGATCGTGCGGGCGGTGGCGACCCGCGGTGCCACGGGGGATCCGAGGAAGCGGTGGACGGCGGTGGCGGTGCGCTTGCCGACCAGGTCGAGGAGCGCGGCCTCGGTGGCGGCGGTGACGGCGGCCGGGGTGCCGGGCGCGTCGAGCTCGCCGACACGCAGGGCGTGCAGCGCGGTCTCCGGTGCGGCGAAGCGGGTGAGCCGTTCACCGGTCCGGGCGGCGAGGCGTTGCAGGGTCGGTGTGTCGAGGCCGTAGAAGAGGCTGGTGACGGCCTCTCCGTGACCGCTGAGCCCTTCGTGCTCGATGGTGAGACGGACGGCGTCGCGGGCGGCCATGGTCGACCGTGAGATGCGCAGCGGCTCGGCGAGGACGAGCCGCACGGTGTGCTGGGTGAGCTTCACGACTGCCTCTCCAGGCGTTCGGCCAGGGGGTCGGTGACGGTGGTACATCGGGCCCAGCCCCCGGGGTGCGGGGCGCGGGGGTGCGGGACGTCGACGGGGTGTCCGGCCGCTCGGCCGGGGTCCAGCTGGTGGGCGGTCATGAAGTCGTCGTCGTAGACGGTGCCGAGGTAGCGGTGGGGTCCGTCGGGGAAGACGGTGGCGACGGCCGCCCCGGGGTGGGCTCGGGCGGCCCAGGCGGCGACGCGGGCGACGGCGCCGGTGCTCCAGCCGCCGCTGACGAAGTTGCCCCGGGCCAGGCGCCGACAGGAGTCGGCCGCCTCGGCCGGACCGATCCAGTGGACCTCGTCGAAGGCGTCGTAGGCGACGTTGCGCGGATGGATGCTGCTGCCGAGCCCCCGCATCAGGCGGGGCGCGGCGGGCTGTCCGAAGATGGTGGACCCGGTGGAGTCGACGGCGACGAGGCGCAGAGCAGGCCAGTGCCTGCGCAGCGGTCCGGCGATCCCGGCGCTGTGTCCCCCGGTGCCGACGCTGCAGACGAGGATGTCGAGGTGGTCGAGCTGGGTGGCCAGTTCGGCGGCGAGGGAGGCGTAACCCGCGGTGTTGTCGGGGTTGTTGTACTGGTCGGGCCAGTACGCTCCGGGCAGCCGGGCGAGCAGGTCGTGCAGCCTCTCCAGGCGGGCGCCCTGCCAGCCGCCGTGCGCGGCGGGACGGTCCACGAGTTCGAGGCGCGCGCCGTACGAGCGGAGCAACTGGCGCATGGACGGCTCCAGTTCGCTGTCGCCGACCAGCACGACGGGATGCCCGAGTGCCTGGCCCGCGAAGGCGAGTCCTATGCCGAGCGTGCCGGAGGTCGATTCCACGACCGGTGCGCCGGGGAGCAGTTCGCCACGTTCCTCGGCGCCCAGGAGCATGGAGACGGCGGCCCGTGCCTTCATGCCGCCGACGGCCTGGCCTTCGAGCTTGGCCCAGAAGCCGGGGTGGGGCAGGGGCAGTCCGGTGGTGATCCTGGCCAGCGGGGTGCGGCCGAGGAGGGCGAGGAGCTCGCGGTTGGGGGCGAGGGCGGGCAGGGATGCCGTGGTCACGAGGTGCCTCCGTCGTCCGCGCGGTAGTGGTGGATGGTGCCGGGGCCGCCGTCGAGCCAGAAGAAGGGGTACGGCTCCGCGCACACCGCGGCCACCCCGGCGCCCAGGAAGCGGGGCAGGACCGCGCTCCCGGTCTGGGCGAACATGACCAGGGGCTTTCCGTGCTCCTGGGCGCTCCGGCGCAGCGGGTCGAAGGTGCCGTTGCCGAGCGTCATGCCGGAGGCCAGCACGGCGTCGCAGCGGCCGATCTCGGCGAGCGCGTCGGTGCCGATGGGCTCGCCCCACTCGGTGGTGCCGCCCTTGAGGTCGCAGGGAATCCCGGTGAGCCCGCGCGAACGCAGCTCCGCCAGCAGCGAGTTGACGACGCCTACGACGAGGACGGTGCCGCCGGGCTCCACGTCCAGCAGGTCGGTCACGGCGGCGGCCCGCGCCCGGGATCGCTCCAGGGAGCTGCCGGCGGGGACGGTCACCGGCTGCGCGCCGTGGGCCGGGGTGTGGGGTGCGACGTCCATCAGGTAGGCGTCCAGCGCCGCGACGCGCACCGGTAGTACGGGGTGCCGCAGGAGGCCGGCCACGTCGGCGCCGGCGCAGTCCTCGACGGTGCCGGGCGGGAGCGCGCCGGGTTCGGTGGCGCAGGAGCCGACCGCGCGGTCGAGGCGCAGGCTGAGGACCTCGTTGCGGTATCCGCCGCTCCGGCCGTCGTGCCGTACGGCCTGGGACGTCGTGAAGGCCACGGCGATACGGCGGGTCGCCGGGTCCGGGCCGAGCTCACCGGCGAGGGCCTGGCCGAGGAGGGTGTCGAGACAGGGGGCGAGGGCGTGCGGGGCCGCCGTCATGAGCGCACCAGCAGGGGGCGTACGTCCGCGAGCAGGGCCTCGACGCGGGCCCGGGCGCCGAGCCCGGCGGCATCGCCCGCCATGATGTGCCCGAGGTACGCGTTGTTGCTGTCCGCGGCCTCGACCGTGCGGCCCGCCTCGGCGACCTGGACCTCCAGGACGCCGTCGGCGCCCCGCACCCCGTCGGCGCCCTCCACGGACGCGAGGGTGCCCGCGGTACCGGGCACGAGGAATCCGATGGCCGCGCTGCGCAGTCCGGTGTCACGGCGGCGGAGGTCGGGCTCCCGGCCGAGCGCCACATCGACGCAGGCGGCGGCGAGGTCGATCCCGGTGACGTGCCGGACCAGCTCGGTGATGCGGTTGCCGGCCGGGCGGGGGTTGACCTCCACCACCCGGGGGCCGTCGGCCGTCAGCTTGATCTCGGTGTGCGCCACGACGTCGTCGAGGCCGAGCGCCGCACCGGCGTCCACGGCGGTGCGGGTGGCGGCGGCGAGGTCGTCCGGGGCCAGGGCGGCCGGGAACATGTGGCCGGTCTCGACGAAGGCCGGGGCCCCTCCGATGCTCTTGTCCGTCACTCCGACGACATGGGCGACGCCCCGCCGGGTCACGGTCTCGACGCTCACCTCGGGCCCGTCGAGGAACTCCTCCAGCAGTACGTGCGGCGCCCGCCGCTGCCCCCTGGCGTTGCGCGGGAAGCCGGCCAACACCTCGCAGGCCGCGGCGAGTTGTTCCGCGTCGTCGACCCGGCGTACGAACATGCCCGCACAGAGGTCCACCGGCTTGACCACCAGCGGATAGCCGATGTCACGGGCGGCCACGGCGGCCTCCGCCCCGTCCGCGCAGACCGCGAAGCGGGGCCCGGGGACACCGGCGGCTGCCAGGACCCGGCGGGTGGCGTCCTTGCGGCAGGCGTTCTCCATGGATTCGGGTGAGGGGCCCGGCAGTCCCAGCAGGGCCGCGATCCGGGCGGAGGTCGGCAGATAGTAGTCACAGGAGGTGATCACTCCGTCGAAGCCGAGGGCACCGTGCAGCCTCTCGACCTGCGGAAGCAGCGCGTCGACGTCATTGGTCGGCGCCGTGACGACATTACGGGCGGTGAGCAGCGGGTGCGCCGTACCCTCCGGCGCCGGGCGGAGGTAGTGGTGCAGGTCGCGGGTGAGGAAGGTGAAGTGGTGCCCCGCCTCCCCCAGGGCCCGCGGCAGCAGTCTGCTCATCGATCCGACCCAGCTCTCGACCACCAACAGATGAGCCACGAGCTCCCCTTCTCACAGTGCGTTGGAATGCGGTGCGTTGGAATGCGGTGCGTTGGAATGCGGTGCTTTGGAATGCGGGCAGGCAGAGGTCGCCCCTGCACAGATCACCCCGTACGGAGGCTCCGGGCCCGACCACGCCTACGTTATCGACAATCGTTTTCATTGTCATCTAAAACAGCGTCATGTGTGCGGAACGCCGGGCTTCCGTTGCGTCACGCGCCGGACCGGAGTGGAATTGCATACAGGGGGACCCGGAGGAAGGGACACGCCATGACCGACAGCGACCGGGGGGACGACGTCTACCAGCCGCAGGAGCCGGAGGCCTCCGACCCCGATGACCTGCTGGATCTCGAGGACACCCTGGACACGTCCGCCATCGACGACGTCCTGGACGAGGGCTACTCCCCGCCGGACCGGCCCTGGGCGGTCGACGACAAGGGCACCACCGCCTCGGAGCAGCACACGGGCGAGTCCCTCGACAGCCGCTTGCACCGGGAGATCCCCGAGGACACCGATACCGCCCCGGACGGCCCGGGAGACCTGGCGGACGGCGACGGGGAGCTCTACGACGACGAGGTGGGGACGGACCGCGCGGGCAGGCTCACACAGCAGGGCGACGGGCATGTGCCGTCCACCCTCACCGCGCAGGACGTCGGCATCGACGGCGCGGCGGCGTCCGCCGAGGAGGCGGCGATGCACCTGATCCCCGAGGAGCAGGACTTCTTCGGCTAGGGCGTGTTTTGAAAGTAGCGCCGTCCGCCCGGAGGG
>NZ_JAERUC010000018.1 GCF_016745505.1 Streptomyces silvae | reverse complement strand
TCAAGGTGGAGGCCGCGGGTTCAAATCCCGTCAGGACCGCAGTAGACGGAAGCCCGGATCCTCTGGATCCGGGCTTCCGTGCGTCTTGACGCCGGCCCACGGCGCGGGTAACTCCGTAGGACGGAGTCCGTCCCCCTTTCCCTCGCCGGGGGCGGCCGGGTCCACCGGGAGGCCGCACGCATGACTGCGCCCACGGAAAGGCACGAGACCCGCGCGCTGTTGCGCGCCCACCTGGCGGCCGCCTCCGGCTACCGCCACCTCACCCGCCACTGCCCGATCTGCCACCGGCTGCTACGGCTCGCCATGGAGCCCCTGACGGCCCCACAGGCGGCGCACAGGACCGAGCGGGCCGACAGTGCGGCCGAGCCCGTACCGGCCGCTGAGCCCGCCGCCGACGGCCCCGGGGCGGCTGCCGTCCCGGAAGCGGCACCGGCGGCCGGTGAGGCACCCGCCACGGACCACCGCGTGCCCCGGCCGGGCACCTCACCCGGTGACGAAAGTCCTTGCGCGACATGACCATCAGCCGCTGCGGGACGCCGTCGCACAGTGGCAAGCTCGGAGTTGGCAAGACCATGCCGGTGTGACGGGAGTCACCCCATCAGTTTTGGGCAGGGCGGACTTTACGCACTTCCTACAACTGGCGAATTTAATATGTGCAATTGCACTCCCCTGGAAGCACATCCCGGACCGTTCCACCCGAGCCGGCCCACGACGCCAGGGACCCGGGCGAACAGGCCCGAACAGGCCCGCCCACAGCCGCACGGGACCGCCCGCAAACCGACCCGTCGGCAGGTTCGGGCGGACACCCCGACCGTTCGGACACCGCCCCGGACCCCGCGCACACAAAAAAGATCGCGCTGGACCCGGCGGAGTCCAGCGCGATCGAACGACGCACCCTGGTGTTACAGGCATGGCACCCGTTGGGGCGGGCACCCGTCGTATGGAGCTATGAGTGCGGACACCCAGGGTTGGGGGACCCTTGAGCGCCCTGTTGTGGCTGCGGCGACAGGGGTGTGTCAGGCCTCGCTGCGCTGCTGCGGAATACCCGCAAGCAGTGCGCGGACCTCTGCCTCGCGGTACCGGCGATGCCCACCGAGCGTGCGGATGGACGTGAGCTTGCCAGCCTTTGCCCAACGGGTGACCGTCTTCGGGTCCACGCGGAACATCGTGGCAACCTCAGCCGGGGTCAGCAGCGGCTCGGCATCAGGGGTGCGAGCGGTCATGAGCGGCCTCCTCGGGAGAACCGAACCATCTCGGTTCTTTCCTCTAAATTCTGCACCTTGACCCGCGTTGCCCGAAATGGCGGACGCGGGCCGAGTCGGTTATAGGACGAACGGCTTGTCTTCGGCACTACAACTACACCATCCGTCCAGCCACGTCGGCCAAACCGATGGAATTGCCCTCCCAGGTGTTCATCAGCGACGGAAGCCGATGGACCATGCCATAGCGGACAGTCACGCCCCAGTAACGATCAGTCACAGGACAACCAGGAGTCGTCAGAAGTCGTCAGACCCCCCATAGCGTGCAATGCTGAGCATTCCACCCATAGTTGGGCGGACAGAGCCCTCCCCGGACTCCTTGTCCTATTTTGGCATGAGGAGTAGGGAAGGGCGCAAGGGCCCCGTTAGTGCTATCCGTCACGCTTGAGGCAAAGGCCCGGTTCGGGACGTAGGTCCCGGCCCCGGCGGGCGGTCTCCCGCCCCACCTGTCGCACGCGTCACACCGGATCCCGGTTCACAGCCCATCAGTTCGCCTCAGGACATCGCCGTTCACCTCCGCCGGGCTCCGTGGGTGCCCACGGATGTCGGACACCTCACAGGATGTCTCTTCCCTGCGGATAGCGCCTCTATGCGACGGTGCGTTGCTATTCACACCGCTTCGGGCTAGTTGGAGGATTGTAGGTCACGCACCGCACGCCACCGGTCGGCGAGACGTCCGTACGCGACGCCCGCCGCATCGCTGTCCCCGGCGCGCAGCGCCGCGATGCCCTCGGCCACGTCCGCGGCCGACCGGTCCCCGGCGAGCTGCTCCCCGCTCAGCGCGTGGACGAGGCCGCCGTAGTCCAGCTCGACCATGGCGCGCGGATGGAACTCCTCCAGCCAGCGGCCCACCTCCACGAGCCCCTCGGTCAGCGGCCCTTCGTCCACGGTCTCCCGCAGCGTCCGCAGCGCCCTCGCCAGCCGGCGCCGCGCCTGCACCATCGGGGTGCGGTAGCGCAGCATCCGGTCCCCCGCGGCGCCGGCGGTCACGTACTCCCGCTCCTCGTCGTCGAAGAGCACGAACCAGCGCACCGGTACGTGCCACACGGTGGTCCGGATCCAGGGACGGGCGTCCGGGTTCCGCTCGGCCCACCGCTCGTAGTCCGCCGCCGCCTGACCCCGCACCACCGGGGGCAGCACCGCGTCCAGCACGGTGGCCGGAAACAGACCCCCCAGTTCGCTCATCGCCATCCAGCCCCGCATCCGGGTCCGCCACGGACAGACGCAGACCACCCCGTCGACGAGGGCGACGAAGGCGTCCGCGCTCTCGTGCACCGGCACCGCCACCGGAGGGGTCGGGACCAGGTCCGCCAGCGAGCGCCGGAGTTCGTCCTGGGCCGTGGGGAGCCGGGCGCGCTGCGCGTAGCGCGTCCAGTGGCCCCGTTCGGGTTCGCGGAAGGCGGCGAGCGGCTCGTACACCCGCAGGTAGGACGCGTAAGGGATGAGCACCGAAGACACCACCGACATGCGGTAAATCGTGTCACGCCGGTACTCCACAGGGGGGTGATCCCGGGCAGGGGAACAGATCTACGCGCCACGAGGACTTACGCTCTTGCCCAGTCGGACCGGCCGGTGGCGGTCGGTCCGGGGCCCTCCCCACCTTCAGGAGGGTCTTCCGCCGCTTCGTACTTGGGAGTCACCACAGTGACCGATGTGACCGGCGTGCCTGTAGATGTGCTGCGTACCCTGTTCCACTCGGATCAGGGGGGCCACGAGCAAGTCGTGATCTGCCAGGACCATGCCAGCGGCCTCAAGGCCGTCATCGCCCTCCACTCCACCGCCCTGGGCCCGGCCCTCGGCGGCACCCGCTTCTATCCGTACGCCTCCGAGGACGAGGCCGTCGCGGACGCGCTGAACCTGTCGCGCGGCATGTCGTACAAGAACGCCATGGCCGGTCTCGACCACGGTGGCGGCAAGGCCGTCATCATCGGCGACCCCGCCCGGATCAAGTCCGAGGAACTCCTCCTGGCCTACGGCCGGTTCGTCGCCTCGCTCGGCGGGCGCTATGTGACCGCCTGTGATGTCGGCACGTACGTCGCCGACATGGACGTCGTCGCCCGGGAGTGCCGCTGGACCACCGGCCGCTCCCCCGAGAACGGCGGCGCGGGCGACTCCTCCGTCCTCACCGCGTTCGGCGTCTTCCAGGGCATGCGGGCCTCCGCCCAGCACCTGTGGGGCGACCCCACCCTGCGCGGCCGCAAGGTCGGCGTCGCGGGCGTCGGCAAGGTCGGCCACCACCTGGTCGAACACCTGCTGAGCGACGGCGCCGAGGTCGTCGTGACCGATGTGCGCGAGGAGTCCGTACGCCGGATCACCGACCTGCACCCCGAGGTCTCCGTCGCCGTGGACACGGACGCGCTGATCCGCACGGAGGGGCTCGACATCTACGCCCCGTGCGCGCTCGGCGGCGCCCTGAACGACGCCAGCGTTCCGGTGCTCACCGCCAAGGTGGTGTGCGGCGCGGCCAACAACCAGCTCGCGCACCCGGGTGTCGAGAAGGACCTTGCCGACCGATCGGTTCTGTACGCACCGGACTACGTGGTGAACGCCGGTGGCGTGATCCAGGTCGCCGACGAGCTCCACGGGTTCGACTTCGACCGGTGCAAGGCGAAGGCCACCAAGATCTTCGACACCACGCTGGCCATATTCGCACGTGCGAAGGCTGACGGGATTCCGCCGGCCGCGGCGGCCGACCGGATCGCCGAGCAGCGGATGGCGGACGCGCGCCGTCGCTGACGCGTAACCCCTGCGTCGAGCGCCTGTCACCGGACAGTGAGCAGAACCCGGTGGCAGGGGCTCACGCATGGGCGGAGGGCGGCCGGCGGGCCGCGGGGAGACAAGACTCACTCCGGTCGGCGGGTCGGCCGTCCACAAGAGGTTAAAATCGGGGTTGACCAGCGAGGACGGGCTCCTCTGCGGTCCTGTGCCGAGGCACGTGATGCGGGCGGCGTACCGTATGGCCGAGGAAGCAGGTACCGTTAAAGCCACGGGCGCGGTCTCTCTGCCGAGAGTCCGTCCTGAAACATGAACGCGTGTCAAGACTCTGGGGCCGTCGAGCCCCGTCACCGAGGGGGTCGAGCCATGGGGCGCGGCCGGGCAAAGGCCAAGCAGACAAAGGTCGCCCGCCAGCTGAAGTACAGCAGCGGCGGGACGGACCTGTCGCGTCTGGCCAATGAGCTGGGCGCATCGCCTTCGAGTCAGCCACCGAACGCCGAGCCGTTCGAGGACGACGACGAGGAAGATGACCCGTACGCACAGTACGCGGATCTGTACAACGACGATGAGGACGCGGACCAGGACGACCAGTCCGGTCCGTCGTCACAGCGCCGCGGCGCTTGACCTCGCGCTGACACATCAACCCGGTCCGGGCCTGCCCGGACCGGGTTCTGTGCTGTCCCGGTACGGATCCGTGGAGCTTTCCGGCGTCCGGCCGGGCGGGCGTCGCCGCCCACCGCCGGTCCGGTGGTGTGCCGGACCGGCGGTCATGACGTCCTACCGTGCGTAGCCACCGGTCAGCTCGGCGCCCGTGGCGTGGTCGCCCCGCTCGGTGATCTCGCCGGCGACCCAGGAGTCGACGCCCCGGTCGGCCAGCGTGGTCAGCGCCGCGTCCACCGAGTCGGCGGGGACGATCGCGATCATGCCGACACCCATGTTGAGCGTCTTCTCCAGCTCCAGCTGCTCGACCTGTCCGGCCTTGCCGACCAGGTCGAAGACGGCGCCCGGCGTCCAGGTGCCGCGGTCGACCGTGGCGTGCAGCCCGTCCGGGATCACCCGGGCCAGGTTGTTGGCCAGGCCGCCGCCGGTGACGTGGCTGAAGCCGTGCACCTCGGTGGTGCGGGTCAGGGCCAGGCAGTCCAGGGAGTAGATCCTGGTGGGCTCCAGGAGCTCCTCGCCCAGGGTCCTGCCGAACTCCTCGACCTGACGGTCCAGGGTCCAGCCGGCCCGGTCGAAGACCACGTGGCGCACGAGCGAGTACCCGTTGGAGTGAAGACCGGACGACGCCATCGCGATCACGGCGTCACCCTTACGGATACGGTCCGGGCCCAGCAGCCGGTCGGCCTCGACCACGCCCGTCCCGGCACCCGCCACGTCGAAGTCGTCCGGGCCCAGCAGACCCGGGTGCTCGGCGGTCTCGCCGCCGACCAGGGCGCAGCCCGCCAGGACACAGCCTTCGGCGATGCCCTTCACGATGGCCGCGACACGCTCGGGATGCACCTTGCCGACGCAGATGTAGTCGGTCATGAAGAGCGGCTCGGCGCCGCAGACGACCAGGTCGTCGACGACCATGCCGACGAGGTCGTGGCCGATGGTGTCGTACACGCCCATCTGCCGGGCCAGGTCGACCTTCGTGCCGACGCCGTCGGTGGCGGAGGCGAGCAGGGGGCGCTCGTAACGCTTGAGCGCCGAGGCGTCGAAGAGGCCGGCGAATCCGCCGAGGCCGCCGAGGCCCGCGACCTCGGGGCGCTGCGTCTTCTTCACCCACTCCTTCATCAGCTCGACGGCGCGGTCACCGGCTTCGATGTCGACGCCCGCCGCGGCGTAGGAAGCACCTGTTGTCTCAGACATTGCCCGGGATCTTTCGTGTGGGAATACGGGGCTGGTGGGGAAGCCGGCCGGTCCGGGTCACGGACGACGCAGTGCGTCGGCCGCCGCGGTCGCGGCGGGGCCGGCCGCCAGCTCGGTCTCCAGCAGCTGCTTGCCGAGCAGCTCCGGGTCCGGGAGCTCCATCGGGTATTCGCCGTCGAAGCAGGCGCGGCAGAGGTTCGGCTTGGCGATCGTCGTCGCCTCGACCATCGCGTCGAGCGAGATGTACGCCAGCGAGTCGGCACCCATGGAGGTGGCGATCTCGTCGACGGACATGCCGTTGGCGATGAGCTCGGCGCGCGTCGCGAAGTCGATGCCGAAGAAGCAGGGCCACTTCACGGGCGGGGAGGAGATCCGGATGTGGATCTCGGCCGCCCCCGCCTCGCGGAGCATCCTCACCAGGGCGCGCTGGGTGTTGCCGCGGACGATCGAGTCGTCGACGACCACCAGGCGCTTGCCCTTGATGACTTCCTTGAGGGGGTTGAGCTTCAGCCGGATGCCCAACTGGCGGATGGTCTGTGAAGGCTGGATGAAGGTCCGGCCGACGTACGCGTTCTTGACCAGTCCGGCACCGAACGGAATTCCGCTCGCCTCGGCGTAGCCGATGGCCGCGGGCGTTCCCGATTCCGGCGTCGCTATGACCAGATCCGCCTCGACGGGGGCCTCGGCGGCCAGCTTCCGGCCCATCTCCACACGGGAGAGGTAGACGTTCCGCCCGGCGATGTCGGTGTCGGGACGCGCCAGATAGACGTACTCGAAGACACAGCCCTTGGGCTTCGCTTCTGCGAAGCGAGAGGTGCGCAGACCGTTCTCGTCGATGGCGACGAGCTCGCCCGGCTCGATCTCGCGGACGAAGCTGGCACCGCAGATGTCGAGGGCGGCGGACTCGGAGGCCACCACCCAGCCACGCTCCAGCCGGCCGAGGACCAGGGGGCGGATGCCCTGCGGGTCACGGGCGGCGTAGAGGGTGTGCTCGTCCATGAAGACGAGCGAGAAGGCGCCCTTGACCTCGGGGAGCACCTTTGCGGCGGCCTCCTCGATGGTGAGCGGCTTGTCGTCGTCATCTCTCTGGCCCGCGAGCAGCGCGGTCACCAGATCGGTGTCGTTGGTCGCGGCGACCTGGGTGGCACGGCCGTCCTTACGCGGAAGGTCGGCGACCATCTCCGCGAGCTGGGCGGTGTTCACCAGGTTGCCGTTGTGACCCAGGGCGATCGAGCCGTGCGCGGTGGCACGGAACGTCGGCTGCGCGTTCTCCCACACCGAGGCACCGGTGGTGGAGTAGCGGGCATGACCGACCGCGATATGGCCCTGGAGCGATCCCAGAGACGTTTCGTCGAAGACCTGCGAGACCAGTCCCATGTCCTTGAAGACCAGGATCTGGGACCCGTTGCTCACTGCGATGCCCGCGGACTCCTGTCCACGGTGCTGCAGGGCATACAGTCCGAAATAGGTGAGCTTGGCGACCTCTTCGCCCGGAGCCCAGACACCGAAGACGCCGCAAGCGTCCTGGGGGCCTTTCTCTCCGGGGAGCAGGTCGTGGTTGAGTCGTCCATCACCACGAGGCACGCCACCGAGTGTAGGCGAGATCGACCACCGGTCCGAATTGGGTGACCGCCGCACCCCGGCTGCGGACAGGGGCCCGGGGGGCCTCGCACCGGAGCCGGCACCGGCACCGGACGGTCACTCCGGGTGATCACGGCCGCGCCCCGGAGCGGCCTCCCGAGGCCCCGGGGGGCGGCTGACGCCCGGGATGGAGGGCGATTACCGACCGGTCGGCCACCCCGGCCGTTCCGGGCCCCGACCGCCCGCGTCGTGGCGCTCGGTGAGCCGCGGGGTCCTGCCGGGAAAGCGCTGGCCGAACGCTCGTTTCGTGGCGAGCCTCACATCGCGCGGCCCCGCACCGGGGACTGCGAGCCGCTCGACGGGGGCCGGTGACCCTCCGGTCCGGCAGATCCGGAGCACCCGGCCCGTGCGCGTCCCGGGACATATGAGACGGCTGTCCGCAGTACGAGACCGCCGTTGACAGGCTCATGGCCTGTTGGGCAGGCTCCTTCCCCATGCAGCCCCTCGGTGATCACTCGGTCACGCTCGTGGAGCGCCGCCACGTCGATCTGGGACGTGTCGCGAGCGCCATCTGTCGCTGCGCCTGAGCCTGCCGCACCCCGGGCCCCGCACGGGACTCGCCCCGGAACAGGACTTCCGCCCCCGGGGAGCAGGGGTTTCGCCCGAACTCCGGTCCGCGTGCACGCTTTTCCTCCCTTCTCCCTCCCTGCCCCGCCCTGTCCGGGTACGTCCGCGCACGCACCCTTTCCGGCGGGGTCCACCGCGCCCGCCCCCTCGCGCCCCGCCCTCCCACCACCGGCGCCCGAGGCCCGCCCTGGAGACCCCATGACCTCTCGTGACGCGCATGCAGGTTCGAACGACCGCGCCGGCTCGCCGCTGAGCCGACGCGCCTTCACCACCGCCGTGGGCGCGACCGCCGCCGCCGTCGGGATACAGACCGCCGTACCCGCGGCCGCCGCTGCCGGGACGGCCTCCGAGGACACGCGGGAGCGGCCCTTCCGCGCCGCCCGCGGCAAGCACGCACGCCGCCCCAACATCCTGTTCATCCTCGGGGACGACCTCGGCTGGGCCGACCTCTCGTCGTACGGCGCTCCGCACATCAAGACCCCGAATCTCGACAGGCTCGGGCGCGAGGGCGTGCGCTTCACGGACGCCTACTCCGGGTCCGCGACCTGCTCCCCCACCCGGTTCAGCCTCTACACGGGCCGCTATCCGGGGCGTACGAAGGGCGGGCTCGCGGAGCCCATCGCCGACCGTTCCGTGGGGCTGGAGCCCACCCATCCGACGCTGGCCTCCCTGCTGCGCGGCGCCGGTTACGCGACCGCTCTCATCGGCAAGTGGCACTGCGGATACCTGCCGGACTACAGCCCCACCAAGTCGGGCTGGGACGAGTTCTTCGGCAACTTCGGCGGGGCCCTGGAGTACTACTCCAAGCTCGGTCTGGCCGGCGAGTACGACCTGTACGAGGGCGATGCCGAGTACAAGGACCTGCGCTACTACACCCGGGTCCTGACCGAGCGCGCGAGCGAGTACGTCCAGCGGGACCACGACAAGCCGTGGCTGCTCAACCTGAACTTCACCACCCCGCACTGGCCGTGGATCGCCGACGGCGACACGGAGGCCTCCGCCGAGATCGTCCGCAGGATCAAGGCCGGTGACGGCAGCGCCCTGTGGAACGCCGACGGCGGCTCGGTCGAGAAGTACACGCAGATGGTCGAGGACCTGGACCGCTCGGTCGGCGAGGTCCTGAAGGCGCTGAAGCGGTCGGGCCAGGAGAAGGACACCCTGGTCTTCTTCGCCAGCGACAACGGCGGCGAGCGGTTCTCCTACAACTGGCCGCTGTCCGGCAACAAGAGCTCGCTCCAGGAGGGCGGCATCCGCGTGCCCTCGGTGCTGCGCTGGCCCGCCCGGATCGACGCCCACCAGGTCAGCGATCTCCCGGTGTTCTCGCCCGACTGGACGGCGACCCTGCTGGAGCTCGGCGGGGCGCGGCCGGACCCGGCCCACCCGCTGGACGGCGTCAGCCTCGCGGGCTATCTGCTGCGGGACGAGGTGCCGAAGGAGCGCGACCTGTTCTGGCGGGTGCGCGGCGAGCGGGCGCTGCGGCGCGGCGACTGGAAGTACTACCGGGGGACGAGCGGGACCGACCAGCTGTTCAACCTGGCCGACGACCAGCGCGAGCAGGCCGACCGCGCGGCGGCCGAACCGGAGCGGCTGGCGGCGCTGCGGGCGTCGTGGGAGAAGACGGACGCCGGCCTGCTCCCGTACCCGAACGCCTCCTGAGGCATCCGGACCCTCCGAACGGGCCCCGAAGACCTCGGGTCCTCACGGCGCCCGGATCCTCGCAGGCCCAGAGTCCTCACGGGCCCCGGGTCCTCACGCGCCGCCCCGGCCGGTCAGCCCTTGGCCGCCGGGGCGTTCGCGTTCAGCCCCTTGCCGCTCTTCGCCTCGATCGACAGCGAGCGGTGCTCGATCCCGTACGTCGCCGTCCCGTCCAGTACGGCGAGCAGCGCACGCTCCAGCTCCATCTCGGGACCGGCGCACATCTTCCTGGTGGAGGCGAGCGGACCGAAGGTGAGCGTGGAGCCGGAGACCTTCGCCTTGCCGTGGAAGGAGTTGCAGCCGAGGTTCCCCTCCACCGAGCCGTCCTTGCCGAAGGTGAGGTGCGCCTTCTTCTCCGTACCGGCGGGGAGGGAGGCGGCGACATCGCCGGACACGAGGCCGGTGACCGTCCAGGCGGTGCCGGTGAGCGGGGCCGGGGGCTCGGAGGTGAGGGCGATGGAGTCGCCGCCCGCCGAGGTCAGCGTCAGCGTCTTCCTGTCGCTGCTGCCCGCCACCGCGGCCTTGAGCTCGCCGCTGAAGGCACGGCCCATCGCCTTCTCGAACTGCTGGACATCCTCCTCGCACCCCATCTCGGTGGTCGTGCCCCGCCCGACGGTGACCGTGTCGCCCTCGACCCGGGCCTCCGCGGTGAAGCGGTTGCAGCCCAGATTGCCGGTGGCCTTCCCTTCGGGCCCGATCTCGACGTGGGCGCCGGCAGGGGCGGTGGTCTTCTTCCCGTCGACGGTCAAGGAGGACACGTTCCAGTGGACACCGGTCACCGATGCCCCGGTCCGTACGGTGCCACTGCCGTCCCCGGAGTCACCCGCGTCCCCGGAACCCGTCTCCGTACCGCAGGAGGCGAGGGCGAAGGTGGCCAGGACGGCGAGAGCGCTGACAGTCGTCCTACGTTGTGTACGCATGGCGATGGGACGGACCGAGTGGGTGATCCGGTTCCCCCTCAGCCCATCAGCGGAAGCAACGGGTCCAGATCCGCCCGCTCCCCACTGGCGCTGACCTGCGCCGCGTCGAGTGCCTCCGCCCAGCTCGTACGTCCGGTGGCCAGCCGGACCCAGGTGAGCGGATCGGTCTCCACGACGTTGGGCGGTGTGCCCCGGGTGTGCTTGGGCCCGCCGATGCACTGGACGACGGCGAAGGGCGGGACGCGCACCTCGACCGAGCCGCCGGGCGCCCGGTCCGCGAGCGCGTCGGCGAGCAGCCGGGTGCAGGCGGCGAGCGCCTGACGGTCGTACGGGATGTCGAGGCCGGCCGCGCGGTTCAGATCGTCGGTGTGGGCGACCAGTTCGACGGTGCGGGTCACCAGGAAGTCGCCCAGCCGCATCGTGCCCGCCCGGGTCGCCACCAGCCGGTCAGCGGCGTCGGCGGGCACCAGCTCGGTGAACCGGGCGGCCGTCTCCTCGTACAGCGCGTCGAGGTCGGGCCGGGCCGCCGCCAGCTCCCGGGTGTGACCGGCGATCCCCGGGGCGTTCCCCACGGTGGAGAACGGCCACTCCAGCAGCGGGATCTCCGGCTTCGGCCCACCGGGCGGCGCCGGGAGCTCCATCGCCCGCGCGGCGCGCTCCAGGGCCGTCGTCAGATGCGCCGCGAGCTCCCGCACGCTCCACTCCCCCAGCCCGGGCAGAGCGAGCTGCTCGGGCGTCAGCGCGCGGACGGCGGTGTGTACGTGGGTGAACTGCGCCAGGACCGCGGTCCTGGTCCGGGCGACGTCGTAGGCACGGGGGCGCTTCTTGGCCGGTGGCATGGAGCCGAGACTAACCGGCGGGTCCGACAGTCCCCCCTCGGCCGGACCGGCGGCCGCCTCAGCCAGGGCTGACCGCGCCCTGGGCCGTGAACGCCTCGCCGTTGGCCGGTACGCCGACGCCCCGCCACCTGAACGGGATCCCGCGGGCCCGGTCGAGGTCCGGGTGGTCCATCAGCTGGAAGTGCACATGCGGCTCGGTGGAGTTGCCGGAGTTCCCGCAGCGGGCGATCCGCTGTCCCGCCCGGACCGTGTCGCCGGCGCGCACCTGGAGGGAGCCGCGCCGGACGTGGGCGTACGCCGCGTACGTACCGTCGCCGAGGTCGAGCACGACGCGGTTGCCGAAGACCCGGTGGGCGCCCGCCAGTCCGCGCAACTCGCCCTCCGCGAGCAGGAGGTAGGCGAGCCCCGGCAGGGAGTTCCTGCTCAGGTGGTCGCGCTGGGTGTCGTCGGCCGTGACGACCTTCGCGTCCGCGACCGCGAACAGGGGCGCTCCGAAGGCGGGGAAGGCCTCGGGGCGGCGGGCCAGGGGCCACAGCCAGGCGAAGGCGGGCCGTTCGGCCGTCCCTTCCTGTCCCGCCTGTCCCTCCTGCCGCTCCTGCCGCTCCTTCTTCTCCTGCTTCTCCGCCACGATGTCGATGGCGTACGTCTGGCCGTAGGTGTGGACGCCATGGCTCGGCACCCGGTCGGCCGGGCTGTTGATCGCGGACCACCGGCCCGTCACCGGCGGCAGCACCTCGACGGCCTCCCGCCGCGCGGCCTTGAGGTCGCGGCTCGCCAGCCGTCCCCCCGCGATGCCCGCCACCCAGGCGAGCACCAGCGGGAGGAAGACCAGCCACGACGGGAAGGGGTACGCGACGAAGAGGCCCGTCACGACGAGCGCGAAGAACGCCAGGAGGAACACCCGGGTGAGCAACGCGGGCAACCTGCGTGCGGACATGTGAACTCCCCCTGCTGTCGTGGGCTCTCTCGTCGTGTCTCTCAGGGCCGGGCGGCCGTGAGCACCACCAGGAGCGGCACCACCCGGGCGCCGGGCACCTCGTACCGCCCGCGTCCCGTCGTGTGCAGCCAGCCCGCACCGGTCAGCAGGCGCAGATGGTGGTAGATCTGGCCGGTCGTGCCCGTCTCGTCCAGCTCGGCCAGCTCCGCGGCCGTACGGCGGCCGGCGAGGATCTCGCGGAGCAGCCGCAGCCTCACCGGATGGCCGAGCGCTGCCAGGGGTTCGGCGGCTTCCGCCCAGTCGGGGCGGTCCTCCTCCGTACTCCCCAGGAGCCCCACGGTGAGCGCGCCGTACTGCCACTCGTACCGCTCACCGGCCGGCAGCGTCACCGCGCCCGTGAACAGCACCCCGCCGTCGGCGGCGGGCTCCCCGACCTGGCCGAGCTGTTCCTTCAGCCCGTCCAGCGCCCAGAAGTCCCCGACGCCCAGCTCCGGCTTCGCGCTCTCGGCGGCCGACTCCAGCACGGCGAGGCGCCGCTCCAGTTCGGCGACGCGCTCCTCGAGCTCCATGACATCCACCTTACGTAATTACGTAATATCAATCAACAGGTCGTGCGGGAACGACGGAGCCCCCGTCCGGTCGACCCGGACGGGGGCTTCGGTACAGGCAGAACCTAAGCGAACAGACCCTCCAGGGTCCCCTCGTGCGCCGTGCGCAGCTCGCTCAGCGGAATGCTGAACTCGCCCTGGATCTCGATCTCCTCGCCGTCCACGACACCGATCCGGGCGACGGGCAGACCCCGCGCCCCGCACATGTCGGTGAAGCGGAGCTCCTCGCTGCGCGGAACCGAGACGACCGCGCGGCCGGCCGACTCCGAGAAGAGGAAGGTGAACGCGTCCAGGCCCTCCGGCACGACCAGCCGGGCACCGTTCCCGCCGCGCAGGCAGGACTCGGTGACCGCCTGGATCAGGCCGCCGTCGGAGAGGTCGTGCGCCGCGTCGACCATGCCGTCGCGCGAGGCCGAGATCAGGATCTCGCCGAGCAGCTTCTCGCGGCCCAGGTCGACCTCCGGCGGCATCCCGCCGAGGTGCTGGTGGATGACCTCGGACCAGGCGGAGCCGCCGAACTCCTCGCGGGTGTCGCCCAGGAGGTAGAGCAGCTGGCCCTCCTCGGCGAAGGCGACCGGCGTGCGCCGGGTGACGTCGTCGATCACACCGAGGACGGCCACGACCGGCGTCGGGTGGATCGCCGTCTCACCGGTCTGGTTGTACAGCGACACGTTGCCGCCGGTGACCGGGGTGCCCAGCTCCAGGCAGCCGTCCGCGAGACCACGGGTGGCCTCGGCGAACTGCCACATGACGTCCGGGTCCTCGGGCGAACCGAAGTTCAGGCAGTCCGAGATGGCGAGCGGCTTGGCGCCGGACGCCGCGACGTTGCGGTAGGACTCGGCCAGGGCGAGCCGCGCGCCGGTGTACGGGTCGAGCTTGGCGTACCGGCCGTTGCCGTCGGTCGCCATGGCCACGCCCAGGTTCGACGTCTCGTCGATCCGGACCATGCCGGCGTCCTCGGGCATCGCCAGCACGGTGTTGCCCTGCACGAAGCGGTCGTACTGGTCGGTGATCCAGGACTTGGACGCCTGGTTCGGCGAGCCCACCAGCTTGAGGACCTGCTCGCGCAGCTCCGCGCCGTTCGCCGGGCGGGCCAGCTTGCCGGCGTCGTCGGCCTGGAGCGCGTCCTGCCAGGACGGCCGCGCGAACGGCCGGTGGTAGGTCGGGCCCTCGTGCGCGACGGACCGCGGCGGTACGTCCACGATCTGCTCGCCGTGCCAGAAGATCTCCAGCTGCGAGCCCTCGGTCACCTCACCGATGACGGTGGCGATGACGTCCCACTTCTCGCAGATCTCCATGAAGCGGTCGACGTGCTGCGGCTCGACGATCGCGCACATGCGCTCCTGCGACTCGCTCATGAGGATTTCCTCGGGCGAGAGGGAGGAGTCGCGCAGCGGCACGGTGTCCAGCTCGACGCGCATCCCGCCGGAGCCCGCGGAGGCCAGCTCGCTCGTGGCGCAGGAGAGCCCGGCGCCGCCGAGGTCCTGGATGCCCGCGACGAGCTTCTCCTTGAAGATCTCCAGGGTGCACTCGATGAGGAGCTTCTCCTGGAACGGGTCGCCGACCTGGACGGCGGGCCGCTTGGTGGGCTTGGTGTCGTCGAAGGTCTCCGAGGCCAGCACGGAGACGCCGCCGATGCCGTCGCCGCCGGTGCGGGCGCCGTACAGGATCACCTTGTTGCCGGGGCCGGAGGCCTGGGCGAGGTGGATGTCCTCGTGCTTCATCACGCCGATGCAGCCGGCGTTGACGAGCGGGTTGCCCTGGTAGCAGGCGTCGAAGACGACCTCGCCGCCGATGTTCGGCAGGCCGAGGCAGTTCCCGTAGCCGCCGATGCCCGCGACGATGCCCGGCAGCACCCGGCGGGTGTCGGGGTGGTCGGCCGCACCGAAGCGCAGCGGGTCGACGACCGCGATCGGACGGGCACCCATGGCGAGGATGTCGCGGACGATGCCGCCGACGCCGGTGGCCGCGCCCTGGTAGGGCTCGATGTACGAGGGGTGGTTGTGCGACTCGACCTTGAAGGTGACCGCGTACCCCTGGCCGACGTCGACCACACCGGCGTTCTCGCCGATGCCGACGAGCATCGCGTCGTTCTCCGGGACCTTCTCGCCGAACTGCTTGAGGTGGACCTTGCTGCTCTTGTACGAGCAGTGCTCGGACCACATCACGGAGTACATGGCGAGCTCGGCGCCGGTGGGACGGCGGCCGAGGATCTCGCGGATCCGGGCGTACTCGTCCTCCTTGAGGCCGAGTTCCTTCCAGGGCTGCCCGGCGTCCGGGGTTTCGGCCGCGTGCTTGACCGTGTCGAGGCTCATGCGGTGACCAGCTTCTTGATGATCGAGGTGAAGAAACCCAGGCCGTCGGTGCGACCGGTGCCGATCAGCGGCTCGACGGCGTGCTCCGGGTGCGGCATCAGACCGACGACGTTGCCCGCGGCATTGGTGATGCCGGCGATGTCGCGCAGCGAGCCGTTCGGGTTGACGTCGGCGTAACGGAAGGCGACGCGGCCCTCGGCCTCCAGCTCGTCGAGCGTGCGCTCGTCGGCGGTGTACCGGCCGTCCACGTTCTTCAGCGGTACGGAGATCTCCTGGCCCGCCGTGTAGTCCGAGGTCCAGGCGGTCTCCGCGTTCTCCACCCGCAGCTTCTGGTCGCGGCAGATGAAGTGGAGGTGGTTGTTGCGCAGCATCGCACCGGGCAGCAGGTGCGCCTCGGTGAGGATCTGGAAGCCGTTGCAGATGCCGAGGACCGGCAGACCGGCCTTCGCCTGCTCGATGACGGTCTCCATCACCGGCGAGAAACGCGAGATGGCGCCGGCGCGCAGATAGTCGCCGTAACTGAATCCGCCCGCCAGGATGACCGCGTCGACCTGGTGGAGGTCCTTGTCGCGGTGCCAGAGGGATACGGGCTCCGCGCCCGCGATCCGCACGGCCCGCAGGCTGTCCTGGTCGTCGAGCGTGCCGGGAAAAGTGACGACGCCGATACGGGTGGTCACTTCTCCTCCTCCACCTTGACGGTGAAGTCCTCGATGACGGTGTTGGCGAGGAAGGTCTCGGCGATCTCGTTAATACGGGCGAGGGCGGCATCGTCGACCGGCCCCTCGACCTCGAGCTCGAAACGCTTTCCCTGACGAACGTCCGCGATTCCGTCGAAGCCGAGACGGGGCAGTGCGCGCTGCACAGCCTGTCCCTGCGGGTCGAGGATCTCCGGCTTGAGCATGACGTCGACTACGACGCGTGCCACTGGCACTCCCGGTGGTGTGGTGCGGCTGTGTCTCCGAGGGGTTCCCCAGATCCCCGCGGGTCCACTCAGCGTACCTGGCCGGAAATTCTACGCGGGTAGATATCATGCCGCCCAGATCACGGCGAGATATCGGAGGCGACAACCCCCGGGAAAAATCCTGGGAAAAAATCTTCACCCGGATTGCACGCGGGCGCACGGAGGCAACACGCGGATGTAATTGGCCGGGCTTCACAATGCACCTCCCACCGCTGTACAAATGAATACCGGGGAAAGCACGATTGACCCGGAACAGTCGACAGCCGTCGATCCGTATCCGCCCAGCCGCCGGAAGGCCGGCATCAGCGCATGTCAGGCGCGACGATGCCGCAGGAAAGGACCGATATCCGTGGCTCAGCGCGTCGTGGTTACGCTCTCGGACGACATCGACGGGGGAGAAGCGGCGGAAACGGTCACCTTCGCCCTGGACGGGAAGTCGTACGAGATCGACCTCAATCCCGCCAATGCAAAGAAACTGCGTAAGTCGCTGGCGCCGTACGTGGCGGCAGGCCGAAAGCAGACAAATACCGGCAAGCGCGGCAAGGCCCCCGTGGCGTACCACCACACGGCGGTCGCCCCGGACCCCGCGGCCGTACGCGCGTGGGCCCGCTCGCACCGGATGGAGGTGCCGGCCCGCGGCCGGATCCCCAAGAAGGTCTACGAGGCGTTCAACGCGGCCAGTTGAGGGCAGTGCCCGGAATGTTCCCTTCCGGTTCGACACCCCCAGGCCGCCGGAGCGACACCTCGGGGAGCCGACTTGCACAACACCCCTGCAGGTCGGCTAGAGTCTGGAGCACGCCGAAGGGCAAGGCCGAAAAGCCGGGTCCGACGCAGCGTGCGGGTGTAGTTCAGTAGTAGAACATCCCCCTTCCAGGGGGAAGGCGCAGTGTGCAATTCCTGTCACCCGCTCTGCATCGCCTTACCGGATCACTCAGTGGATCAGGTAGAGTGGTGAGCGCTCCACCGGTGAAAGCCGAGTGGCAGCAATGCGGACGTAGCTCAGTTGGTAGAGCGCAACCTTGCCAAGG
>NZ_JAERUC010000205.1 GCF_016745505.1 Streptomyces silvae | reverse complement strand
GGCCGCCGGGCGCTTCGGCGCCCTCGCGCGGGTCCGCGACACGAAGCGGATGAGGGGCGCGATGTCGAACTGGAAGACGGCGACGCCGTCCGGCGAGTGCAGCTCCAGGACCAGCTGGGCCCGGCCGCACGGCCATATGCGGATGTCGCCGCGGGTGACGGGGGAGCGCAGTCCGCGTTCCAGCAGGTCGAGGCCGAGGGGCTGGTCGACGCCGCCGGGGAGCCGGACGTGGACGGTCTGCGGCTCGGCCGGGTCGTAGCGCAGTTCGACGGGGACCAGTCGGGGGTCCGGGCCGTCCGTGATGAGCCGGGCGCGGGCGTGTTCTTGGATCACGAGGGACATGGCCGGCTCCTCCTGTGTGAAAATCTCTCCCCCCAATGTCCCATATATTCGCATTTGGGCATGTTGAAGGGTTCGCGCAGTTGTCACAAGTGCGCTCTTGCGAACTGTTTGCAACAGGGCCCTATCATGGAGCGTTTCCCGACCCCGCCCGCAGCAACGCCCGAAAGCGGAGCCACTCCATGCATGTACCCGACGGTTTCATCAACGCACCCGTCTCCGCCGTCGCCGGTGTCGTCGCCGCAGGCGCGGTCGCCGTCGGGCTCCGCGGCGCCCGGCGTGAACTGGACGAAAAGACCGCGCCGCTGGCCGGGCTGGTCGCCGCGTTCATCTTCGCCGTGCAGATGCTGAACTTCCCGGTCGCGGCCGGCACCAGCGGCCACCTCCTGGGCGGGGCACTGGCGGCGATCCTCGTCGGGCCCTACACAGGGCTGCTCTGCATAGCCGTCGTCCTGCTCATGCAGGGGATCCTCTTCGCGGACGGCGGCCTCACCGCGCTCGGCGTGAACATCACGGTGATGGGCGTCGTCACCACCGTCGTCGCCTACGCGCTCTTCCGCGGGCTGACCCGTGTGCTGCCCCGCACCCGCCGCTCGACGACCGCCGCCGCCTTCGTGGCCGCGCTGGTCTCCGTGCCGGCCGCCGCCGTCGCGTTCACCCTGATCTACGCGATCGGCGGCACCACCGACGTACCCATCGGCAAGGTGCTCACCGCGATGGTCGGCGTCCACGTCCTCATCGGCATCGGGGAGGCGGCGATCACCGCGCTGACCGTGGGGGCCGTGATCGCGGTGCGCCCCGACCTGGTGCACGGGGCCCGTGGGCTCGCGGCCCCGCTCAAGCTCCGCGTCGACGGTGAACTCGTCGACGCCCCTGCCGCCGCCGAGCCCGCCCCGGCAGCCGCCCGCTCCACCCGCAAGGTCTGGGGCGCCGGACTGGCCGCCGCGCTCGTCCTCGCGGGCTTCGTCTCCTTCTACGCCTCCGCCAGCCCCGACGGCCTGGAGAAGGTCGCCGCCGACAAGGGCATCGACGAGAAGGTCCAGGAACACGGCGCCGCCGACTCCCCGCTCGCCGACTACGGCGTCAAGGACATCAGCGACGCCCGGGTCTCCGGGGGCCTCGCCGGAGTGATCGGCGTCGGCGTCACCGTCGCCGTCGGCAGCGGCGTCTTCTGGGCCGTGCGCCGCCGTCGTACGCCGGAGGCTCCCGAGACCCGCACCCCCGAGTCCGTCTGATGGGCGCCGGCCACGCGCACAAGCTCTACCGGCACGGGCACTCACCGGTCCACGCCCTGCCGCCGCACTGCAAGCTCGCCGCCGTCCTCTGCTTCGTCGTGGCCGTCGTCTCCACCCCCCGCGAGGCCGTCTGGGCCTTCGCGCTGTACGCGGTGCTGCTCGCCGGTGTCGCCGCGGTCGCCCGGATCCGTCCCGGGTTCCTGCTGAAGCGGCTGGTCATCGAGGTGCCGTTCGTGGCCTTCGCCCTGCTCATGCCGTTCGTGGTGCCCGGCGAGCAGACCGAGCTGTTCGGCGTCCACCTCAGCGTCCCCGGCCTCTGGGGCGCCTGGAACGTCCTGGCCAAGGGCACCCTCGGGGTGGCCGCCTCGGTGATCCTGGCCTCGACCACCGAGCTCCGCTCCCTGCTCCTCGGCCTCCAGCGGCTGAGGCTCCCGCCGCTGCTCGTCCAGATCGCGTCCTTCATGATCCGGTACGGCGACGTCATCACCGACGAGCTGCGCCGGATGTCCATCGCACGGCGCTCCCGCGGCTTCGAGGCGCGCGGAGTACGCCACTGGGGCGCCCTCGCCAAGACGGCGGGCGCCCTCTTCATCCGGTCCTACGAGCGCGGTGAACGCGTCCACCTCGCGATGGTCAGCCGCGGCTACACCGGCACGATGCCGGTGATCGACGAGGTGACCGCCTCCCGCACCCAGTGGGCGCACGCCGCGGCACTCCCCGTGCTCGCCCTCGTCGTATGTCTGCTGGGATGGACCGTATGAGCCTGCCCACCGCCCCCGCGCCGTCCCTCGAGGTCAGCGGCCTCGCCTACGCCTACCCCGACGGCCACCAGGCCCTCTTCGGCGTCGACCTGACCGTGGACCGCGGCGAACGCGTGGCGCTCCTCGGCCCCAACGGAGCCGGCAAGACCACGCTCGTCCTCCACCTCAACGGCATCCTCGACGCGGGCGCCGGCACCGTCCGGGTCGCCGGGCTGCCCGTGGAGAAGCGGCACCTCGCCGAGATCCGCCGCCGCGTCGGCATCGTCTTCCAGGACCCCGACGACCAGCTCTTCATGCCGACCGTCCGCGAGGACGTCGCCTTCGGGCCCGCCGCCGCGGGGCTGCGCGGTCCCGAGCTGGAGGACCGGGTCATGACCGCGCTCAAGCAGGTCGGCATGGAGGAGTTCGCGGCGCGTCCCCCGCACCACCTCTCCTTCGGCCAGCGCCGCCGGGTCGCCGTCGCCACCGTCCTCGCCATGGAGCCGGAGATCCTCGTCCTGGACGAGCCCTCCTCGAACCTGGACCCGGCCTCCCGCCGCGAACTCGCCGACATCCTGCGCTCCTTGGACGTCACCGTGCTGATGGTCACCCACGACCTGCCGTACGCCCTGGAGCTCTGCCCGCGCGCCGTCATCCTCAGCGACGGGGTGATCACCGCCGACGACCGCACACAGGACCTGCTCTGCGACGACGCCCTGATGCGCAGGCACCGGCTGGAGCTGCCCTTCGGCTTCGACCCGCGTTCCGTCTCCGTTCCGCGTCCGTGAACGGACGGTGACCCGGCACCCGCTCCGCCCGCGGAGCAATGCACCATGGGGGGATGAGCGGGAGCGCGGGAGCAGGCGTGGACGTACGGGGCACGGTGGCGCCGGGATTCGAGGCGGTACGGGACGCTTTCGTCCGTAACTTCGAACAGCGTGGGGAGCGGGGAGCGGCCGTCGCCCTCTACCGCCACGGGCGCAAGGTCGTGGACCTGTGGGCCGGGACGAGGGATGTCGACGGCACCGAACCCTGGGCCGTGGACACCGTCCAGATCGTGCGCTCCGCCGGGAAGGGCGTCGCCGCCGCCGTGCCGCTGCTGCTGCACCAGCGCGGGCAGGTGGACCTGGACGCCCCGGTCGGCACGTACTGGCCGGAGTTCAAGGCCAACGGCAAGGAGCGCGTGCTCGTACGCCATCTCCTCGCCCACCGGGCCGGGCTGGCCGCCCTCGACAGGGCGCTGACGCCCGAGGAGGCGGCCGACGGGGTCAGCGGGCCGGAGGCCGTCGCCGCCCAGCAGCCGCAGTGGGAGCCCGGCACCGACCACGGGTACCACGCCCAGACCTACAGCTGGCTCGTCGGTGAACTGGTGCGCAGGGTCACCGGGCGGACCATCGGCCGCTGGATCGCCGAGGAGATCGCCCGGCCGCTGGGGCTGGACTTCTGGTTCGGGCTGCCCGCCGACGAGGCGCACCGCATCGGGCGGATCGGGCCCGTCGAACCCCCGCCCGCCGAGGGCAGCGGCGCCCTCCGCATGCGGCCCAAGCGCTCCGTCGTCGACGCGTACGGCGATCCGGACTCGCTGACCCGCCGCGCCTTCGGGGCCATCGACCCCTTCCCCGACGAGAACGCCCCCGCCTACCGCGCGGCCGAACTCCCCGCGTCCAACGGCGCCGCCACCGCGCGCGGGCTCGCCCGCTGCTACGCCGCGATGATCGGCGAGGTCGACGGGCAGCGGCTGTTCGCCCCCGCCACGCTCACCCTGGCCCGCACCGAGGAGTCCGCCGGGCCGGACCGTGTGCTGGTCGTCAACACCCGTTTCGGCCTCGGCTACATGCTGCACGGCCCGTCCGCGCCGCTGCTGGGCCCCGGGTCGTTCGGCCACCCCGGCCGGGGCGGATCGCTGGGCTTCGCCGACCCCGAGTCGGGCATCGCGCTCGGCTATGTGACGAACGGTCTGCAGAAGGGAGTCACCGCCGACCCCCGTGCCCAGGCCCTGGTCCGGGCAGTACGGTCGGCGCTATGACTCCTCGCCTCGCTCGCCTCGACGGATACGCCGCCCTGCTCACCGGTGCGGGACAGGGCATCGGCGCGGCCGCCGCCCGCCGGCTCGCCTCCGAGGGCGCGGCCGTCCTCGTCACCGACCTGGACGCCGACCGCGCCGCACGCACGGCTGCGGGGATACGCGAGGCGGGCGGCACCGCCGAGTCCCTGGCCTGCGACGTCGGCGACCGGGCGGCGGTCGGAGCGGCGGTGGCCCACGCGGTCGACGTCTTCGGACGCCTCGACGTCCTCGTCAACAACGCCTATGCCGACCACGAGGACGCCCCGCTCTTCGAGGACGAGACGGACGAGATGTGGGCCCGCAGCCTCGACATCACCCTGACTGGCGCCTACCGCTGCTCCCGCGCCGCACTGCCGCACCTGGTGGCCTCCGGCCGGGGAGCCATCGTCAACATCGGCTCCGTCAACGGCGAACAGGACTTCGGCGGCCACGCCTACAGCGCCGCCAAGGCGGGCCTGGCCAGCCTGACCCGGACCCTCGCCGGCCACGCGGGCCCCCGCGGTGTCCGCGTCAACCTCATCGCGCCCGGCACGATCCGCACGGACGCCTGGGCGGGCCGCGAGGACTCACTGGAGCGGGCCGGGTCCCTCTATCCGCTCGGCCGGGTCGGCGAACCGGACGACATCGCGGCCGCCGTCGCCTTCCTCGCCTCCCCGGACGCGGCCTGGATCACCGGCACGACGCTGCGGGTGGACGGCGGGCTGCTCGCCGTCAACACCGGCTTCCGCGCGGCGATGACCACGGATCCCGAAACCCGGTAGCCGGACCGGCGGCACGCTGCCTACCCTGCCCGGATGATCGACCACGGACTCACGGACCGGACCGGCCGGCGCGTCACCCTGCGCGGGGTGGACGACGCCAACTGGCGTGCGGTCGCCGACATCGCGCCCCTGGACTCCCAGCGCGACCACGCGCCCGCACTGGCCGCCCGCTACCTGCTGCTGTCCCTGCGCGAGGACACCTGGCACTCGCTCGCGGTGTACGCGGACGAGACCGTCACCGGCCATGTGATGTGGGCCCGGGACGACGACGGCTCGTACTGGATCGGCGGGGTGCTCGTCGACGGCCCCGAGCAGGGCCGGGGGACCGGCCGCGCCGCCGTACGCACGCTCGCCGGGTGGCTGGCGCAGCAGGAGGGCTGCGAGGTGCTCCGGCTCTCGTACGGCACCGACAACACGGCGGCCGGGGAGCTCTACGCCTCGCTCGGCTTCCGGCCCACCGGCGAGGAGGAGGACGGCGAGGTCGTCGTGGAACTGGCGGCGTCGGCCGTACGGTGACGGGCCGCCCAGGGCGTGCCGAGGCCCGCACCCGGCACGCCCTGGGCGGCCCCGGTCAGCTGGTGTGCAGCATCAGGCCGATGCCGACCACCATCAGCCCGGCCGCCGCGATCCGCGGAGCCCCGAACCGCTCCTTGAAGAACAGGGTCCCTATCGCGGCACCCACGATGATCGAGGACTCGCGGAGCGCGGCGATCGGAGCCAGCGCGGCCCTCGTCTGCGCCCACAGGACGAGCCCGTAGGCGGCGACCGACAGCGCGGCGCCCAGCAGGCCCCGCGCGGCGAACGGGGTGAGCTGGGGCACCAGTTCGCCCCGGCGCCGCCAGAACGCGTAGGCGGGGATGGCGATCCCCTCCAGGATCATCAGCCAGGCGATGTAGCCGAGCGGTGTTCCCGAGGCGCGCACCCCCACCCCGTCGACCGTCGTGTAGCCGGCGATGGCCAGCCCCGTCGCGAGGGCGGCCAGGATCGCGGGCCAGTGGGGCCGCTTGCCGGAGCCCCGGATGCCCCACAGCGCCAGCCCGACGAGCCCCGCCGAGGCCACCGCCACGCCGGCCGTGGCCCAGCCGTCCGGGCGCTCCCCGATGAAGACGGCGGCCAGGACCGTCACGACGAGGGGGGCCGTGCCCCGGGCGATCGGATACATCTGGCCGAAGTCGCCCAGGGTGAACGAGCGCATCAGCAGCAGCATGTAGGCCACGTGCAGACCCGCGGAGACCAGCAGGTACGGCCAGGCGCCGGACGCCGGGAGCGGGGCGAAGCAGGCCAGTACGAGTCCGATCAGCGCCCCGCCGCCCGAGATCAGGGTGAAGGAGAGCAACTGGTCCCGTATGGCGTGGGCGATCGCGTTCCAGCTGGCGTGCGTGATCGCGGCGGCCAGGACGGCCGCCGCCACCAGCGGGGTCACGCGGTCTGCTCGCGTACGTCCACGAGAGTGCCGCCCGCGAGCTCGACCAGCCGCGCGGGGGCGAGCGGGAAGACCGTGTGCGGGGTGCCGGCGGCGGCCCAGACCGTCGCGTGGACCAGCAGCCCCCGGTCGGCCAGCACCCGGGTCCTCGTACGGTGCCCGAAGGGCGGGACCCCGCCGATCGCGTAGCCGGTGGTCTCGCGGACCAGGTCGGCGCCGGCCCGCTTGACCTTCCCGGCGCCGAGCTCGGCCCGTACGCGCTCCACGTCCACCCGGGAGGAGCCGTCCATCAGCACCAGGACCGGCACGCCGTCCGCCTCGAAGATCAGGGACTTGACGATCTGGCTCAGCTCGCAGCCGATGGCCGCGGCGGCCTCGACGGCGGTGCGGGTGGCGTCCGGGAAGCGGCGTACCTCGACGCCGAGGCCCAGCTCCCGCAGGGCCTCGGCGAACCGGGGGTGGGCGTCGGACGGGTTCGTGACGGGGGTGGTCTCGGAAGTGCTCATACCCCGCACGCTACTGAAAGGGCGGGCGCGTACACCAGGCAGTTCCCGGTGCACGCGCCCGCCGGCCGGAGGGCGCGGGTCAGGAGCCCGCGCGCAGCACCGCCGCCACCACCGGGCCGGCCGCGTCGCCGCCGTGGCCGCCGGACTGGACGACCGCCGCTGCCGCGAGATCGTCGCTGAAACCGGTGAACCAGCTGTTGGACGTGCCCTGTCCGTCGACCTCGGCCGAACCGGTCTTGGCGCCCTTGTCGCCGTTGACCGAGGCCATGGCCGCCTTGCCGGTGCCCCAGGAGGCGGTGGCCCGCATCATGTCGTTCAGCTGCTGGGTGACGTTCCCGGAGAGCGAGCGCGACGCGGTGGCGAGCTGCCGGTCGTCGAGGGACTGCGGGACGATCACGGGCTGGTGGAACGTTCCGGTGCGGGCGGTCGCCGTGATGGACGCGATGTTGAGGGCGTTCATCTGGACGGTGCCCTGGCCTATGTACTGGGCCGCCGCCTCACCGCCGGCCTCCTCGGGCACCTTGCCGTCGAAGGAGGTGATGCCGGTCTTCCAGTCGAGGCCGATGCCGAAGACGTCCCGGGCCTCCTTGGGCAGCGCCGCGTCGTCCTCGGTGTCGTCGATCAGCTTGATGAAGGCGGTGTTGCACGAGCGGGCGAAGCTGGTGGTGAAGCTGCTGGAGGAGGGCAGCTCGAAGTAGTCCAGGTTGTGGAACGTACGGCCCTCGTAGAGCACGTCCTTGGGGCACTCCGTGGCGCCGCCGGCCGTGACCAGGCCCTTCTCCAGGAGCATCGCCGCGGTGACGATCTTCAGCGTCGAGCCGGGCGCCTGCCTGCCCTGCATCGCAGCGTTGAAGCCGGTGGCCGGGTTGTTGGCCACCGCGCGGATCGCCCCGGTGGACGGCTTCACGGCGACCACCGACGCCCCGCTGAACTGCTTGACCGCCTGCTCCGCCGCCGCCTGGGCGCCCGCGTCCAGCGTGGTCTGCAGCTTGCCGGGCCTGCCCTTGGCGAGCGTCAGCAGCGTGGTGTTCGGCAGCTGCTCGTCGGCCGGCTCGATCCAGGTCTCGATGCCCGGGGAACCGCCGGTGCTGTCGCCGTACTTCTCGCGCAGGGTGTCCAGGATCGGCCCCAGCGACGGGTACGTCTCCTTGTCCAGCACCTTGCCGTTGTGGTCGACGGCCTCGATCGCCGCCGTGGACGACTCCCCGGTCTTCAGTGACGCGCCCTCGGTGAGCTGCGGATGGACCACCGTGGGCTGCCAGTCGACGAGGGCCTTGCCGGTGGTCAGCCCGCGCACCACGGTCAGCTCGGATGAGTACGACCACGGCTTGGTCTTCCCCTCGTAGGAGACCGTCGCCTTCACCGTGTAGGGCACCTTCGCGCCGACGGCGGGACCCGGCGTGATCACCGCCTTCGTGACGTGGGCCTCCTCGGCGAAGCCCGTCAGCAACGGCTCCGCGCCCGACTCGTTGTTCGTCAGCAGCGCCGCGCCCGGCCCGTCGCCCGACGCCCAGGCCGCGAGGAAGCCCTTGGCGGTCTCCTCGATCTCCTTCTTGTCCGGCGGCCCGGTCCTCACCTCGGAGGACGCGGAGGCGGTCTCGGTCCCCCCGGACCCGCCGCCTCCCAGCACCACCTCGTAGGCGCCGTAACCGAGCCCCCCGGCCACCAGCACGAACACTCCGCCGACGACGGCGACCTTCGCTCCACTGCGCATCTGTGCAGTCCCCCTCCCCATGAGCCCCGGTTGAACGTGTTCAAGTGGGGCCTTCCTTCGGCACTTTACGTGACGGGAGTGCGCCCTGAGCGGGTTGTTACCGGACTGCTATGCGCTCCGGGAGAGCGCTTTCCGCCAGGTGTCCGCTTTCCGTCCCTCTCTGGGCTCGGTCCTCACCGTTGCCCACGGTGGTGCGCCTCGCTATGTTAATGGGGAATCACATCTTTCAGCATGATCGGAAACGCGGTGGTAATGCAACTCGCAAGCCAGGTAGGGCGTGTGGCGCGGCCTGGCCCAGCAGGGAAGTGGGTAAGTAAATGCAGAATCTCAACAGGCGGAGCGTCCTGTCGCTCGGTGTGGCACTCGGCCTCGTGGGCGTGGGGAGCCCCGCCCGGGCCTGGGCGGCTGCGGGCGGGGTGACGGGAGCCGCCGCGGGGACCGGTCCGGAGTGGATCTGGGACGAGGCGGCGGACCCCCTGATGGCCTCGATGCTGACCGGGGGCCACGTACCCGCGATCAACACCGCGTGGGCGTCATGGGTGAACAACAACGACCCGCTGCCCGGCGGGCTTCCGGACGAGTTCACCGCCTACCTGGGGCAGGTCAACAGGCTGCCCTCGTGGGCGGATCCCGCCAAGCTGACCCGCGCCGCGGACTTCAACCGGCGCCGGGACACGTACCTCTTCATGCTGTACGGCCTCGGCAGCGGGATCATGAGCACCGTGATCCCGCGCGAGGCCAAGAGCGTCTACTGGTCCGCGGGCGGTGCCCAGATGCAGGACCGCGCGGCCAAGACGTTCACCTTCGGCTACGACCTCTCCCAGCTCAAGGCCTTCGAGCCGACGGGGCAGTTCGTCGTCACCGCCAACAAGACGCGCGTGGTGCACGCGGCGGTCCGCCACCTGCTGCCGCAGTCGCCGCACTGGCGGGCGGTCGCCGACGAGACCGTCCCGATCAGTGCCGCCGACATCCTGGTCACCTTCCACAGCCTGGGCACGTACGTCCACAGGAAGCTGCTGGACTGGAAGATCCCCTACCCGGCGGCGGACCAAGAGGCGTTCCTGCACTCGTGGCAGGTCGCCGTCCATCTGCTCGGTGTGCCGTACGAGCACATCCCCAAGACCTGGGCGGCGGCCGAGAAGCAGTCGGCGCAGGTGCTCACCCCGATCCTCACCCCCTCGACCGAGGGCATCGAGCTGGCGGAGGAACTGCTCGGCCTGACCGCGCAGATCGACCTCGGCGTCACCCGCGGGTTCCTGAACGAGTTCGTGCGCTACGTCCTCAGCGACGAGGTCGGCGACTGGCTGGGACTGAAACGCGACTACGTGTCGGCGGCCCTGGTCCGCACCGCGTGGCCGGCGTACATCCTGTTCCGCGAGGGGCTCTCGCCCGTCATGCCCGGCACCTTCTACATGTTCGACCAGTTCGTACGCGCCCTGGCCATGCTCTTCCTCAACAAGGGCGCCTCCGGGACGACCACCCCGATCACGATCCCGACCGGGAACCGGGCCGGCTGAGCCCCAGGGCACCCACGACCAGGGCGGTCACGGCGTCACGGTGGCCGTGGCTGTCCTGCCACCGCAGCCCGCGTCCGGCCTCGACGGCCACACCGAACGCCGCGTGCACCAGCACCCGGGCCTGACGCGGGTCCAGCTCGGGCCGGGCCAGCCGCAACTGCTGCTCCCAGACGGCGATGTGCTCGCGCTGGGCGAGGACCAGGGGCCGCCGCAGGCCGTCCGGCAGACCGGCGAGCTCGGCCTCGGCGACGCTGTTGAGCGCGGTGTGCTCGAAGCTGTAGGCCACGTACGTCGCCGCCAGGGCCTCGACGGCCTCGCGCGGGCCGGACACCTCCTGGAGGCTGCGGTCGACACCCTGGGCCAGGAGTCCCGCCGCCTGGAGGCACGCCGCCGCCAGGATGTCGACCTTGCCCGAGTAGTGGCGGTAGAGCGCGGACGGGGCCAGCCCCACCGCCTGCGCGATCTGTCCGTTGGTGACGCTGGTGAAGCCGTCCCGTGCGAACAGCGGGACGGCGGCGGCCAGGATCTCCGCGCGCCGGGTGCGCGGCACCGGCTGGGCGGGCAGCTCGACGGGGCGCGGGCTGCCTCTCCGGGCCGCCGCGGGATCGGTCGCGGCGACACGCAGCGCGGACGCCGACAGCAGCTCCTCGGCCCGCCGCTGGGCGATCGAGGTGTGATGCATCGTGATGGACCCGATCGCACCGAGGGCCGCCACGGCCCGCAGGCGCCTGTCGGGGAGCGGGTACGCGCGCTGCACCGCCTCGTCGACCCGCCCCACGATGTGCCCGAACCGCATCATGAGACGCCTGCGGTCCTCACGTTCGAGGTAGCGGGCCTCCCACCGGTACACGCCGCCCGACGCGCGGTGGGCGACGGTGACCCGGGTGAGGGCGGCGCACACGTCCGGCAGCGCCGCACCGGGCGGCACCTCGTCGAGCGCGGCGACGAGCCGGCCCGCCGTGACGTCGGCGCACTCGGCGAACAGCGCGTACTTGTTCGGGAAGTGCCGGTACAGCGCCGCCGCGGTGATCCCCACCGCGGCGGCGATCTTCTCCATGGACGCCGCGTGGTACCCGTGCTCGCCGAAGACCCGTCCGGCCGCCTCGACGATCAGCTGCCTGCGGTTGCGGGGCCGGGTGGCCGCGGTCGGCTCGGTCACACCCAGGTGTCCAGCCACATCCGGTCGCGCCAGGAGTCCTCCGGGATCGACGTGCCCGTGTACAGCGGCCAGAAGTAGACGAAGTTCCAGACGATCAGCAGCACCAGCACGCCCGCCGCGATCGCGCCCAGCGTGCGCCGGCGTTCGCCCGTGGGATCGGCGGTGTCCATGCCGAGCCGGTGTCTGGTGCCCGTGCCGGCCGCCGGGCCCAGGAGCGCGCCGATCATCATCGTGACCGCCAGACACAGGAACGGCACGAACACGACCGCGTAGAACAGGAAGATCGTGCGCTCCTGGTAGAAGAACCAGGGCACCCAGCCCGCCGCCACCCCGCACGCGATCGCGCCCGCCCGCCAGTCGCGGCGGAAGAACCAGCGCCACAGCACGTACAGCAGCGCCACGCACGCCGCCCACCAGAGCAGCGGGGTGCCGAGCGCCAGGACCTCACGGGCGCACTTGTTGGTCGAGGACTCCAGGCAGCCCGACTTCTCCTCGTAGAAGTACGAGACGGGGCGGCCCAGCACGATCCAGCTCCACGGATTGGACTGGTAGGTGTGGCCGGAGGTCAGGCCGACGTGGAACTCGTAGACCTGGTTCTCGTAGTGCCACAGGCTGCGCAGCCAGTCCGGCAGCCAGGTCCAGCTGCCGCCCTTGCCCTCGGTGGCCGCCCAGTTCCGGTAGTAGCCCTTGTCCGTGACGATCCAGCCGGTCCACGAGACGAGGTACGTGCCGATCGCGACCGGCACAGTGGAGAGGAACGCGGGCAGCAGGTCCCTGAGGACCACGGCCCGGTACGGCTGCACGGCACCCGCCGTACGCCGCGCGCCGACGTCCCAGAGCACCGCCATCACACCGAACGCGGCCAGGATGTAGAGCCCGTTCCACTTCGTGGCGAACGCCAGGCCGAGCATCAGACCGGCTGTGATCCGCCACGGGCGCCACCCCAGGCGGAGCGTTTCGGCGACGTGGACGTCGGGGCGCAGGAGCCCCTCCTCGTCGACCGGGAGCGCGGTGGCCAGCTTGCGGCGGGACCAGTCGCGGTCGATCAGGAGGCAGCCGAAGGCCGCGAGCACGAAGAACATCAGCACCAGGTCGAGCAGCGCGGTGCGGCTCATCACGAAGTGCAGCCCGTCCACGGCCAGCAGGGTGCCCGCGAGACAGCCCAGGAACGTCGAGCGGAACAGGCGCCGGCCGATGCGGCACAGCATCAGGATGGAGAGGGTGCCGAGCAGCGCCACCATGAAGCGCCAGCCGAACGGGGTGAACCCGAAGAGCTGCTCCCCGAAACCGATGATCCACTTGCCGACCGGGGGATGGACGACGTAACCCGGGTCCACCGGGATGTCCACCGAGGACGGGTCCTTCAGGATCAGCTTGTCGACGTCCTTGGGCCAGGAACCCTCGTACCCCTGGTTGACCAGGGCCCAGGCGTCCTTGGCGTAGTACGTCTCGTCGAATATCACCGCCTTCGGGCTGCCCAGGTTCCAGAACCGCAGCACCCCGGCGACCAGGGCGACCAGCAGCGGCCCGCCCCAGGCGGACCAGCGCACCAGGCGGCCGGCGAGGGCCGGAGGCACCGCGAGCACGCTCCAGAACTGGCGGCCCGGGGCCGCGTAGGGCGGGTCCAGGCGCTCGCGCAGCCCCGTCTCCGGCCGTGGGGAATGGCCGAAGCGGCGCAGCCGCTGCTGCCAGGAAGGCGGCTGGTCGCCGGTGTGATCCCCGGCGTCGTTGCCCTGCTGGGCTTCGGGCGCAGTACTCGTCACCGCGCCATCGTAGGGAACGCATCTGTGCGAGTGGTGCCGCCAGGGCTGGGAGGATGGCCGATGTGACTGGAACGACTGGAACGCTCGTACTCGCAGGGACCCCCATCGGCGACGTGGCGGACGCCCCGCCACGGCTCGCCGCCGAGCTGGAGACGGCCGACGTGGTGGCCGCCGAGGACACCCGGCGGCTGCGCCGGCTGACCCAGGCGCTGGGCATCCACACGACGGGGCGTGTCGTGTCCTACTTCGAGGGCAACGAGTCGGCGCGCACCCCCGAACTCGTCGAGGCCCTGGCCGGCGGCGCGCGTGTCCTGCTCGTCACCGACGCCGGGATGCCATCCGTCTCCGACCCCGGCTACCGGCTCGTCGCGGCCGCCGTGGAGCAGGACATCAAGGTCACCGCCGTACCGGGCCCGTCGGCCGTGCTGACCGCGCTCGCGCTGTCCGCCCTGCCCGTGGACCGCTTCTGCTTCGAGGGCTTCCTGCCGCGCAAGGCGGGCGAGCGGCTCGGGAAGCTGCGGGAGGTGGCGGACGAGCGCCGCACGATGGTCTTCTTCGAGGCCCCGCACCGGCTGGACGACACCCTGGCCGCGATGGCCGAGGTGTTCGGCGCGGACCGCAGGGCCGCCGTGTGCCGGGAGCTGACCAAGACCTACGAGGAGGTCAAGCGCGGCCCGCTCGGCGAACTGGCCGTCTGGGCGGCCGAGGGCGTGCGCGGCGAGATCACCGTCGTGGTCGAGGGCGCCACGGACTCGGGCGAGGCACTGGACGCCGCCGAGCTGGTGCGCAGGGTGCAGGTGCGCGAGGAGGCGGGGGAGCGGCGCAAGGAGGCCATCGCGGCGGTCGCCGCCGACGCGGGGCTGCCCAAGCGCGAGGTGTTCGATGCGGTGGTGGCGGCAAAGAACGCGGCTCGGACCGGCCAGGAGCAGGGCAAAGGACTAACCTGAAATGTAAAGCCCGAGCCGCGTACCGGGCCCCCCGGCCACGGATCGGCCAAAAGCGTTCCAACACTCGGCAGACCTGGTGCGTCGCCGTCGGCGAAGGCGTCCACTTGAGGGTGGAACGCACCATCCGGAGTGCTTGTCCGGAGTGCTTGTCCAGCGGACAAGAGGAGCAGGCATGAGTGAGATCGCAGCAGCCACCGTGCACGAGGCGTACGCCTTCGCCTGCATGAGGTGCGGGTACGGCTGGGAGCAGGCCTACGAGATACAGCACCACGTCGACAGCTCGGGCAGCGCGTTCGTGGTCTACATGGCGGACGGGGAGCGCGTGCCCTCGCCCCTGTCCACCCCGACGTGTGTGAACTGCGGTGGTCACGTGGTGCGGATCATGCGCGCCGGACGGGTCTCCACCGTGCAGCAGCTGCTCAAGCCCCCGCAGGCCACGGCGGCCGGCCAGGAGACCCCCGAGGAGATGTCCGTGGCCACCGCCGTCCCCGCGGCCGGCCCGCCGGCGCGCCACTGGCAGCTGTCCGATCTGCTGCGCCCCTTCCACCGGCGGTGAGAGAGGGTTCATGCCCTCGTAGAGTCGTGGGCATGAGCCGTACCGACGCCCCGCCGCTCCCCGAACCCCTCAGGGTTCCGGTCGCCGATTCCCACACCCATCTGGACATGCAGGACGGAACCGTCGAGGAGGGCCTGGCCCGGGCCGCGGCGGTCAACGTGACCGCCGTCGTCCAGGTGGGCTGCGACGTGAAGGGCTCGCACTGGGCCGCCGAGACCGCCGCCGCGCACCCGTCCGTCCACGCCTCCGTCGCCCTGCACCCCAACGAGGCGCCGCGCATCGTGCACGGCGACCCGGAGGGCACCTCCCGCCAGGGGGCCAGGGAGCCGGGCGGGAAGGCGGCACTCGACGAGGCGCTCGCCGAGATCGACGCGCTGGCCGCCCTCGACCACGTACGCGCCGTCGGCGAGACCGGCCTCGACCACTTCCGTACGGGGCCCGAGGGCGTGGCCGCCCAGGAGGAGTCCTTCCGGGCCCACATCGAGATCGCCAAGCGGCACGGCAAGGCCCTGGTCATCCACGACCGGGACGCCCACGCGGACGTCCTGCGCATCCTGGCCGACGCCGGTGCGCCGGAGCGGACCGTCTTCCACTGCTACTCCGGGGACGCCGACATGGCCCGGATCTGCGCGGCGGCCGGGTACTTCATGTCCTTCGCGGGCAACGTCACCTTCAAGAACGCGCAGCCGCTGCGCGACGCGCTGGCCGTCGCCCCCGCCGAGCTGGTGCTCGTCGAGACGGACGCGCCCTTCCTCACCCCCGCCCCCTACCGCGGACGGCCCAACGCGCCCTATCTGATCCCGGTCACGCTGCGTGCCATGGCCGAGGTGCGGGGCACCGACGAGGACACCCTGGCGGCCGCCGTCTACGACAACACCGCGCGGGCGTTCGACTTCTGAGGAGGCGACGACGCTCCCTGCCGACACGTGGGGTAATCGTACAACTTTGTACGGTTACGGGGGCTCGGCTATCGTGCCCGCGCAACGGGGTCGGCAGGCCGGAACGTCGGGAGCGTCGTGGGCCATTCGCAGGGCAGTCACCGCGCGGCGCGCGGCGGTCGGCGTACGAGGCGGGCCCCGGTGCGGCCCCCGGTACCGCCGCCCCTGCCGCCGCGTCCCCCGACGGAGCGCCCCCTGCCGCCGCGCTCGTCGCCCGAGCGGTCCCTGACCGAGCGCTCCCTGCACGAGCAGCGGACGATCGTCGCCGGACTGTGGCCGGGCCCCCTGCCGGTCCACGACCCCACGGTGCTGGACACCCCGCTGGTGCCCCGGCAGGCGTCCCACCGGAAGGAACCCGCCGGGCACCGGGCGGTCCGCCGGCACCGGGGCGGCCCTCGGAGTCTGCGGCGGCTCGTCCCGCGCGCCCTGGTCCTCGCCGTGCTGGCCGGCGGCACCGTCGCGTTCCTCGCCCAGGACAAGGCCGTACGCGTCAGCGTCGACGGGACGTCCCGCACCCTGCACACCTTCGCTGACGACGTCGGGGAGCTCCTGGAGGCCGAGGGCGTCACGGTCGGCGCCCGGGACACCGTCGCCCCCGCCCCGGCCACCGGCCTCGACGACGGTGACGAGGTCGTCGTCCTCCGCGAGACGCGCGGCTTCGGTCCCGTGCCGGGCGGAGCGCCCTGGCTCCGGCCGTAGGCTTTACGGGTGAGCACCACAGAGCCCGACGCCCTCCTGGGCCCCGCAGACATCCGCGAGCTGGCCGCAGCGCTGGGCGTACGCCCCACCAAGCAGCGCGGTCAGAACTTCGTCATCGACGCCAACACGGTCCGCAGGATCGTACGGACCGCCGAGGTGCGGCCCGACGACGTGGTGGTGGAGGTCGGGCCCGGCCTGGGCTCGCTGACCCTGGCCCTGCTGGAGGCGGCCGACCGGGTCGTCGCCGTGGAGATCGACGACGTACTCGCGGGCGCCCTGCCCGCCACGGTCGCCGCCCGGCTGCCGGAGCGCGCCGACCGCTTCGCCCTGGTCCACTCCGACGCGATGCTGGTCACGGAGCTGCCCGGCCCGGCGCCGACCGCGCTCGTCGCCAACCTGCCGTACAACGTCGCCGTGCCGGTGCTGCTCACCATGCTGGAGCGCTTCCCCACCATCGAGCGGACGCTCGTCATGGTGCAGGCCGAGGTCGCCGACCGGCTCGCCGCCCGCCCCGGCAACAAGGTGTACGGGGTGCCGTCGGTCAAGGCCAACTGGTACGCCGACGTCAAGCGCGCCGGATCGATCGGGCGCACCGTCTTCTGGCCCGCGCCCAACGTCGACTCCGGGCTGGTCTCCCTGGTCCGGCGCACGGAGCCGATCCGTACGACCGCGAGCCGGGCCGAGGTCTTCGCCGTCGTGGACGCCGCGTTCGCCCAGCGCCGCAAGACGCTCCGCGCCGCCCTGGCCGGCTGGGCGGGCTCCGCCCCGGCCGCCGAGGCCGCCCTGACCGCCGCGGGGATCTCGCCGCAGGCGCGCGGCGAGGCCCTGACCGTCGAGGAGTTCGCCGCCATCGCCGAGAACAAGCCGGAGCCCTCCGCATGACCCAGAGCGTCACCGTCCGCGTACCCGCCAAGGTCAACGTGCAGCTCGCGGTGGGCGCCGCCCGCCCCGACGGCTTCCACGACCTGGCCAACGTGTTCCTCGCCGTCGGCCTGTACGACGAGGTCACCGTCACCCCCGCCGAGACCCTGCGCGTCACCTGCTCGGGACCGGACGCCGGCCAGGTCCCGCTGGACGCCACGAACCTCGCGGCCCGCGCCGCCATCGCGCTGGCCGCCCGGCACGGCATCGCGCCCGACGTCCACCTCCACATCGCCAAGGACATCCCCGTCGCCGGCGGCATGGCGGGCGGCAGCGCCGACGGCGCCGCCGCCCTGCTGGCCTGCGACGCCCTGTGGGGCACCGGCGCCACCCAGGAGGAACTCCTGGAGATCAGCGCCGAGCTGGGCAGCGACGTGCCGTTCAGCCTGGTCGGCGGGGCGGCCCTCGGCATCGGGCGTGGCGAGCAGCTGACGCCCGTCGAGGTCGGCGGCGCCTTCCACTGGGTCTTCGCCGTCGCCGACGGCGGGCTCTCCACCCCCGCGGTGTACGGCGAGTTCGACCGGCTCACCGCCGGCACCCGCGTACCGGAGCCCGCGGCCTCGCCGGCCCTGCTGACCGCCCTGCGCAAGGGGGACGCCGGCGCCCTCGCGGACGCCCTCGGCAACGACCTCCAGGCCGCCGCGCTCTCCCTGCGCCCCGCGCTGGCCGAGACCCTCGCGGCGGGCACCGCCGCCGGGGCCCTGGCCGCGCTGGTCTCCGGCTCCGGACCGACCACGGCGTTCCTGACCGCCGACGAGGAGTCCGCGCGGAAGGTGGCCGACGCCCTGCTGGCCTCGGGCACCTGCCGCAACGCCCGCGTGGCGGCGTCCCCCGCCCCGGGCGCCACGGTCGTCTGACCGGGGGAGACGGCGGGGGACGGGCACGCCGCCGTCGCCGTCAGCCCAGCTTCAGTGTCTTCTTCGCCAGCTCGTACGCCGGGAGCATCTCCTGGTGCTCCTGGGAGTCCAGCCCGCCCAGGTGCACCACGACCGGGCCCTCGGGGGTCGTGACCGCGAAGGCGTGCTCGGTCTTCGGCTCGTCCAGCAGCTCGCCGCTCACGGTGTAGCCGACCTCGGCGGCGGGCAGCGGGCCCGCCTCGGCCTCGGTGTACGTGGCCTCGCCCGCGTTCGGGTCGGCCTTGACGAAGGCCTCCAGCACCGCGCGGGGGGTGTCGCCGGACGCCTTGCCCTGCCAGACGCGGAGGTAGCCGATGTTCCCCGCCGGCTTCGCGTCGACCTCGCAGACCATGGTGACCGGGCCCTGCTCGCCCAGCGCGGCCAGGTCGGAGCCCGGCTCCACCGTGACGGCCTGCGGCTTCCAGTCCGCCGCCAGGTCGAACGTCACCGGCAGCTCGCAGGGCGAGCCCGCGCCGCCGAGCGTGACGCCCTTCGCCGCGGCGGCGTTCCCCGTGGCGCTCCCGGCGGCCTTGGAAGGGGCGCTGTCCCCGTTCTTCCCCGGGTCCGCACCGTTACCGCCGCCGGACGACGACGAACAGCCGGCCAGCGCCAGCGCCGCCACAGCCGCCGGAATCAGAGCCCGTACCGCTCCACGCATCATGAAGTCCCCACCCCGAAGATGTTCCGAACCGCTCCGACCTGGGGTTTCTCCCCATGATCGATCGCCGCACGCTATCGCACCCCGCGTGGCGACTACCCTGGGACGCCGAGCGGTCCCCGACGCAGGGATCCCCGACGCAGGAGTGAAATGGCCGTCAATCTGGTCAATGTCGAGCAGGTCAGCAAGGTGTACGGCACCCGTGCCCTGCTCGACGGTGTATCCCTCGGGGTGTCCGAGGGCGACCGGATCGGCGTCGTCGGCCGCAACGGCGACGGCAAGACGACGCTCATCCGGATGCTCGCCAAGCTGGAGGACGCCGACACCGGCCGTGTCACCCACAACGGCGGGCTGCGCCTCGGTGTCCTCACCCAGCACGACTCCCTGGACCCGGCGAAGACCATCCGCCAGGAGGTCATCGGCGATCTCGCCGACCACGAGTGGGCGGGCAGCGCCAAGATCCGCGACGTACTGACCGGACTCTTCGGCGGCCTCGCCCTCCCCGGCTTCGAGCACGGCCTCGACACCGTCATCGCCCCGCTCTCCGGCGGTGAGCGCCGCCGCATCGCCCTGGCGAAGCTCCTCATCGACGAGCAGGACCTGATCGTCCTGGACGAGCCCACCAACCACCTCGACGTCGAGGGCATCTCCTGGCTCGCCGGCCATCTGCGCACCCGGCGCTCCGCGCTCGTCTGCGTGACCCACGACCGGTGGTTCCTGGACCAGGTCTGCACCCGCATGTGGGACGTCCAGCGGGGCACCGTCCACGAGTACGAGGGCGGCTACAGCGACTACGTGTTCGCGCGGGCCGAGCGGGAGCGGATCGCCGCGACCGAGGAGTCCAAGCGGCAGAACCTGATGCGCAAGGAGCTGGCCTGGCTGCGCCGGGGCGCCCCCGCGCGCACCTCCAAGCCGCGCTACCGCATCGAGGCCGCCAACGAGCTGATCGCCGACGTGCCGCCCCCGCGCGACACCAGCGAGCTGATGAAGTTCGCCAACGCCCGGCTCGGCAAGACCGTCTTCGACCTGGAGGACGTGACCGTCCAGGCCGGACCCAAGACGCTGCTCACCCACCTCACCTGGCAGCTCGGCCCCGGCGACCGGGTCGGCCTGGTCGGCGTCAACGGCGCGGGCAAGACCTCGCTGCTGAAGGCGCTCGCCGAGGCGTCCCGCAGCCAGGGCGACGTACAGCCCGCGGCCGGGAAGGTCGTCGTCGGCAAGACCGTCAAGCTCGCCTACCTCTCGCAGGAGGTCGCCGAACTCAACCCGAACCTGCGGGTGCTCGAAGCCGTCCAGCAGGTGCGCGACCGCGTCGACCTCGGCAAGGGCCGTGAGATGACGGCCGGACAGCTCTGCGAGCAGTTCGGCTTCGCCAAGGAGAAGCAGTGGACCCCCGTCGGCGACCTCTCCGGTGGTGAGCGGCGCCGGCTCCAGATCCTGCGGCTGCTCATGGACGAGCCCAACGTCCTCTTCCTCGACGAGCCCACCAACGACCTGGACATCGAGACGCTGACCCAGCTGGAGGACCTCCTCGACGGCTGGCCCGGATCGATGATCGTGATCTCCCACGACCGGTTCTTCATCGAGCGGACCACCGACAAGGTGATGGCGCTCCTCGGTGACCACGCCCTGCGGATGCTGCCGCGCGGCATCGACGAGTACATCGAGCGCAGGCAGCGCATGGAGGAGACGGCGACGCCCGCCTCCGCCGCCGGGTCCTCGGCGCCGAAGGCCGCGCCGGCCGAGACGGTCTCGCCGCAGGCGGCGCGCGCGGCGAAGAAGGAGCTCCAGAAGGTCGAGCGGCAGCTCGACAAGATGTCGACCAGGGAGACGGCCCTGCACGCGCAGATCGCCGACAACGCCACCGACTTCGAGAAGGTCGCCACGCTCGACGCCGAGCTGCGTGAACTGGTCGCGGAGCGGGACGTGTTGGAGATGCGCTGGCTCGAACTGGCCGAGGACGCCTGACGGATGAGCCCGGTGCGGGCCGAGGGCCGTGCCCGGGCGGGTGGTAGAAAGTAGATCCGCCCGGGTTGGCGTGACCCTGCGGAGCCATGGACGTACGAGGGGGATCCGCCGATGACTCAGCCTGCCGGCCAACAACCGCAGGGGAGCTTCGGAGCCCCGTACGATCCGCCGCCCGGCGCCCCCGGACACGGCTACCGGCCGCCCCCTTACGCCTCGCACCCCGGGCCGTACGGGCCGCCGGCGCAGGGGAGTTACGGTCCTCCGTCGCAGCCGCCCGGTGGCACGGGACCGGCCGGTCCCGGCGGCGGTGGCCGCTTCAGGGGCAGGACCGGCGCGATCGTCGGCGCCGTGCTCGCCCTGGTCCTGGTCGCCGGGGGCGGCGTCTGGTTCGCCCTGAGCGGTGACGACGACGGCGGGAAGCCGGCCGCCGGACCCGCGCCCACGGCTGGCCAGGGCGACGGGAAGAGCGACGGCGAGGGCGAGAGCGACGCGGAACTGGCGACCCGCCTCGACGGCCTCCGCGAGCCGGGCGAGGCGAAGGTCCGCTGGGTCCAGAGCCTGGGCGTCGACCTCCCGGCCCGGGCCATGGGCGTGTACGGGCCGTGGAGGGCCGGGGACATCGTCGCCAAGGCCTTCTACCGCACCGTGTCGGGCTACTCGATGGCCGACGGGGCGGTGCGGTGGAGCCTGCGGCTGCCGCAGGACATCTGCGGGGCGCCGACCCAGCCCACCACGGACGGCAGGATCGTCGTCGTGACGGAGGGGGAGGAGACCGACACCGGCGCGGACTGCTCGGTCATGCAGATGATCGACCTGCGGACGGGGAAGACGGGCTGGACGAAGTCCCTGCCGAACAACCCTGACACCCAGCGGCGGCCCGCCATGGCGGCGAACGGCGCCACGGTGACGTTCGCGCGCCCCGGACAGGTCCACACCTACCGGGCGGAGGACGGACAGGAGCTGTTCGCCGCACAGCCGCGCGACTGCCAGTCCTACTCCTTCGTGAGCGGGCCCCGGATGGTGGCCCTCGCGAACTGCGCGAAGGGCCACGAGGTCCAGGAGTTCGACCCGGCGTCCGGGAAACTGAAGTGGCGGTACGCCGTCGAGCAGGGCTGGTCCGTCGAACAGGTCTACTCGGTCAGCCCCTTGGTGGTGGCGATGGGGAAGGGCGACGCATGGCGGCTCGTCGCCCTGCGGGACGACGGCACCTACCGTTCGGCGATCGACCTGGGCACCCGGGACGTCGACCTCGGTTTCGCCGGCTACGAGGTGAGGTGCGGCGGCTACCTGGTCGTCTCCCGGAACAGGGACGACTGCGAGGGCGTCGCCGCGGACGACGACACCTTCTACATCTCGACCAAGCGGAAGCACGTCGAGTTCGACGTCGACAACCGGATCGTCGCGTTCGACCTCGACACCGGCCGGCAGAAGTGGGCGGCCGACGCGCCGCTCGGGCGGAGGATGGAACCGATGCGCCTGGACGGCGGGAAGCTGCTCGTCCACGTGGCCGCCACCACGTCGCGGGGCGGCGAGATCGCCACGCTCGCACCCACCGGCGGCGAGCCGCGGACGCTGCTCACCCATCCGGCGGCGACGGCCGCCGTCGAGGCGGGCATGACCGCCGCCGAGGTCGACTACGAGGACGGCCGTTCCCTCCTCACCCTGCCGCTGGTCGGCACCGCCGAGGACGACGAGGCCGAGATGAGCACGAAGACGATGCTTGCCTTCGGCGAGTGAGCGGGCAGCCCGCCCGTCGCGCGGCGGGCGACGCAGAGCACTTCGCCCGGCCGTGTGAACGGGCCGGGCTCCGGACCGCACGAAGGGGGACGTGCTGATGACCCAGCCGC
>NZ_JAERUC010000204.1 GCF_016745505.1 Streptomyces silvae | reverse complement strand
ATATGATGCCCCATCAACAGCCTTTGAAGACACGCCCTAGCGGACGGGCGGGTATCCGCTCCAGTACGCCGCCTGCGAAGACGTCGTACAACGGCAGTGTCTCCAGGTGCACATAGCCGATGTGGCAGTCGCACACCGCGAGTGGGCAGCCGCGCGGGCCGAGCGCGCTCCGGTAGCTGCCGTCGTAGAGATTGCCCAGCTCGGCCCGGACGAAGTGACAGCGGCGCACCGTCCCGTCGCCGTCCACCGAGACGACCGACTCACCGGTCCTGCAGGGCAGCCCGGCCGAGCGGTGCGGATGCCTGCTGTAGGGGAACAGCGGGTCCAGAGCCGTCCAGAGGTCCGCCTGCTCGTCCGTATAGGTGTGCCCCTCGGCCGCGTTGACCCAGAGATACACCTCGGGCGGCAGCGCGGAACGCAGCCGCCGGGCCTCCTCCAGATGGTCGTCGAGACCCACGATGCCGACGCTGTAGCGCACCCCGAGATCCGTGAGCTCCCGGCACCGCCCCAGGAATCGCTCGTACGGCGTCTGGCCCGGGTGGTACGTGCACCACAGGGCGACCTTGTCCCGGTCGGCCTCCGCAAGCCAGCCCGTACGGCCGCTGAGGTTGGTCTGGATGGCGACCCGGCCGATGTGCTCCAGCCGTGACAGATCGACGAGCGCCTTGCGGTACCAGGACCGCACGAGGCCCTCCCCCCACGGGGTGAACAGCACGGACAGCCGGTCGCCGGTCTGTGCGGCGGCCCATGCGGTGAACCGCTCCAGAGCCGCACGGTCGGACCGGAGTTGCTCCCCGCTGTCCCGCCGCTTGGCGAACGGGCAGTAGGGGCAGTCGTAGTCGCACGACGCCAGCGGACCCCGGTACAGGATCGTCAGGTCCATGGCGGTGGCGGGCGCACCGCTCGTCGGCCCGTTCACTTCGCCTCGTACGCGGCCATCGCGGCCCGCACCGCCGGGGAGAACAACTCCGGGCCCAGGGCGTCCGAATGGGCCAGGCCCTCGGGGGAGAGGCGCAGCAGGCCGGGGCCCGCCGAGCCGTCCAGCCAGCCACGCGAGGAGAAGAGCTCCAGCTCGGCGGGGAAGTCCTCGTACGGATCCGTGCCGAAACGCTCGCGGTACTCGGCGGACCGCATCCCCTCGGCCTGGAGCAGCGACTGCAGGAGATGGCGCCGGCGCGCCTCGCCCTCGTCGACGTACCGGCCGACCTCCGCGCGGGAGAAGTCCCCGGTCGTGGTGAAGCGGTCGATGATGCCCCGGATCTGGCGCATCTCCACCGCGTAGTCGAAGGAGTAGTGCAGGGAGGAGGTGTACGAGCGAGCTCCGCAGCCGAGCCCGATCATGCCGTCCGTCTGGCACGCGTAGTCGTCGGGGCCCGCCGGCGGGGCGTCGCTGCGGCGGAACATCCGCATGGACACCTGCTCGTAGCCGTGGGCCAGCAGATGGTCGCGGCCCGCGCGGTACAGCCGCAGCCGCTGGTCGTCCCAGGCCGTGTCCGGCCCTTCCGGCCGTGCTTCCGAGGCGGTGCCCTGTCGCCCGAGACCGGTCAGCGGACGCACGTACAGCGGGTAGAGGTACAGCTCCTCCGGGCGCCAGGCCAGGGCGGCGTCCAGCGAGGTGCGCCAGCTCGCCCCGGTCTGGCCGTCGATGCCGTAGATCAGGTCGATGTTGAGGACCGGGATGCGGGCCTCACGGATACGGCCGAGGGCCGCCTCCACCTCGGAGCGGTGCTGCGGACGGACCGCGGCCCGGGCCTCGGCGTCGACGAAGCTCTGTACGCCGATGCTGATCCGGGTGGTACCGCGGTCGGCCAGGACCGCCAGCCGGTCCGCCGACGCCGTCGACGGGGAGGTCTCGACCGACAGCGGCACCGCCCTCAGGTCGGCCCCCATCCGCTTCTCCGCGATGTCGCAGAGGCGCTCCAGCTCCCCGGCGGTGAGGAAGGTGGGCGTGCCGCCGCCGAACGCTGCGGAGGCGAAGCGCACCGGACCGTCGTCGCCCAGCGCGTCCCGGACGGCGGTGGCCTGCCGGTCGAGCGCGTCGAGGTAACGCGTCGTCAGCTCCTCCGGGGCGCCGATCCGGGTGAACAGGTTGCAGAAGCCGCAGCGGACCTCGCAGAACGGTATGTGCAGATAGAGGGAGAGCGCGTCCTTGCGCTCGGCCGCCCAGAGCTCGCGCAGCGCGGGACGCCCGGCGGGGTGGGCGTCGAGCGGGCGGTAGGCCGTCTTGTGCGGGTAGGCGTAGACGTAGCTGCGGTACGGGCCGGTGCTGTGCGTGGTCCCGGTCATCGGGTCGCCCCCGGTTCGAGGAAGAAGTGGGCATAGGGGACGGTCCAGACGGCTTCGTGGCCGATCCGGTGGCCGGTGTAGCCGTCGTCGCCGTACGCCGTGCCGTGATCGGAGCAGACGATGGCGAAACACCTGCGGCGGCTGCTCGTCGCGGCGAAGAGGCGCCCGATGTGCCGGTCCACGTACTCCAGGGCCGCGGCGTGTGTGGCCCTGGAGTCGCCGGCGTCGGCGATGGCACCCGGCAGATGGAACCAGTTGGGCTGGTGCAGCGCCGAGACGTTGACGAAGAGGAACAGCCGCTGGTCCTCGGGAAGTTCCGCGACGACCTGCTCGGCGCGTGCGACCTGCGACTCGAAGGAGGTCGGGGACGCCACACCGAACTCCGGCTCCCAGTGGCTCTCCTGGAACATGCCGGGCAGGACCGAGCCGAGGGGCGGGCGCCGGTTGAAGAACCCCACACCGCCGACGCACACCGTGCGATAGCCCACGGCCGCGAGACCGGACACGAGGTCGGGGGTCTCATGGACGAAGGTGCCGTCCGCGGTGGACTCGCTCCCCGCGAACCGGGCGGCGAACAGCCTCGGGTGAGGGCCGGGAGTGGCGGGCGTCGGCAGGAAACCGGCAAAGATCGCCTGGTGGGAGGCGTAGGTGAAGCTGCCCGGCGCATGCCGCTTCTCCCAGACGCCGCCGGGCAGATGCCGGACGAGGTTCGGGATGCGCCCGGCCGCGGCCAACTCCTCGGCCACGTCGAACCGCAGGGTGTCCAGGGTGACGAGCAGCAGGTCGTGGCTTCCCACGATCGCGTTCATGTCCGGGCTCGGCATCGATGCGCGGTGGGACGTGGGTTCAGGGGGCATGGGTGACACGGTCGTTCCTTGCTCGGTCGTTGCCCGCCGGACCGGACTCCGGGGCACGGCCTTCCGGCCGGTGGTCGTGCGGCGGTGCGGCGCGGTCGTGCGGTGAGGTCATGTTGTCCTGCGGTGAGGTCATGTGGTTGTGCGAGGGGGCCGCGTGGCCGTGTGCTGCGGACGGCCGCCTGGGTGCCTGGGCCGCCAGCACGGCGGCGACCTGCGCGCCATAGGTGTCCAGGCCCTCCGCGCCGCTGCCCGGCAGACCGGTCAGACGCGGCAGGAGGTCGCCGAAGGCGTTCACCTCGCCCACGGCGAAGCGCCGCCAGCCGGTCGCGGGCAGCAGATCGACGCCCACGCACAGCGTGTCCGGGAAGCAGGCGGCTGCCTGCTCGCACACGGCCAGGGCGGCGTCCCAGCTTCCGCCCGCCGCTGCCACCGCGGCCCGCACCTCGTCCAGGTCACCGCGGGCACCGCCCAGGTGAAGATTGGTCATGGGGGACCGGCTGGTCCGTACGACCGCATGCGTCGCCCTTCCCGCGACCACCACGACCCGGAGGTCGGCGACCCGCCCCCGCTGGGAGGCCTTGGGCAGCCAGCGCTCGATGTGCAAACCGTCCGGGGCCAGGGCGTCGACGAGGGCCGCCACCTCCCGCTCCGTCGTAATGCGCCGTACCCGCAGCGAGTTGAACAGCCGGCCCTGCCCGTCCCGCTCCACGGAGGTGGTCGCCCGTATCCTCCCGGCGCTCGCCGTCTCCAGGGCCATGACGCCCGAGGCGGAGGAGCCGTGCGCGGGCTTCACGAACACTCTGGGCATGCGGTGTTCCGCCATGAGCCGGCGCACATCGGCCCACCCCCGTACGGGTTCCGCACCGGGCCCTGAGGCGGGTCCCGAGGTGGGGGAGTCCGGGACGGGCACTCCGGCAGCGTCGAGGACGCCGTGGCAGAGCCGCTTGTCGAACAGCACCGCGATGTCCTCGGGGTCGTCGAGCAGCACCGCACCCGCGGCCGCCGCGGCCCGCCCCACCTCCCGCACGGCCGCGGTGAAGCGCCCGTACCAGAGGGCCGAACCCTCGACCCTGGCCGGATCGTCGCCCCCACGCAGCATGCGGTCCACCTCGGCGTCCTCGCCGGGTGAATCGAAGCGCACCGTCTCCCCCGGGAGGAAGACCGCTTTTCCCCGCAGCACCTCCAGCCAGGAGACCGTGCGCGCGGCGGGCAGCCCCGCGGCGCGCACGGCGTCCTGGAAGAGGCCGACCCTGCGGTTGGCGGGAATGCCGACGACCGCCAGGCGCGGCGTCCCGCTACTCGCCGACGGCGACATGGCGCGCCTCGCCCTCCTCCGGGTCCCGGTCAACCGCCCCGGAGAGATCGCCCCGTACGCCGGCGCGGATGAGGTCGGTCATCGCGTCCTCACTCCGCGACCGCGGTGTAACGGCCCTCGGGGCCCTGGTCGTCCCACGGCTCGCAGCGATCGGACAGGTCCACCGAGACACCGTGCGGCTCCATGGCTTCCCTGACACGGCGCTCCATCGGCTCGGTCAGGAAGTGGTGGTGCAGGTCGAGCGAGGTGAGATGGGTGAGGGGCTGCCCTTCGAGCAGGGCAGCCGCGCCCTCGTCGCCCAGTGTCCCGTTGGACAGGTCGAGCGTGCGGAGCTGCGCGACGACCGGCGCCGAACCGACCGCCGCGGCTATCTCGTTCTGCAACTCGCTGTTGCGCAGCCCCAGATGGTGGAGCCGTGGGAATCGGCTGCCGCTCAGCAACGGTGCCAGGTCCGGGACGACCGCGTCGCCCCCGTACGCGGAGACGCCGAGCCAGAGGTCCAGGCTTTCCAGGGCCGGCAGCTCACTGTCGAGCACTCCGCGCAGCGCCACCGCGGGCAGACCACCGCTCTCGATGGTGAGCTCACGCAGCGCCCCGTGTTTGACCGGTGGGAACTCCAGGTCCGTGCCGCCGCGTACACCGAGATGCGTCAGCGCCGGGAAGGCGGTGAGCAGAGCGGTGACGTCCGACTGCTCGATCCAGGAGATCTCTGCCTCCTCCTGCACCAGGTCCCCGACGAACACGGCCTTGAGCGAGGTCAGCCGGCCGGCCGCGGCCACGACGAGCCCGATGGGATAGGAGGAGTTCTCCTCGTACGACTCGCCCCACTGGCCGATGATCAGGGCCTCGACACGTGACGGATCGACGGCTTCGAGGAAGGCGGCGAACTCCTCCTCCCAGGTGCCGTCCTCGTCGGAGCCGTACGGATCGACGCTCACACGCCAGGCCGCGGCGTCGGCCGCGGGACGGCCGGCCCCCTCGGCGTCGCGCTGGAAATCGACGGCCGGGAGGCCGAGCAACTCGTTCAGACGGTCCGCGTCGGACATGGCACCGATCTCCTGAAACTGGGGAGGACTGATGTCGCCAAGGTTTATCAAGCGCCACTGACAACGGCATGACCGGCCCCACGGCCGCCTGGTCGCCCGGCGCCCGGAGGAGCCGCCTCCGTTTCCCCCGCACAAGATCGCTTGCCCTCGTCCACGGCCGACCGGCAGAATCCGGCGATCGCCGCGGCACAGGTCGCGGCCGTGGGGAGGGGCTTGCGATGGGTGTGGGGATCCTGCTGATGGTGTGCGGGGCGGCGGGCGTGGGCTGGGGCGCCATGTATCTCTTCGACGTGCGTGGCGCGGCCGACAAGGCCGCGGCACGCCGTAACGCGGTGCGGGCGGTGACCGCGGCCCGGACACTGGACCTCGGTCTCGCCCAACCCTCACGCCTCGGCGCTTCGTTCTTCCGGGCCATCGGGGGCGTCGTGCTGCCGTGCGGCCTGGTTCTCGGCCTCATCGGGCTCGCTCTCACCCTCACCGGGTGAGACCCCGCACGGCCGGCGGAGCCCGGCCCGGCCACCGATGTCAGACCCCTCTCGTAGCGTTTCACCTGTGACCGGCACAGCGGGTGCCGGGGCGGAGGGGAGACGTCTGTGTACCGGCAGGGCGACGTACTGATGGTGGCGCTCGACGCGTCGGAGGTGCCCGTGCACTTCCTCGACGCGCCGGGCGAACCGCGCGACGGACGGGGGCGGTTGGTGCTGGCGCTCGGTGAGGTCACGGGCCATGCGCACGCGGTGCAGGGGCCGGGCCGACTGATGAGGGAAGCCGGGCCGTTCGGCCCGATGCTGCTCCATCTCCCCGAGGGCGGACGGGTGGTCCACGAGGAGCACGCCGCGATAGCACTGCCGAAGGGCTGGTTCCGCGTTGTGCGTCAGCGCGAGTACGCCCCGGGGGCGGTCCGGATCGTCGCGGACTGACGCCTTTCGCGGTGCGTGGTGGTCCGGTGATGTGCGGTCAGGCAACAGGAACAGGGGACGGGGAATACCGATGCAGTACGTGAACGCGTGGCGGGCCGTGGTGGCGGCGACGGGCAGGGCCGACCGAGGCGCTGCCGAGGACGGGGTGCGGCTCGCCTACCGCCGCGCGGGGCTCGCCGAGCCCGAGCGCATCATCTGGGCGGACTCGCCCAGAGCGGCGGTCGAGGTGGTGGAGAAGCTGTCCGGCGCCGGACGATCCGTGCGCGAGGAGGTCCGCACCCGGCCCTGGGCGGAGGAACGGCGCCGGATGTACGACGAACTGGGCCCGGCCGGCTGGTCCGCCCTGTGGTCCGCGACCGGGGCACAGCTGTGGGAGACCACGGCCGCACTGGCCGAGCGGATACGGACGGGGATCGTCGCCGGACTCACCACGCGGCCCGAGGACGAGTCCGACATCCGTCTAGTGCTGCTCGACGCGGTCCTCGGCCAGCACGACGCCGCCTGGCTCGCGGCCTTCGACGGCCGCGGCGACCGGCTGACCGGGCTGGCGGAGGTCGCCAGGAACGCCGGCTGGTGGTGGCCCTACGAGCGCGCCGTGGTGATCAGCGAGCGCCCCGACGAGCTCCACCGCGACGAGGCAGGACGGCTCGACCGGGGCGACGGACCCGCCCTGTCCTACCCGGACGGCTTCGCCCTGTACGCCTGGCGCGGCATGCCCGTACCGGCCGAGTTCCTCGACGGCCTGGCGAGCCTGACCCCCGAGCGGATACGGGACGAGGAGAACGCGGAGCTGCGCCGCGTGATGCTGGAGTACTACGGCTACGACCGCTACCTCTCGGAGTCCGGCGCGGAGCCGGTGCACCGGGACGAGACCGGGATCCTCTGGCGTATCGCGTTGGAGGGCGACGAGGACGTCGTGATGGTCGAAGTCGTCAACTCGACCCCCGAGCCGGACGGGACGTACCGCACCTACTGGCTCCGGGTGCCACCGCGGACCCGTACGGCGAAGGAAGGCGTCGCGTGGACCTTCGGTCTCGAGGGAGAGGCCTACGCTCCGCTGCGCCAGACCTGACGGAAGACGGAAGAGGGGGTGGTGCTGCCCCGGCCGGCCCGGAGACCGGGGGCCTTCCAGGGCCCTTCAGCCGGTACACAGCTCCGCCCTCAGGCGGTCAGGGCCCCGTGGTCGATGCCGAGTTCGCGGGCGAGCGCCTCCTCGGTCCACTGCAGCATCGTGGCTCGGGAGAGCGGACCCGCGTACGACGTCATCTGGACGGCGAGCCCGTCCAGGAGAGCCGTCAGCCGCCAGGCCACGGACATCGGGTCCTCGCAGTGGAACTCACCCGCCGCGGCACCCTCCTCGATCACCTCGGCCAGCTCCGCCTTCCACTGCTGGTCGAGATCCCCGGCCACCTCGCGCAGCACCGGATCACGCAAGGAGGACGCCCAGCCCTCGATCCACAGCCGCCAGCCCTTGGCCCGGCCCGTCGGCGCGTACCAGCGAACGGCGGACCGCAGCCGCCGGACGGCGCTGGTGCGCCGGGTCAACAGCTTGCGCAGATGGGCGAGATCGGCCTCCGCCGCGTAGGCGAACGCGGCGGCCACCAACTTCTCCTTGGACGAGAAGTGGTAGAGCACCAGCGCGTTGCTCACCCCGAGTACGGCGGCCACATCGGCGATCCGGACCGCGGACACGCCCCGGACCTCGATCTGCTCGACGGCAGCGCGCAGGAGCTCCTCACGTCGCTCCGCCACACTCAGCCGTACTCTTGCCACGCCGTCACCCTAACCAACGGCCTGGTCCGGGCATCCGGCCCCTGCCCCTCGGCAGAGCTAGCGGTACCAGCCGAACCGCTCCGCCATCACCGGGAGACGGTCCGCGGCGAGCGCGTGCGCGGCTGCCCGCGGGGTGGAGCCGTCCGCCGCCGCCCGTTCCAGGACGCGGTCCATGAGGGTGCGCATCGAACGCCGGGTATGACCGAACGCCTCGTCCGCGTCGGGCCCGATGTCGCCGAACAGCGTCCACCACCACCACGCGTTCGTACCCGAGTTGACGACCACATCGGGCAGCACCGTGATCCCGCGCCCGGCGAGCAGCTCCTCCGCTTCCGGGAGCACCGGCATGTTCGCCGCCTCGACCACCCAACGAGCCCTGACGGATGCCTGGTTCACGGCGTCGACGGCGTACGACACGGCGGCCGGAACGAGCACGTCCGCGTCGGCGGCCAGCCAGGCGTCGGACGGCAGCTCCCGGTCCTCGTCCCGCAGCGCCCCACGGTCCACCGTCCCGTGTGCGTCCCGGGCGGCCAGCAGCGCCTCGACGTCCAGGCCGGAGGGATTGGCGATCGTGCCCTTGACGTCGGCGACCGCGACGACCGCCAGCCCCGCCCGGGAGAGGAAGCGGGCCGTCGCCCCGCCCATGGTGCCGAGCCCCTGGAGGGAGACCCGTGCGTCTCCGTGTGTCACACCCGCCCGGTCGAGAGCGGCGAGCGCGGACTCCGCGACCCCGCAGCCGCCGACCAGCTCGTCGAGCCCGATCCCGTCCACCGAGACGGCGAAGGCGTCCGCGAGCCTGCGCCGGGCCTCCGTCTCGTCGTCCAGCAGGGGGTAGACCGCCTGGACCGTGGAGACGAGCCCGGCCTCCGCGGCGGCCCGGTCGACGACGTCCTGGCTCAGCCCGAGATCCTCGCCGGTCGTCCAGACGTTTTCGACGTACGGACGCATCGCCCGGAGGAAGCGGACGAGCACGTCGTAGGCGGCGGGATCGCGCGGGTCACAGTCGATGCCTCCCTTGGCGCCGCCCAGCGGGATGTACCGGGCTCGCGAGTCCGCGGGGTCGAAGTGCAGCGCCTCCTTCATGGTCATGCCCTTCGCCAGCCCCGCCACTTCCGCGAGGGTGCAGCCCCGCCTCATCCGCAGGCCCCCGCTCGACACCCCGCGTACCAGCCGGTCGACGACGAGATAGCCCTCCGTGCCGGTGATGTGGTCGGTCCAGGTCAGGGACATCAGCGGGGCGGGGGAGAGGGACGGCACAGGGCGGCTCCTGGATCATCGAGAGGGATCTACTGAACGGCGAGTCAGTATTAGGAGGGCGGGAGGCAGCTGTCAACGCGTGTGGAACCCTCGGCGTGATCTTGGTTCTCGCCGAGTCGTCCCTCGAATGCGGAATCCTTCGGAGGGCATGGACGTTGGAGTCGGCATGACGGAACCCGCGCGCGAGGCGCTGCTACGACTCTTCGGGGAGTACGACGGCGGGGTGCTGGTCACCCTGAAGCGTGACGGCAGGCCCCAGCTGTCCAACGTGAACCACGCCTATTACCCCGAGGAAGGGGTGATCCGCGTGTCCATCACGGAGGGACGGGCCAAGACCCGCAACCTCCGCCGTGATCCGAGGGCCGGCTACCACGTGACCAGCGACGACCGCTGGGCCTGGACCGTCGCCGACGCCACCGCGGAGCTGACCCCGCCCGCCGCCGACCCGCACGACGAGGTGGTGGAGCAGTTGATCACCCTCTACCGCGACGTCCGGGGAGAGCACCCGGACTGGGACGACTACCGCCGGGTGATGGTCGAGGACCGCAGGGTGGTCCTGACCCTGCGGATCGAGCATGTGTACGGCCAGCCGCGGGCCTGACGCGGCACCCCCTCGCGACACGGCTCCGGGGAGCGCTTGCTCCGTTCACCGCCGAGCTCTCGCTCCGTCCTGCCTCAGACCATAATGAAACGACACCGACTCCCTCAGGAGATCTTGTGACCGGCGACCAGCCTTCCCTCCGTACGAGACTCCGCTCGCTGCGCCCCGACGCCTTCGGGGCGGACCCGGCGGGGGCGCGGATGGAGCGGATCCGCCGCTCGCCCAATTTCGCCGACGGGGTGTTCCAGAACCCTGAGGGGGCGCGGACCAGGCCGTCCGGCTCCATGATCGAGTTCGCCAAGGTGTATTTCCAGAAGGAACAGCGGGCCCGCAGGTCCCCGCTCGGCACCGTGCCCGTCCACGCCACGACCCTGGCCGATCTCGCCACGCCGCCGACGACCGGTCTGCGGGTGACCTGGCTGGGCCACTCCAGCGTGCTCGTCGAGATCGACGGCCGCCGCGTGCTGTTCGACCCGGTCTGGGGCGAGCGCTGCTCACCGTTCGCCTTCGCCGGGCCCAAGCGGCTGCACCCCGTCCCGCTGCCGCTCGCCTCGCTCGGGCCCGTGGACGCCGTCGTGATCTCCCACGACCACTACGACCACCTCGACCTGCCCACGATCAAGGCCCTGGCAGGCACGGACACGGTCTTCGCGGTGCCCCTCGGCGTCGGCGCCCACCTGGAGCGGTGGGGCGTGCCCCTGGACCGCATCCACGAGCTCGACTGGAACGAGACCGCCCGGATCGCCGGCATCAGCCTGACCGCCACCCCCGCGCGCCACTTCTGCGGGCGAGGTATCCGTAACCAGCAGCACACGCTCTGGGCGTCGTGGGCCGTCGCGGGCCCGGAGCACCGGGTCTACCACAGCGGGGACACCGGCTACTTCTCCGGCTTCCAGGACATCGGTGCCGAGCACGGCCCCTTCGACGTGACGATGATCCAGGTCGGCGCCTATTCGGAGTACTGGCCCGACATCCACATGACGCCGGCCGAGGGCCTGCGCGCACACCTGGACCTCCAGGGCGGCCGGCCGCACGGCGCGCTGATGCCCATCCACTGGGGCACGTTCAACCTGGCCCCGCACCCGTGGGCGGAGCCGGCGGAGTGGATGAAGGACGTGGCCGAGGAGGCGGGGCAGCCGGTGGCGTTCCCGCGCGCGGGTGAGCCGTTCGAACCTGCGGGGGAGCTGCCCTCGGAGGCGTGGTGGCGTGGGGTGTCCGCCCCTCTCGCGCGTGTGTGGCGTCGGCCCGAGGTGGCGGAGGCGGCGGCGCCGGTGCACCGGGAGGAAGTCGACCTCGCGGGCGAGCGATGACGTGATGACGTGGTGACGTAAGGACATCGTGCGAGCACGCGAAGGAGACCAGTGGCTCCGCGGTTCAGGTGCCGCGAAAAGGGGGCGCCTACGGTGAGTTGGGGGACGGCGGGTAGCGTGCGGGCATGACGGGGAAGCGACGGGTCCTGTACCGGCAGGGCAGCGGGTTCTGGCGGATGACGGCGAAGTGGGTTCTGGTCTTCGGGGTCCTGTACCTGTCCGACGGACTGATCCGGTCGTTCGGCGACGCTCTGGTCTGGCCGATGATCGGGATCCTGCTGTGGGTGCCGTTCGGGATCGGCGTCGCCTGGTACCCGAAGAAGGACCAGCGGGTCGAGCTGACGACACGCCAATTGCGCGTACGGCGGAAGCGGCTGCCGATGGAGAAGGTGAACCTGCTCCACGTGGCGCGGTTGTGGCTGGACGGGCGGTCGACCGCGGACGACCAGCCGGTGGCCGAATGGGTGCGGTTCGACCGGGTGGTGTGGGTGCCGCTGCTGGACGGCCGGGCGTTCGGTGTGGAGTTCCGCGACCCGGCCGCGTTCGCCAAGGTCTTCGGCGCCTTCGCGGTCGCGGCGTGCGGCGGGCCCGACATCGTCCGCGCGAGGGCCGCAAGGGAGACCTACCCGGATCCGATCCCCATGCGACCCCGCCCCGGCGACGACGCGGGCTCCTGGCTGGAACTCCTGGACATCTTCAACTGACCGCCGGAAACGCAGGGCAAGGGGCAGCGCTCCGTCGGCAAGAGGGGGAGCTGCCCAGGGCCGGCGTGGTCGACCGGTTTCCGCAGGAGGCGACCGGGCCCGGAGTGCGCGTTCTCACCACCGCGCCGAGTCCTGGGCCATCCGCCTGGTCGGCCTTCAGCGGGATTCGAGTGAGGCAGGCGGGGACGCGGCGGTCGACGACGTCGCCCGGCCGGTCTTCTCCTCGGCCACGAGCCGCGACACCCGCTCCCGCTCGCTGCGGCCCCAGGTCTCCCTCGTCAGGAGAATGCCCGTGAGGCCGATCAGGGCCGCACCGAGGTAGAGCAGCGCGGCGCCCGGCCAGCCGAAGGCTCCCACCAGCGCGGCGGCGAGCAAGGGTGCGAAGCCGCCGATGGCCGCGGCGATCTGGTAGCCCAACGAGGCGCCCGAGGTGCGGGTCGCGGTACGGAACTGCTCCGTGAGCAAGGCCCCTTGGGTTCCCGTGAGCGAGGCGTGGATGAGGCCGATCCCGATGATGAACACGGTGACCACGAGCGCGGGCCGGGCGGAGTTGGTGAGCAGGTACATCGGGAAGGCGAACAGGATCGCCATGGTGCAGGCCGCTATGTAGATGGGGCGGCGTCCGATGCGGTCGGTAAGGGCGCCGGCCAGGAAGGTCACGGCGATGGCGAGGATGCTGGCGGCGGTGATGGCTCCGAGGGCGACGGGCCGGAGTTCGGGATGGCGGTCGGTGATGTAGTTGAGCAGGTACGTCGCGGTGGAGTAGTACGCGAAGGACTCCACGACGCGCAGGGCGATGACGCGCAGGATGCCGCGCCAGTCACGGGTGAGGGTCGCCAGCAGGGGGTTCTTCTCGGTCTTGCCGGTGGCCTGGGCTTCCTGGAACTCGGGGGACTCCGACAGACGGGAGCGGACGATCAGTGCGACGACGACCAGGACGGCGCTGAGCAGGAACGGCGTCCTCCACTGCCAGCTGCCTTCCAACGTGTCACTGAAGGCGAACACGCCGCTGGCCAGGGCGATGCCCAGGGGGTTGCCGGACTGGGGGATCGCCGCGAACATCCCGCGGCGGTGCCAGGGCGCGTGCTCGTAGGCCATGGTGATCGCGCCGCCCCATTCGGCGCCGAACGCCAGGCCCTGCACCATCCGGATGATCACGAGCAGGATCGGTGCGAGTACGCCGACCTGCTCGAACGTGGGCAGCAGGCCGATGAGGAAGGTGGCGGTGCCCATGACGATCATCGCTGTGACCAGGACGGGCTTGCGTCCGAATTTGTCGGCGAAGTAGCCGCCGACGGCGCCTCCCAGGGGGCGCATGACGAATCCGACGGCCAGGGTGGCGAAGGAGAGGAGCGTGCCGACGAACCGGTCGCTCTCGGGGAAGAAGACCGCGCCGAAGTAGAGCGCGGAGGCCGTGCCGTAGGCGATGAAGTCGTAGTTCTCGACGCTGGTGCCCAAGGCCGCGGCGACCGCGGTCTTGACGCGGTCCTTCGAGCCGAGCACGCTCCGCCGTCCGGCGGTGGCGCTGGTGGACATGAGAGGTCTCCTTGATGGGTCGCCGGTCAGGTGCCGGTGTCGACGCAGTGAGAGGGAAGGGGCCGCACGGGCGGGGCCGGTCTGCCTTCGGTTCTGTGGTTGCGGGCATGACGAAGAGACGCCTGACGGGGCCGTGCGGGGCCGGGGCGTTCGGTGTCATTAAGCGCGACGGGCGGTCCGCCCGCGCGAGGGGCGGGGTGGTGAGGGTCAGAGGGACGGGGTCAGTTCGTCGAGCGCGTTGAGCTTGGCGACCCGGCGGCGGGTCTCCTCGTCGTCGTCGAACACGGCGTCGAGGAACTCGCGCAGGATGTCGGGTACGAGTGCGTGCGGCACCAGCCACGCCCCCATCGCGATGGCGTTGGCGTCGTCGTGCTCGACGGCCTGGTGGGCTGAGTACGGTTCGTGGGCGAGACCGCAGCGGATGCCGGGCAGCTTGTTGGCGGCCATGACGGCGCCCTGGCCCGTGCCGCAGACGAGGACGGCCCGTTCGGCTGTTCCGCCGAGCACCGCCTCACAGGTCGAGCGGGTGATGTCAGGGAAGTCGACGGGGTCACCGCTGTACGTGCCGCAGTCGATCACCTCATGTCCGAGGGCCTCGATGGCCCCGCGTACGGCCTCCTTCAACGGGAAACCGGCGTGATCTGCGCCGAGGGCGACCTTCATGGTTGTTCCTTTCGAGCAGGGCGTTCTGTATCTCGCCGGCGGGGGCGCGTCAGTGCGCCCCGGGCGGGCGGCGGGTCCCGTAGCTCGTGCCGGCGCCGGCACGACGGGCTCAGGTGTTCAGGCGGCCGTTGCCGGCGGCTGAGGACGTGTCGGTGCGTCTCCGGCGGGTGGCGCGGCGGCTGCCGGTGCGCTCAACCGTCGGCTCTCACCGCGCGGTCGGTGAAGGTGGTCGCGATCCGCTGACCCACTGCCGGGCGGCCGGCGAGGAGATCGATCAGTCCGCGTACACCCAGCTGGCCGATCGCCGAGGCGTCGTTACGGACCGCGCTGATGGGCGGTGAGGCGAACTCGAACCAGTCGAGGTCGTCGAAGGAGACGACCTCGATGCGGGCCGCCTGCTCTGCGCCGAGCCGCTCGCGCAGCGCGCGCACCGCGCCCAGGGTGGTCTGGCCGTTCGCGCCGAACACGGCGGTGAACGGCACACCGCGGTCGATGACGCGCCCCATGGCCTGGGCAGCACCGCCGGCCAGGAAGTCACCGGCGTCGAGCAGCCGGTCGTCGGTGCTGACACCATGGGCGGCCCGGCCGGCGACATAGGCGGCGCGGCGCTCCGCGCCGGTGGAGATCGTGGGGGGTCCGCCGATGAACGCGACATCGCGGTGGCCCCGGCGTTCGAGCCAGGAAAGCACCTGCTGCACGCCCTGCGCGTTGTCCGTGCCGTACAGCGGTGCGTCGACGCCCTCCACCGTCCGGTTCAGGAAGACCAGCGGCACCCCCGAGGCGAGTGTGCTGGTGAGCTGAGGCGAGACGTTCTCCTGGGGCGAGAACAGCAGGCCGTCGACGCGCTGCCCGGCGAAGGTCCGCAGGTACGCATCGGCCTGCTCGGCGTCCTCGTTGGCGTTGGCCAGCAGCACGGTGAAGCCGTGCCGGCGGGCCTCCTGCTCGGCCGCGTGAGCCAACTCGGAGAAGAACGGGTTACGGATGTCCGAGACCAGCAGCCCCAGTACATCGGTCCGAGCCCGCCGCAGGGACCGGGCCGGCCCGTGGGCGACGTATCCGAGCTCTGTGGCAGCGGCGAGCACCCGGGCCCGGGAGTCGGCGGAGGTCTGGCTGCTGCCGCTCAGTACCCGTGACGCGGTCCCCAGCGCGACCCCTGCCTTGGCAGCGACGTCCTTGATCGTGGCCATCGCCCCACCTCCTTGTGGAAACGTTTCCATGCGTCCTATGACGTAAAGCTTTCACACGGTGGGGTGAGGAGGCAAGGGTCGTGACCAGCTTCGCTCGGTCACGGCCTGGACGGATCCGGACCGTCCTGGGCGGCTTGACCGCGGACGTGCCCGGCTACGCCGTGACGACCGGATCGGGTTCGTGTCAGCCGCGCGCCCGCGGGGCTGGCGCGGTGACGCTTCCGGTATCGGCTGCCGTCCCGTCCCATCGGGCCAGCAGGCGCAGGGAGGTCTCGGAGGGGCTGCCGGGTTCGGTGCCGTAGACGAAGAGGGTCTGGGCGGGGTCGTCCCCGGGAGTGAGGGCCTGGTAGGTGACGGTGAGGTCGCCGACGAGCGGGTGGTGGTAGTCCTTGGTGCCGATCGTGCGCCGGTGGACCTTGTTCTCCGACCAGAAGCGGCGGAACTCCTTGCTGTGTATGGACAGGTCACCGACCAGGGCACTCAGTGCGGGGTCGTCGGGGTGGCGGCCCGCATCGAGGCGGAGCATGGCTGCGGTGTCCGCAGCGACGCGGGGCCAGTCCCGGTACAGCTCGCGCGCATGCGGGTCGAGGAAGACGAAGCGGGCCTGGTTCCGCTCGGCTGCGGGGAGCGCGCGGAAGTCGGTGATCAGGCGTCCGGCGAGCTGGTTGTGGGCCAGCACGTCGAGCCGCCGCCCGAGGACGAAGCTGGGGCGGCAGGTCTGCTGGAGGGTGTCCAGCAGGTCCCAGGTGGCCCGGTGGATCTTCTGGGGGCGGGGCCGTCGACGCCGTACGGGCCGGGGCCGGGCCAGTGTGTGCAGGTGGCTGCGCTCGGCGTCGTCCAGGTGCAGGGCGCCGGCGAGCGCGTCGAGGACCTCCGCCGAGGCGCTGCGGCTGCGGCCCTGTTCGAGGCGCGTGTAGTAGTCCACGCTCACACCGGCCAGCCGGGCGAGCTCCTCCCGGCGCAGGCCGGACACCCGGCGTCGGCCCAGGCCGGGGTCGTCGAGCCCGGCCTCCTGCGGGGTGAGGCGGGAGCGGGCGGAGCGGAGGAACTCCGCCATGGGTGCGCTGTCGGGGTGCTCACGGTCCATCCGTCCAGCCTCGCGCAGTCGCCGAGGATCCGACAGCGCGGAGGGTGGCCCACTTTGTCCCCCGACCGGGCGGGCCCTTTTACGGCCTCTTCGGCCTCTCCGGATCCGGTTCAGTGGAAGCCGGGCCCCGCCGCCGGATGGGCGGCCGGGGCACTGTCCGAACAGACAACGTGGAGGTACCTCATGTCGACATGTCGACGTGGTTCGTCACCGGCGCATCCCGCGGACTGGGTCTGGAGATCGCACGGGCCGCACTCCGGGGCGGCGACACAGTCGTGGCGGCCGCCCGCAACCCCCAGAAGCTGCCGGAGGACCTGCGCCGCTCCGACCGGGTCCTCGGCGTCGCTGCCGATGTCACCCGGAGCGAGGAGATCACTGATGCCGTCGACAGGGCCGTGCAACGCTTCGGCGGCATCGACGTCCTCGTCAACAACGCGGGCCGTGGCCTGCTCGGAGCGCTGGAGGAGATCACCGACGCCGAAGCACGCTCCCTGTTCGACCTCAACGTCTTCGGGCTGATCAACATGACGCGCGCCGTCCTGCCCGTCATGCGGGCAGCCGGAGGCGGCAAGATCGTGCACATCGGCTCCCGCTCGGGGTTCGAGGGGGAGCCCGGGGTGAGCATGTACAGCGCCTCGAAGTTCGCGGTGGCCGGCATCGGCGAGGCGCTCGCGGCAGAGCTGGAGCCGTTCGGGATCCAGAGCATGGTCGTGGAGCCAGGTGTCTTCCGCACCGACTTCCTCGACACCAGTTCGCTGTCGACCGCGGCCCGGCGCATCCCCGCCTACGACGGCACACCGGCCCACACCACTCTCGACTGGATCGGCACGGCCAACCACACCCAGCTCGGTGACCCGGTCAAGGGAGCCGCCCTGATCCACGAGGTCACCAGTGGGGAGAAGCTCCCCGGGCATCTGGCTCTCGGCCGTGACGCGATCGAACGCCGGCTGGTCACGATCCGCAGCCTCCAGGACGACCTCGCGGCCTGGCAGGACAGGTCCGCCGCCACCGCCTGCGACGACGCGGCCTGACCGTCAGAGGCCGTTGCCCTCATCGCCGCGCTTCCCCAGCACGTCAACATCAGCGAGCTGACCGTCCTGCCCACGGCCCGCCCGTACAGCACGGACGCAGGCCGTGCCCTGACCGGCGTGGCCTGGGGCGGGCCAGGTCCGGCTCACACACCTGCTTGCCGAGTCGAGTGGAGTCGGGGTGCGGGCGAGAGCGCCGTATGGCCCCATGTGCGCGCATATCAGGCGACTTGCGGTGTCTGCGCTCTACTGTCGCTCCAGACTGTTCTGTTGCGAATCGTCCTGGTCGAACTGGTATTGCTCCGCGCGGCTGCGCCGAGGAGGTCTTGTGATCGACTACTACGCCCACGTTGCCGTTCTGGAGCAGTTGCGCGCCCAGGTCCCGGTGGCCGGGGGCGGTGCGGGCCCCGCCGAACTCGCCCAGCTGCAGGAGTTCGCCGACGCGGCGGCCGCCGAGGAGGGGGCCGCCCTGGTCGGGCTGTTCACCGACCACGTGCTCACGCATGCGTCCGCGGACGGCACCGAGGCCGACCTGCTCGAAAGAGCGGGGGACCTGTGGAAGACAGGGATGGACCTCTACGAAGGCATCGGCGAGGTCCGCCAGGAGGTCGAGAAGGCCCTGCAGACGCCCGACGAGCCGGATGCGGCGGACTCCTTCAACCAGGCCATGGCGCGCATGGTCGTCCTGCTCCGGAAGGCCAAGAAGCTCTCGGCGGGCGTCCGGCAGCTGCGCAAGGACCTGCGCCCGCTGAAGCACCTCCCGCCGCATCCGCGCCAGGCCGGCCTTCCGCTGTCCGACTGGGGATACGGTGACGTTTTCCTGGCACGCCGACAGGACGCCTTCACCCGCACCGTGTTCTCCCGAGCCGGCGGAGACCCCACCGCCCGTGCGCTGGCGTTCGGCGTACTGGCCTCCTACGCGGGAAACGTCACCGGCTCCGCCTACCTCGGACAGGGAGTCGGCGGACCTCGCCGCAGCCATCGCTTCCGCAACCGCCTGGCCCGTAACGCCGTGGGAAGCTGGTGCGCCAGGCACTACACCGTGGCGAAGCCCCGTGAGCTGGCGGACAAGCTGCGCCCCCTGGTGCCCGCCCCGGGCGATGCCACGCCGTCCGCTGTGGCACAGGTCCTCGCCCAGGCTCTCTCGGAGACGTACGACCCGGCACTCACCCCGCCACTGCCGGACATCGACCTCGGGCTGCGCCGCACACTGCGACAACTCGAGCTGTACGACGTCATCCGTCGGCCTCCGCTGCCCAGGCCGGTTGTCGCATCCATCGCGGTCCGTCTGCACACGACGGCGGGCGGCGGTCTGCCGGAGACGTACGACGACCAGGGTTTCGAGTATCCCCATTCCGACCAGGGCGCGGCTCCGGGCACGGTCGACGAGGTCTCGGGTGCCGACACCACGGGCCAGGCCGGCGACAACGGCGGCGGCTGCCCCTGGTGGGCCTACACCATCATCGGCACTCTGGTCTTCCTGATGTGCCTCGGTATCTCGTGCATCGTCGGGCTCGTCGCCAGCGGAAGCTGCAAGGAGGGGGTCTCGGACTTCTTCGACGGACTCAGCGGTGACGACGAACCGGAGCAGCCCACGTCAGTCACGGGGGACGCCCTGGTCGCGGTCGCCGCCTCCCCGGCGGGGCCACAGATCGCACAGCGCCTGTTCGAGATGCACACCGGCCTGTGGCAGGCAGCCGACGAAGCCTTCAACTACCTGGCCCTGGTCGGTCTGGTCCCGCCGGACGACCTCCTGCTCACCTCGCCGCTCCACAGGCAGTTCCTCTCCTTGCCCGTACGCGAGCTCTACCCCCTGAGGGAAGAGCCGGCGGCGGAGAAGACGTACGCGTTCGATCCGGTCACCGCCCATGAGAACCCGCCCACGCGCCCCTCCCCGTACCCGCCGGGCGCCGACCCGTCGGTGTTCGTCGAGGGGGCAGCACCCGAGCAGGCGCTGAACCTGCTGCTCCAGATCCTCCGTGGGGAGCAGCGGTCCGAGAACCTCGATGCCGACGCCGACCGCGGGTATCGCCACCGCTGCTGGACCACGGACCCGTACGGCTCCGTGCACGACGACCCCGTGCCCGTGCAGGTGCTCGCCTACCACGAGACGTAAGCGACGAGACGTTCACGCAGGAGCCGAACCATGAACCAGCCGCAGGAACCCGGTGAGCCGCACGGCCCGTCGACGCCGAGCACACTCCTGGTCATCCCGTACTTCGACGGTGACCGCGGGCTGCCGGACCGTCCGCTGACCGGCGTCTTCTACTACTGCCCGTCGATCGTGGTGAGCGGGACCCCCAGCCGCTTCGAATTCACACCGGGTCAGCCCATGGACGTCACGGTCGACGTCGTGAACCACGGTGCCGGTACGTCGGTCGCAGCCACGAGCGTGGTGGTGTGGTGGGCGGAGCCCACGACAGGATTCGCCACGCTGAACTGGTTCGGGCAGGAGGTGGTCGCCGTTCCCTCGCACGGTGCCTATGTCGCCCGCACCCGGCCGATCACCGGAACCATCCCGGCCGGCGCACCGAACCACGTGTGCCTTCTGGCCCGGGCGACCGCCCTGTCGTCCTCGCTCCCTCCCGACACCACGCCCGACCCCATCAACGAACCGCACTGGGCCCAGTTCAACCTGATGGCCCACACCGTCGCACCGGGCGAGACAGGCTTCGCCTTCAGCTGGCTGGCCGGCAACCCGGGAAGGACCGGCGCCCGGTACGAGTTGAGGGTCCGCCCGGCCGACGCGGACGCGCTGGGGAGGCTCACCGAGGTTCTGGAGGCCCGACCGTCGGCCATGCCCGACATGGCTCTGACCATCGAGGAGGGCGACGGGCCTCGCCTGGTCATCGACCTGGACGGCGGCGAGCAACGGCGGGTGCACCTGCGGGGCGATCTGACGGAAGGGCTGGAGCCTGGAACGTTCACGGCTGTCGAGATCGCCCAGTTCGACGTCACGGACGACCCTGAGGGCGTCCCCGTGGGAGCCATCGGTCTCCTTCTCCGCCCAGGGAGCGACTGACGGGAGCCGGCGACGGCGACGGTGTCGGTGTGGGGCGCGGTCGTGCGGATGCCGGCCGGATGCTCCGATCCGCGTGGTGCCGTCCGGGCCCGGGCAAGCGCACGCCTCCCCGGTGCTGCCGGCTGACCCGGCCGCACCGACCGGGCCACCGGGCTGGCTAGGCTGGTCGCATGCGCGATCGTCGCGGAACTCAGGCCGTATCGCCGGTGCTGCTCGGCGTGGATGACAGCGGCTGGGTGCCTGTCACCGCGGGGGAGTCGGGAGCCACGGTCTTGCGCAGCGCGGACGCCACGCGGTATGCCAAGTGCGTGCCCGCGGCGGATGCGGCCGAGCTGGAGGCCGAACGCGACCGGGTCGTGTGGCTGAGCGGGCAGGGTGTACCTGGTCCCCAGTTGCTCCACTGGCAGTCCGGTGACGCCGGAGCCTGTCTGGTGACGGGCGCTGTCTCCGGCATCCCCGCTGATCAGGTGCCTGCTGGCGACCTCCGGGTCGCCTGGGACCACATCGCGGACGCCGTCCGCCGACTGCACGGGACACCCGTGCCACTGTGCCCCTTCCGCCGAGGGCTGGACGCCATGGTCGCCGTGGCGCGCGACGTCGTGGCCCGTGATGCTGTCAACGCCGAGTTCCTCCCCGTCGACCAACAGCACACGCTCACCACGGAGTTGCTGGGACGCCTCACCCGGCAGGTCCCCCAGCGACTGGAGCAGGAAGCCGCAGACATGGTCGTCTGCCACGGGGACCTGTGCCTGCCGAACATCATCCTCGACCCGCAGACCCTGGAGGTGTCGGGCTTCATCGACCTGGGCCGCCTCGGCCTGGCCGACCGCTACGCCGACCTGGCACTACTGCTCGCCAACGCGCGGGAGACATGGACGGGCGAGGAACAGGCCCGGGCTGCGGACACGGCCTTCGCCGAGAGGTACGGCATCGACCTCGACCACGACCGCCTGCGCTTCTACCTTCATCTCGATCCGCTCACCTGGGGCTGACCGATTTCCCGGGGATCATCGGGCTGACCAGGGGCGGTGCAGCGGGGCGAGCTTGCGACCGTGCCGCAGGCGGCCGGTGCCGGAGCTGGGCCATGTGTGATCGCCGACCGCGGTGGAGCCGAGGGGGCTCACGGGTTGTTCAGGTAGGCGAGGACGGCGAGGACGCGGCGGTGATTGGTGTCGTCATCGGTGATGCCGAGCTTGCCGAACATGGAGGTCGTGTACTTGCTGATGGAGCTTTCGCTGAGGAAGAGGCGCCGGCCGATGGCCTGATTGGACAGTCCTTCGGCCATGAGGCCGAGCACGGAGCGTTCGCGCTCGGTGAGCCGTTCGAGCCGCCGGTTCGAGGACCCGCTGGACAGCAACTTGGCGATGACGGCTGGGTCCATGGCGGTCCCGCCACCGGCGACCCGTTCCAGGGCGTCGAGGAACTGATCGGCGTCGAAGACGCTCTCCTTGAGCACATAGCCGATGCCACCGGCGCCGTCGGCCAGGAGCTCACGGGCGTAGAGCTGCTCGACGTACTGGGAGAGAATGAGGACCGGCAGTCCCGGCAGTTCGCAGCGGGCGGCGAGAGCGGCGCGCAGGCCCTCATCCGACCGGGTCGGCGGCATGCGTACGTCGATGACGGCGACGTCCGGCCGCCACCTCAGCAGTGCCTCGAGCGTTTCGGGTCCGGTGGCTGCCGTCGCCACCACCTGGTGTCCGTACGCTTCGATGAGGCGGACCATGCCGTCACGCAGGAGATAGAGGTCTTCGGCTACGACGATTCGCATGGCACCATCATCCTCACCCGGGTCGGGCCGCCGGCCGGGCTGGTGATCTCCAGGGTGCCGTCGAAGGCCGCGAGCCGGTGACGCAGCCCCGCAAGCCCGCCGTCGGTTGGCACCCCGGCTCCGCCGCGGCCGTCGTCCTCGACCTCGATGACGATTCCTGCGTCGTCCTGGGTGATGGAGATCCGGGCCAGTGCCGCACGGGCGTGCTTGACCGCGTTGGCCAGCAGTTCGGCGACGGCGAAGTACAGGGCAGACTCGACCGGCGGGTCCAGGCGGAGCTGAAGGTCGGCGCTGACTGCCGTTTCGAGCGGGCTGTCCAGGGCGAGAGCGCGGACGGCGTCGATGAGCCCGCGGTCGTTCAGCACGGGCGGGTTGATTCCCTGGACCAGTTCGCGGAGCTCGGTCAGTGAAGCGGTGGCACCGGCCCGCGCTTCGCGCATCAGCGTCCTGGCCCGGGCAGGATCGGTCTCCATCAGCTTCTCCGCCGTTGCCAGGGAGAGCCCGAGCCCGACCAGGCGGGCCTGTGCCCCATCGTGCAGGTCCCGTTCGATGCGGCGGATCTCGGCGGCCTGGGCGACCGTCGCGTCCGCGCGCTGGGCGGTGAGTTCGTCCACCCGGTCCGCCAACGCCATGGCGCGTGACGGGCGCAGGAAGCGGACGGCCACCGGCTCGAGACACCGCCAGGCGTACGGCGCACCGGCGAAGGCCACCACCAGGCCGAGCGCCCCGACGATGCGAACCGCGGACTCCGGCCGACCGATCCCGAGGACTGCCGCCGCCACCCCGGCCGGCGGGAGGGAAGCGACCCCGCCCGCGGTGAGCGGTGCGATGACCGTGAACCTCAGGTCGCGCCAGTTGGCGGGATCCCTCCACCGGACGCGCCACTTCTGGTCCAGGAGGGCGTCGCGGCGGGTGCGCTCGTAACCGAAGCCGTTCCACCAGTACCCGGTGGACATCCGCGTCACCGACCCGGCCTCCCGGTATCCGGCGGGGATGACGGTGGCCATCCATTCCGCCACGAGGAAGCGGACCATCCGGCAGACCGGACGGGACAGAGCGAGCGTGCCCCCGCACACCAGCACGACGGGCGCGACCCACGACCACGGGTTTCCCGCCCCCCACCGGATCCCCAACGCCACGGCGGCTGCCCACAAGGCCGGGGCCGACATGCAGACGGCCGCCACGACGCACGCCCGTATCCACCCCACGCCGGCGCGCGCCAGCCACGAACCCAGCGGTCTCATGTTTCGTCCTTCGCTTGCCGGTCTGTGCTTCCACTGTGCACTGCGCGGAGCCCGCTACCGCCCTGGTCGGTCAGGGAGTAGGGCTGGCCCCACCCAGTCGTGCGTCCAGACGGATACCGCGCCTGTCGAGCGCTTCGTAGCGTCGGTGAGCATGGAATCGAACATTCACCCCCCGTCCTCGGCCGCCCACCACGCCGCTCCTCACGCCCGGCGAGCCTTCAGCACGGCGAGGAGCGGCATCAAGGTCTGCGGCGCACTCGGCGCCGCCGCTCTCCTGGCAGTCATCGTGGTGGCGAGCAGCGGTCATACGGTGAACTCGTTCATGTGGGTCCGGGCAGTTCTGCTGCCTGTGGTCGCCGTGCTGATCCACCGGCTGACCGTGTCCGCTTCCCGGGGATCCCGACGGGCTTTCGAGCGCGTGAGTGCCCTGGTGGTGATCATGCCGATCGCGATCATCGGTGTCGACCTGATCCCGGGTGTCTGCCCTCCGTGGTACGCGGTGATGCAAGTCGTGTGCATGCTGCCTGTCATTCGCGTCGCGTTCGTCATCCGGGGCTCCGCACTGCGCGGCGCCTTCCCCAAGTCGCTTTGAAACGGATGGACTTCGCTCGTAGTGCCGTGGAAGAGATCGCCCCCTCGATATGCTCGACATGAACGACACCGCTACCGGTGAGCGAGCGGCCGCGGTGTCAGCCGGTCACCTGACGCTTCGCTCCGGTTCGGCACCGGCGTGGATGCCGTGAGTGTCCGGGGTGGTCGTGCGAGGTCCTGTGCTGCGGGGCGACTGCGTCGGTAGCAGCGATGCCGGCAGCAGGGCCAGGGCGGCGAGTCCCGCGAGGACCATCAGGGTGGGGGTCGTCGCCGACGCCGACATTTCCGGGGTCATGCCCGCCGCCTGGGCGGCGACGGCCGACGGTCTCGGCGTCATCATGCCGGCGGCTATGGCGATTCCCAGGGCCGGGCCTACGTTCATAGCCGTCTGCTTGAGTCCACCGATCACCCCGGCGTATCCGGGCGGCGCCTCACCCACGACGGTTGCCGTGGCGGTGACCATGACGGTGGCGAAGCCCACGCCGAGGGCGGCGAAGGCGAAGGCCGTGCCGGTCACCGCCCACGTTCCGACCGAGGCGGGCTGGTACAGGCCGCCGGTGCCAAGATCGCCGGTGCCAAGACCGCTTACCGCAAGACCTCCAATGCCGAGGATGACGAGGACCGCACCGACGATCGCGGTACGGCGTGGGCTGTACCTGCGCAGCGCGGCGCCGGCGACAGGCGCGCCGAGGACCATGAGCGCCGTCAGCGGGAGCGCGCTCAGGCCACTGGCAAGGGGGTCGAGCCCACGTATGTCTTGGAGGGAGAAGGTGGCCACGAACAGTGCGCCGAACATGCCGCCAGTGGTGACCAGCAGGATCGTCACCGATGCCGCCACCGGTACGGATCGTGCCACTGCCGGGGCCACGAGCGGGTGCTCGGTGCGGCGTTCGTGCCCGACGAACGCCACGGTGACGCCCGCCGCTGCGACAAGGCCGGTCCATGTCGGCGCGGTGGTCCACCCGTGGGCCGGTATGCCGGACAGGGTGTGCACCAGGACCGCGAGCGCAGTTGCGAGCAAGGCCGCGCCGGTGAGGTTGAGTCGCTGGGCCCCGGTACGTGAGGGCGCCGGTGCCCACACGGCGAGGGTGAGGGCGGCGATCGCGAGCGCAACGGGGACGTTGATCCAGAACACCGCACGCCAGCCCAGGTGCGCGACGAGAACGCCCCCGAGCACCGGGCCGGCCGCCGCGGCCACCCCGATCGCGCTGGTACGGAAGGCGACCGGCGTGCCGAGCCGATCCGCCGGGTACGCCAGCCTCAGAAGCGCGAGTGTCGCCGGCTGGAGGAGTGCACCGAACAGGCCTTGGGCGGCGCGTAGGGCAATCACCCACCCGGCGCCGGGAGCGAGCGCGACACCGGCTGAGGCCGCCGCGAAGCCGAGCACACCGGTGAACAGCATCCGCGAGTGCCCGTACCGGTCGCCCAAGCGCCCGGCGGTGACGAGAAGCGCGGCCACGGCGAGCAGGTAGGCGGTACTGGTCCATTGGACCTGCTTCATGCTCGCATCGAGGTCACGCTGCAGGCTGGGCTGCGCCACCATGAGCACCGTGCCGTCCAATGCGACGATCATTGCGCCGGTCACACTGGCCAGGAGTGCGAGCCGCCGCCGTAATGTCGCGGTCACGACGTCACCGGGCCGAGATGTGCGTCCAGGACCGCCGCGACGAGCTGGTCGAGATGGCTGTCGTCAGACGCTCCGCCGGGTGGTACGGCGTTGAGGGCGAGCTGGAGGCTGCCCCAGGCCCACAGTTGGGCGAGGCCGTGGAGGTTGGACCAGAGGGCGGCTGCCGTCACGGCCGGCGGCGGGGGATCGCTCGGTGCACCGGGGCGGCGCTCGGCAGCCTGTTCCGTCCGCAGCCGGACGACGAGTTCGACCATGAGCTCGAACATGGGCAGAGTCGAATCGCGGAGCTGTGACTGGTCCGGCGGATGTTTCTCGCTGTCGAGCAGGTCATGCCGGAACATCAGCTCGAACATGCCGCGGTGCTCCAGCGCGTACCTGACATGCGCCCGCCCGATCCCCTGCAACTGGGCGCGTGCCGACATCGCGCTGTCGGTCGCGGCCGCGAACCGGACCTCGAGGTCGGTGAAACCGCGGCGGGCGATCGCGGAGAGCAGGGAGTGATGAGTAGGGAAGTACCGACGCGGAGCCCCGTGTGACACCCCCGCCCGGCGGGCGATCTCACGCAGTCCGAGCGAGGTCGTTCCGTCGGTCATCACGAGGTCCACCCCGACGTCGATCAACCGTTCCCTGAGAGAGTTCTCGCGTTCCATAGACAGTGTCTACCATGATTGAGTAGACAGTGTCTATGGTTTCTGGGATCTTGGTGAGGGGAGCCGCGACGTCCGATGGAACCCCGACTTTCGGGGCCCGTTGGCAGCGCGAATCCAACAGATCCGTCGGTGATTGGCGACCGGGCTCACGACGGCCTCGACCGAGAGGCGGCCGACCGCCCGCCAGAACGTCGTCCTTCACCGAGGCCGGGATCGACGGGCCCGCCCCCACCCTGTTCGTGGAGGCCGGTGGCTCCACCCGTGCCCGCGCCCGAAGTTCGGCGACCTGCCTGCTGCGTGCCGGTACGACCAGGCGCACGGACGCCGAACTCATTGTCAGTGGCTACACCTAGAGTTCCTCTCAATCGTCACGGTGCGTCGCCGTCGATGGGTCTCATCAGCGTGCCGCCAGACCGGCACGTCCGGAACAACGGGGAGAACAGCGCATGGGGTGGGTGCAGGCGGGCGACTACGAAGTCGCCCTGGAGGCGGGCAAGGTGGTGGCCCGCAACGGAAAGGGCCGGCGGCTGAAGTCCGTTCCGGCCAAGCTGAAGGACGATCCGGCGGTCGTCGGGCTCCGGCAGCTGACCGAGTGGCTGGAGCGGCACGAACGCCGGTGCCTGACCGACGTCGAGCAGTGGATGGTGCGTTCGCTGCCCGTCCCCACGGCTGTTCTCGCCCAGGTCTGGCCCGACCCGGCGTGGCAGGCGGCCCTGCGGGACGTGGTGGTGACCGGCGCGGACGGCGGGGTCGCCGGGTTCCTGCGCGATGTCGACCCCGCGCGCGGTCTCGGCCTCGTCGACCTGGACGGAGACACGGTCCGCATCACCCCTGACGTCGTCCGAGTGCCTCACCCCGTCCTTCTCGACGACCTCGACGAGCTGAGGGAGTTCGCGGTCGAACTCGGGATGCGCCAGAACGTGGAGCAGCTGTTCCGCGAGGTGTGGCATCGGCCGCAGGGCCTCGCCCCGGACTCCACGTCCGTCGACGACTACGCCGGCGGGGTCTTCAAGGAACTGCGTTTCCTGCACGGCCGTGTCACCCAGCTGGGGTATCGCTCGCGCGGCGGGTACGCGGTCTGCCCCGTCGTCGAGGACGGCGCCACCGCCGAGGCGCGCATCTGGATCGGCGAGCACGACGGATACGACGAGTACGGCACGGAGACGGGCCCCCTGGGCTGGACCGACCCCGCGGGGCGTGCGTTGAAGGCGGCCGAGGTCGGACCCGTCACCTGGTCCGAGGGCATGCGCATGGCGGCGGCGCTGTATGCCGGCCGCGACGTGGAGGACGAGGAGCGGGCGGCATGAACACCACGACGACGAATGCGACGACGGCGAACACGAACGTGAACACGACTGCACCAGGCACGACCGAAGCAGGCACGACGCCGGCGGGAACGGTGTCCCTCCCCGCCCAGAACTCGGGCAAGGGTGCCGCCGGCCCCGCCACCGAGGCCCGCGCGGCCGCCCTGCTGGACGCGGGCGCGATCCTCCCCGCCGGCATCAGCGACCGGGACGACGCCGACGCGCTGACCGCCCGCACCTATACGCACACCGCCCTCGGCGACCGACCCGTGGTCCGGCTCGTGCCCGGCACGCTCGGCGAAGCCGAGGATCTGGCCCTGGAGTTCCTCGGGCTGGCCCGGAGCGCGGAGACCCCCGTCGTGGGCCAGGTGCGCCGCGAAACGCTGGGCTTCCCGGCCTGGGCCCTGGTCAACGACCCGGCCAACGGGCACCACGCCCTGGCCCTGGTCAAGGACATCGAGCGGCTGGGCCGCCAGGCCAAGGGCCGCGCGGGAGCGGCCAAGGAAGGCTTCGACGCCCTCGGCACCCGGCTCGGCCGGGCCGTGCCCCATTTCCTCCCCACCTACTACGAGCAGGTGGCCCGACTCTTCCTCCAGGCGGAGAACACCAGCTACGCCGCCTCCTTCTTCGGCAAGGCCCGTGAGGCCGAGCGGGTGCACGGGCTGGTCGTGGACGAGGACCGGCAGCGAGCGGTCTTCCTGGAGTTCGCCTTCGCCGGGGCGCTGACCGTCAAGGCCCTGCGGCAGTACGTACGCGACCTGGTGGCCCGGCTCGAACCGGCGGACGCCTGGGTGCAGTTCCGTCGCCTGCTGGTCGAGCGCTGCGGTGCGGGCATGCCCCCCTACGCGGCACTGCCGCAGGATGTGCGCGCGCTGGTCAAGGCCGCCGGACTGGACCGCGAGACCGCCGAACGCGAGCTGATGGCCGACCTGATCGGTTCCCCGGGAATCGTCCGCGCTCCCGCCTCGTTCTGGACCGCCTACCGCCCCGCACTCGTCACCCTCGCCCGAGGGGAGGCGGCCGTACGTGCCCGGCTCCTCGCCTTCTTCCCGGAGACCTTCAGCGAGAGCGCCCGGGACACCGAGGGCGAGCACGGCTGGCTCGCACTGCTGACCGAATCCGGTGCCGAGGACCTGCTGACCGCCCTTCCGGACGCCGACTCCGTCGCCCCCAGTGACCTCTCCGTCTCCCCGGCCGACTGGCTGTCCCGCTGGGAGGCCCACCGCAGGCGTAACAGCGCCACGCCGGGCCGCAGCCCGCAGACCCTCGACCTGGCCGCCCGGATGGCGAACCGGCTGCGCGCCGACGGGCGCCCCGTCGAGCTGTTCCAGGGCCGCTGGCTGCGCACCGCCGACCTGGATCTCCTCGACCTCTGCCTGGCCTCCGGCATCCCCGTCGCCGAGCCGGACGACCAGGGCAAGGGCACCTCGCAGGGCCCCGCCGTCGCGCTCGGCTCCTGGCTCACCGACACCGCGCCCGGAGAGCGGGACCTCACGGCTGTCGCCGAACAGCCGGTCTTCCGCGCCCTGCTGAGCCGGACCGTCGGTGACCTCGGCAGCGGACACGGTCAGCGGCTGGGCGAGACCGGCATGGCGAAACTGGCCGCGCATCCGGTGCTGTCCGGGATTCTGAGGGAATGGCTGACCGCCTGCGCCGAGGAGTACACGGCATCCCAAGGGCTCCCCGGACTGAGGAGGGCCCTCAACAAGCTCTCGGCATACCGCTCCGTGGTCGCGGAGGTCGCCCCCGAGGCCGTGCGGATCCTCGAGGACCACGACGTCGTCCCGCTGCTCGCCTCGACCCTGCGCACCGGCGTCCTCGACGAACTGGGCTGGCCCGCACTGGACGAGACGTACGCCGAACTGTCCGAGGAGGCGGCCGCGGCGCGTCAGCGGCGTAACCGGTCGGAGGGCGTCGGCATCACCGGCGCCTGGCCCGCGCTCATCCTCAACACCCTCGAACGGGCCGTCGTCGTCGGCCCGGAAGGCGTCCTGCTGCGGCACACCCTGAGGCTGCCGGCCACCGTCGACCACTGGCGGACACTCGCCTTCCGTTACGTCGACGGGGAGTTGCTGGTCATCTGGTGGGAGGACGGGAAGCAGCGCGGCTACTGGTCGCACCGCCCCGCCGATGTGTTCACCGTCGGAGGCGAGCAGATCCCTCGCTGGGGTGCTTCCAGCCCCTCCGACGACGTCTGCGTGCCCCTGCCCGGCGGTGGCCGCGCCACCGGTGGCAAGGCCCTGCACGCGGGCGACACCTCCCTTCCGCCGCAGCGCGCCGTTCTCTCCGACGGCACCGGTCACTGGCGGGACGGCCACCAGGGCACGGCGCGGGTCTGGCTGGAGTACGACCCGGCCAGCGGGACGCACGGACGAGCCTCCCTGCCCGCCTTCCTCCACTCCGGGGTGCAGGACGGCACCCGGCTGCTCACCGAACACTGCCAGGTGCTGCCCCTCCAGCCCGGTCTCGAAGGCACCCCGTTCGGCACGGACGGCACGGTCCTCGGCCGCTGGGTCCGCCGCACCGCCACCGAGCCGGGCATGCCCGCTCCCGCGGACGGGCACCGGATCGTCGCGGGTACCCCCGACGGCCACACCGTGACCCTGACACCCCACGGTGGCTCCCTGGTGCCGCTCGGTGCCCTCACCCTGCCCGGCGGATCACGCCCCGTCATGGCCCTCGCCGGACGGTCCGTCGAGGCTCATCCGGCGGACACACCGGGCGCAGGCGGAAGCTTGTGGTCCGTCACCCCCGGCTCCGTGAGGGACTGCGACGCCGCAGGCACCCCCTACGTCCCTCCCGTCACCTACTGGCACGCCATGCGCCCCAGGGACGAGCGGGGCTCCATCGCCCTGCGGAACCTGACCGATTCCCGGGCTGCAGAGCTCTTCGAGGAGGTCGCCACCGCGGTCGCCCGGCACCTGGAGGCCTTCCGGGCCGTGGAGGACTACACCGGGCCCTCGTCGCACGAACTGAGCCGGGAAGCCGTCGCCCGGGTGCTGCCCGAGGTGACCGACGCGCGGCTCCTCGACGGCGTCACCGCACTCGTCCACGACGCGGTGGACAGGGCCGTCGCGGCCGCCCGTTACCTGGACCCGCCTCAGCCCGTCACCCCCCGGAACACCGCGCACACCCAGGACATGTTCTCCGACCGTTCGCCCGAGCACGCCGACGACGTGACCCTGCTGCACGCCACCGTCTGGGGTTCCGAGCGGATGCACAACGGCTGGTGGGGAACGGAGAGCCGCTGGACCGTGGTCCGGCAGATCCTCGCCGTCAATCACGTCCTCGGTGGCGAGCCTGCCTTCGGCCTGCCCGTACCCTCCAAGGTTCCGTTCGCCCCCGTGGACGGCTGGCAGCGGGACGAGTACACCGTCCCCGGTCAGCACCTGAACTGGACCTCCCTGCTCGACAAGCTGCCGGAACTGGCCTACCGGGCCGCCTCGGCGACCACCTCGCCCGAACACCGCGCAGGTCTCGTCGTCCTGCTCGACACGCTCGCCGAGGGCCCGCTGGCGGACCCGGCAGGCACGGTCCGGCTGGTGGAGCTCATCGAGCCGTGCGGCGGAACGCCCGGGCAGGGACGCATCGAGGTCGTCCACCGGCTCGGCCAGGTGCTGCGCAAGGGTCCCCGCACCGTCGTGGTCCTCGCCGAGCGCGGCCGGAACTCCCGTAACGACGCGGCACGCTGGCTGGCTGTGGACCACGATCCCACCGGCGCCTTCGGTCCTGTTCCCGGCTTCACCCTGGACCACGAGCGCTTCCACCAGGGCATCACCCGCAGCCGGCTCCACCGGCTCACCGCACTGGTACGTGAGCAGGGCCCGGCGCCCTGGCGCCCCGAGGCCGTCGAGGCCTTCCACGCGGCGACCGGGATCGGGCCGCTCCAGTCCGCCGCCCTGGTGTCGGCCGCCGTGGACGAGCCGGGCGCCGAGGCGCTCGGACTGCTCGGGGCGAAGACCCGCGCCTTCGAGGCGGCCCAGGCCAGGCTGAACGCCCTGCCCCGTGCCGACTGCCACGCCCTGTTCCAGGCGCTCTTGCCCGCCGACCCGGCCGAGCTGTGGTCCACGGGCCCGGACATCCAGGCCGCCGCCGAGGTCTGGCAGCAGCGCCTGGCCTCCCTCGTCCGCGTCCCCGAGGAACTGGATCTCGACCTGTCGGGCACCACCCCCGGCGCCGTCGACCTGATCCTCAACTCGGCCTCCCGTACATGGCTGGGCCACGGGTCCCCGGTCGAGGACGGCACCGGCCGGCCCGGTCTGCGCCGGGTCGGTGCGTACGGCTCGTTCTCCTCCGCGGTGACCGCGCTGCGGACCCTCGCCTACACCCTGCCGTACGGCCACCCCCTGCGGGCGCACCTGCCCGTGGGGCTGGCGGCCCTGCGCCGTACCCTCGCCGACCCGGACCTGGTGCTGGACCTCGGGCTGGACTGGACCGAGGCGGGCGGCTCGATCGGCGCCGTGGTCCGGGCCGCCCACCAGCTTCCGGAGACCGGCGGCGCGGGGCCCGACGGACTGGTCCGGGCCGGTACGGCGCTGCTCCTTGCAGCCGGTCACGGCAGCAACGAGAAACTCCTGATCCGCCCGGCCGGCCTGGAAGGCTCCGAGGACCCGGCGTTCGGCCTGGTCGAGGGGACCGTCGCGCAGTACCGGATGGGTGAAGTCCGCGCCCTGCGCACCCTGCTGGGCAAGGAGATCGACGCCCTGGTCTCGGCGGGCGCGCCCGACGGCGCACCGCCCCACCCGGTCCAGGACCCGACGCGCACCGTGCCCGACCTTGTGGCCGAGGCCGCCGGGGCCCTCGGCCTGAGCGTCGACGCCGCCGCCCTGTATCTGATGCTGCTCGCCCTGCCGGACCCGACGGACCGCAACTGCGCCCGCTGGACCGAGTGGAAGCCCGCACGGATCAAGAAGGCCCGGGCGGAGCTCGGCGCCACCGACCTCGTACTGGAGGCCAAGCGCTCCCGCGCCGGCCGCACCCTGTTCCTCCCCTGCGGCTGGCTCGAACGCGGCGCGCCCGGCCTGCCGCTGGAGACCTGGAAGGAACGGCTCTACCCCGTGGAAGGTGCCACCCGGACCCTGCCGGACATCCCCGTGCCCGAGCTGTTCGCCACGGCCTGGACACGGGCCCGGGGCGGCGACGCCCCCGCCTTCGAAGAACTGGACACCCGCGCACCCCAGAAGGACCGCCGCCGATGACGAGCGACACCACGACCGCCCCTGAGAGCACCGGCGGGATCCCGGACCAGGCGACGCCCCCTGCCGGTGGTTCCGGCCGGGCGGACCGCCAGGTCACCCCGCCGGAGGACCGGTACGGCACGGAGCTGGCCTTCCTCGCCGCCCACGACCCGGGGCCGCGCCCGCCCGGCTGGCTGCTCACCCCGCGCGCGGTCGTCACCTTCGTGATGGGCAGCGCGGGCGAGCCGCTCGGCCTGCCGAAGTCCGCGCAGCCCGGTGCCGGCGTACCGCGCCGCCTTGTGATCGAGCAGAAGTTCGTCGGCGAACGCGCCCTGGTCGAACGCTGCGTGGTCACCCTCGCCGGGGAGCGCGGACTGCTGTTGGTGGGCGAACCCGGCACCGCCAAGTCCATGCTCTCCGAGCTCCTGTCGGCCGCCGTCTGCGGAACCAGCGGGCTCACCGTGCAGGGCACCGCGGGCACCACCGAGGACCAGCTCAAGTACGGCTGGAACTACGCCCTGCTGCTCGCCCAAGGCCCCACCGAGGAAGCCCTGGTGCCCTCCCCGGTGCTCACCGCCATGACCCGGGGCGCCGTCGCCCGTGTCGAGGAGGTCACGCGTTGCCTGCCCGAGGTCCAGGACGCGCTCGTGTCCCTGCTGTCCGAACGGCGGATCGCGGTGCCCGAGCTCGCGGGAAGCCGGAGCGCCCAGGTGCACGCGGCCCCCGGATTCACCCTGATCGCCACCGCCAACCTGCGGGACAAGGGTGTCTCGGAGATGTCAGCCGCGCTGAAGCGCCGCTTCAACTTCGAGACGGTGGGCCCGATCGGGGATGTGGACGCCGAGACCGCGCTCGTACGGCGCCAGTCGCGAGCCGCCGTCGAACGGGCGGGCGCCGCCTACCAGGTGGACGACGCGGTCCTCGAAGCCCTCGTCACCGCTTTCCGGGACCTGCGTGACGGCCGCTCCGTGGAGGGCTGGGAGGTCGAACGCCCCTCCACGGTGATGAGCACGGCGGAGGCGGTCTCCGTCGCGGGCTCCCTGGCCCTGGCCACCGCCTACTTCCCCGGCGACCGGGACGTGCTCTCGCTCCTGCCCGGCCATCTCCTCGGCGTCGTACGCAAGGACGATCCCGCCGACGCGGCACGGCTGCTGGGGTACTGGGACGGTCCGGTACGCAGGCGCGCGGAGCAGGGGTCGGCCACCTGGCGTGCCCTGTGGGAGCTTCGCGCGGTACTGGAGAGCTGACGGATGAGCGAGCCGACCAACCCCGACATGTGGGCCACCCCGCACTCACGGGCCACCGCCGAGACATCGCCCGTAACGGAGGCATCGACCGCGGACGCGCCGCAGGGCCCGTGCGCCGGGCCCTCCACTCCGGAGGCCGCGGTCGAGGCCCTCGCGGCGGCCGGGCCCGGGCTGCCGTTCCTGATCGGGGTGCGCCACCACGCGCCCTCGCTGGCGGCCGCCCTGCCGGCGATGCTGGACGCGGCGGCGCCCGACGTACTCCTCGTCGAGCTGCCCGCCGAGTTCCAGCCGTGGCTGGGCTGGCTCGCCCACGAGGAGACCGAGGCCCCGGTGGCACTCGCCGCCGTTCCCTCGGACGGGACGGGGGCGGGTGGTGAACGGGGCCCCGCCTTCTATCCGTTCGCGGACTTCTCTCCCGAGCTGGTCGCTCTGCGCTGGGCGGCCAGGAACGGCGTCCCGGCCGTGGCCTGCGACCTGCCGCTGGCCGACCGGGCCTGGGCGAGGGGCGGTCCCGGTACCCCTGCCCCTGTCCCGGGTGCCGACTCCGCGCCCGGGCCGGGGGAGGGGCGCGGGCTGTCCTCCGCACTGCGGTCCCGGCTCACCGGCCGTGAGGGGGACGACCTGTGGGACCGGCTGGTGGAGGCCCCGGCGCCCGGTTCGACACCCGAGGCACTCCGCCGTGCCGCCCTCCTCACCGGCTGGGCGCTGCGGTACGAGGCCGAGGCACGGGGCGGTGTGGACGGCAGCGACCTGGTGCGCGAGGCATGCATGCGCGGGCATGTCACCGAGGCACTGGCGAGCGGGCGGCGGCCCGCCGTGGTGGTGGGAGCCTTCCACACCCCGGCCCTGCTGCCGTCCGCCTCCGGGGGCCCCGAGACGTCCGCTTCGCCGGAGGACGCCTCGTCAACTGTTCCACGCGCACCGGTTACGGACGGCCAGGTGACCGGCGCTTCCGGGGCGGAGACGTGCACGGTCTCGCTGATCCCGTACACGTACCCACTCCTCGACTCTCGGTCCGGTTACCCGGCGGGTATCCGGGATCCGGAGTGGCAGCACACCGTCCTGGACGCCGCCGGGTCCCCGACCGCGCTGCACGAGGCGCTGATCCGCACCACGGTCCGTCTCTGTGCGGCCCTGCGCGAGCAGGGGCACCCCTACGGCCCGGCGGACGGCCGGGAGGTCGTCCGGGTCGCCGGGGACCTGGCGCGCCTGCGTGAGCTGCCCGCCCCCGGCCGCGGTGAATTCCTGGAGGCCGTGCAGACGGTGCTCGGACGCGGCGAGACGTACGGCACCGGCCGGGCCGTCGCCCAGGCACTCGAACACGTACTCGTCGGAGGTCGCACCGGACGGCCCGCCCCCGCCGCTCCGCGCAGCGGCCTGGGCCCGGCCGTCGAGGCCGACACCGCGGCGCTCTCGCTCCCCGGCCCGGGGGATGCCCATGAGAAGACGCCGCGTGACCTCCGGCTCGACCCGGCCCGCTCCACCCTGGACGGGCGGCGTGAACTGCTGCTGCGCAGGCTGACGGTGTGCGGCATCCCTTACGCGCAGGAGCAAGCGGTGACGGGTGCCGCGGGCTCGGAAGGACTGACGACCCGGTGGCAGGTGCGGTGGACCCCGGCGACGGCTGCGATGCTCACCGCGGCCGGGGCCCGCGGCGTCACCCCGGCCCAGGCGGCCGAAGGGGTGCTGCGGCAGCGGCACACGGCCGAGTGCGCGCAAGGCGGCCCCACGGCCGCGCAGGTCGTGAGGGGTCTCACGGAGGCCGCCGAGTGCGGGCTCCCCGCCCTGGCCGACGAACGGCTCACGGAGCTCGCGGCCGTGCTCCCCTCCAGCGGCACCCTTCCCGAACTCCTCACGGGGCTCGACCTCCTGGACCGCATTGCCGCCGGCCATCTGCCCGCCCTGGCCGGCCCCCACGCTCCGGCAGATTCCGGGGCCACCGAAGACCCGGCCGCCCCCGCTCCCCTCACCGCCGTCTCCGCCCGAGCCGCCCGCATCGCACAGGCGACGGAACTCCTGACCTCGGCTGCGGTCCGTCAGGTCGACGGCCTGACCGGCTCCGAGGAGCCCGAGGACGCCCGCGCCCTGCTCGAACTCGCCCAGCGGGCCGACCGGCTGGGCGGAATCCGGCTCACCGACGCTCTCGCCCGGCTGGCAGCCGACGGCACCCCGATGATCGCTGCGGCTGCCGGGGCCGTCCGGGTGCTCACGGGCCACGAGGAGACCGAGGCATTCGGCGTGCGCGTCGCCTCCTGGGTGGACGGTGCTGTCGACAGCACCTCCAGGGCCGCGCTCACCGCCCGCCTCACCGGCGTCCTGACGGCGGCGGGCCCGCTCCTGACGGTGGCTGCCGGCACCCTGGATCCGCTGCTGCACCGTGTCGTCGAACTGGACGACGCCGCGTTCCTGACACGGCTGCCCGCCCTGCGCGGCGGCTTCGACACACTCAGCCCGGCCGCACGTGACCGGCTGCTGGAGGCCGTCGAGGACAGGCTCGGCGAACGGGTGGACGACCTCGGCGCCGACGACCCGGCGGACCTGGCGGCCCGGACGGCCGCCGACCTCTCGGCCCGCGAACTCCTCACCGTGCTGGGCCTGCCCGTACCGCTCCCCGCGCACGACGGCCGGTTCCCACCGCAGCCGGACCAGGCCGCCGCGCTCCCGTCACCCGCGACCTCTCTCACCAGCACATCTCCCACCGGAGCGAGCGCCTCCGCTGCCCCGGTGCCGGACCAGGCCGCCGCGCTCCCGTCATCTGCGACCTCTCCCACCGGCACACCTCCCACCGGAGCGAGCGCCTCCGCTGCCCCCGTGCCGGCGCCGGCACGCTTCGCCGGAGCCACCCCCGCACCCGCCCCCGCGCGGACCCTCGCGCCCGCCGACCGGTGGCGGCTCGTCCTCGGCCGGCGTCCCGACCGGCTGCCGGCCGGTGCCGCACGGCTGGCGACCGCACTGGACGAGCTGTACGGGGAAGGACGCGGCGAGGGATCACGAGGCGGCATGCCCGGTCCCGGTAGCGGCCGGGGTGGCGGCCGTGAGGCGTCGTTTCCCGGCGTCCGCGAGTGGTCCGAGGAACTGGCCGCGCTGTTCGGCCCCGGTGTCCGCGAGGAGGTGCTCGCGGCCGCGGCCGCGACCGGGCGGCCGGACGTCCTCGCTGAGATCGACCCGGCGGCCGCCACCCCCTCCGTGGAGCTTCTCCGTACGGTCCTGCGCTACGCCGGAGGCCTCCCCGAGGCGCGTCTGGCCGCGCTCCGGCCCCTGGTCCGCCGTCTGGTCGACGAACTGACCCGGCAGCTCACCACCCGGCTGCGGCCCGCCCTCACCGGCACCATGCAGGCACGGCCCACCCGCCGCCCCGGCGGCCGGCTGGACCTGGCCCGCACCCTGCGCGCCAACCTGGCCACCGCCCGCCGGACGGCAGACGGAACGGTCCAGGTGATCCCCGAGAAGCCGGTGTTCCGCAGCCGCGCCCGCCGGTCGGCCGACTGGCGCCTGATCCTCGTCACCGACGTCTCCGGATCCATGGAGGCATCCACGATCTGGTCCGCGCTGACCGCCTCCGTGCTGGCCGGGGTGCCAACTCTGAGCACCCACTTCCTCGCCTTCTCCACGGAGGTCGTCGACCTCACCGGCCATGTGCACGATCCCCTCTCCCTCCTGCTGGAGGTGAGCGTGGGCGGCGGCACCCACATCGCCGCCGGGCTGCGGCACGCGCGCAGCCTCATCACGGTGCCCACCCGCACCCTCGTCGTCGTCATCAGCGACTTCGAGGAGGGCGCTCCGCTCGGCGGACTGCTGGCCGAGGTACGGGCCCTCGTCGCGACCGGGGCCCACGTCCTCGGGTGCGCGAGTCTCGACGACGGGGGCCGGCCCCGCTACTCGACGGGCGTCGCCGGCCAGCTCGTGGCCGCCGGTATGCCCGTCGCAGCACTCAGCCCACTCGAACTGGCCCGCTGGATAGGGGAGAAGACCGCATGACCGCTGCCCAGTTGCCACCTGTCGCGCCGGAGGTCACGGCCACGCTGGTGGAGGAGCTCTCGCCCCGGCTGCGCAAGCGGCTGGACGCGGCGGTCACCAAACTCGGCGCGAGCCCGACGCACCGCGACGGGGACACGGTGACGATCGCGGTCGACGAGGAGACCGATCTGCGCATGCACGCCCCGGGCGGCGTGGTCGCGACTGCGGACGCCATCACCTGCGGCTGTCTCCTCGCCCCGGCCTGCGTCCACCGGGCAGCCGCGGCCTGCGCCGCTCCCGCGGCGGACCCGGCCCCTGAGCCCACCGGGCAAGAGGCCCCGGCTGAAGCCGGATCCGCACCGCACGCCGACGGCACCGCTTCCGAGAGCACCGGCCCCGCCCCCGAGAGCACCACCCCCGCGCCGTACGGCACCGCCTCCGCGCCCGACAGCACCACCCCCGCGGCCGACGCCACCGCCTGCACGCCGCCCGACACCACCCCCGCGCCCGACGTGGCGAGTCCGGCCCAGCGTGTCGCGGCCGACGCCGTGTGGTCGGCGGCTGCCGCCGTGCTGGAAGCCGGAGTCGAGGGGGCCGGTGCCGTCGCCCAGGCGGCGCTTCTCCGTGCGGCGCACACCGCCCGGCTCCAGCACCTGCCGCGCGCCGCGGGCGCCGCGCTCTCCGTCGTCACGCTGCTGCGCGCAGCCCGCGCCGGCGACCCGTCCTACCGCACCCCGGACCTCGTCACCGCCCTGGCCGAACTCCTGGGGACCGCACACCGGTTGGGAACCGCGTCCGGTGCGGAGCTGGCTGCCGTCAGAGGCCGGGCGCGCCGCCCGTACAGCCCGGACGGCTCACTGCGCCTGTACGGCCTGTTCACCGAACCCGTGGTCACCGACTCGGGGCACGGCGGCGCCCGCACCTGGGTCGCCGGACCCGACGGCCGCCTGTACACGGTCGGCGACGTGGCCCCCGGCGGTGTCGGACGCGCCCTGGGCGTGGCCGACCGTGCCGTACGCCTCGGGGAGAGCGCGCTCACCCACCGGGAGCTGGGCCGTGCCGGGCTGGCGGTTTCGGGGGCGACCGTCTCACCGGACGGCAGGCTGGGCGCCGGGAAGGGAGTCAAGGCCGTCACCGCCCGAGGCGCGGCATGGACCGAGCCGCCGCTCGCCGCCCTGTGGGAGACACCACCGCTTCAGCAGGCCGTACGGGCTCTACGCGCCATATCCCGGTACGCGGACCCGGACGCCGGCGGCAGTGACCTGCTCTTCCTGGACGTCGAACTTCGCGGCGCCGTACGGGACCCGGGCGGCGTCAGCCTGCTCGCGTCGTGCGACGGCGGCACCGCCGTCCGGCTCACGGTCGCCGACGACGACCCCGCGCTGGCCCACCGCGACAACCTGATGCTCCTGGCCACGGCACCGGGGACACGGCTGCGGATCATCGGCCGCCTGCTGCCCGCGCTCCATCCCAGGCTCGCCCTCCTTGCCTGCTCGCACCCCACGGGTGAGGGCACGATCGACCTCGGCTTCGACCGTCTGCGCCGCGCGGACCTGCCCGTCCCGGACGCCCCTGTGCACCCCGCCCCGCCCGGGTCCGGCGACTCCGGCGCACACTCACCCCTGCACCTCCTGGAGCGACGGGTCGAGCAGACGGTCCCGGCAGGCCGCGCCGCCCTCGGCATGCTCGGTGATGTCTCCGCCGAGGCCCGCCGCCTCCGCCGGGCGGGCCTCCCCACGGCCGCCGGCCTTCTCGCCGCCCTGTGCGCCTCGGCCGCCCGACGCGAACGGGACGCCTTCGGCCGCCTCCTTCCCGCCGACACCGACGGTTTCGCCACCCACTGGCTGGCCGCCGCCCGTTACGCGTCCGCCGTATCCGAGTCCCTGTGCGCGGCCGCCTGGGAACCTTGTCCGGAACCCGCGGTCATGGGGTGAGCCGCGTGTGGCCCCGCATGCAGGTCCGCAAGGTTCAGGGTCCCCAGGGCGATGTGGACGCGGCGCTGTCGTCCCGCCCCGGGGCCCGCAGCACCTCGTAGCCGCTCACCGCCGCTCTCACCTGGCGGCGGATCCGGGTGGCTGTCTCGATCGGTGGCCCGGCGTGCTTCGGCGATACCTCCACGCACCGGCCTTCTGCGGCCTGTCCCGCGTCGCCTGGCTCAAAATCTGCGGGCCGGCAGGGGCGCGGCGACTGCCGCGAGGACCACTCCTTCCGAGGGACTGCTGCTCCTTCTCGGCATGGGGGATCAGGTGGAGCCGGTGTGGCTGCGGGGGAGCGCGGCCTGCCTGGTGTCGTGGCAAAGGGATCACAAAATCACCTTGTCAGAGGGCCTGTTGACGTCCCGTGAGGCTTTTTTCGGCCTTTCCCCCGCGAGCGCCCCAGGAGGGCGGTCCTACGGGCCGAACCGCCTCTATGCTTCTACATGCTTGTAGAAATAAGACGCCTCTGAGGGGGTCCCCGGGGGGTCCCTTCACTGCGACCACAGGAGGACTCTCATGGCTTCGATCGACCTGGAGAAGGTGCTCGACAAGGCGTGGGCCGACAAGAGCCTGCCCGAGATTCTCGCGGCGCCTGTCGGGGCTCTCAAGGGGGTGTCGGACCATGACGGCGAGCTGCTGGACCAGGCGTTCGGCATCAAGACGGTCGCCGACCTCGCCGAGCTGAAGTACGTCCGCTGGGCGCAGGCGCTGGCCGCACTGGACGCCTCGGCCAAGTAAGGCCAAGTAAGCACGACCGGCGGGGTGCTGTGGACCGGGACGTCCGGCCTCGGCACCCCACCGTCATTCGCAACTCTGCCGCCTTTCGCAATCATTCGTACATGTAAGGAGTGAGCGCCGCGATGGTGTTCAAACGACTGCTCGGATCGCTCGGTGTGGGCGGCCCCTCGGTGGACACGGTCCTCGATCCGGGTCCGGCCGTGCCGGGCGGCAGCCTCGGCGGGCACGTCCATCTCACGGGCGGCGGCGCCGGCTTCGACATCGAGCGGATCACTCTGGAGCTGGTCGCGAGGGTGGAAGCGGAGCATGAGGACGGTGAGAGCGAGGGAGCTCTCGTCTTCGACCGGTTCACCGTCGGCGGGGGCTTCAGTCTCGCCGAAGGTGAGCAGCGCAGCATCCCGTTCTCCGTGATGCTGCCGTGGGAGACCCCGGTCACCGAGCTGCGCGGCCAACCGCTGGGCGTCGTGCTCGGGGTGCGCACCGAACTCGAGGTGGCCGGAGCCAGGGACAAGGGCGACCTCGACCCGCTCGCGGTGCAGCCCCTGGCGGTCCAGGAGGCGATTCTGGAAGCCCTGGGGCAACTCGGCTTCGGCTTCAGGACCGCGGATCTGGAGCTGGGCCATATCGGCGGGACCGGCCAGCAGTTGCCGTTCTTCCAGGAGATCGAGCTCGCCCCGCCCGCGCAGTACGCGCACACCGTCAACGAGATCGAGGTGACCTTCCTCGCCCATCCCGGGGGAATGGAGGTCGTTCTGGAGGCGGACAAGCGCGGCGGCCTCTTCTCCGCCGGTCAGGATGTCCTCACCCGCTTCACCGTCAGCCACCACGGGGTCGAGCAGCACGACTGGAACGCCGAGGTCGACGGCTGGATCCGTCAACTCGTCGAGAGCCGGTCCTCCTACGCGGCGCACAGTCCGTACGGCCATGGCGAGCCGTACGGCGGCTACGCGCACAAGGACGATCACCGTCACGACTCACACCACCACGACGGTGGCCACGGCCGGTCCGGGCCCGGAATGGGCACCGCCGTCGCCGCCGGGGCGGCGGGCCTGGCCGTCGGAGTCGTCGGCGGAATGGTGGCGGCCGAGGTCGTCGACGAGGTCGGTGACTTCTTCGAGGGAGACGACGAGGAGGATGAAGGGGAGGGCGAGGACTGAGTGGACTGAGAGGACTGAGAGGGGAGGGGCTGTCTGCGGACCGATGGGCCATCGCACGGCTGAAGGCGCCCGAACGAAGAGTGCCCGCGGGGATGGCGGGAGCCGGCCCGGCGCCGTATCTCCGGGAGTCCACCACGACGAGTGAACCGAATGCGCGCTGCGTCACGCTGAAACAGCCTTCATGTCGGCAGGCGCGCCCGACCTCCCTCGGCCGGGCCCGCCGCCTTCACCGTCACGCCGTTCCGCAGCGCTCGCGGAGGCACTCGACACCGTCGCCCTCCAAGTCGTCGAGATACGCGGTGCGCCCGGTCATCGCCATCGTCAGGGCCAAGGTCGTGCCGGACACGAGTGCCCCGGATCCTGTCTCGAACGGGCCGTCATGTGCGACGAGTCGCAGGTCACGGATGCGTCCCCTGGCAAGGACGACCAGATCCGAGCCCTGGTAGTACTCGGCCACCCGTGTGAGGGTTTCCAGCGGGTAGTCGCGACGCATGCCCAGCGGACGCCGGATGTCCTCCGCGTGCACGATCGTCTCGCCGAGCATGGCCACGGCAGGGAGGGGCGGCTTGGTTGTGCTGGGGACAACGCGCCGAAACCGGTCAAGTGTCTCGGCCGGGCTCGCGCCGAGCTGTTCGGCCAGCCGCATCGCCACCTGTTTGTCGAAGTCGAATCGGCAGCGGATCACGCCCGCCAGCCAGCGCACGGTGTTGAGGCTCGCCCCCGCAGTGAGGTGTGCCAGCACCTCACGCACCGTCAACCCGGCGCACAGTGACGGAGTCGTCCACTGATCGTCGGACAGGTCCGCAAGATCGGCGGCCAGTGCCGCTCGCTCACTACGGATCAGTGACCAGACGGTGGTCCCTGAACTGCGATCCGCTGCCGGTTCCGAGCCGGGCATAGGGGAGTCTCCTGTCACGAGTCGTGGTCTGTCCGCATTGCACCTGGACATTGCACCTGGACCGGACCGTGTGGTTGTCCGGAAGGGTGTGCGGAGAACAGACTCTCCCACCGGAGCAAAGTCATCGCCGACCTGACCGGCTGCACGTGTGACGGACAGACGACCTGGCCCGCATGCCCCGCTGACGGGCGGCAGTATGGCCGCATGACGACACGACCGACGATCACCCTCGTACACGGGGACATCACCGAACAGCACTGTGATGTCCTGGTCAACGCCGCCAACTCCTCACTCCTCGGCGGCGGTGGGGTGGACGGCGCGATCCACCGGCGTGGCGGCCCCGAGATCCTCGCCGCCTGCCGCGACCTGCGGGCCTCCCACTACGGCAAGGGACTGCCGACCGGCCAGGCGGTGGCGACGACGGCCGGCCGTCTGCCTGCGCAGTACGTAGTTCATACGGTGGGCCCCGTGTGGTCGCGCGCCGAGGACCGCTCTGCGCTGCTGGCCTCCTGCTACCGGGAGTCCCTGCGGGTGGCGTCGGAGCTGGAAGCACGGACGGTCGCCTTTCCGGCGATCTCGACGGGCATCTACGGCTGGCCGCTCGACGACGGCGCCCGGATCGCCCTGCGTACGGTCCGCGAGGCGGCGCTCGCTCCCCTCGCCGAGGTCCGGTTCGTGCTGTTCGATCAGGAGGCGTACGCCCGGTTCGATGAGGTGCTGAAGGCATAGGGAGGGGCCGTACGGCAGTGCGGACCGAACGCCCCTGGGAGGTGTCCGCACGGTCAGGGGAGCCGGATTCGTCAGCAGGGGCCGTTCGGCCCCGATCGGGACCTGCACGGCCCTCCGCTCCAGGCGTGTCACGTAGGAGCCTGGAGTCCCGGGAAGCACTGCGGAGGAGGCGGCTGCGATGACAGCACAGGTCACCGTGGGTCTGGACGGTTCGGACGAGAGCCTCGCCGCGACACGCTGGGCCGCGGGAGAGGCGGTACTGCGTGAGGTACCGCTCCGGCTGGTGCACGTCGAGGAGTGGCCGAGCACGCCGGAGGCGCCCCTCCCGGACTCCGGGCAACTCGACGCACGTGCCGAAGCCCTGCTGGAGAGCGAGGCGGACCGTGCGCGGAGGGAGCACCCCGGTCTGAATGTGCTCGTCGACCGGGTGCGTGGCCGGGCGGCCGAGGAACTGACCGCCGCAGCGAACGAGGCAGACCTCATGGTGCTCGGGTCACGAGGTCTGGGCGGAGTCCTCGGCTTCGTCATCGGATCGGTCTCCCTCGCGGTCGCCGGCGCGGCACAGCGGCCGGTCGTACTCGTGCGCGCCAAGGACGAGGAGGCGGTTGCCCACGGCGGGATCGTGGCGGGCGTGGACATCCACCACCCGTGTGAACCCCTGCTGGCGTTCTCGTTCACGGAGGCGGCCAGGCGGCGCCTCCCCCTTCACTTCCTGCACGTCTGGAAACCGCCCACCTCCTACGGCGGCTACGTGGCCTTCGCGGATCACGGGGGCCGCGAAACCCTGGAGAGCCACGCGCTCGGCGGCCTCGACGATCTGCTGGCGCCATGGCGGCGACGGTACCCCGGTGTGGACGTCGGAGCCCGCTTGGCGATGGGATCCTCCGCGTACGAGATCGCGGAGGCGTCACGGGACGCGGAACTCGTGGTTGTGGGACGACGGACACGCAGGCTCCCCGGCGTGAGTCTCGGTCACGTCGCCCACGCCGTCATCCACCACAGCCCCGCTCCCGTCGCGGTGGTGCCCCTGGTGTGAGCCGGCGCCCCGAGATCCGGCCGCCATCCCAGCACCAGGCTCACGACGCACCAGGCTCACGACCAGGAACGCCGTCACCCCGGCACGAGGACGGCGGCGCCGCTCACCCGGTCGGCGGCCAGATCCCTCAGAGCCTGGTCGGCGCGGCTCAGTGGATAGGGGCTGACGGTGACCCGCATGCCGATCCGTGCGGCCGTGTCCAGGAATTCGCGGCCGTCCTGCCTGGTGTTGGAGGTGACGCTGCGCAGGTTCCGTTCCTCGAAGAGGTGCCGCCGGTAGTTGAGTACGGGGATGTCGGTGAGATGGATGCCCGCGATGGCGAGCGTCCCCGAACTGTCCAACGCCTCAAGCGCCACGGGCACCAGATCTCCCACCGGTGCGAACAGGATCGCCGAATCCAGCGGCTCGGGCGGGCGGTCGTAGGCACCGGCCACCGAGGAGGCTCCCAGGTCGGTGGCGAGTTCACGTGCGCGTGCCGAACGGGTCAGCACGTGCACGGTCGCCCCTTCCGCCAGGGCGATCTGCGCGGCCAGATGGGCCGAGGCCCCGAAGCCGTAGATCCCCAGCCGGCCGCCGGGCGGGAGAGCACTGCGGCGCAGAGCGCGGTAGCCGATGATCCCGGCACACAGAAGCGGCGCCAGCAGTGCGGCGTCCTGATCCTCCGGGAGCCGGTATGCGTAGTCGGCCGGTACGAGGGCGGTGTCGGCGAACCCGCCGTCCGCGTCCCAGCCGGTGTACCGGGAGGCCGGGCAGAGGTTCTCGCGACCGGTCCGGCAGTTGCGGCAGTGGCCGCAGGTGCTGCGCAGCCACGCCCCACCCGCCCGGTCACCCACCTGGAAGCCCGTGACGGACTCGCCGACGGCTGCGACCCGGCCGACGATCTCGTGGCCGGGAACGGTCGAGGGACTGTGCGGGCGCAGGTCTCCCTCGGCAAGGTGCAGATCGGTGCGGCACACACCGCACGCCTCCACACTCAGCAGAAGGTCACCCGGCCCTGGCGAGGGCACCGCGCGCTGCACGCGCACCAGCGGACCCTCCACGATCGGACCGGGAGTCCCCACTGCCCAGCCGGCCAGCGTTTTGGAAGCCTGCTCCTGCTCCATGGTTCCAGCCTGGCGCCGGCCATCAGGTCTGGCAAACGGTCACAACGGACCGGCGGACCGAGCACCACACCGCCCCGCTCCGGGCGATGGCGATGGCGATGGCGATAGGAACAGTGCGCGCCAGGGGTGACCGTGATCGTCAGTCCCTCGGCAGGTCGTCGTCCTCGTAGGTGAGCCGGTCGATGACCCCCACGACACCGTCGACGCTGTTGCAGAGCCTGAGGAGCACCGGAACGAGGCTGCGGCGGCTGACCGTTCCACTGAGGGTGACGCGGCCGTCCATCACCTCGACCGACAGGGCGGCCGGGCTCAGCCCCAGGGTGTGGGTGACCACGTCCTCGACGATCTCCTCCTGGATGGCCCGGTCCCTGCGGAGGAAGAGCTGCACGAGGTCGCTCCGGCTGATCACGCCCACGAGCTGCCGGTCGTCGTCGACCACGGGCAGGCGTTTGATGCCGGCCCGGTCCATCACACGGGCGGCCCGCACCACGCTCCACCCGGGCCGGGCGACGACGGCGGGACTCGACATGAGTGCGCCGGCGGTGTCGAGTCCGGCCCCGGCGGCACGACGGCGTACCAGGTCCGCCTCCGAGACCACGCCCAGCGGCCGGTTCGACTCGTCCACCACGCATACCGCGGTGATGTCGAACTCGTCCAGGAGCCGTGCAATCTCCTTGAACGTCGTGCCCCGCATGACGCTGACCGCCGCGGGTGTCATCAGATCCGCGACGCTGCGGTGCCTCATCGCTCGCCACCTTCCTGGACGGCCCGGTGCCCGTCCGGGGGAGGGGCACCGCACCACCACCCTCCGACGCACGCGCGGCGGCGGCAAGGGCTGAACGGTCCACTCCCGGAACCGACAGGCTTACGTTCCTCCTGCAGCCCGCCCGCAGCCCCGGGGAGAACAGCTCCGCGGCCCTCAGGGAGCGATGGTGAGTTCGCTGATCAGCTCGTGCCCGTCAAGGACGAAGCGGTAGTGCAGATCGACCACGGCGCCGGGGAAGTCGCCTTCGAGATGCTGGACGACGGTGTACCTGCCCGGATCGTCGCGCTCGGCTCCGACGGGCGTGGCGGTGTAGGTGTACTGGGTGCCGGCCTGCTCCAGCCAGCCCCTGATGGCGTCCGTCCCCCGGTAGGTGCGGCCGTCGTCCGTGACGGTGGCCTCCGGTGCGAACGAGGCGGTTGCTGTGGTGAAGTCCCGCTTCTCATGGGCCCGCAGGAAATTTCGGACGACCTCTGGCAGGTCGGCGACGTCGACCTGGCCTGGGTGTTCGGTCATGGCTGCCTCACGTGCGTGCTGAATACAGGGGTACAGGGATACAGGGATATCGGGCGCCCGCGCGGACATGCGGATGCGGGGCGCACCACGGGCAACTGCTAAAATAGAAGCCAGTAACTTCGACTTTAGCAGTAACTCCGGAGGTGTCATGTCGAGCAGGGTCCGGCTGGAGGATCGCGAGTGCCCGCTGTCGACCACGGTGCAGCACGTCGGCGAGTGGTGGACGCTGCTGATCCTCCATGACGCCTTCGACGGCTATACGCGCTTCGACCAGTTCCAGCAGAGCCTGGGCATCTCCACCAGCATGCTCACCGCGCGGCTGAAGGCCTTGGTCGCCGACGGCCTGTTGGAGCGGCGGCCGTACCGGACACACCCGGTCCGCCACGAGTACGTACTCACCGAGCGCGGGCACTCCCTGCGGCCCGTGATCGTCGCCCTGGCCGCATGGGGCAACCGGCACCTTGCGCCGCAGGACCGGTCCATGGTCCTCGTCGACGCCGAGACCGGCCGGGAGGCCGAGCCGGTCGTGGTCGACGCCCGGACCGGGAAGAGCCTCGACGACAGCGACGCGTACGTGTTCGCCGCCGGCCCGGCCGCCGGCGAGGCCATGCGGGAGCGCTACGCCGAACTCGAGCGACAGCGGCGATCGCAGGCAGATACCTGACGAGTAGTCAGCACCCGCACCGGCTGTGGGAGCGGGCTGAGCGGAGGGAGCGGTGGGACGCCGTTGCGCACGTGCGGCGTGGTCCCGCGCCCAGGAAGCCGAGTCCGATACCGAGCATCCAGGTGTCCTTCGCCAGGGCGATGCCGTCCTGGGTGGGGCGCAGGCTGCCCTCCTGCCGCATTCCCGGGACCCGCAGATACAGGCCGACGAGACCTCCGGAGAAGCCGGTCAGCGCCAGGCCCGCCAGCCGGGTGGGTACGAACGGGGTGAGCAGCGCTCCGCCGACCGCGATCTCCGTGCAGGCCAGCAGCCGGGTGAAGCGCCCCGCGTCCAGCTTCTCCAGGAACGGGTACGCCGTGCAGGCCATGCCGTGCAGGCCCTGCGCGGTGGCCTCGTCCGCCTTCAGCTTGCTCAGGCCGGAGTTCAGGATGAATGCGCCGGTGGCGAGACGCGGGGCCACATCGCGTGGCTCGTACGCCATGGTCATGCGAACCTCCAGGGATCGGTTCCGCGGCCCCTCATCGAGCATAGCCAGGCCTCGCCGGGCGCGCCCCATGAACCGGACGGGCCCCGGCGGGGGTGGGGGTCAGGGGACCTGGACCCAGTCCAGCGTGCGTTCCACGGCCCGCTTCCAGCCCGCGTAACCCTCCGCGCGCTGCTCCTCGGTCCACTGGGGCTGCCACCGCTTGGACTCGTTCCAGTGGGTGCGCAGCTCGTCGGTGTCCCGCCAGAATCCGACGGCGAGGCCGGCCGCGTACGCGGCGCCGAGAGCGGTCGTCTCGGCGACCACCGGACGGCTGACCGGAACACCGAGGACATCGGCCTGGATCTGCATGCAGAGGTCGTTGGCGGTGACGCCGCCGTCGACCTTGAGCACGTCGAGATGGACACCGGAGTCGCGTTCCATGGCCTCGACGACATCGCGGCTCTGGTAGCAGATGGACTCCAGCGTCGCCCGCGCCAGATGGGCGTTGTCGTTGTACCTGGCCAGGCCGACGATCGCCCCTCGGGCGTCGGAGCGCCAGTACGGGGCGAAGAGCCCCGAGAACGCGGGGACGAAGTAGATGCCGCCGTTGTCCTCGACCGTACGGGCGAGTTCCTCGCTCTCGGGGGCGGACTTGATGATCTTCATCTGGTCGCGCAGCCACTGCACCGCGGACCCCGTCACGGCGATGGAGCCCTCCAGCGCGTACACCACCGGACTGTCACCGAACTTGTACGCCACCGTCGTGAGCAGCCCGTGCTGCGAACGGACCAGCTCCGTACCGGTGTTCAGCACCAGGAAGTTGCCCGTGCCGTAGGTGTTCTTGGCCTCGCCGGGCGCGAAGCAGACCTGCCCCACGGTGGCCGCGTGCTGGTCGCCGAGGACCCCGGTGATGGGGACGGCGCCGCGCAGCGGCCGGGAGCTGCGGGTGACACCGAAGGCTTCCGCGTCCGACGACGGGTTGATGGTGGGGAGCATGGCCCGGGGGATGCCGAAGAAGCCCAGGAGCTCGTCGTCCCAGTCGAGGGTCTCCAGATCCATCAGCATGGTGCGGCTGGCGTTGGTCACGTCGGTGGCGTGGATGCCGCCGTCGGGGCCGCCGGTCAGGTTCCACAGGACCCAGGCGTCGGTGTTGCCGAAGAGGGCGTGGCCCGCCTCCGCCGCTTCCCGTACGCCGTCGACGTTCTCCAGGATCCACTGGATCTTGCCGGCGGAGAAGTAGGTGGCCGGCGGAAGCCCGGCCTTACGCCGGATGACGTCGCCGCGCCCCGAACGTTCGAGGTTCGCCGCGATGGCGTCGGTCCGGGTGTCCTGCCACACGATGGCGTTGTAGTACGGCCGTCCGTTGCGCGGGTCCCAGACCACCGTCGTCTCACGCTGGTTGGTGATGCCGATGGCCGCCAGATCGTCCGCCGACAGCCCCCCGAAGCGCAGGGCGTTCTGCATCACCGAGTTGGTGCGCTCCCAGATCTCGACCGGGTCGTGCTCCACCCAGCCGGAGCGGGGGAGGACCTGGGCGTGTTCCAGCTGATGCCGGGCAACCTCGTTGCCGCCGTGATCGAAGATCATGAATCGGGTGCTGGTGGTCCCTTGGTCCACCGCGCCGATGAAGTCCGCCATGATGTGTCACCTCTCCGGACGGTGCCGTCAGGCCTTGGATGCCGGGGCGCGTCCCGGCGGCTCGGGTTCCGCCGTCGGCAGGAACCGGCCGACGAATGCCTTGTACATCCCCGCGCCGAGCAGGCCGCCGACCAGCGGACCCAGGATGGGTACCCAGAAGTAGAGATTTCCGTACTGATCTCGCCACGCCCCGTTGTAGCCGGTGATGAAGCTCGCCAGCCGGGGGCCGAAGTCACGGGCCGGGTTGATCGCGTAGCCCGCGTTGGTTCCCCAGGCCATGCCGATGGCGACCACGATCAGACCGGTGATGAACGGGCCCAGGTTCGCGCCCGGAGCCGTGTTGAGCACGTCGGTGACGGCCATGATCAGCAGCAGCAGGATGGCGGTGCCGATGACCTGGTCGCGGAACGCGCCCCACTCGTGGACCGGCAGAGCCGGATTGCCGTTGGCGGGGAGGGTGGAGAACACCGTCTGTGTCTTGACGGTGTGTCCGGGGTCGGCCTTCGCCAGCGCCTCGCTGTAGTTCCAGCGGACGAGGAGGGCGGCCACGAACGCGCCGGCCGTCTGCGCCAGTGCGTAGGGAGCCACCTTGCGCCAGGGGAAGCCCCTGAACGTGGCGAGTGCGAGGGTCACCGCGGGATTGAGGTGGGCGCCGCTCAGCCGCGCCGCCACGTAGACGCCCAGGGTGACACCCAGCCCCCACGCCCACGCGATGCTGTCGTGGTCCCCGAGTCCACCGGGTGGATCGGTCAATGCCCCGCCCGCGGCCACCTGGGCCACGACACCGCACCCGAACAGGATGAGGATCATCGTGCCCAGGAACTCCGCCGACAACTCGCCGATCAGTCCGGACCTCACACGCTTCTCAGCCATGGGAGCTCGCCCTCCGCCGGCCGAACCGGCCCTCGACTACCTGATCAATGTCAGTAGGCTAAGACGCCCCGCACGAGTGCGCATATCGGGAGGAATCCGTGCGTACGGCCTCTCAGTCGGCGTGCGCCGCTTGCGGATCCGCCGCCGGGGGCGCGAGACGGCCGGCGGTCCGGGCCGGCGCGGACGCGTCCGCCGGTGCTGTACGTCCGTGCCGTACGGCCGCGCGGTGGGCGAGGGCGAGCAGTCCGGTGCAGGCCGCGAGCAGGGCCGCGAGGATCAGCGCCACCCCGGCCACGCTGCCGACCACCAGCGGGAGTTGGGCGCCGAGTGAGTGAGGCGGCGGCCCGCCGCAGCGGGGGGAAACGGCCGAGCGCGGGGGCGGCGAGGACGGCGAGCACCATGGCGGGCAGGGCGCTGGCCCGCAGCCCGCAGCATCGCGCCGGGATCCCCGACCAGGTCGGCGGGCCCGTACAGCTGTACGACTGTGTAGATGGCGGTGAGACTGCCGAGCAGGGGTACGACGATGACGAGCAGGCGCAGCAGACGCGCCGAACGCAGGACCCGCAGACCGCCCTCGCCGGCGGCGTCGCGTCCGGGGGTGCCGACCGTGCCGGGCAGCAGGATCCGCCGGAGCGCCAGGGCCCCCACGGCCAGCAGCGGTGCGGAGACGAGGAAGACCGCCCGCCAGCCGAGCGCGGAGCCGAGCACCTGTCCCTCGATCTGGCTGATCACCGCGCTGGCGCCTCCGGCGGCGTTGACGGTGGTCAGCGCCAGGGGCAGCCGCTCCGGGACCCGTTCCGACAGAGAGGCGTACGACATCGGGACGAATGACCCGGCCGTGAGCCCCTGGAGGGCCCGCGCCGCCGAGGCCCAGGGGAGGCCGGTGGCGAGCGGTACGAGGGCGGTCGCCACGGCCATGGCGGCCACGGTCCCCGCCAGGATGGTGCGGCGGCCGTAACGGTCGGAGAGCGGGCCGCCGGCCAGGGAGCCCCACGCGTAGGCGACGGCGAAGACCGTCGTGGCCCGGGCCGCCGACTCCTGGGGCACGCCCCAGTCCCGGCTGAGCTGCGGCATGAGCGATGTCCACCTCGCCGGAACTGTGCTCCCCCGCCGCCCTCAGCAGGGCCGCGTTGTACGACTCCGCCCGCAGGCTGCCCGACAGGGCGAGGACGGTGCCTCGACACCTGGCCGGCGGGCATCGTGGGCCGGGTGCAGCGGCTGAGCCGGACCCTGGAGCGGGAGCTGCGGCAGTTCGACACCCGGCACGGCCTGGAGGCGGGGGAGTTCGACGTGCTGACGACCCTGCGCAGGTCGGGGCCGCCCTACCGGATGACGGCGGGAGCCTTCCTGAAGGCCTCGATGATCACCTCGGGCGCGGTCACCCGGCGCATCGACCGTATGGAGGCCAGGGGGCTGGTGGAGCGCGTACGTCCGCAGGGCGGTGACCGGCGCTCGGTGCAGATCCAGCTCACGGAGAAGGGGAAGCAGGAGGCCGACGCGCTCTTCCCGCAGCACCTGGAGAACGAGGTGCGGATGCTGTCGGCCCTCAGCCGGGAGGAGTCCGACGAGCTCGCCCGGCTGCTGCGCAAGCTCCTCGAATCCCACGGCGACACGTCACTGACCTGAGCGGCCCTCGCCGCGGGGGAGCGGCCGCGCCTCGTACCTGGGTCGGCCGCCCCCGCCGCGGGATCCCGGCTGTCAGTGCGCCGGGCCGGACGCCAGGGTGTACCGGGTCTCCTCCGGGATGTGGGAGGTGTCGCGGCGGGCCAGCAGCCAGTACAGCGCCGCGGGGACCGCGAGGCCCACGATCCAGGAGATGTCCGCGCCGCCGAGCGGTGCCGCCAGCGGGCCCGTGTAGAAGTGCGTCACGAGGAACGGGAGCTGGGCGAGGACGCCCACCCCGTAGACGAGGAGCGCGTCCCAGCGCCAGGCGCCGTAGCGGCCCCGGGGGTCAGAGAGCGCGGGGATGTCGTACCGCTCCCGTGAGATCAGGTAGTAGTCGACCAGGTTGATCGCCGACCACGGCGTGAAGAACGTCAGCAGGAACAGCAGGAAGTCCTTGAAGGACGTCAGGAAGCTGTCCTTGCCCAGGAGCGCCACCGCCGTCCCCGCCACCATGATCAGCGCGATGTACGCCGCCCTGCCGCGCTGCGACAGCGTCCTCTGGCCCCGGAATCCACTGATGCCGGTCACCATCGACATGAAGCCGCCGTACGTGTTCAGCACGTTGATGGTCAGCTTGCCGAGCGCGATCGAGAAATAGAGGAACGAGGCGATCAGCCCCGCGCCGCCCAGACCGACCACGTACCCGACCTGGTCCGCGAGGAACGCCTCCCCCGAACTCGCCGCCACGAGCACCCCGAACGTCATCGACCACTGCGAGCCGACGGCCGATCCCGAGAGGGTCCACCAGAACGTGGCGCGTCCCGACGTCGTACGCGGCAGATAGCGCGAGTAGTCCGCGACGTACGGCCCGAAGGCGAGCTGCCAGGACGCCGAGAGCGACACCGCGAGCAGGAACATCGGCAGGTCGAAGTGGGCGTCGCCGAGCAGCGCCGACAGGTCCACGCGGTCCAGGAGGCGGATGCCCAGGTAGACGAAGGCGAGCGCGCAGACCACGCTGGCCACCCGCCCCAGGACGTGGATCACGCGGTAGCCGACGGCCGCCGCCACGGCGGTGATCAGGGCGAAGGCGATGATGCCGGTGGTGTCGTCCGTGTGCGTGAGCCGCGCGGTCGCCTGGCCGGCGAGCACGCTGCCGCTCGCGAAGAAGCCCACGTACATGAGGATGACCAGGAGGAGGGGGACGACCGCGCCGCGCACCCCGAACTGGGCGCGGGACTGGATCATCTGGGGCAGGCCGAGCTTCGGGCCCTGCGCGGAGTGCAGGGCCATGACGGCGCCGCCGAGCAGATTGCCCAGCAGGAGGCCCACCACCGACCACACCACGTCACCGCCGAAGACGACGGCGAGGGCGCCCGTGACGACCGCGGTGATCTGGAGGTTGGCGCCGAGCCAGAGGGTGAACTGACTGAACGCGGTCCCGTGCCGTTCGTCGTCCGGGACGACATCGATGGAGCGCCGCTCCACCAGGTCTTCAGCTGCCATGACTCGGTTACCCGGCCTCTCGGTGGTGTGTCGTGCCGTGCGGTCCTGCGGTGGCTACTTCTTCTTGATCCCGTGCTCCGCCGCCCAGTCGTACGCGACGTCCTCGGGGTCCTTGCGGTCCTTGTCCACCAGGCGGTTGAGCTCGGTGAGGTCCTTCGTCGTCAGCGCGTTGCCGAGCCCCGCCAGCGCCTTGCGGACCGTCGAGTCGGCCTTGCGGTCGGCGATGAGGGGGACGACGTGCTGGCCGGGGATCAGGTTCTTGGGGTCGGTGAGCACGACCCAGCCCTCGGCGACGATGTCGGTGTCGGTGGTGAAGAGGTTCGCGACGTCGACGTCGCCCTTCTTCAGTGCGCCCTTCACCAGCGGCCCGGAGGAGTCGAGCGACTTGAACTCCTTGAACTCCACGCCGTACACGTCCTTGAGTCCCACCGCGCCCACCGCCCGCTTCTTGACCTCGGGCGCCGCGCCGATGACCAGCTTGCCGTTGTGCCCCGCCAGGTCGGCGAGGGACTTCAGGCCGTACGCGTCGGCGGTCTTCCGGGTGACGACGAAGGCGTCGGAGTCCTCGGCCTCGCCGTAGGGGAGGATCTGGAGCCCGCGCGGCAGGGCCATGGCGAGGGCGTTCTGCATCGCGCCCTCCTCGGTGGCCGTGGCGTCGGCGTCGAGGTAGTGCAGCAGGGCGCCCTGGTATTCGGGCAGGAGGTCGATGTCGCCGCCCTTGAGGGCGGGGATCAGGATCTCGCGGGTGCCGAGGTTGGGACGGACCGTGGTCTTCACCCCGGCCGCTTCGAGCGCGGCGGCGTAGAGGTATCCCAGCACCTGGTTCTCGGTGAAGTTGGCGGTGCCGATGGTGACACCGCCCTCGCTGGAACCTCCGCCCCCGGCGCCGGCCCCCTGCCCGTCCAGGGAGGTGATGCCGCTGCTGCAGGAGGCGAGGGCCGGGACGGTCGCGGCGGCGAGGAGTCCGCCGAGGAGATTTCTGCGGTTCATCGTGCTTGCTCCTGGACTTGCTCGGTGGGGCGGTTCCGGAAGAGGACGCGCTGGAGTGCGGAGAGTGCGAGGTCGAGGACGACGGCGACGACCGCCACGAGCACGGCGCCGCCGAGTACCTGCACGAGGTCGCGCTGGGCGAGGCCGTCGAAGACGTACCGGCCGAGCCCTCCGAAGGAGACGTACGCGGCGATGGTGGCCGTCGCGACGACCTGGATGAGCGCGAGCCGCAGCCCGGTCATGATCAGGGGGAGTGCCAGGGGCAGTTCGACCTGGAAGAGGACCTGGTGCCAGCGCATCCCCTGGCCCCGGGCCGCGTCCCGCACCTCCGGGTCGACGGCGGTCATCCCGGCGTACGTGTTGGTGACGACGGAGGGCACGGCCAGCGCCACGAGGGCGATGTAGACGGGCCACATCGACAGGCCGCTCACGAGGAAGACCAGCACGACGAGCCCGACCGTGGGCAGCGCCCGCCCGAAACTGGAGAGGTTGATCGCGAGGAACGCGCCGCGCCCGGTGTGCCCGATGAGCAGGCCGACCGGCAGTGCGATGGCCGCGGCGACGAGGGTGGCGAGCAGCGAGTACTGGAGGTGCTCGGCGAGACGGTGTCCGATGCCGTCGGGTCCGGCCCACTGCTCACCGCTGACCAGCCAGGCGCCGAGGCCCTTGAAGAGTTCGTACATGGTTCAGGCCCCCTGCTTCTGCCGGCGGGTCCAGGGCGTCAGGACGTACTGGAGGGTGACGAGCAGGGCGTCCGCGACGAGCGCGAGGAGCAGGGTCAGGACGACGCCGACGATGACGGGGGTGGGGAAGTTGCGCTGGAACCCGTCGGTGAAGAGCTGACCCAGCCCGCCGTCGCCGATGTACGTGGCCACGGAGACGAGCGAGATGGCCATCACCGTCGCGATCCGTACGCCCGCCATGATCACGGGGAGGGCGAGGGGCAGTTCGACGGTGAGCAGGGTGCGCAGCGGCCGGGTGCCCATGGCCTTCGCGGCTTCCTTGGTCCTGGCGGGGACCGAGTCCAGGCCCTCGACGGTGTTCCGCAGGAGCACGACGAGCGTGTAGATCGTCAGCCCGATGACGGTGGTGGTGCGGGTGAGTCCGCTGACCGGAAGGAGGAGTACGAACACCGCGATGGACGGGATGGTGAACAGGACGTTCGACAGGCCGAGGAGGAGTCCGCGCAGCGGTCGTACACGGTGCGCGACCACCGCCAGGGGAAGTGAGATCACCAGGCCGAGGAGTACGGCGGTGAGGGCGGCCTGGAGGTGGGAGAGGGACAGGGCGGTGAGATCACCGGTGTGGTCGGATATCCACGACCATTCGACGGTCATGCGGTCACCGTGCTTTCCTCGCCGTGCGGGTGCCCTGCGTCCGCGGTTCCTGTGTCTGCGGTTCCTGCGTCTGTGGGTCCTGCGTCTGCCTGTCCGGCGTGCAGGTGTCCCGCGTGTACGTGTCCCGCGCGGTCGTGGATGTCCTCGCGTGACGTCACGCCCGTGAGGTGGCCGTCCGCGTCGACCCGCGCGACCAGTCCGCTCGGCGCGGCTATGGACTCGTTGAGCGCGGAGAGCAGCGAGTCCGTGTCCCGCAGCGCCCGGACCGGGGTCTCCGCGTCGGTCTCCGTGTCGCGCCAGGCCAGCGGCTTGCGGGCGGCGTCGAGGGTCAGCTCCCAGCGGGTGCCCTCGGGTGCGGGCCCCTGGGGGACCTCCGCGAGCGTCGTCAGGGACAGCAGCTTCAGTCCGCGCTCCGCGCCGAGGAAGTCGGCCACGAACGCGTCGGCGGGGCGGGCCAGGAGTTCGGCGGGGCCGTCGCACTGGACGAGATGGCCGCCGGTGCGGAAGACGGCTATGCGGTCGCCCAGCCGTACGGCCTCGTCGATGTCATGCGTGACGAAGACGATGGTCTTGTTCAACTCCCGCTGGAGGCGGAGTAGTTCGTCCTGGAGCTGGGTGCGGACGACCGGGTCGACGGCGCCGAAGGGCTCGTCCATCAGGAGCACGGGCGGGTCCGCGGCGAGCGCCCGGGCCACGCCGACGCGCTGCTGCTGGCCGCCGGAGAGCTGATGGGGGTAGCGCTTCCCGGCGTCGGCGGAGAGGCCGACCGTCTCCAGGAGTTCCGACGCCCGCGCCCGCGCCTTCCTGCGGCCCCAGCCGAGCAGAAGCGGAACGGTCGCGATGTTGTCCAGGACGGTGCGGTGCGGGAAGAGTCCGGACTGCTGGATCACATAGCCGATGGAGCGGCGCAGCTCGGCCGCGTCCTGTTCCAGGACGTCCCGGCCGTTGACCCTGATCGTCCCGGAGGTGGGGTCGACCATCCGGTTGATCATGCGGAGCGTCGTCGTCTTGCCGCAACCGGAAGATCCGACGAGGACGGTCACGCCTCCTTCCGGCATCTCAAGGGTCAGGTCGTGCACCGCGGTTGTGCCGTTCGGGAAGCGCTTGTGGACCGTATCGAATTGGATCATGAGGAGTCCCTTGCCCGGCTGCATATCATCATGCAGAGTTCTCGGTGACTGAATAGGTTGTCAATAGGTGGTCGCCGCTCAGGCGTAAATCCCTGGTTACGAGCGGTCGCAGGGCAAGACGAGGCGCCTGATTGAGGAGGATTTACGAGTGATGTCGTCTCGTATGGTGAACACGGTGGTCGACGACAACGGCGCGGTCGTCGCCCTCGACGGTCGCGGACTGATGGTCGCAGATGTCGTACGCATGGCCGAATCCGCCGCCAGGCCCGTTCCGGCGGCAGACGGGATGAAGCGCGTGGAGGCCTCCTGGGTCGCCGCGCGGGAGATCGCCTCATGGGGCCGCGTCTACGGCCGATCCACCGGCGTGGGTGCTAACCGGAATGAGTCCGTGCCGACGGAGGCGGCCGCCGACCACGGCCTTCGGCTGCTCCGCAGCCACGCCGGAGCGATCGGCGAGGAGCTGCCCGCGCGGCAGGTGCGGGCCATGCTCGCGGTCCGCGCCAACCAGCTGCTCGCGGGCGGGGCCGGCCTGCGCCCGACCGTCGTCACGGCGCTCTGCGAGGCCCTGGAGACGGGCGCCTACCCGAAGGTCCACGAGTTCGGATCGGTGGGCACCGGCGACATCGCCGCGCTCGCGCAGATGGGCCTCGCGCTGGCGGGCGAACACCCCTGGCAGGGGGCCGGGGCCGCGCCGGATCCCCAGCCCCTCGACAACAACGACGCGCTCGCCCTGATCAGCAGCAACGCCCTCACCCTCGGCCAGTCGGCGCTTGCGGTGCACGAGCTCCGTGGGCTGATCGCCGCCACCCAGGTCGTGGCCGCGCTCTCCCTCATGGCGATCGACGGTTCGTACGAGGCGTACGCGCTGCCCGTGCACCAGGCGCGACGGCACGCCGGTTCGTATGCCGTCGCGGAACGCATGCGGCTGCTGCTCGGCGCGCCCGACCGCCCCACGCCGCCGCTCGGCCGGATCCAGGACCCGTACGGCTTCCGCTGCCTTCCGCAGATCCACGGGCCCGCGCACGACGCGGCGGACGCGCTGGAGGACGTCCTCACGGTCGAGATGAACGCGGCGGCCGAGAATCCGCTGATCTCGGCGGACGACATGGCCGCCTACCATCACGGCGGTTTCTACCTCGCCCAACTCGCCCTCTCCCTCGACCACTTCAGGCTCGCCGTCTCGCAGGTGGCGCGCCTGTCGACCTCGCGCCTCTCGTCGCTGAACGAACCGGGCTTCACCCGTCTGCGGCCCTTCCTCGCGGACGGCGAACCGGCGTCCTCGGGCGTGATGATCCTCGAATACGCGGCCGGGGCGGCGCTCGGCGACCTGCGGGCCTTCTCCGCGCCCGCGTCGCTCGGCCACGCCGTGCTCTCGCGGGGCGTCGAGGAGCAGGCCAGCTTCGCCTCGCTGGCGGCGCGCCAGACCCTGCGGGCCTGCGAGGCCTACCGGCTCGTCGTGGGCTGTGAACTCGTCGCCGCGGTCCGTGCGCTGCGCCAGCGCGACATGCGGCTCGACCCCGGGCTGCCCGTCGGCCGCGCCTTCGAACTGGCGGACGCGGTGCTCGAAGCGGAGCTGGCCGACCGGCCGTTGACGGACGATGTGACGGCGGCGGCCGGACTGCTCGACCGGTTCACCGAGCTGTGGCTGGGACTCGGATCCGGGAGCGGAGCGGCGTTCGACGGCCGGGGTGCGGTCAGGGAGGTCCGCTGAGCGGCGGAGTGCGGCCGTCCCGCACGAGCGCCCCGGCAGCGCCGGTCCGGTGAGGGACCCGTGCGCTCCCGGGGCGGGATGCTTGTGCCGGTTCCGTTCAGACGCCGGTGCGCCCGTCGACGAGCTCACGGACGATGTCCAGGTGGCCGTTGTGGCGCGACGTCTCCTCGATGAGGTGGAGGATCACCCAGCGGAGGTCCACGTGGCGGCCGTCGCCGAGGGGGTGCACCGCCTTGGTGTCCAGGTCGGTCTCGGCCACCAGGCGGCGGTAGCGGGCGCACTGCTCCTCGTACTCCGCGAGGAGCTGCGGCAACGGGATCTCGGTGGCCAGCCGCATCTCGGGGTCGGGGTCGTTGTCGGTCGCCTCCGTGAGCGGCCCCACCTGCTTCTCTCCCAGGAACATCACCTGGAGCCAGTAGTTCTCGACCCAGCGCAGATGGTTGATCAGCCCGCACAGGGTCATCAGGGGGGAGTCGGGCAGGGGGGCCTTGCGGGCGTCCTCCGCGGACACACCCTCACACTTGGCTCGTGCCGTGTCACGGGCGTAGTCCAGGAAGGTGGCCAGCTGCGTACGCTCGTCCCACGTGGGAGGCGTGTCGGTTCGTCGAGTCATCGCCGGTAGTTTCACCCAGCGCGGAGCCGGTGTCGAGGCATTACCCGAACACGCCCTCGGCTCAGTGGGTCTGCCCCGTGACCATGGGCAGCGAGACGAAGTCCGCGAGCGCCTGCTGGCCGGCCACGTTGACGTGCACCCCGTCACCGGTGTCGTAGGCCGGGTCGATGCTGTTGGGCTTCACCGGATCCTTCAGCACCTGGTCGAAGTCGAGTACGCCGTCGCAGGTGCCGGAGCAGTCGCTCCCCTTCCTCACGAAGCCGGCCACCGTGTGCCGTTCCCGGTTCGCGGTGTCGCTGTAGCCGGGGCGCGGGGTTATCGGAGTGACGTACACCTTGATCCCGGCCGCGTGCAGGCGTGCGAACGTCTCGCGGTAGCTGCCGAGGATCTGCGTGGCGTCGCATCCCGCGGCGAGGTCGTTGGTCCCGTAGTAGAAGAGCACGCCACGCACCCCGTGCAGGGACAGCACGTCCCGTTCGAGGCGGGCCAGCGAGTCCAGGCCGCGGAACTGCTCGGGGGTGCCGGGGCAGTCCGCGTAACTGGTGGTGCCGATGATGCCGGCGTTGGCGACGGCGAACCGCCGGTCACTGGGCAGCTCCTGGTCGGCCCGCCGGGCCAGGTCGTCGGTCCAGCGCCGGTTGTTGCCCAGCTCGGTGCAGCCGGGCCCGCAGTCCGTGCTTCCGGTGCCGTCCACCACGGAGCTGCCGTAGGCGACGAGTGTGCCCGCGAGCTTCTTGTTGCGTACGTCCACCGCGCTGACCAGATAGGTCGACTCGACCTTCTCGGTGTACGCCGTTCCGCTCTCGTCGGCGGTGCGGTCGCCGGACCCCGGCGCGGAGAGGTAGTTGGTGCGGAAGGCCGCCTCGTGGCGGCCCGCGCCCGCCTCGCCCGACACCGCGAGCGACACCGCCACATCCCCCTGCGCCCGGGTCGTCATGGCCACCGTGTCGCTCCAGACCTCACCTCCCGCCGGGACGGTCACCTTTCTCCGCCCGTCGAAGGTGACCGTTCTGGGTTCGCCCGCCAGCGCCGCGTCCTTGCCGCTGCTCGGCGCGACCGTGGCCGCGTCCAGGGTCAGCGGGCTCGTGCCGAAGGTGTTCTGCACCCGGATCCGCAGAGCGTCCCCGCCCTGGCTGAGATGGCTGATCATCCGGACCGACTGATCGCGCAGGGGAGTGGGGGCCAGGCCGTGCGGAGGGTTGGCCCACGAGGTGTGCCAGGCGGTGCGGGGAGAGGTGTGAGGTGCGCGGGATTCCTGCGCCCCGGCTGCTGCGGCGGTCGCGGTGCAGGTCAGAGCGGCGGCGAGGATCAGTGCCCACGGGGCTCGGGACATGGGTGCTCCTTCGGGGTGGGGTGGGGCGGACGGTGGGGCCCGCCCGCCCGGCGGAGCGGCCTACCGGGCGGCGTCGGGACGGGCGGGCCCCGATCGGGTGGGTCAGGGCTGCCAGGTGAACGTGGCCACCGCGCCCGCGGGCAGGGTGTACGTCAGTGAGCGGCCGTCGTCCGTGACCGAGAACGGCTGGGCGGAGGAGCCCGTGTTCACGGCGTACAGGACGCGTTCGCCGTCCGGGTTCTGGAAGGCGACGTTCTGGATCGTGCCGTCGCCCGTGGAGCCGATGCGGCTCGCGCCCACGTCCACGAACTTCGACAGGTGGCCGAGGGTGTAGTACTCGGCGTTGAGTGTGACGTCACCGCCCGCGATCTCGACCACGCCGTTGCAGCGGGTCGAGCAATTGCCTTGGTGCGGGCCGCCGTTCGGGTCGAGCGCCAGGTTCCAGTCCACGACGGTCTCGCCGCCGGAGCGCATGTTCCGCACGACCAGGTTCTCGGCGTGCCACTTCAGGGTGTCCTTGAAGGTGTCGGCGGGGTTCTCCGAGTCGGTGCCCGAGCACTCCGTGAAGAAGACGCGCTTACCCGCGTCGCGGATCTGCTGCTGGGCCTCCGGGGTGCCCCCGTAGCAGTGGAAGGCGGCGCCGATCAGCCGGGACATGCCGGACGTCCGGCCGAAGACGTCCAGGGGGTAGTCCGGGTGGTCCCAGTTGTGGTCGTAGGCCAGGAGGTTGGTGTCCAGACCGTTCGCCGTGAGGGTCCGGTCCAGGACCTTCAGGATGTCCGCCTGCTCGGAGGAGGACATCGACATGGAGGGGTAACTCGTCTCCAGCTCCGGCTCGTTCTGCGTGGTGAGGTCGGTGAGCTCGATCCCCTCCGCGTCGTACGCCTTGACCGCCTTGACCAGGTAGTCGGCGTAGTCCTGGTAGTGCGCGGGGTCGAGCTTGCCGCCCTTGAGGTCGTTGCCGGTCTTCATCCAGGCCGGGGCGGACCAGGGCGTTCCCATGAAGCGGATCGAGGGGTTGACCGCCTGGGCCTGCTTGACGACGGGGATGGTCTCCTGCTTGTCGCGGTCGATGGAGAACGCCCCTTGGGTGTCCTCGTACGTCGTGAAGGGCCCGTCGGCGTTGAAGTCGCTGCTGCCGAGCGGCTGGCGCAGGTAGTTCAGGCCGATGCCGTCGCCGTCCCGGGAGAAGAGCGAGGCGAGCAGGGAGTCCCTCGTCCCGGCCGGAAGCTGCTGGATCAGATGGGCCGAGGCCTCCGTCACCGAGGCACCCGCACCGGTGAACCGCTGGCCGGTGGCGGACGGGTCGATCGTGATGTCCGTCGACTGCGGGCTGCCGGTGAACGGCGTGGTTCCGGCGTCCGCGAGCCTGCTGCTGCCGTCCGGCGTGGTGATCCACACATGGGCGGTGTCGGCGGCCGCCGGGGTGGGGGGAGCGCCGTGGGCGGCGTAGGTCAGGCCCGTGCCGGTGAGGGCGAGGGCGGCCGCGGTGACCGCCGTCCTCATGGCTCTCGTACGGGTACGGGTGCGTGCGTGTGCTCTCATGGTGCGGCTCCTTCGACTGCGGTGGGGCGCGTACGGGCTGTGCCGCGAACTCCTTTCATCTCACGGGTGGTTGACGTCGGAGGTCGCGATCTCCGCGGTGGGGCGCGTGACGTCCCGGACGGGCCCCGCCCGGGGCCAATTCTTCGTCCTGTACATGCCGAGTCAGGGACGTCATGGGCGGCATGTAAGCACGCTTACTGAGTACTTAGTAAGTAGGTGTGCACAACTTCTTCTACGGGGACCGGGTCCGCCCTAGACTCCGCCGGGTGAGCACCGACAAGGCGGCACCGACCGCACCCCGGGCCGGCCGCACCGGCCGCCGTGAACGCAGCCCCGCCGCCCAGGAGCGCCACGACGAGATCCTCGGGATCGCCATGGAGACCTTCGCGGCCCGTGGCTACGGCAAGGCGTCCCTGGCCGAGATAGCCGACCGCGCGGGCCTGACCCAGGCCGGGGTCCTGCACTACTTCCACTCCAAGGCCAACCTGCTGACCGAGGTCCTCGACCTGCGCGACGCCACCGACATCGCCGACCTCGGCCCGGAGCGCCCCCGCGGCCTGGCGTTCCTCCGGCACCTGGTGGACACGGCACGCCGCAACGCCGAGCGCGAGGGCATCATCAGGCTCTACGCGGTGCTGTCGGCGGAGAGCGTCACCGACGACCACCCCGCCCAGTCGTACTTCCGCAACCGCTACGCCGGTCTGCGCGACCTCGTGGCCGAAGCCCTGACGGAGGCCTGCGCACAGGGGGAGACCAGCGAGGAACTGGACGTCAGGGGGGCCGCCGGCGCGATCGTCGCCGTCATGGACGGCCTGCAGGTCCAGTGGCTGCTGGACCCGGGGGCCGTGGACATGGCGGCGTCGACGGACCGGGTGATCGAAGCGCTGCTGGAGAGCATGCGGAAGGGGTGAACAGGGCGGCCGTGCCGCTCACTTGTCCAGTGAATCCACGTACGGAGCGAGCTTGGCGGGATTCATCACCCACATGATGTGCTCGATGCCCCGGGCCGACGCGTCGACCGACAGCAGCGCCACGGCTTCGCCGCCGGCCGAGACGAGGACGGCCGGCCTGCCGTTCGCCTCGACCCGGCGGATCTCCGCCTCGGGCCAGAAGCGCGGGGCGAAGGCCGCGAGGTACTTGGACACATGCGTACGCCCGATGACCGGAATCCTGGACGCGCCGCGCACCCCTCCGCCGTCGGAGTGGCTGACGACGTCCGCGGTGAGCACGTCCTCGAGCACCGACAGGCTGCCCGTCCGCGCCGCCGCGAGGAACACCTCCAGCAGCCGCCGGTGGGCGTCGGAGCTGACCGGCTCCCTGCGCTCCGCGGCCAGGTGTTTCCGTGCCCGGCTCACCAGTTGGCGGGTGTTGGCCTCACTCGTCTCCAGGATGTCCGCGATCCGCCCGTACGGATAGTCGAAGGCTTCCCGCAGGACGTACGCGGCGCGCTCGACCGGGTTCAGCTTCTCCAGCAGGAACAGGACGGCCAGATCGAGCGCCTCCGCCCGCTCCGCGCCCAGCTGCGGATCCGCGCTCGTGTCGACCGGCTCGGGGAGCCAGGGCCCGAGGTAGGACTCACGGCGGACCCGGGCGGAACGGGCGAGGTTGATCGCGAGGCGCGTGGCGACCGTCGTCAGGAACGCCGCCGGTTCACGGATGCCGGTGCGGTCCGCCTTCTGCCACCGCAGCCATGTCTCCTGGACGATGTCCTCGGCCTCCGCCGCACTGCCGAGGATGCGGTACGCGATGCCGAAGAGCTGAGGACGCGCCTCCGTGAAGTCCCTCGTCGCCCGCTCGAGGCCGAGGGGGTCCGCGTCGTCCACCGCGCCCATAGGGGTCCTCCCGCTCCGGATCACCATGCTACAAGCCGCCCCGGCAGGTCGCCCGGCCCTCGGACCGGGCGCCCACCGGGCCGGAAGCATGGGGGCGGCGCCCGCTGATCGCGCGGGCGCCGGGGTGTGGCCGTACTCCGCCGGCGGGCCGTCCCCGGCCCAGGTGCGGTCCGCCGCCATGGATGGCGAGGCGGACCGCACCTGGTGGAGTCCGGGCAGCGGGTCAGCCGAACTGACCGGGCTGGTAGTCCCCGGCCGGCTGCTGATTGATGACGTTGACGCGGTTGTAGGCGTTGATGACGGCGATGAGGGAGACCAGCGCGATCAGCTGCTCCTCGTCGAAGTGCTCGGCCGCCTCCTCCCAGGCCGCGTCGGTGACGCCACCCGCCGCGTCGGCGATGCGGGTGCCCTGCTCCGCGAGCTCCAGGGCGGCTCGCTCCGCCTCGGTGAACACCTTGGCCTCACGCCAGGCCGCCACCAGGTTGAGACGCTGTGCGGTCTCCCCGGCCTTCGCGGCGTCCTTGGTGTGCATGTCGGTGCAGAACCCGCAGCCGTTGATCTGGCTGGCGCGAATCTTCACCAGTTCCTGGACCACGGGCGGAAGGGTCGAGTCCGCCACCGCTTTGTTCGCCGAGTTGAGGTGCTTCAGGACCTTGCCCGCGAGGGGGTGGCCGAAGTAGTTGAGACGTGATTCCACGATGGTCTCCTAGCCGTGTTGCGGTTACACACTGCTGACCGGGAAGACCGGTGATATGTGACAGGGCGGGCGGTGTGACGTGCGTCTCGGCCGGGCGGCCCGGGGGCACGGCGGTCCGGCGCCGTGGCGAGGCACGGAAGCGGCGCGCCGCGCGTCAGGCGGTGTCCTGGTGTGCCGCCAGCCAGTCCGCGTACCGGGTGGGGGCGAGCGAGGCGTCGTCCTTGCCGGTGAGGGCGTCTCCGCGCACCACGGCGAACATGCCGGCGGTGTCGTCCGTGACGACCGTACGGCGGTCGGAGCCGGCCGCGAGCGTGATCCTGCCGAGTTCGTCCAGCGGGAAGACCTCGGGGCCCGCGATGTTGTGGATCCCCTGGAGGGGAGGCCCCACCGCGACTTCGGCCACCGCGTCGGCGACGTCCTGGGCGGAGATGGGCTGGATCGGGGTGGCGGGGAGCCGCACGGTGTCACCGTCGGTGGTCCAGCTCAGGACGGAGTCGATGAACTCCATGAACTGTGTGGCACGGACGATGGAGTACGGGATCGGCCCCGCGGCGAGGATCTGCTCCTGGAGAACCTTGGCGCGGTAGTAGTCCAGCTCGGGCACCTGGTCCACGCCGACGATGGACAGGACGACGAAGTGCCCCACCCCCGCCTTCCGTCCGGCGTTCACCAGGTTGTCCATCGACTGCTGGAAGAAGGCGGGTGAGGCCTCGTCGAAGGTCGGAGAGTTGGTCAGGTCCACGATGACGTCGACACCGGCCACCGCGGCCTCCAGGCCCTCGCCGGTGATGATGTCCACGCCGGTCGACTTCGAGTGGGGCACCGCCTCGTGTCCGTCGGCGTCCAACTCCGCGACGACCTTCGACCCGATCAGCCCTGTGCCGCCGATCACCGCGATCCTCATGATGGCTGGTCCTTCCCTCGGAGGACGACGACGGACTCGTCCCCGTCACGGTTCACCGGTACGAGCAGTTCACCGATCCACTGAAACACGGCCGTCCTCCGACCGCACACGCTCCGCCCGCCCGCCCCGAGCCGCCGGGCGGCCGGGCGGCGGGCGGCTTCCCGAGGCGGCACGCGATGCCTGGCGTCGCGCCGTGCGTGACCGATGCCCGCGGAGGGGCGTGCGTGCGCTGCCGACTATCGGGTAGTCGGCAGCGCAAGGCGTAACCGAGCGAAAAGAAGGGGTTGTTCTCCATGTCCTCCTCCCTCGTCGAGACCGTCGACATCAAGGCGCCGGTCAGTGTCACCTGGGCTCTGTGGAGCGATGTGACGCAGTGGCCGAAGTTCCTGAGCCATGTGCGGCGCGTGGATCCGATGGACGAGCGCCGGTTCTCCTGGCAGCTGTCCCTGCCGGGTGCCGACAAGAGCTTCGTCGCGGAGCTCACCGAGGTCGTCCCGCAGGACCGGATCGCCTGGAAGACGATCGAGGGCGTGCACCACGCGGGCGTGGTCACCTTCCACCGGCTCGACGACACCTCCAGCCGGGTCGCCCTGCAGATCGAGTACGACCCCAGCGGATTCGTGGAGCGCCTGGGCGCCCTGACCAACCTCGACTCGGCCCTGGCCAACTACGACCTGGGCGAGTTCCAGAAGCTGGCCGAGACCACGGCGGCAGGCGACGGCCCTCGCGGGCTGTGACCGCGGCTTCGTACACCGGGGTGATCGAGCCCCGTGCACGGGAACGGCCCGTACGCACCGCCGAGGTGCGTACGGGCCGTTCCCGTCTGCCGCCGCCGTCGGGCGGCCGGTGGGACGTCAGCGCCGTGACGCCGTGGAGGTGCCGCGGCGGCCTTCGGCGGGCTCGTCGTCGGCGCCTGCCTCATGTTCGTACGGGGCCACGTCCTGCGGACCGGGCGACGCGTCCGCCGCGCGGGCTTCCGCCGCCTCGCGTGCGGTGCGCAGCGGCGACTGGGTCCACTCGGCGAACCACCAGACGCCGGCCACCACGCACGCCCAAAGGAGTCCGCCCCGCACCGCACCCGGCCACGGTGCCTGCTCCGCCCATCGCTCGACGGCGGTCAGCACCACCCAGCCGCTGAGCAGCACGGTCAGAACTCGTACACGCCTATACCTGAACATTCACGCCCGGTACCCGGTCGACGAGGGATTACGCAGCGTGATCCCGAAGGATTGTCTCTGCCCGTGGAACGGGGGTTGTCGGCGGTGCCGGGAGCAGGTGGGATGAACCCATGAAGAAAGCGCTTTCACCGCTCTCCGCCGAACCCCTGGCGCCCTTCGACCACCTGGATCACCGCTACCGCGGCGAGAACCCGGTCCGCACCCTCGGCCATCTCTTCCGCCCCGACCGTGGCCGGCTGGCCCTGGCGGTCGTCATCTTCGTCGTGAAGCACAGCCCCATCTGGCTGCTGCCGCTGATCACCGCCACCGTCCTCGACGTGGTCGTCCAGCACGGTCCCGAATCGGGGATCTGGAAGTCCACCGGCGTCCTGCTGTTCATCCTCGTGATCAACTACCCGCTCCACCAGGTGTACGTGAGGTTCCTCGGCGGCAGCATCCGGCGTATGGGCAAGACCCTGCGGTCGGCGCTCTGCCGCCGTATGCAGCAGCTCTCCATCGGCTACCACGCGCGGGTCAGTTCGAGCGTCCTCCAGGCCAAGGTGGTCCGTGACGTCGAAGCCGTGGAACAGATGGTCCAGCAGAGCTCCGACATGGGGCTCGGAGCCGTCGTCACCCTGGTCGGCGGACTGGTCGTCATCGGCGTACGGGTGCCCGAGTTCCTGCCCCTCTTCCTCGTCGTGGTGCCCGCGGCCGGCTTCCTCGTGATGAAGCTGCGCAGCCGGCTCCGCAGCCACAACGAGTCCTTCCGCCGCGAGGTCGAGCATCTCTCCTCCCGCGTCGGGGAGATGACCACCCTGATCCCCATCACCCGGGCCCACGGCCTGGAGCGGACCGCGCTCGGCCGGGTCGACGGATCGCTGCGCCAGGTCTTCGCGGCAGGACTGCGGCTCGACATGATCAACGGCCGTTTCGGGTCGCTGGCCTGGGTCATCCTCAACACGCTCGGCGTCCTGTGCCTCTCGGGCTCGGCGCTCGTCGCGTACCACGGCTGGATGCCCATCACCGCCGGGGACGTCGTGATGCTCAGCGCCTTCTTCACCGTGCTGACCGGCTCCGTGACGACCCTGCTGGGCCTGGCGCCCGTCCTCACCAAGGGCCTGGAGTCGGTGCGTTCGGCGGGCGAGGTGCTCCAGGCGCCCGACCTGGAGAACAACTCCGGCAAGGCGCGGGTCGAGAAGGTCGTCGGCCGCATCGACTTCGAGGACGTCGGATTCGCGTACGAGGACGGGGAGCCGGCCGTCGACGGGTTCACCCTCTCCGCACGCCCGGGCGAGACCATCGCGCTCGTCGGAGCCTCGGGAGCCGGCAAGTCCACGGTGCTCAACCTGCTCATCGGGTTCATCCGGCCCACCTCGGGCCGCATCCTGCTCGACGGCACCGACATGGCCGGACTCGATCTGCGGACCTACCGGCGCTTCCTGTCGGTGGTGCCCCAGGAGTCGATCCTCTTCGAGGGCAGCATCCGCGACAACGTCACGTACGGGATGGGGGACACGGACGAGGAGACGCTGATGCGCGCTCTCCGGGACGCCAACGCCCTGGAATTCGTGAACGGTCTGCCGCGCGGACTGGACACGGTCATCGGGGAGCGCGGCGCGCAACTGTCGGGCGGTCAGAAGCAGCGCCTCGCCATCGCCAGGGCGCTGATCCGCGATCCGAGGGTGCTGGTCCTGGACGAGGCGACCTCCGCGCTCGACAACCGTTCCGAGGCGCTGGTGCAGGAGGCCCTCACCCGGCTCGTGCACGGCCGGACCGTCTTCGTCGTCGCCCACCGGCTCTCCACGATCCAGGGCGCCGACCGCATCGTGGCCATGGAGGGCGGCAGGATCGCCGAGGTGGGGACGCACGAGGAGCTGCTGAGCACGGACGGCGTGTACGCGGGGCTCCAGCCCGCACACCCGAGGTGACCTCGGCCGCCCCGTGACGGGGCGGCCGGGAGGAGAAGGAGCGGGGAGTACCGGAACGTCCGGTGCTCCCCGCTCGCCGTTCCTCCTTGATCGCTCCTTCGCTCCTTCGCTCCGTACGCGCGGCCGTCGCGTGAGCCGCTGTCCCGCCCGGCTGATTCGAGCACGTGAGTCGTACCCGGACATGCGTACGGAGTTGGCTACGAACGGATTCGGCTGCCCGTGCGAGGCCTCATACCAGAGCGGGACGCCTGGCGGGCAACTTCGACAACTGCACGCCGAGCACGGGCGATTGACGACTACCGTGTGTGTCCGGTGATCAACGGTGGGCTCATATCGGTCGGGCCTGCTCCAACCGTTGACCCGGGCCTGACCGACCACCGTAGGTGTCACCACACGAATGCCGATTCCTGGTGCCCCACGTACCGAGGACGATGATGTCTCAACTTCGCGCACCCACCGCGCGACCGGAACGCCGCGAAGGCGGGCGGCACGGCCGTCCGGGTGGCCGTTCGCACTCGGCCGCGAGCCGGCCGCGCGCCGCGCAGCCCGCCCCCGACAGCCGACTGCGACCACAGCTGCTGCGTACCGCCCTCCTGCCGACCGTGGCGGCCCTGCTCAGCGGAGCCGCGGCCGTCATCTTCACCATCCGGTCCTCCGGGGTGCGCCCGTCCGGCAGTCTCCTCGCGGCGCTCGGCGGATCCGGCGCCCTGGCCGTGGCCGCCGTGGCGGCGGCCTTCCTCGGCGCCGGCCGGGTCGCCACCGGGGTGCACGACCGCACGCTCGCGCTCCGGCGCACCGGCGCACAGCACCGGGCCGAGCTCCAGCGCGTCGTGGAGCAGCTCCGCGACGGCGAGCCCCTGCCTGCCCGGCCGCCCGCACCCGCACCCGCCACCGACGCCGACGCCGACGCCTTCGAACTCCTCGCCCAGGAGATGGCCCGTTCGCAGGACGACGCGGTGGCGGCCGTCGTCCAGGCCTCGCAGCTGTTCCGTGGCAACGGCAACGAACAGAAGGTCGAGGTCTTCGTCAACCTCGCGCGGCGGCTGCAATCCCTCGTGCACCGCGAGATCCAGATCCTCGACGAGCTGGAGCACGAGGTCGAGGACCCCGATCTGCTCAAGGGCCTCTTCCACGTGGACCACCTCGCCACCCGCATCCGCAGACACGCCGAGAACCTCGCCGTGCTCGGCGGCGCCGTCTCGCGGAGGCAGTGGAGCAACCCCGTCACCATGACCGAGGTGCTGCGCTCGGCGATCGCCGAGGTCGAGCAGTACCCCCGGGTCAAGCTGGTCCCGCCGATCGACGGCACCCTGCGCGGACACGCGGTCGCCGACGTGATCCACCTCCTCGCCGAACTCGTCGAGAACGCCACGGTGTTCTCCGCCCCGCACACCCAGGTCCTGCTGCGCGCGCAGCGCGTCACCGCCGGGCTCGCCCTGGAGGTGGAGGACCGGGGGCTCGGCATGCCCGGCCCCGAGCAGAAGCGCATGAACACCCTGCTCGCCGACCCCGACCAGGTCAACGTCGCCCATCTGCTGCAGGACGGGCGGATCGGCCTGTTCGTGGTCGCCTCCCTGGCCCGCAGACATGGCATCGCCGTACGGCTGCAGAGCAACATCTACGGGGGCACCCAGGCCGTCCTGGTGCTGCCCGAGATCCTGCTGGGCATCGACATCGATGCCACGACGACCCCCACAGCGGACTCGGCCCCGCCGGCCGGAGCCCACGGCACACCGCCCGGGGCCCCGCTGCGGCTGGACCGGCCGCCCCAGCAGAGCCGGCAGGACCTGCCCCAGGGCGAGGCCCCGCCGCTCCCGCTCCGTGCCGAACGGGTCGACCGCCCGAACCTCGCCGCGTCCCCGCCCGGCGCCCGGCCCCTCCCCGCCGCCGAGCCCGCGCCGCCGGCCGGAGCCGCCCCCTCGGTCGAACCCGCCCCGGCCGCCGGGTCCGTCGCGTTCGTCCGGTCCGCCGTGGACACCGGAGCCCCCGCCGAGGCGCCCCCGGCCGCCGAGGCCGGCCCCGAGCGCCCCCAGCTCCCGAGGCGCAGCAACCAGGAGCACCTGGTCCCGCAGCTCAGGGAGGCACCGGTCCCGCGCGCCGAGGACGAGAACGCCCTGCACGACCCGGGACTGATGGCCGCCTTCCGGCGCGGGGTCGACCTCGCCGAGGCGCAGACCGCCGAAGAGCCGGAGACACCGGACGCGTACGCCGCACCGGAGGCAGCCGAGCCGGCCGCCCCCGGCCCCGCCGTGACCGTAGGGCCGCAGCGGTCCCACGGTCTCGCCCCGCTGCCCTTCCGCGGCTCCACCACCACCGCGACAGCCGGTACCGAGCGGGTGGACCCGGGGCACCCGGGACCGCAGACGCCCGAACCGGATCCACGAACCGAGAACATGTTCAAGGAGTAGATCACCATGACGACCGAAATGCCGTCCGGTCAGGTCTCGGACCTCGACTGGCTGCTCAGCGGCCTGGTCCAACGCGTGCCCTACACGCGCAGCGCCGTCCTCCTCTCGGCGGACGGCCTGGTGAAATCCGTGCACGGCATGGACGCCGACAGCGCCGACCACATGGCGGCCCTCGCCGCCGGCCTGTACTCGCTCGGCCGGAGTGCCGGTGCCCGGTTCGGTGACAACGGCGACGTACGGCAGGTCGTGGTCGAGCTCGACTCGACCCTCCTGTTCGTCTCCACCGCCGGATCCGGCACCTGTCTCGCCGTCCTCGCGGGCCGCGAGGCGGATGCCGCCGTCCTGGGCTACGAGATGGCCATGCTCGTCAAGAGCGTGCGCCCCTACCTGATGACGCCGCTCCGGCAGCCGGCCGGAGCGCCGTTCACCCCGGGGCTGTGAGGATGCCGGCCCCGCAGGACGGGCCGTTGCTCGACGACGCGGCAGGCCGGCTCATCCGCCCGTACACCGTGAGCAACGGCCGGACGAGGCCGACCACCGTGCTCGACCTGCTCTCCCTGGTGATGGCCACGGGGAGCGAGCCCCAGGTCCACCTCGGCCCGGAACACACCGTGGCCCTGGAGCTCTGCGGCGGACCCACGTCCGTGGCGGAGATCGCCGCCCATCTCCGACTGCCCGCCGTCATCACCAAGGTCCTCCTGTCCGACCTGGTCGACTGCGGGGCGGTCACCGCGCACGCCCCCGCGTTCCATGACATGCCAACCGACCGATCTCTGCTGGAGGCAGTGCTCGATGGTCTACGACGACAGCTCTGACAGCTCCGGAAGCTCCGAATACTTTCCCGTGGCCCTCAAGGTCCTGGTCGCGGGCGGTTTCGGCGTCGGAAAGACGACGTTCGTGGGCGCCGTCAGCGAGATCGCACCGCTGAGTACCGAGGAGCTCCTGACGCAGGTCAGCGCGGCGACCGACAGCCTCGAAGGCATCGAGTCCAAGTCGGCCACCACTGTGGCCATGGACTTCGGCCGGATCACACTGTCCGAGCAGCATGTGCTCTACCTCTTCGGCACCCCCGGCCAGGAGCGCTTCTGGTTCATGTGGGACGAGCTGTCCAAGGGCGCCCTCGGGGCGGTCGTGCTGGCCGACACCCGCCGGCTGGCCGAATGCTTCGCGGCCGTCGACTTCTTCGAGCGCCGTGGCATCGGATTCGTCGTGGCGGTCAACGAGTTCGACGGTGCCTACCGCTACGAACCGGAAGAGGTACGGGCGGCCCTCGACCTGGGGCCCGAGGTCCCGGTCGTCCTCTGCGACGCGAGGATCGCCAGCTCGGGCACCGGGGCACTGGTCACTCTCGTCCAGCACCTCATCAACGCCACGGCACCGGCGCCGCTCTCGGGTTTCGGAGCCCATCCATGATCCCGTACGGGACGGGACGGCCGCTGCTCACCCCCGTCGACCGGGACGGCTCCCGCCGGACCGCACGGCTGCGGAGGCTCGGCCTGGGGGAGCGGCCCGACGCGTCGTTCGACAGCTTCGACGCCTTCGCCGACCGGGTGGCCGAAGTGACCGCGACGCCGTTCTCGATAGTCAACTTCATCGACGAGAACCGGCAGTTCTTCGCGGGGCTGCACACCCCGGCGGGCATCCGGGGCGGATCCGCCCTCGGCGCGGCCGCGGCGGGCCGGGGCGGCCGTCATCTGGCCCGGGACCACGGCTACTGCCCGCACGTCCTCGTACGGCGCAAGGCCCTGGTGCTGGAGGACGTCTGCGACTACCCGCGGTTCGCCGGTAACCCGGTGGTCGACGACATGGGCATCCGCTCCTACCTGGGAGCCCCGCTCATCGACCGTACGGGCGTCGCGCTCGGCACCGTCTGCGCCGTGGACACCGTGCCGCGTGCCTGGGGCCGGGCCGGACTCGACACGATCAAGCTGCTGGCCCGGGAGTTCGTCGTACAGATCGAGTGCCGGGAGGGCGGGCACCGCTGACCTCGGGGCGGGTGTTCAGTCCAGCGTGAACGCGTCGGCGAGCAGGTCCAGTTGAGCGGCGAGCAGGGTGTCGCCCCGGTGTCCCATCCTGGTGAACTGTCCTGCGGTCTCGAGCCCGACGGAGCCGTGCAGCTGCGCCCATACGAGCACGGCGCCCGCCAGTCCGTACGCCGAGCGACGCGTGTCCGAGACGTACCGGGCGACCCATTCGGCGACCCCCGCGTCCGCCGCGAGCCAGGCCTCCATCTCGGTCACCAGCGCGGACACGCTCGCTCCCGGTGATCCGTCAGTGAACAGCGGCAGGAACGGGCCGAGCACCGCCCGGGCGCGGTCCCGGGTGTCGTCGGGGGCGACATAGCCCGGCACGGGGGCGCCCTGGATCAGCAGATAGCGGTGCGGCTCCGCCGCCGCCCAGGTGCGGTAGGCGCCACCCAGCGCGTGCAGCCGGGCGCGTGGGTTCTGCCCCGCCTCCTCCGCCCCGGCCGCCGCATCGGCGACCGCCGCGGCCGCGTCGTCGTAGGCATCCCTGATCAGGGCGCTCAGCAGATCGTCGCGGCCGGCGAAGTACCGGTAGAGCGCCGGGCCCGAGAGGCCCATCTCCTTGGCGACACGGGTCAGCGCGAGGGCTCCGGCTCCCGATTCGGCCAGCTGCCGCAGGGCCGTGTCCTTGATCTCGGACCGGGTCTGCTCCCGATACCTGGCACGGGGACCTTCCTGGCCTGCGGCCATCGCGGACTCCACCTCTCGCTGGGCTCGTTCTGTTCGTTCTGTCCGACGGGCGGGGTCCGCTCGGCGACTGCCGCTAGACGCGCTCACTTCCGTTACGGAGCCTAACAAGGCCCGCGCCACCCGTGGGGGCGGGTGAGGCCGTCCATCAGCAGGTCGAGCAGCCGCTCGGCCTGTGCGCGCTGAGGAGCGGCCCCGGCCACCAGCGTGACGCCCGCGAGGCTCATGAGGATGTCCGCCGACGGCACGTCCGGCCGGATCACCCCCTGGCCGATCCCGGCGACGCGGAACTCCTCGATCGCGCCGGTCAGTTGCTCGCGCGTCTGCGAGCCGAGCCGCTCGTCGTCCTGCAGGAGCGTCTTGAGCGTGTCGGCCATGCCGTGCTTGGTGGCGATGTAGTCCAGCACCTGGGACATCCACGCGCGCAGGGCCCGGTCGGCGGGCAGTTCGCCGAGGAGGGCCGACGTCCTGGCGGAGAGGCGGGCCGTCTCGTAGCGGTAGGTGGCGTCGACGAGCTGTTCGCGGGTCGGGAAGCGCCGGTACAGGGTGGCGATCCCGACGCCTGCGTCCTTCGCGATCTGCTTGAGGGTCGCGCCGGCGCCGTCCCGTGTGAAGGCCAGGGCGGCCGCGGCGAGCAGTTTGTCCTCATTGGCGCGGGCGTCGGCCCGGACCGGGCGGCCGGACGGATCAGGCATGCGGCTCTTCCTCTCGACTCGTCTTCCGTGCGGGCTTGCGATCCGGAGTCGGCTCCGCTTAGCGTGGCGGACAACCGGAGCCGACTCCGTTTACCCGGACGGTAGCAGCTCGCCGTCGGCCGTTCCGCCGCGCCGTCCCGACCCAGGAGGTCCCGCTCATGCAGTACCGCACGCTCGGCAGTACGGGAGTCCACGTCAGCTCGCTGTGCCTGGGCTCGATGATGTTCGGGGGGTGGGGAAACCCGGACCACGAGGACTCGGTCGGCATCATCCGCACCGCGCTGGACGCGGGCGTCAACATCATCGACACCGCCGACGTGTACTCGGGCGGCGAGTCCGAGATCATCGTCGGCAAGGCGATCGCCGGACGGCGGGACGACGTCGTCCTGGCGACCAAGGTGTCGAGCCCGATGGGCCCCGGCCTCAACCAGCGGGGTGCCTCCCGGCGCTGGATCGTCCGGGCCTGCGAGGAGAGCCTGCGCCGGCTGGGTACGGATCACATCGACCTGTACCAGGTGCACCGCCCCGATGCCGCCACCGACTTCGACGAGACGCTGGGTGCGCTCTCCGACCTCGTCCGCTCCGGCAAGATCCGCTACGCGGGATCCTCCACGTTCACCCCTTCGTCGATCGTGCGGGCGCAGTGGACCGCCGAGCGGCGGCAGCGGGAGCGCTTCGTCTGCGAACAGCCGCCCTACTCCCTCCTGGCCCGGGGGGTGGAGGCCGATGTGCTGCCCACCTGTGAGGCGTACCGGATGGGGGTGCTCGCCTGGAGTCCGCTCGCCGGAGGCTGGCTGTCCGGCCGCTGGCGCCGTGACGCGGCCGGCCTCTCCAGTCGCCGTACGCGGACGATGCCCTTCCGCGCCACCGCCGCCCACTACGACCTGGGCGTACCGGGCAACCAGGCCAAGCTCGACGCCGCCACCGAACTCGCCGCCCTCGCCGACGAGGCGGGCCTGACGCTGATCCAGTTGGCGCTGGCGTTCGTCACCACGCACCCCGCGGTCTCCGCGGCGATCATCGGGCCGCGCACCGCCGACCATCTGCGGGGGCAGCTGAGCGCCGCGGACGTCGTGCTGGAGCCCGCCGTGCTGGACCGCATCGACCGCCTCGTGGCGCCGGGCGCCGACCTCAACCCGGATGACGCGGGTTACGGCGCCGCGGTGCTGGCCGACCCGAAGCGCCGCCGCCGTGTGCCGGAGTGAGGCCGGGGAGGCCGGCGGGACGCTGTTGCTATGACTCATCGCGAGAGTTACTGTCTCTAACAGAAGTGATTGTGCGTAATTATCGATGAGTCGAAGGGGTACGCCATGACCACCGCACCCGCTCTCCACACCGTCCTCGGCGCCGGACCGGCCGGTACCACGCTGGCCGGGGAGCTCGCCGCCCGCGGCCACCGGGTCCGCCTCGTCGACAGGAAGGGCCAGGGGCCCCGGATCGAGGGCGTCGACCGGTTCGCGGCGGACGTGTCCACCCCCGAAGGCGCACGCGAGGCCGTCGAGGGAGCGGCCGTCGTCTACCACTGCGTCAACGTCGGCTATCACCTGCAGGTCGAGGTGATGCCCCGCATCCAGGAGGCCGTCCTCACGGCGGTCCGGGCGACGGGCGCACGTCTGGTCGTCCTCGACACGCTCTACCCGTACGGAGAGACGCACGGCGCCGTGATGACCGAGGACACCCCGTGGAACGCGACCAGCAGCAAGGGTGTGATGCGCGCGGAGCTGGACGCCCGCTACCTCGCCGCGCACGCGGACGGTCGGGTCCGGGTGGTCCTGGGCCGCTCCGCCGACTTCGTCGGGCCCGGGGTGCTCAACTCCACGCTGGGCGGCGCCGTCTTCCCTGCCGCGCTCACCGGAGGCCAGGTCCCGGCCCTCGGTGACATCGATCTGCCGCACAGCTACACGTACATCGGCGATGTCGCGGCCGGGCTGGCCACCCTCGGCGAGCACCCGGACGGCGACGGCCGCGTCTGGCACCTCCCCACGGCGCCCGCACTCACCACACGCCGGATCCTCGCGATGATCGAGGAACGCGTCGGCCGCCCCCTGGACCTCACGGTCGTCCCCGAGCCGCGCCCGTTCGGACCCTTCGACGAGGTGTTCATGGCGGCGTACGCCGAGATGTTCTACCAGCACACCGAAGGTCAGACCGTCGACTCCTCCGCCATCGAGAAGGCCTACGGGCTGTCGCCCACCCCGCTCTCCGACACCCTGGACGCCACCCTCGCCTGGTACCGGGCCTTCCTCGCGTCCCACTGAGTGCCATGGGGCGGCCAGGTCAGCGCGCGGCGGCCCTTCCGATGCCCGGCCCGTCGAAGCGCAGCCAGTCCACCGTGAACAGATCCGGTTTCTCGCTGCTCCACGCGGGGCTGGTGAACACCACGTACAGCGTCATGCCGCCGGTACGGCTCTTCAGTGCGGCCGTCGGTGACACGGCTGCCGCGCGTCCTGCCGTCGTACGTCCCGCCGCCGCGTCCTGGGCGCCGGGGACGGCCAGCGAGCCCAGGAGCCGACCGTCGGGGGAGCCGGCCCTGAACTCGATCGTTCCACCGGTCCCGCAGGGCGTGGCACCGACCGTCACCGACCGGATGTCCCGCAGGTTCACCGGGTCGAGAGCGATCCAGTCCCCGTCCTCGATCTCCGTCAGCGCCCTGCCGCCCGAGGCCGCCGGACGGCTGCCGGTCACGACTCCGCCGTGGGCACCCCCGGTCGACGTGAACAGCTCCGCCTCCTGGAAGGCCGGGCGCAGGATGAGGGAGGTGGAGCCCATGAGCTCCGGGGCGCCCGGCGCTCCCTTGTCCGTGTACTGCACTGTGACCCGCTGGGAGCCGGACCGCGACGCTTCGTCCCCGGCCGCCATGACGATCGAGCCCCGGCACCCGGGTGAGCCGGTCAGGGGGCGCAGCGCACCGGCGACGCCGGCCTGGGAGCGTACGACGATCCGGGAGCAGTCGATCCGGGTGTCCTTCCCGTCCTCGGTGTCCGCCACATCCACCGTGAGGGCGAGGGCCTCGCCCGGCCGGAAGAAGCCGCCGTCCTGAGGCCGGCGGACCGTGATCCGGGGCCGGGTGTTGCCGACGGTGATCTCCTGGCCGGCCATGGCCGTCGTACCTGCGGGACCGGTCACCGTGAGACGCGCCGTGAACCGCCCTGCGGTGCGGTAGGTGTACGAGGGGTTCGCCTCGGTCGAATCGGTGGCGCCGTCACCGTCGAAGTCCCAGGCGTAGGTGACCGGGACGCCGGGGGGAAGCCCGGAGCCCGCGCCGGTGAAGGACACGGTCAGCGGGGCGGGGCCGTTGTCGCGGTCGGCGGTGACGGCCGCACCGGGCAGCCGGCCGTCACCCACGTGGTCGACCCGGAAGAGCCCGGCGCCCCCGGTGCCGCCGTCGAGGCCCGGACCGCTGACCGGACCCGAGTCGACGACGTACAGGGCGCCGTCCGGGCCGAAGGCGGCGGCTGCCGGGCGTTGCCACTTCAAGTCCCCGAACACGCCCTTGACGGACTGGAGTTCACCGGCCCTGGCTGGGGCGAACCGCGGATCGGAGAAGCTCTGGTCCGTCCGCTGGAAGGAGAGTGCGGTGAAGCGCCCGCCGGCCGGGTCGTACGTCAGCCACTTTCCGGCGAAGTACTCGGGGAACTTGGTGCGGTAGAGGTTCGCCGGGTCGTAGGCGTACACCGGGCCGCTCACCGGGGGCCCGGCGACCTGGCCGGTGATGCCGCCGCCGTTGCCCCGCGGGGCGCAGCCCGCCGCTCCACGGGAGGTGCCCCCCGAGCAGTACGGGCGGCCGACGCGCCCCGCCTCGGTGATCCGGACGTACTCCACCGCCCCGTCGGCGCCGGTGCCCGCGGCCAGCAGCGTGCCGTTCGCCGGGTCCACGGTGAAGCGGTAGGGGGCCCGAAGGCCCGTCGCGTAGATCTCCGGACGGGCACCGGCCGTGCCCGGATCGAGGAGATTGCCCGCCGGCACGGTGTAGGTGCCGTCGTCCTGGGGTGTGATCCGCAGGGCCGAGCCCTGAGCGTCGTCCGGCGCACCCGAGGCCGGCGGTACGCCGATGCCTCCCGTTCCCACGTACAGGCGCCCGGCGCGGTCGAACGCCAGCGACCCTGAGGGCGGGGGGCCACTGCCGGCCGCCGGCCGCCGGACCGGAAGGGTGAGCAGGCGCTTCTCCGAGGCGGGATCGACCGTGTCGCCGTCGGCCGTGAAGCGGGAGAGCGCGAGTAGGTGCCCGGCGGTCCCGGGACGCGGCGTGTCGGAAGGCAGGCTCCCGGGACGCGGTGTCTCGGCATGCGGTGTCTCGGAACGCGGTGTCTCGGCACGCCGGCTTTCGGAACGCAGCAGGTAGAGCCAGTGGTTCTCGGCGAAGTCCGGATCCAGGGCGAGACCGGTCAACCCGTCCGTACGGCCGGCCCCGCCTGGGGCGTACGCGAGGTCGAGGGCCGTGGAGACCTTCATGGTCCGCTGGTCGACCACCTTGAGCTGGCCGGTGCGCTGGGCGACGAACACCCGGCGGTCGGAGGCGACCGCCACGTCGACCGGATCGGTCAGACCACTGGCCGCGAGCGGGGTCCGCTGGAAGGCGCCGGCGCGGGTCGCGGTGCAGTCGCCCGGTTTCGCCCCCGCCGCCCACTCGATGCCACCCAGCAGATGGGACAGGAAGGCGCCGTCCCGGAAGTCCTGGGCAGTGCCACCGCCCGCGGTGAACCACGAACGTCCGCCGTCGTAGTCCTGGCACCACGACCAGGGATGGTCCGCGCCCTCGTCCAGGCCCGCGATACCGTCGCGCACCCTGATCCCGGCCAGGGTGTGCACGGTGCCGGCCGGATCGGTGCGCCAGTTGTACCACTCCTCCGTACGCTCCCAGAGGTCGGGAAGGGTCACCGTCGAGGGGTGCGCGTGGTCGAGGACCTCGACCCTTCCGGCCTGCAAAGGTGTGGCCCGGTCGACGGTGGCGCCGACCAGGCCCTCGTACCAGTCCCAGTCGTGTGCACCTGCGGCCGCGCCGTGCAGCCCGACCCAGCCACCGCCCGCCCGGATGTACGTCCGCAGGGCGGCGCGAGCCTGCGCGTCGAGGCCGCCACCCTCCCGGCCACCCTCCTGGTCCTGGTCCTGGTCCTGGTCCTGGGGCGAAGGTGCGGCGCCGTTGAAGACGATCGCGTGGAACCGGGCCAGGCGGTCGTCGTCGAAGACGGTCGGATCGTCCGTCGCCTCGACCCCGAACCCGTTGAGGGCCCCGAGCGTCCTCACCGCGTCGACCCCGGCGCGGACCGTGTCCGGGGAGGCCTGTGTCCCTCCGGAGTACACCAGCACGCGGAAAGGCTCCGCCGGACCGCTCGGGAACGAGGCGGCCGTGACCGAGCCGGTGATCAGCGCGAGAAAGGCTACGAGAGCCATGAGGATGATCGACGCCGGGGGAGCGGCGTGGGGCGCGGGACTCCTGCGTAACGGGCGGCTGCTCATGAGGGCGCTCCCGGTGCGGTGGGGGGCCGGGCAGGGATAGAAAGCGCTTTCTGATGTGCGTGGTTCAGAGTAGGTACGCGGCAATGCCGGGTCAATGGGCCGCACCGGACGAGGCGCGCCTGTCACCGGGAGCGGCGGGACCACCCTCCTCGTATCCCTGGTCCGCCGCATATGTGGAAGGACGGCGCCGAGCGGGGGTGAGATCCGCTCGTGGAAATCGGGTTCGTGAGCACCCGGGTAAGTGCGGTATTGTTCTCATGCGCGTTCAGCCAGGGGGAAACCCCAGGTCAGACGGGCACCGGGACGTGGCGCAGCTTGGTAGCGCACTTGACTGGGGGT
>NZ_JAERUC010000203.1 GCF_016745505.1 Streptomyces silvae | reverse complement strand
TGTCGCCGAGCATGGCCTTGCGGCGGTCACCGAAGCCCGGGGCCTTCACCGCGACGGCGTTGAAGGTGCCACGGATCTTGTTGACGACGAGGGTGGAGAGCGCCTCGCCCTCGACGTCCTCGGCGATGATCAGCAGCGGCTTGGAGCTGCCGGCCTGGATGACCTTCTCCAGGAGCGGGAGCAGCTCCTGGATGGAGCCGATCTTGCCCTGGTGGATCAGGATGTACGGGTCGTCGAGGACGGCCTCCATACGCTCCTGGTCGGTCACCATGTACGGGGACAGGTAGCCCTTGTCGAAGGCCATGCCCTCGGTGAACTCGAGGTCCAGACCGAAGGTGTTGGACTCCTCGACGGTGATGACACCGTCCTTGCCGACCTTGTCCATCGCGTCCGCGATGAGCTCGCCGACCTGCGGGTCCTGCGCGGAGAGCGCGGCCACGGCGGCGATGTCGGCCTTGTCGTCGATCGGGCGGGCGGTCGCGAGGAGGTCCTCGGACACGGCCTTGACGGCGGCGTCGATGCCCTTCTTCAGGGCGGCCGGGGACGCGCCCGCGGCGACGTTGCGCAGACCTTCGCGGACGAGGGCCTGGGCGAGCACGGTGGCGGTGGTGGTGCCGTCACCCGCCACGTCGTTGGTCTTGGTCGCCACCTCCTTCACCAGCTGGGCACCGAGGTTCTCGTACGGGTCGTCGAGCTCGACCTCGCGCGCGATGGTGACACCGTCGTTGGTGATGGTGGGAGCGCCGAACTTCTTGTCGATGACGACGTTGCGGCCCTTCGGACCGATCGTCACCTTCACCGTGTCGGCAAGCTTGTTGACGCCGCGCTCAAGGGCGCGACGGGCGTCCTCGTCGAACTTCAGGATCTTCGCCATGGGCTGATCTTCCCTCTCAAACGAACTGCGCCCCTCGCCACCCGGCTAGTTATTTCGCAGGGGGCCAGGGGCGCAGAACAGAAGCAAACGTGGGTGAACTACTTCTCGACGATCGCGAGGACGTCGCGCGCCGAGAGGACGAGGTACTCCTCGCCGTTGTACTTCACCTCGGTGCCGCCGTACTTGCTGTACAGAACGACATCGCCGGTCTTGACGTCGAGCGGAAGGCGCTCGCCGTTCTCGAAGCGGCCCGGGCCCACGGCCAGGACGACGCCCTCCTGGGGCTTCTCCTTGGCGGTGTCCGGAATGACCAGGCCGGAAGCCGTGGTCTGCTCGGCGTCGAGCGGCTGGACCACAATGCGGTCCTCGAGCGGCTTGATCGCAACCTTGGAGCTGGTGGTCGACACGATCCGGTCTCCCCCTTCGGAGATCTCACGGGGTTTAACAGTCTGTGGGGTGGCTACCAGGTCGATCCGTCGTCGCGGGTGCCGGACCTGTCCTGTCGCGCGGTTGTGCTGGCACTCTCCATCGGGGAGTGCCAGCACTGAGACTATGACCGCGATTAGCACTCGGTCAAGCGGAGTGCCAATTCACCACCCTCGCGTGGCGTCGCGGGACGGCGCGCGGCCCGGGCGGCGGACCGGCGCACGCCCGGACAACGCGGGAAATCTCCCAGGGGTTCCGTGGGCGACAACCCGTCAGACGTAGTCCTCCAGCCTGGCCACGGCGTACCCCTTGGCGGTGACCGTCTTCATGACGTTGCGGATCATGTCGGCCATGGAGCCGTCCCAGTCCTCACGGCCCCGGAAGTGGGTGAGGATGATGTCGCCGGGGTGCAGGTCCTGGTCCCACTCGCGCCACTCCATGTGGTCGGGGAACGCCTCGGCGGCCCACAGGGGTACGGCCTTGATGCCGCAGGACTTGGCGATGCGCAGAGTGGCGCCGTTGTAGTTGCCGTAGGGCGGGCGGAAGAGGGTGGGCCGCTTCCCCAGGAACTTCTCGATCTTGTCCTGCGAGCCGCAGATCTCCCGGCGCTGGTCCTCCTCGGAGAGCCCGGGGAGGTAGCGGTGGTTGAGCGTGTGGTTGTTGAGCGTGACGCCGCGGGCCTGCATGTCCTTGAAGTAGCCGTAGTCGTCGCTGACCTCGTAGTCGCTGAGGAAGGCGCTGTACGGGATGTTCAGCTCCGACATCATCCGCAGCAGTTCGGGGTCCTTCTCGGCGCCGTCGTCCATCGTCAGGAAGACGACGCGCTCCTTGGTGGGCACGGTGGTGAAGACCGGCGGCAGCTTCTCCCCGCCCTCCACCTCGAAGCCCTCGCGGGTGGTGATGTGCGGCTTCTTCGCGGGTGGCGCGGGGGCTGCCAGCGGGACCTTCGCCAGGCCCCACTTCTTCGCGACGGCGACGCGGGCGGCCAGCTGGTGCTTCAGCTGCTCGGCCTTGGCCTTCGCCTTCGCCTCGGCCGCGGCGGGGCCCGCCTGCGGGGCCTCCGCTCCCGGCTGCCCGGCAACCTGCTCACGCCCCCGGCCGGCCCCCTCGTCCGCACCGCCGGCGCACCCGGAGGCGGCGGCGCCGATCAGCAGGGCGGCCAGGACCAGACAGAACGGTCTGTGGCGCTTCGTGGCGGATTTTTCGTTTTGTCGTACTAGCTGCATGGCGCCGCATCCTGCCATCGGGTCGGCAGCTCTCTCCGGCGACACCTCCGGGCGGCCCGCCGGGTCCCCCGGCTGGCTCACAATGGACAGGTGAACGCCCTCCCCCCTGCCGATCAGGCCGACCCGGCCGACCCGCTCGCCGCCTTCGCCGCCCTGCGCACCTCCGAGGGCGCGGCGCTCCTGGACGAACTGCGTGACCACGACCCCGCCCGGGAGCTGGCGACCGCGACCCGGCTGCGCCGCACCCACCCCGCGGCCCTGGTGTCGGCGGCGCTCGGCCAGGCGCGGCTGCGTCAGCGCGCGGTGGCGAAGTTCGGGGCGGCGGACGCGTACCGCATGTTCTTCACCCCCGACGGCGTGGAGCAGGCCACCCGGACCTCGGTCGCCCGCTACCGGGCCGAGCGGTTCGCGGAGCAGGGCGTGCGGAGCGTCGCCGACCTCTGCTGCGGCATCGGCGGCGACGCCGTCGCGCTGGCCCGCGCCGGGATCTCGGTCCTCGCCGTGGACCGCGACCCGCTCACCGCCGAGGTCGCCCGCGCCAACGCCGAGGCGCTCGGCCTCCAGGACCTCGTCGAGGTGCGGTGCGCCGATGTCACGGAGGTCGACACGTCCCCGTACGACGCGGTCTTCGTCGACCCGGCCAGGCGCGGCGGGCGGGGCAGGATCTTCGACCCCGAGGCCTACTCACCGCCGCTCTCCTGGGCGACCGGGGCCGCCCTCAAGGCCCCCCGCGCCGCGCTGAAGATCGCCCCCGGGGTCCCGCACGAGGCCATCGAGCCGGCGGCCGAGGCCGAGTGGATCTCGGACGGCGGCGATGTGAAGGAGGCCGTGCTCTGGTTCGGCGAGGGCTTCGCCCCCGGCACCTTCCGCGCCACGCTGCTCCCGTCCCGCACGACCCTCGCCTCCGAGGGCCCGCTCCCCGCCCCGCCGGTCGGCCCCGTCGGCCGGTATCTGTACGAGCCGGACGGCGCCGTGATCCGCGCCCACCTGGTGGCCGACATCGTGGAGCGGTGCGAGGGCAGGCTGATCGACGAGACGATCGCGTACGTCACGAGCGACACGCCGTACGAGTCCGACGCCACGGCCGCGTACGAGATCACCGATCAGCTGCCCTTCAACATGAAGAAGCTGAAGGCGTTGCTGAGGGAGCGTCAGGTGGGCGTGCTGACCGTCAAGAAGCGCGGCTCGGCGGTCGAACCGGAGGAGCTGCGCCGGAAGATGAAGCTCCAGGGCCCGCATGCGGCCACCGTCTTCCTGACCCGGGTGGCCGGGGCCCCGACGATGCTGATCGGGCAGCCGGTGAGGCGGAGCTGATCAGCCGCCGACCCTGATCAGCGGGTCCGGCTCCACCCCGGCCAGCACCCGCAGCACCCAGCGGCGGTGGGCGAACGCCTTGACGAGACCGGTCAGCCCGGTCAGCCAGGCGAGGAACCCGAGCCCCATCAGCCAGGCCACCAGACCGTACGTCTCCACGCCCGCCCTGGCGTTCGCCGGGACGGCCAGGCAGGCGAAGAGGCCGGTCGCGCAGAGCGCGAACGACATCAGCAGCCACAGCAGGCTCGCCCGCGGCCGGCGCAGGGCCATGTCGCCCTCCGGGTCGCGGTCCAGCCCGCCCCACTCCACGAGCAGGCGGTGGATCCGCAGGTCCCTGGCCACGCCCACGGCCACGAGGACGGCGGCGGGCACCATGACGGCGGCGCCGATGGCCAGGCAGATGACCCCGGGGACCACACCGAGGGAGTCGTAGGCGTCCTCGAACATCAGGAACGCCGATCCCACCAGGGACCAGCCGAGCGCGGCGACCCCCGCCCATGTCCAGAGCAGGGCGAGACGCCCGGGCCCGATGAACATCCTCACCAGCTCACCGAGGACCACCGCCCGGTCCCTCAGCAGGGCGTCGCGGTCGGGCCAGGTGCGTATCTCCGCGGGCGGGGGCGGCGGCGGAAGCGGTGAACGACCGGTCATGGTCCAGAGGTTACCGAGTGCGCGCCGCGCCCTCCGACGGTGGAACGGCCTCAGCCGTCGGGCCGGTGCTCAGGTCAGCGGGTACGACGTACGGCCGGACGCCTCGTCGATCTCGTCGTGCGCCTTGGTGAGCAGCTTCATGGCCAGCTCGTTGAGCGCGCGGGCGCCGGCGATCTCCTCGCCCACCCTCGGCTGCTCCGCGTCGGCGGGGTGGCGGCTGGCGTACCCGTGGGCCCGCACCTCGGTCCCGTCGCTCAGCCGCACCATCGCGGCCGCGCGGGTCCGGTGGGTGTCCTCCTCGAATTCCAGCTCGATGTGCCAGCCGACCGTGGTCTCCATCATGTCGGTCACCTCCCGGGGACTCCTGTTTCCAGGGTGCGCCCGATCCCCGGCCCGCGCACGGCGTGCGCGCGGGCGTGCCTCAGGCGTCCCGCAGGGCCTGGACGTCCAGCTTCCGCATCCCCATCATCGCTTTCATGACGCGGTCGGCCCGGGCGCGGTCGGGGTCGCCGAGCAGCTCGGGCAGCGCACGCGGGACGATCTGCCAGGACAGGCCGTACCTGTCCTTCAGCCACCCGCACATGCTCTCCTCACCGCCCTCGGTGAGCTTGGCCCACAGGGTGTCGACCTCCTGCTGGTCGGCGCAGTCCACGCTGAGCGAGACGGCCTCGCTGAAGGTGAACTCCGGTCCGCCGTTGAGGCCGAGGTACTCCTGACCGGCGAGCACGAAGTCGACGGTCAGCACCGAGCCCGCCTTCGGTGATCCCTCGTTCCAGTAGGCGATGTCGACGATGCGCGAGTCCCCGCCGAAGACCGAGACGTAGAACTCGGCGGCTTCCAGGGCCTGGTCGTCGAACCACAGACAGGGCCTGATCTTCTGCATGGTCTCTCTCCTCACCCGGGCGAACGTCGTCGTCCGCTGTGCAAGGTAGACCGCTCCCGCGCCCGGAACTCATCGGAACGCGCGCGGTCCGTACGCCCGTCAGCCGTCCGCCGGGCCGAGGGACTCGAAGCGCCATCGGTGCACCGGGCGGCTGATCAGCCCGGCCTCGGGCTCGGGCAGCTCCGGCAGCTCGTCCCCGTAGGCGGCGTCCCACCAGGTCAGCACGAGCACCCGGTCCTGCGGGGCGCGCAGCAGTTCGCTGCGCAGCGGCTCGCGGGCCAGCTCCGCCGCCCGGGCCCTGGCCCACTCCAGCAGCTCCGCGCCCCGGCCCTCGGCGGCGCGGGCCTCCCACATCAGGGCGACGGTCATGAGTACAGGTTGTCCTTGCTGATCTCGTGCACATGATCGTGGCTGTGCGCGTGGTCGTGGCCGTGCGCGTGGGTACCCGGCACATGGGGTTCCGTGACCGGCAGCGAGGAGTCCGCCGAGAGGTCCAGGTCGGACACGGGACGGTTGCGCGCCACCATCTCGGCGCCCAGCGCGGCGACCATGGCCCCGTTGTCCGTGCAGAGCCCCGGCCTGGGGACCCGCAGCCGGATGCCCGCCTTCTCGCACCGTTCCTCGGCGAGTGCGCGGAGCCGCGAGTTGGCCGCGACACCGCCGCCGATCATCAGGTGGTCGACACCCTCGTCCTTGCAGGCCCGGACGGCCTTGCGGGTGAGGACGTCCACGACGGCCTCCTGGAAGGACGCCGCCACGTCCCGTACGGGAATGTCCTCACCGGCCGCGCGCTTCGCCTCGATCCAGCGGGCGACGGACGTCTTGAGGCCGGAGAACGAGAAGTCGTACGCCGGGTCGCGGGAGCCGGTCAGTCCGCGGGGGAAGGCGATCGCCTTGGGGTCGCCCTCCCGTGCCAGCCGGTCGATGACCGGGCCGCCGGGGAAGCCGAGGTCAAGCACCCGGGCGATCTTGTCGAAGGCCTCGCCCGCAGCGTCGTCGATGGTCGCGCCGAGCGGCCGTACGTCGCTGGTGATGTCCGGGGCGAGCAGCAGCGAGGAGTGCCCTCCGCTCACCAGCAGCGCCATCGTCGGCTCGGGCAGCGGGCCGTGCTCCAGCTGGTCGACGCAGATGTGCGAGGCCAGGTGGTTCACCCCGTACAGCGGCTTGTTCAGGGCGTACGCGTACGCCTTGGCGGCCGACACACCGACGAGCAGCGCCCCGGCGAGCCCGGGGCCGGCCGTGACGGCGATGCCGTCGAGGTCGCGGGCGCTGATCCCGGCGTCCTTCAGGGCGCGCTCGATGGTGGGGACCATCGCCTCCAGGTGGGCGCGCGAGGCGATCTCCGGGACGACCCCGCCGAAGCGGGCGTGCGTCTCGACGCTGGAGGCGACGGCGTCGGCGAGGAGCGTCGTGCCCCGCACGATGCCGACGCCGGTCTCGTCGCAGGAGGTCTCGATACCGAGTACGAGCGGTTCGTCAGCCATCAGTCTGTCTCTGTTCCTTGTACGGTCAGGCGCATGACGAGTGCGTCGATGTTCCCCGGCTGGTAGTAGCCACGGCGGAAGCCGATGGGTTCGAAGCCGAAGCGTTCGTAGAGCTTCTGCGCGCGGGTGTTGTCGACACGGACCTCCAGGAGCACGGCGGTGCACTCGAAGGCGGTCGCGTGCCGGAGCAGGTCGGTCAGGAGTTCCGATCCGAGGCCGCCGCCCCACTGGCCGCGGCTGACCGCGATCGTCTGGACGTCGGCGAGGTCACCGGCCGAGGCGAGCCCCGCGTAGCCGACGATCCGGCCGTCGACGGGGTCCTCGGCGACGACATAGCGGTGGGTGGCCCGGGGGCCGCGCGCACGGGCCAGTTCGGACCAGAACATGCCGGCCGACCAGGCGTCGTCGGGGAACAGCTCGTGTTCCAGCTCCAGCACCGGCTCGATGTCCCACCAGCGCATCTCGCGGAGCACAGCGGTCGCGGTGGTCACTTGGGGGTGACCACCTTGTAGTTCTTCGGGACCTGGGCGTCGGGCCTGCGCAGGTAGAGCGGCTGCGGGGGCAGCAGCGCGGCGCCGGAGGCCAGCCGTTCGGCGGCCAGGGCGGCGAGCGCGCCGGCCGAGACGTGTTCCGGCCCGCGGGCGTCCGGGAAGGCCTCGGGGTAGAGCAGCGCTCCCGCACCGGCGACGGGCAGTCCGGCGAGCCGGTCGGCGATGTCGGCGGGCCGGTCGACGGCGGGGTCGCCGTCCCGGGTGCGGAAGTCCTCGTACCGCGCCCAGTAGACCTCCTTGCGGCGCGCGTCCGTCGCGACGGCGAAGGGGCCTTCGAGGCCGTCGAGACCGGCGGCGTACGCGAGGGCGTCGAGCGTGCACAGCCCGTGCACCGGCACGGAGAGGGCGGAGCCGAAGGTCGCGGCGGTGACGAGGCCGACGCGCAGCCCGGTGTAGGGGCCGGGGCCGACCCCGACGGCCAGGTCGGTCACGGCGTCGAGCTTCACCCCGGCCTCGGCGAGGACGCGGTCGACGGCGGGCAGCAGCAGCTCCCCGTGCCGCCGGGCGTCGACCTGTCCGGTCTCGGCGACGACGGAGGTCCCGTCGTGGAGGGCGACGGTGACGGCGGGGGTGGCGGTATCCATGGCGAGCAGCAGCACACGAACAGCCTACGGCTCCGCCGACCCGGTCACCGCAGCCCGTGCAGCGTCCCGGTCCCCCCTTCCGCTGCTGGTACCGTCGCCGGGTATACGCGTGTACGACGTAAATGCTTGTACGACATGCGACGGACGGCATGTGAAAGGGGACCTCACGGTGGCAAGGGGCAGCTCGGGAATCGTGGCCGGGCTCACCGCCGCGGCGTTGGCCGCGGTCTGTTTCCTCGCCTACCAGGCGTCGGCCAACGCGCCCGACTCGGTCGCCGCGCCCTCGGCGCAGACCTCCGGTGCGACGGCCGCTCCCCCGCAGAAGCCGAAGCCCTCGAAGGAGCCGCTCGCGGTTCCCGAGGACTCCGACACGGGGACCCGCGTCGTGTACGGGCTGAAGGACCGCCGGGTGTGGATCGTGGACGACACGGAGAAGGCGCTGCGGACGTTCACCGTGGTGCCGAGCTCCGTGAGCCCGCTCCCCGGCGTGTACCAGGTGACCTCGCGCTCCGGCAGCATCAAGGGCTCGGACGGCGTCCTGATCGAGCACGTGGTGCGCTTCGCGAACGTCGGCGACGTCTCCGTGGGCTTCAGCGCCGCGCAGGACGGCTCGATGCCGACCCCGGACCCCACGATGAAGACCGGCGGGGTGCGGATGAAGCGGGCCGACGGCAACGCGCTGTGGACCTTCGCCACCGTCGGAGTGAAGGTCGTCGTCGTCCCGTAGCCCCTCGGCCCGGCTCGCTCAGGCGGCGGCGGGACCCGCGTCCTCGGTGTCGTCGGCGTCGTCCTCGGCGGCCTGATCGTCGCGGGGCGGCGTCGAGACCGCGGTCGCGGCGGCACAGGAGGCCAGCAGGTCCTTCATGGACACCGCGGACACCGACGGCGTCCCCGCCTGCGACGACTGCGGCTGCACTTCACGCTCGGGTGCCGGCATGGATGCCTCCTCGGGCTTCGGCGAGAGGCGTGGTTAGGTAGACCTAACCAGCCCCTGTCCCCCATGTGACCACGACGGGCCTCCCCCGCGCAACATTTTACCGACGACCTGTCGGAAAACATCCGCGCGCAGGGGTACGGACCCCGCTCCTCGCGTCCGGGCGGCCCGGCCCGTGCTCAGGCCCCCGCCAGCTCCGCGCCCAGTCCCGCCCAGCGGGCGCCGATGCCCATCAGGGTCACCGTGCGGCGTTCGTCGTCCGTGTCGCCGACCGCGCGGTCGATCACCACCCGCAGCCGGTGCTCCGAGAGCTCCTCGACCTTGCCGTCGCCCCACTCCACGACGATCACCGACTCCGGCAGCGAGACGTCGAGGTCCAGGTCCTCCATCTCGTCGAGTCCGCCGCCCAGGCGGTACGCGTCGACGTGGACCAGGGCCGGGCCCTCGCCCAGCGGGGGGTGGACCCGGGCGATCACGAAGGTCGGCGAGGTGACCGCGCCGCGCACCCCGAGGCCCTCGCCGAGGCCGCGGGTCAGGGTGGTCTTGCCGGCGCCGAGCTCGCCGGTGAGCATCACCAGGTCGCCGGGGGCCAGCACACCGGCGATCCGGCGGCCCAGTTCCTTCATCTCTTCGGGGGACTCGACGGCGACGTCCAGGGTGACGGTGCCCGGTGCGGCGGATTCGCCCGCCGGGCCGTTGTGCGCTGCTTCCATGCCGACCAACGGTAGAGGATCAGCGCCCCTGGGCCGGAACGGCTCCGATCCGCACCAGCAGGTCCGCGAGCCGGTCGGTCACCGTCTCGGGGTGCTCCAGCATCACCAGATGACCGGCGTCCGGGACGATGACCAGCTCCGCGTCCGGGAGCTCGTCCGCGATGGCCTCGCTGTGCGAACTGGGTGTCACCAGGTCCTTGTCCCCGGCCAGGATCAGCACCGGGAGGTCACGGAAGGCGGGCAGGGCCCCGCTCTTGTCGTGCTCGGTGAAGGCCGGGTAGAACTCGGCGACCACATCGATCGGGGTGGACTCGATGAGCCGCTCCGCGAAGCGCGCGACCGCCGGGTCCACGTCCCGCGACCCGAACGAGTACCGCTTGATCAGCCCCGCGAACAGGTCGGCGGTGGCCCGCCGACCGCGCTCCACCAGCTCCGCCTGCGAGCCGAGCGCCTTCAGCACCCCGGGCAGCACCCGGCGCACCGCGTTCACGCCCGCCACCGGCAGCCCGAAGTTCACCTCACCGAGCTTCCCGCTCGACGTACCCACGAAGGCGACGGCGGCCACCCGGTCGCGGATCAGCTCCGGGTAGTGGTCGGCGAGGGCCATCATCGTCATGCCGCCCATGGAGTGCCCGACCAGCACCAGCGGGCCCTCCGGGGCCGCCGCGTCGATGACCGCCTTGAGGTCGCGGCCGAGCTGGTCGATGCCGACCGGTACGCCCTCGGCCTGTGCCCGGCCCCGCTCGGAGCGGCCGTGGCTGCGCTGGTCCCAGTGCACGGTGCGGACCAGGCCGCGCAGTGCGGCGCGCTGGAAGTGCCAGGAGTCCTGGCCGAGGCAGTAGCCGTGGCTGAAGACGACGGTCAGGGGCGCGGGGTCCTTGCTGCCGAAGAGTCTGCGCCGGCGCGGTCCTGAGCCCGCCTGGGCACGCGTGGCGGCACGGCTCGTCCCGCCGTCCGGCTCGATCTCGTCGACCTCGTAGTACAGCTCGGTGCCGTCGTCGGCGACCGCCCGGCCGGGCTGCCCGCGCAGCGAGCCGTAGGGTCCCGAGGCGTCCAGGGCGAGGCGGGCCTTCTTGCGCATGCCCCGGCCCACGGTGAGCCGCTCGACGGCGACACCCGCGGCCGCGCCCGCGGCGATGACGCCTATCGCCGCCCCGGCGATGCCCGCCCGGCGCCAGCCGGCCGCCGCGACGGCCGCCGTCGCCATCACGTCCTCCGCGCTGGTCTCGCTCACCGTGCCGTGCTCCTTCGTCGTCGTTGTCCGCAGGAACCGCCGGACCATGATCCATGATCGGGGGCGAGCCGGGGGTCAGTCCCGGCCGGAGTCCTCGTGGAGATGGACGCGGGGGACGCGCACGCCGATGCGGGTGACGATCTCGTACGCGATCGTGTCCGCCGCCTGCGCCCAGTCCTCCGCGCCGGGTTCGCCCCGGTCGCCCGGGCCGAACAGCACCGCCTCGGCGCCCGCCTCCAGGGTGTCGCCCCCGAGGTCGACCACGAACTGGTCCATGGCCACCCGGCCCGCGATCGTGCGGACGGCGCCTCCGACGAGGACGGGTCCCCGGCCGGAGGCATGGCGCGGGATGCCGTCCGCGTAGCCGACCGGCACCAGGGCGAGCGTCGTCTCGGCGGAGGTCGTGTAGTGGTGGCCGTAGCTGATCCCGTGGCCCGGGGGCACCCGCTTGACCAGTGCGACGGAGGCGGCGAGCGTCATCACGGGCCGCAGCCCGAAGTCGGCCGGGGTGCCCAGCTCGGGGCTGGGCGAGATGCCGTACATCGCGATGCCGGTGCGGACGAGGTCGAAGTGGGACTCGGGCACCGTGAGCGTCGCCGGGGAGTTGGCGATGTGCCGCACCTCGGGGCGGACGCCCTCCTTCTCCGCGTAGGCGACCATGTCGCGGAAGACGTTCAGCTGGGCGGCGATCGACGGGTGGCCGGGCTCGTCGGCGCAGGCGAAGTGCGACCAGAGGCCGGTGACGCGCAGGAGGCCCGCCTCCTCCGCGGCGCGGGCGGCGGAGACGAGCTCCGGCCAGTCGGCGGGCTGGCAGCCGCCGCGCCCGAGGCCCGTGTCGGCCTTGAGCTGGACGCGGGCCGGAATCCCCGCCTCCGTGGCGGCCGCGACGACCTCGTCGAGCGCCCACATCCCGCTCACCGAGACATCGATGTCGGCCTCGATCGCCTCGCGCCAGGGCCCGCCGGGCGTCCACAGCCAGCACATCATCCGGCCGCCGACGCCTGCCTCGCGCAGCGCCAGCGCCTCCTGCGGGGTGGCGGTGCCCAGCCAGGCCGCACCGGCCTCCTGCGCCGCCCTGGCGCAGGGCAGCGCCCCGTGCCCGTACGCGTCGGACTTCACCACCGCCATGAGCTGCGCCCCGGACGCCCGCGCGCGCAGTTCGCGCACGTTGGCGCGCAGTGCGGCGAGGTCGATCTCGGCACGGGCTCTCAGGGTCGCTGTCTCGTTCATCGCGCCCAGTGTCTCAGAGCCGTACGCCTGTGCCTCCGACCTCTGTGCCCGGTGAGGCGGTCACCGGTGGTCGAGGGCCTGCTCCAGATGGCCGACGAGGACCGGTACGTGACTGGCCGGAACGTCCTTCACGGCGGTGACGAGGGTGACGGCGCCGCCCCGGCGCAGCAGGGCCAGCAGCTGTTCGACGGCCTCGGTGTGCACGGGGTCGCCGAGCTCGGTCCGGTAGCGGTCCGCGAACTCCGCGTGCCGGGCGCCGGAGCGGTCCTCGTGGTACCAGGCGCGGAGCTCGTTCGAGGGCGTCACGTCCTTGGCCCACAGGTCGACCGCCGCGTGTTCCTTGGAGATCCCACGGGGCCAGAGCCGGTCGACGAGCACACGGGTGCCGTCGTCCTCCTCCGGCGGGTCGTAGACCCTGCGTACGCGGATGTCGCTGCCGCTGCCCACGACCGACCACCTTCCGTTCCCGTGCTTCCCAGCCTGGATCAGGCCCGCACGTCGCGCCAGGCGGCCGGTACGGAGTCCGCGACGTCCTGCGCGGTGACCGGCGCCCCGTCGGAGGTCCGGCGCGCCGCGAGCCCGTGCAGATAGGCGCCCACCGACGCGGCGTCGCGCGGTGCGAGGCCGGCGGCCAGCAGCGAGCCGGTCAGCCCGGAGAGCACGTCGCCGCTGCCCGCCGTGGCCAGCCAGGGCGTCCCGGTCGGGTTGACCCGGACGGGCGCGTCCCCGCGCTCCGCGACGAGGGTCGTCGAGCCCTTCAGCAGCACGGTGGCCCGGTAGCGCTCGGCCAGTTCCCGTACGGCGGCGAGCCGTCCCGCCTCGACCTCCTCGCGCTCCACGCCGAGCAGCGCCGCGGCCTCGCCGGCGTGCGGGGTGAGGACGGTGGCGGAGGTCCGGGCGCGTACGGCCGCCATGTCCATCAGCCGCAGCCCGTCCGCGTCGACCAGCACGGGGACGTCCGCGGCCAGCACGTCGGAGACCGCTCCGGCCGCCTGCGTGCCGTCGCCGAGCCCGGGGCCGACCACCCATGCCTGGACGCGTCCGGCCTTCGACGGCGGGCCGGGGTGCACCAGGGTCTCCGGGAAGCGGGCGATCACCGCGTCGGCCCCGGGGCCCGCGTACCGCACGGCTCCGGCGCCGCCGCGCAGCGCCCCCGCGACGGCGAGCACGGCCGCGCCCGGGTACCGCTCCGAGCCCGCGGCGACCCCGACGACCCCGCGCCGGTACTTGTCGCTCTCGGCGTCGGGCTCGGGCAGCAGGGCGGCCACATCGGCGTACTGGAGGGCCTCCAGGTCCGGACGTGGAGGCAGCTCCGCCGCGAGCCCGATGTCGACGAGCCGGAGCGCGCCCGCCCGTTCGGCGGCAGGGTCGATGAGCAGGCCCGGCTTGTACGTGCCGAAGGTGACGGTCGCGTCCGCCCGTACGGCGGCGCCGAGCACCTGGCCGGTGTCCGCCTCGACCCCGCTCGGCAGGTCGACCGCCAGCACGGGCGCGTGACCGGCGGTGACCGCGCGGACCAGCTCCGCCGCCTCGGGGCGCAGACCGCCGCGCCCGCCGATGCCCGTGATGCCGTCGACGACGAGGTCCACGGGGCCCAGCCCGTCGGGGGTGTCCAGGACCTGCCCGCCCGACGCCAGCAGGGCGGCCAGCGCGGGCCGGTGCACCTTGTCCGGCGTGGTCAGCAGGGCCCGTACGCCGGCACCGCGCCGGGCCAGCCGGGCCCCCGCGTACAGCGTGTCGCCGCCGTTGTCGCCGCTGCCGACGAGGAGCAGCACCCGGGACCCGTAGACCCGGCCGTTGCGCCGGAGCAGGTCACCGCAGGCGACCGCGAGCCCGGCGGCGGCGCGCTGCATGAGCGCGCCCTCCGGGAGGCGTGCCATGAGCGCCTTCTCGGCGTTCCGTACGGTCTCGACGCTGTAGGCATGTCGCATACCTCAACCCTCCGCGATCACCACGGCCGACGCCACCCCCGCGTCGTGGCTGAGCGAGACGTGCCAGCTGCGTACGCCGAGCTCGGCGGCCCGGGCCGCGACGGTGCCGGTGACCTCCAGGCGCGGCCTCCCGCTGTCCTCGACGCACACCTCGGCGTCGGTCCAGAGCAGCCCCGCGGGCGCGCCGAGCGCCTTGGCCAGGGCCTCCTTCGCGGCGAATCTGGCCGCCAGCGAGGCGATCCCCCGCCGTTCCCCGCCCGGCAGCAGCAACTCCCGCTCCAGGAAGAGGCGCTCGGCCAGCTGGGGTGTACGCCCCAGCGCGGCGCCGAAGCGTTCGATCTCCGCCACATCGATCCCGACCCCAATGATCACGCGCTCACTCACTCACTCGACTGTCACGGACTTCGCCAGGTTGCGCGGCTGGTCCACCTCGTTGCCCCGGGCGGTCGCCAGCTCGCAGGCGAAGACCTGCAACGGCACCGTGGCGACCAGCGGCTGAAGCAGCGTAGGCGTAGCCGGGATCCGGATGAGGTGGTCCGCGTACGGGACGACCTCCTCGTCGCCCTCCTCCGCGATGACGACCGTACGGGCGCCACGGGCCCTGATCTCCTGGATGTTCGAGACGATCTTGTCGTGCAGCACCGAACGGCCGCGCGGGGACGGCGCGATGACGACGACCGGCAGGCCCTCGTCGATCAGGGCGATCGGCCCGTGCTTGAGCTCTCCCGCGGCGAAGCCCTCGGCGTGCATGTACGCCAGCTCCTTGAGCTTCAGGGCGCCTTCCATGGCCACCGGGTAGCCGACGTGGCGGCCCACGAAGAGCACGGTGTCGTGGGAGGCCAGCGAGCGGGCCAGTTCGCGCACGGGCTCCATGGTGCCCAGCACGCGTTCGACCGCGCCGGACATCTCGGAGAGCTGGCGTACGACGGTGCGGATCTCGTCGCCCCACTTGGTGCCGCGCACCTGGCCGAGGTACAGCGCGACGAGGTAGCAGGCGACGAGCTGCGTCAGGAACGCCTTGGTGGAGGCGACGGCGACCTCCGGCCCGGCGTGCGTGTAGAGGACGGCGTCCGACTCCCTGGGGATGGTCGACCCGTTGGTGTTGCAGATGGCGAGGACCTTCGCGCCCTGCTCACGGGCGTGGCGTACCGCCATCAGCGTGTCCATCGTCTCGCCCGACTGCGAGATGGCGACGACGAGGGTGCGCTGGTCCAGGATCGGGTCGCGGTAGCGGAACTCGCTGGCCAGCTCCGTCTCGCAGGGCAGCCGGGTCCAGTGCTCGATGGCGTACTTGGCGATCATCCCGGCGTGGAAGGCGGTCCCGCAGGCGACGACGACGACCTTGTCGACCTCGCGGAGCACACTCGGCGGGATGCGGACCTCGTCGAGGTGGAGCGCGCCCGAGCCGTCGATCCGGCCGAGCAGGGTGTCGGCGACGGCCTTGGGCTGGTCGGCGATCTCCTTGAGCATGAAGGAGGCGTAACCGCCCTTCTCGGCGGCCGAGGCGTCCCAGTCCACGTGGTACTCGCGTACGTCGGCGGGCCGGCCGTCGAAGCCGGTGACCGTCACCCCGTCGCGGCGCAGCTCGACCACCTGGTCCTGGCCCAGCTCGATGGCGTCCCGCGTGTGCGCGATGAAGGCGGCCACGTCGGAGGCGAGGAACATCTCCCCCTCACCGACCCCCACCACGAGCGGCGAGTTCCGCCGGGCCCCGACCACCACGTCGGGCTCGTCCGCGTGCACGGCGACCAAGGTGAACGCGCCCTCCAGCTGCCGGCACACCTGCCGCATGGCCTCCGCCGGATCACCGCTGGACGAGTACGCCTCGGCGAGCAGGTGCGCGACGACCTCGGTGTCGGTCTCGGAGGTCAGGTCATGGCCACGCCCGGCCAGTTCCTCGCGCAGACCGGCGAAGTTCTCGATGATCCCGTTGTGTACGACGGCGACGCGGCCCGCGTTGTCGAGGTGCGGGTGGGCGTTGGCGTCGGTGGGCCCGCCGTGCGTGGCCCAACGGGTGTGCCCGATCCCGGTGTTCCCGCCCGGCAGCGGCCGGTCCTTGAGCTCCTTCTCCAGATTGAGGAGCTTCCCCGCCTTCCGCGCCGCGGCGAGCCCTCCGTCCGCGAGGACGGCGACCCCCGCGGAGTCGTACCCCCGGTACTCCAGCCGCTTCAGTCCCGCGACCACGACATCCTGCGCCGACTGCGCCCCGACGTAACCCACGATTCCGCACATATCGGCACCATACGGCCGGGCGGGGGCGGGCGACAGCAGGGGCGGGCCACGTGGGGGCGCCCCGGGTGCCCGGCGCTCCGGCACCGCGGAACCGCTCCCCCACGTGACCGACCCCACCCCCCACTCCGTTAAAACTCCCGCAACAATGAACAGGTGATCACCTCAGCCGCACGGAGCCCCCGCCGCACCGAGCACGCCCCGACGCCCTACGTCGACCTGACCCGGGCCGAGTGGAGCGCCCTGCGTGACAAGACGCCGCTGCCGCTGAGCGCCGAGGAGGTCGAGAAGCTGAGAGGGCTCGGCGACGTCATCGACCTCGACGAGGTCCGGGACGTCTATCTGCCGCTCTCCCGGCTGCTCAACCTCTACGTCCAGGCCACCTCGGGCCTGCGCGGCGCCCTGAACACCTTTCTGGGGGACGCGGGCAACGGGCACGGTGCGCAGCGCGGCACCCCGTTCGTCATAGGGGTCGCCGGGAGCGTCGCCGTCGGCAAGTCCACCACCGCCCGCATCCTCCAGGCGCTGCTGGCGCGGTGGCCGGAGCACCCCCGGGTGGAGCTGGTGACGACCGACGGGTTCCTGCTGCCGATGAAGGAGCTGGAGGCGCGCGGCCTGATGTCGCGCAAGGGGTTCCCCGAGTCGTACGACCGCAGGGCGCTGACCCGGTTCGTCGCCGACATCAAGGCCGGCAAGGACGAGGTGACGGCCCCCGTCTACTCGCACCTGATCTACGACATCGTGCCGGGTGAGCGGCTGACCGTACGCCGCCCCGACATCCTGATCGTCGAGGGGCTGAACGTGCTCCAGCCCGCGCTCCCCGGCAAGGACGGCCGGACCAGGGTCGGGCTCGCGGACTACTTCGACTTCAGCGTGTACGTCGACGCGAAGGCCGAGGACATCGAGAACTGGTACCTCCACCGCTTCCGCAGGCTGCGGGAGACGGCGTTCCAGAACCCGTTCTCGTACTTCCGCAAGTACACGCAGGTCTCCGAGGCGGAGGCGCTGGACTACGCGCGCACCATGTGGCGGACCATCAACAAGCCGAACCTGCTGGAGAACGTGGCGCCGACGCGCGGCCGTGCCACTCTGGTGCTGCGCAAGGGGCCGGACCACAAGGTCCAGCGTCTGTCACTGCGCAAGCTCTGACCCGGAAAGGGTGCACCCGTGCTGCATCTGCGCCTCATCGTGCCCGCCGATCTCAGCGACGAGGTGGTCGAGCTGATCGGACGGACCGTCGGCACCGCCCATGTCGTGGTGCTCGCGGGCGCCGCCCGGAGCCCGGTGGGCGATGTGGTCATGTGCGATGTGGCGCGTGAGGCGGGAGACGAACTCATCGGCGCCCTGCGGGAGATGGGCATCGACGACTGCGGTTCCATCACCGTCGAGAACATGGACCTCACCCTCTCCAAGCGGGCCGACGAGGCCGAGCGGGCGGCCCCGGGCGAGAGCGCGGACGCGGTGCTCTGGGAAGAGCTGAGCGAGGTGACCCACGAGGAGTCGACGTTCAGCGCCACCTATGTGGCCTTCCTCGCCGTCGCGACGATGCTCGCCGCGTGCGGGGTGATGCTCGACAACACGATCCTGATCGTGGGCGCGATGGCGGTGGGACCGGAGTTCGGCCCGCTGGCCGGGATCTCGACGGCGCTGGTGCAGCGCGCGCCCCGGCTGGTGGCACGGTCGCTGTGGGCGCTGATCGGCGGCTTCGCCGCGGCGATGATCCTGACGGCCGGCTTCGCCTGGCTGATGGACGCGTGCGGGCTGTTCGACGCCGGCATGGTCACCGCGGACCGGCCCAACACGGGCTTCATCTGGCACCCGGACTGGATGTCGTTCGTGGTGGCGCTGCTCGCCGGCGTCGCGGGGACGCTCTCCCTGACGTCCGCGAAGTCCGGTGCGCTGATCGGCGTGGCGATCTCGGTGACCACGGTGCCCGCGGCCGCCAACGCCGCGGTCGCCTTCAGCTACCAGGACTTCCAGCAGACCTGGGGTTCCTCGGAACAGCTCCTGGCCAACCTGGGCGGCATCGTCCTGGCCGGGACGCTGACCCTGCTGATCCAGAAGGCGCTGTGGAGGACGAGCCGCCGGGCGGTGGACGGTCGTTGAGCCACGGGCTCCGAGCGGTGACGGCCCGGCAATGTGGCGGGGCCCGAAGCTGCCGTACACCGCACAAGCCGGGGCGCCCCGGCCGGTGACAGGATCCCGGGTATGACCGATGCCCGGGAAGTCAGCGCCCATCCGCTGCGGAAGCGCGCCCAGTGGTGCTCCGTCGCCCTCGGGGCGGCCGGGGCCGGCCTGGCCGGGGTGCGCGCGGTGTACGCGGGCGGTCTCCTGGACGTATGGGTGGCCGTGGGCCTGCTGTTCGCGCTCCTGGGCATCATCTGCCTGTACGCCGCCACCACCCGGGTGAGCGCGGACGCCCACGGCCTGCACACCCGCACCCTGCTGCGCCGCCGGCACATCCCGTGGTCCGGCATCGCGGATCTCCGTACGTACATCCAGTACGGGCGGAACCAGCAGGTCCACCGCGTCAGTGTGCTGCTGCGCGACGGGCGCACACGGCGGCTGCCGCTCCCGCTGAGCGCGTCCTCCGGGGACCGCCCGGCGTTCGACGCGGAGCTGGACGCGCTCCGCGCGATGCACCGCAGGTACGGGTCCCCCGAGTCCGGCCACGTGCCCGTCATCTCGAACCGCGCCGCCGGGCGCGGTACGGCCGTGCCGGCGCTCCTGTGCGTGCTGCTGCTCGCGGGCGCGGGCCTGGCCGCGTGGCTCGTGCCGATCGTCGGGGCGGAGAAGGAGGCGTGGACGTCGGCCGTCCCGTGCACCACCGGGACTCCCCCCGCGGAGCGCGCGGAGTGCCTGAGCACGCAGCACGCGGTCATCGCCCGGGCGGAGGTCAGCCGGGGCAAGCAGAGCAGCTGGCTGTACTTCGCCGACGGCCGGCCGCTGGAGCGGCTCGGGGTCTCGCGGGAGGGGGCCCGGGGGTTCCACGCCGGTGACGAGGTCGAACTCACCGTCTGGCGGCACCGGGTGAGGATGGTCACCGCCGAACACCACGTGTGGCGCGAGCACTTCACCGGCGCCGGCGAGGCGGCCGTCATCGCCGCCCTGTGCGCGCTCGGCGCGGGCTACCCCGGCGCCCGGCTCCTGCTGCACCGGCGCGGGCGCCGGCTGCCGGACGACGAGGTCCTGCCCTCCGCCCTGCCGTTCGCGGGCGCGCTCGCCGGTACGGCCGTGTGGCTGCTGCCGTTCTGCTACGTCCATCCCATGGGCCCGGCCGGCTCTCCCACGGCCCTCGTGTGGGCGGCGGCGGGGGCGGTGGCCACGCTCGGGATGTTCGCCTGGGCCTGGCGCGCCACCCGTATCCGTACGCCCGGGACTCCCGCGGCGGGCACGGGCGTCCCTGCGCGCGAGCGACGGGAGAAGGGGGACGTGTTCCTCGCCGCCCGGTTCCTGGAGCACACCGACTACAACCCGAACGGCTTCGGCACCCACATCGTCCTGGGGGACGGCCCGCCCGCGGTGACACCCCACCCGGGCCCGGGCCGGTTCGCGGCGCGCCCGATCCCGGTGGAGCGGCTGAGTGTGACGGGCGTACGACGCGTCCGGGGCAGCGACGGCGACACCGTCGCCAGGAGCTGGCACATCGCCGAACTCGACGACGCGGGCGAGCCCGTGCGCCTCGCGGCCGCCCCCGCCGACCTGACCCGCATCCTCCAGGAGCTGGAGGCCGGACGCAGGACGGCCCCGGCTGTGGAGCCGGGGCCGTCCGTCTGACCGGGGGTCCGTCAGCCGAGCGCGGACTTCACCACGTCGGCCAGCTGCCCGGCCACCGCGCGCGCCTGTTCGAGGTCGGCGGCCTCGACCATGACCCGTACGAGCGGCTCGGTGCCCGACTTGCGCAGGAGGACGCGGCCGGTGTCACCCAGCGCGTGCTCGGCCTGGGAGACCGCGGCGGCCACCTCGGGCGAGGTGTCCACACGGGACTTGTCGACGTCCGGCACGTTGACGAGGACCTGCGGGAGGCGCTGCATCACACCCGCCAGATCGGCGAGCGTACGTCCGGTGGCGGCGACCCGGGCCGCGAGCATCAGCCCGGTCAGCGTGCCGTCACCCGTCGTGGCGTGGTCCAGGACGATGACGTGGCCGGACTGCTCGCCGCCCAGCGCGAAGCCCTCGGCCTTCATCGACTCCAGGACGTAGCGGTCGCCGACGGCGGTCTGGACGAGCTGGATGCCCTCGCGCTCCATCGCCATCTTGAAGCCCAGGTTCGACATGACCGTGCCGACGACGGTGTCCTTGCGCAGGTGGCCCGCCTCGCGCATGGCGAGGGCGAGCACGGCGAGGATCTGGTCGCCGTCGACCTCGGCGCCGGTCGCGTCCACGGCCAGGCAGCGGTCCGCGTCTCCGTCGTGCGCGATGCCGAGGTCGGCACCGTGCTCGACGACGGCGGCCCGGAGCAGCTCCAGGTGGGTGGAGCCGCAGCCGTCGTTGATGTTCAGGCCGTCCGGCTCGGCGCCGATGGTGATGACCTCGGCCCCGGCCCGGGCGAACGCCTCGGGCGAGACACGGGCGGCGGCGCCGTGCGCCTCGTCGAGGACGACCTTCAGACCGTCCAGGCGGTTCGGGAGGACACCGATGAGGTGGGCGACGTAGCGGTCGAAGCCCTCGTTGTAGTCGGTGACACGGCCCACGCCGGCGCCGGTCGGACGGCTCCACGGCTCACCGGTGCGGTGCTGCTCGTAGACCGTCTCGATGCGGTCCTCCAGCTCGTCGGCGAGCTTGTGCCCGCCCCGCGCGAAGAACTTGATGCCGTTGTCGGGCATGGCGTTGTGGCTCGCCGAGAGCATGACGCCGATGTCCGCGCCGAGCGCTCCGGTGAGGTACGCCACGGCGGGGGTGGGGAGCACCCCGACACGCAGGACGTCGACACCGGCGCTGGCCAGGCCCGCCACGACGGCGGCCTCCAGGAACTCCCCGGACGCGCGGGGGTCACGGCCCACCAGCGCGGTCGCCCGATGCCCCTCGAAGGTGCCCGCCTCGGCCAGCACGTGCGCCGCCGCGACCGAGAGTCCGAGCGCGAGCTCGGCTGTCAGGTCCGCGTTGGCGACGCCGCGCACGCCGTCCGTGCCGAAGAGTCGTCCCACTGGTGTCCTCCGAAGGTGCTCCGAAACCGCAAAACCAAAGTAATCAAAACAGGGCGAAGCGAGGCAAGGCACAACAAAGAAGGGTGCGCCTGAGGCCGCCGACCCGATAAACGTGCAAACGTCTTAAGCCGTTATACGCCCGCGAGGGCTGATAAACGAACGCCCCAGCAGCACGAGGTGTGCCGCCGGGGCGAACGTGTAAAGCAGACGAGCAGGCGATTTAGCGCTTGCTGTACTGCGGGGCCTTACGGGCCTTCTTGAGACCGGCCTTCTTGCGCTCGACCGCACGGTCGTCGCGGGAGAGGAAGCCGGCCTTCTTCAGCGTGGCGCGGTTGTTGTCCACGTCCGCCTCGTTCAGCGCGCGGGCCACGCCGAGGCGCAGGGCGCCGGCCTGACCGGAGACGCCGCCACCCGAGATGCGGGCGATGACGTCGTAGCGGCCGTCGAGCTCGAGCACCTTGAAGGGCTCGTTGACTTCCTGCTGGTGCACCTTGTTGGGGAAGTAGTCCTCAAGGGTGCGACCGTTGATCTTCCACTTGCCGGAGCCCGGAACGATCCGGACACGGGCGATGGCGTTCTTGCGGCGGCCCAGGCCGGCCGCGGGCTGCGGGTCGCCGAAGCGGCCGGCAAGCGACTCGGAGGTGTACTCACCCTCGACGGGGACCTCCGACTCGAAGGTGGTCACCTCGGCGAAGGTCTCTTCGCCCTCGGTGCCCTCGACGGGCGTCTCAACAGTGGTCTCGGCCACGATTCTCCTCAGATCTTTCTGTACGTCTTAGGGGGGAGGCCGGAACTACTGCGCGACCTGGGTGATCTCGAACGGGACCGGCTGCTGCGCAGCGTGCGGGTGCTGGTCGCCCGCGTAGACCTTGAGCTTCGAGAGCATCTGGCGACCCAGGGTGTTCTTGGGGATCATGCCCTTGATGGCCTTCTCGACGGCCTTCTCGGGGTTCTTCGCGAGAAGCTCGTCGTAACGCACGGAACGGAGACCGCCCGGGAAGCCCGAGTGGCGGTACGCCATCTTCTGGGTCTTCTTGTTGCCGGAGAGGTGAACCTTCTCGGCGTTGATGATGATGACGAAGTCGCCCATGTCCATGTGGGGGGCGTAGATCGCCTTGTGCTTGCCTCGGAGGAGGTTCGCAGCCGTGGTGGCGAGACGGCCCAGGACGATGTCCTCGGCGTCGATGATGTGCCACTGGCGAGTGACATCGCCGGGCTTGGGGCTGTACGTACGCACTTCGTAGCCTTCGCTTCTTCAGTGGATGGGGTGCAGACACACGGCACCTCTGAAGCGATATGCAGCTGGGGCTCACACTGCCGGGGACACTGCCCGTATGCGAGCCACTGGTAACTGCTCCAGAGAACCTACGTAAGGGCTTCTCGCGTGAGAACGACCAAGCCAATACGCATAACGAACCAGAGACTACCGTTCGGCCACCGCGCAGGTCAAAACGCCTCCCGCACCGGGCCGCCGGCCCCCTACCGCACGCGCTCCACCCGGCGCTCGTCCCACACGGGCTCGGTGGACTCCCGCACCACCCCGTCCGAGCCGAAGACCAGGTACCGGTCGAAGGACTTCGCGAACCAGCGGTCGTGCGTGACCGCCATGACCGTCCCGTCGTACACCTCGAGACCGTCCTGGAGGGCCTCGGCCGACTCCAGGTCCAGGTTGTCCGTCGGCTCGTCCAGCAGCAGCGCGGTCGTGCCGGCCAGCTCCAGGAGCAGGATCTGGAACCGCGCCTGCTGTCCGCCGGACAGCCGCTCGAAGGCCTGGTCGCCCTGGCGCTCCAGCTCGTAGCGCCGCAGCACACCCATCGCGCCGCCGCGGTCCTTGGCGTGCTCCGTCCACAGGATCTCGACGAGCGTCTTGCCGAGCAGCTCCGGGTGGGCGTGCGTCTGCGCGAAGTGGCCGGGCACCACCCGGGCGCCGAGCTTCCACTCACCGGTGTGCGCCACGGGCTCCCCCGCCAGCAGCCGCAGGAAGTGCGACTTCCCCGACCCGTTGGAGCCGAGCACGGCGACCCGCTCCCCGTAGTAGATCTCCAGGTCGAACGGCTTCATCAGACCGGTCAGCTCCAGGCGGGTGCACGTCACCGCCCGCACCCCGGTCCTGCCGCCGCGCAGCCGCATCCTGATGTCCTGCTCGCGGGGCGGCTCCGGCGGCGGTCCCGCCTCCTCGAACTTCTTGAAGCGGGTCTGCATCGCGTGGTAGCGGTTCGCCATGTCGGGGCTGTTCGCCGCCTGCTGCCGCATCCGCAGGACGAGCGCCTTCAGCCGGGCGTGCTCCTCCTCCCAGCGCCGCAGGAGCTCCTCGAAGCGCGCGAACCGCTCCTTGCGGGCCTGGTGGTACGTGCCGAAGCCGCCGCCGTGCACCCAGACGTCCGACCCGGCGGGGCTGGGCTCGACGCTCACGATCTTCTCGGCGGCCCGGGAGAGCAGCTCCCGGTCGTGGGAGACGAAGAGCACCGTCTTACGGGTCTCCTTGAGCTTCTCCTCCAGCCACCGCTTGCCGGGGACGTCCAGATAGTTGTCCGGCTCGTCCAGCAGCAGCACCTCGTCCGGGCCGCGCAGCAGCGCCTCCAGGACCAGCCGCTTCTGCTCGCCCCCGCTGAGCGTGCGCACCTCGCGCCACTGCGCCTTCTCGTACGGGACACCGAGCGCGGCCGTGGTGCACATGTCCCACAGCGTCTCGGCCTCGTACCCCCGGGCCTCCGCCCAGTCGCTCAGGGCCTGCGCGTACGCCATCTGCGCGGCCTCGTCGTCGACGGTGAGGATGCGCTCCTCGGCCGCGTCGACCGCTGCGGCCGCCTCCCTGATCCGGGGCTGGGCCACGGAGACCAGCAGGTCACGGACGGTCCGCTCGTCCCGTACGGACCCCACGAACTGGGCCATCACCCCGAGCCCGCCGCTCACCGAGACCGAGCCGCCGTGCGGCTGGAGCTCCCCGGCGAGCAGCTTCAGGAGGGTCGTCTTGCCCGCCCCGTTCGCACCGACGAGGGCGACGACGGCCCCGTCGGCCACCCGGAACGAGGCATCGCCGAGCAGCACCCGTCCGTCCGGTAGGTAGTACTCCAGGTGGCCCGCTTCAAGATGTCCCATGCACAGCATTGTCACGGCATGCGAACCGTTGGCCCAACCGGATTACGGTCGGTCTAGGATTCGCCGCATGAGCTTTGGGCAAGGGGGGCCCTCCTGGGGGCCGGGAGGACCGGGAGAGAGCCGGACTCCGGACTGGGCGGCACTGGCCGAGGCGTCCGCCGCGCGCGGCAGGCGCAAGAAGTGGCTGATGATCGGCGGCGGCGCGGTGGCGACCGCCGCGGTGGCCGCGATCGTGGCCACCGCGGTCATCACGACCAACGGCGGCTCCTCCGGGGGGAACAAGAACGCCAGCGAGCTGCCGGCCCCGGCCGACCTGCCCTCGGAGAGCTCCGCGCCGGAGCCCTCCTTCTCCTCGGTCGCGCCGCCGCCCCCGCCGGACCCGAAGGACTACATAGCCGACGAGAAGAAGGACAAGGCCCCGGTCACGGTCGACGCCTTCTTCCCCGGCAGGAAGCTGACCATGGGCGACCGCGTCTACGCCAAGGGCGCCACCGCCCGTACGGAGAGCTGCGCCACGACGACCCAGGGCGCCCTCGGCTCGATCCTCGACACCAACGGCTGCGACCAGGTCATCCGCGCGACGTACAGCAAGGACGGCGTCGCGGTCACCGTCGGCCTCGCCGTGTTCGGCACCGAGGCGGAGGCCAGGAAGGCGGCCCAGCAGGCGTCCGGCGGCCTCGCCTCCCTCAGCGGTTCGGGGGTCCCCACGTTCTGCCGCGGCGGATCCGTCTGCCGGCGTACGGCCAACTCCTACGGCCGGTACGCCTACTTCACGATCGGCGGCTACACCAGCGGGAAGAACGTCACCACGGCGGCCAAGGACGTCTACAAGGCCGGTGACGACCTCACCGAGTTCACCTTCCGCCAGATCCGTCACCGCGGCGAGGTCCAGGCGTCGGCGGCCGCAGGGGCACCCGTCGCCTGACGGCCGTCCGTGCGCTCCCCCACGCACCAGCTCCGTCCCTCCCCTCGACCGAGGACCCGCCGCCGTGCGTCTGACCACCCTCTTCACCCTCCCGCGCGTCCTGCGCCACAGTGACGCGATAGGCGCCGACCTGCCCCCGGACGACGCCGTGGTCCTCGACGCCCCGGACCCCACGCTGCGGGTGGCCCTCGCCGCGGCCGCCGGTGGGGACCACGGCCCGGCCGCCGAGCTGCTCGCCCTGACCCGCGAGCACGCCCAGTGGGAGCGCCGGGACACCTGCGTCTCCCGCCTCGCGCGGGCCTCGCTGCACCACCCGGGCTGGCTGGACAGCTGGCTGGAAGAGTCCCCGCAGGACCCGGACGCCGTCCTGGTCAAGGCCGACCAGTACGTCTACCAGGCGTGGCAGATACGGACCGGGGCCCGGGCCAGGCATGTCGAGGCCGACCAGTTCCGGGCGTTCCACACGGTGCTGCGGGACGCGGTGCCGGTGATCTCCGAGGCCGCCGAGCTCAACCCCGACGACCCGGTCCCCTGGCGGGTCGCGCTGACCCAGGCCCGGGGCATCCAGGCGCCGCGGGAGGTCTTCGACACCTATCTGGCCGAGGCGAACGCGCGCGACCCGCACCACGAGGGCTGCCACGTCCAGGCACTCCAGTACCTCTGCGACAAGTGGTTCGGCTCGCACGAGGAGATGTTCGCCTTCGCGGAGAGCGCGGCCGCCCAGGCACCCCCGGGCTCCCGGCTCCACGCCCTGCCGCTCCAAGCCGTCGTCGAGTACCTGATCGCCGACGAGGAGGCCCCCGACCCCGATCCGTACGCCTCCCGCGTCGAGGCGGCGGTGACCCGCGCACAGGCCCTGTCGGACAGTTACGCCCCGGGGGACCGGGAGGCCGCCGGCTTCCGCAACCACCTGGCCCTGGTCCTCTGGTCGATGAACCGCTACGAGGAGGCCCTCACGGCCTTCCGCGACATCGGGGTGCACGTCACGACGTTCCCGTGGACCTACTTCGGTGACGCCCGCGCCGAGTTCCTGGAGGCCCGCTCCGACACCCGGGTCGAGCTGGCGATGCGGATCCCGTTCTTCCGCCCCTCCCCCGAGCCCCCGGCCACCGGCGCACCCGACTGGGAGCGCGAGCTGGCACCGCGGTCGGTCGCCATCGCCTCCACGGGCCCCACGGAGGTGGCCCAGGCCGCCCTGATCTGCGGGCACAGCCTGCGGACGGCCCCGGCCGGCAGCCATCACACGTACGTCGAGATCGTCCCGGACCCCGTACGCGGCAAGCGCGCGGCCCTGCTCCCCGAGGACCCGCTCACCTCGGCTGCGGACAGCTTCACCACGGCCGAGGACTGGCCGGCCCTGGTCCTGCACCGCACCCCGGAGCGCAGCAGCTTCACCCTGCTGCACCGGGGCCGGAAGGTGGCGGCCCACACCTGGGAGACCGCCGCCCCCGCCACCGACCACACCGAGGCGACGGCGACGGCGACCGTGCTGGCCCGGGTGTACGGGCTGACCGATCCACGCCCGCTGGCCCACGTCCTGCGGGCCACCGGCGACCCCGCCCGCCACCAGGGCGAGCTCGTCGCCGCCCTGGGACTCCCGCCCCTGCCGGCCGGGTACGGCGGCGAGCTGGAGATCCTCGCGGAGCTCCCCGGCGCCCGCGTCCTCGCCCGGCGCGGGTTCTTCGCGGGGATGCGGGACACCCTCACCACGAAGGACGGCGTCCACCCCGAGGCCCCGGCCCAGGACGAACCGCACCCGGCCCGCTGGTGGGCGCTGCGCACGGCCGCCCTGCTGTTCTTCACCGCGGCGGCGGTCTACGCCTGGTGGACACCGGACATCGGCTGGTTCCGCTCCACCGTGTCCAGCGTCCTCGCCGTGTACTACGCGGCCAAGCTGCTGCGCGCCCTGCGCCGCAGGCCGGTCAGCAGCACTCCGCCCCCGGCAGCGTCCTGACGTTCCGCGCCTCCAGGGCCCGGGCCGCCAGCAGCGCGTCCGCCGGATACGCCACCTCCTCCAGCGTCAGCCCGTGCGGCCGCACCACGTGCACCGCGGGGTCCCGCACCTTCGCCGCCAGCACCTCGGCCGGCCACCCGGCCGGTCTGCGCCCGTCCCCCACGAACAGCGCGGCGCCGATCAGCGCCCGCACCATGTTGTGGCAGAAGGCGTCGGCCTGGACGGTCGCCGTCAGCACCCCGGACTCCGCGTCCCGTACCCAGTGCAGCTTCTGGAGCGTACGGATGGTCGTGGCGCCCTCACGCTTCTTGCAGTACGCCGCGAAGTCGTGCTCCCCGGTCATCAGGGCGGCGGCCTCGTTCATCGCGTCCAGGTCCAGCGGCCGGTCGTGCCACAGCACATGCCCGCGGACCAGCGGGTCCACCCCGCCGGGCCGGTCGCCCACGCGGTACGCGTACCGCCGCCACAGCGCGGAGAACCGCGCGTTGAACCCTGCCGGGGCCACCGCCGCACGCCAGATCCGTACGTCCAGCGGCAGGCGCCCCGCCATCCGCCGCAGCAGCTTCTCCTCGTGCTCGGCCCACACCTCGGCCGGCAGATCGACGTGCGCCACCTGCCCGCGCGCGTGCACCCCCGCGTCGGTGCGCCCGGCGACCGTCAGGTCGTACGTCACCGAGGACCGGGTCACGGTCCGCAGGGCGTCCTCGATCTCGCCCTGCACGGTGCGCCTGCTGGTCTGCTTCGCCCAGCCGGAGAAGTCCTTGCCGTCGTAGGAAAGGTCCAGCCGTACCCGTACAAAGCCGGGCTCTGCCTCGTCACTCACCCGCAGATCCTCTCAAAGCAGATCCCTCTCACAAAGAACGGGCCCGCACCGCCCCGAAGGGTGATGCGGGCCCGTACCCGGGTCTCAGAACGCTCAGGCGTCCTTGGAGTCCTCGGCGGCGGCGTCGGCCGGCTTGGCGTCCTCGACGGTCTCGGCCGGAGCCTCGTCCTTCTTGAGGGCGTCTTCCTTGACGGCGCGCTTCGTCGCGGCCTCGGCCTCACCGGTGGCCTGCTGGGCCACGGTCAGCGCCTCGACCAGCTCGATGACGGCCATCGGGGCGTTGTCGCCACGACGGTTGCCGATCTTGGTGATGCGGGTGTAACCACCGGGGCGGTTCTCGTACCGCGGGGCGATCTCGGTGAAGAGCGTGTGCACGATGCCCTTGTCCGTGATCGACTGCAGCACCAGGCGACGGTTGTGGATGTCGCCCTTCTTCGCCTTGGTGATGAAACGCTCGGCGACCGGACGCAGGCGACGGGCCTTGGCCTCGGTCGTGGTGATGCGGCCGTGCTCGAACAGCGACTTCGCGAGGTTGATGAGAAGAAGCTTCTCGTGCGCAGCGCTGCCGCCCAGACGGGCACCCTTGGCGGGCTGAGGCATGGTTTTCTCCTTGTGTGCTGCACCGGCCGTATCAGGTACCGGTGTCAGTTCCCGCGAGGCGGTCGCCCCGCGGAAGTCTTACGTGCCTTGCGGCTCCGGCACGGGGGCACCCTCAAATCCGGGCACCCCCAGCCGGGAGGCGACTCAGTACTGCTCGGTCTCCACGAAACCGGCGTCCGCGTCGTCGTCCGCGCCGAACGCGTCGGCGGCGGCGGTCGGGTCGAAGCCGGGAGGCGAGTCCTTGAGCGCGAGGCCCATACCGGCCAGCTTCGCCTTGACCTCGTCGATCGACTTCGCACCGAAGTTGCGGATGTCGAGCAGGTCCGCCTCGGAGCGGGCCACGAGCTCACCCACGGAGTGGATGCCCTCGCGCTTGAGGCAGTTGTACGAACGGACCGTGAGCTCGAGCTCCTCGATCGGCAGCGCCAGATCGGCGGCGAGCGCGGCGTCCGTCGGGGACGGGCCCATGTCGATGCCCTCGGCGTCGATGTTGAGCTCGCGCGCCAGACCGAACAGCTCGACCAGGGTCTTACCGGCCGACGCCATGGCGTCACGGGGACGCATGGCCTGCTTGGTCTCGACGTCGACGATCAGCTTGTCGAAGTCGGTGCGCTGCTCGACACGGGTCGCCTCGACCTTGTACGTGACCTTGAGCACCGGCGAGTAGATGGAGTCGACCGGGATCCGGCCGATCTCCTGGCCCACCTGCTTGTTCTGGACGGCGGAGACGTAGCCGCGACCGCGCTCGACGGTCAGCTCCATCTCCAGCTTGCCCTTGCCGTTCAGCGTGGCCAGGACCAGGTCCGGGTTGTGGACCTCGACGCCGGCCGGCGGGGCGATGTCAGCAGCGGTGACCAGGCCGGGACCCTGCTTGCGCAGGTACATCACGACCGGCTCGTCGTGCTCCGAGGAGACGACCAGCTGCTTGATGTTGAGGATGAGGTCGGTCACGTCCTCCTTGACGCCCGGCACGGTGGTGAACTCGTGCAGGACACCGTCGATCCGGATGCTGGTGACAGCGGCACCGGGGATCGAGGAGAGGAGGGTACGGCGCAGGGAGTTACCGAGGGTGTAACCGAAGCCCGGCTCCAGCGGCTCGATCACGAACCGGGAGCGGAACTCGTCGACGACCTCTTCGGTCAGCGACGGACGCTGAGCGATAAGCATGAAGGAATCCTTCAGTCGTGGGCACCCACTATTTGATGCCCGACAGATGAAACAAGGATACGGGCGGCACGCCCCCGAAGGGACATACCGCCCGGATCCGGCGCTACTGACGCACGGCCGTCACCGGCCGTGACGGATCAGACGCGGCGACGCTTCGGCGGACGGCAGCCGTTGTGCGGCGTCGGGGTGACGTCCTGGATCGAACCGACCTCGAGGCCCGTGGCCTGGAGGGAGCGGATCGCGGTCTCACGGCCGGAGCCGGGACCCTTGACGAAGACGTCGACCTTGCGCATGCCGTGCTCCTGCGCGCGGCGGGCGGCCGACTCGGCGGCCATCTGCGCGGCGAAGGGGGTGGACTTGCGCGAGCCCTTGAAGCCGACGTGGCCGGCGGAGGCCCAGGAGATCACGTTGCCCGAGGGGTCCGTGATCGAGACGATCGTGTTGTTGAACGTGCTCTTGATGTGGGCGTGCCCGTGAGCGACGTTCTTCTTTTCCTTGCGACGCACCTTCTTGGCTGCGCCCTGACGACCCTTGGGGGGCATGTCTTGACTCCAGATGGAGAGGGGAGGTGATCGGTCCTACAGCGAAGACCGCTGGTTTCCGCGAACGTCCGGTGACCGGACACCCGCAGTGCGTCCGCTGAGGACTACTTCTTGCCCGGCTTCTTCTTACCGGCGATGGCGCGACGCGGGCCCTTGCGGGTACGCGCGTTCGTGCTGGTGCGCTGACCGTGGACCGGCAGACCGCGACGGTGCCGGATGCCCTGGTAGCAGCCGATCTCGATCTTGCGGCGAATGTCGCCCTGGATCTCGCGGCGAAGGTCACCCTCGGTGCGAAGGTTGGCGTCGACGTACTCGCGGATCTTGACCAGGTCCTCTTCGGCCAGGTCACGAACGCGGGTGTTCGGGTTCACGCCGGTGGTGGCGAGGATCTCCTTGGACCGGGTGCGCCCGATGCCGAAGACGTAGGTGAGGGCAACCTCCACGCGCTTTTCGCGCGGGATGTCAACACCTGAAACGCGTGCCATTCAATGGCTCCAGTTGTTATTTCGGGGGTCTTCCACAGTGCCGCTCCCGAACGCCGACCCCGACCGCGTGGGAAGGGATGGTACGCCCGGGTCCCCGGCCCCCGCCGGAGGTGTCGTCAGCCGAAGCTTGGACGGGCACTGCGTATGTACGTTTACGTGCGTCGCGCGAAGAGCTGCGAGATGCAGGTGGTCGTGCGTCAGCCCTGGCGCTGCTTGTGGCGCAGGTTGTCGCAGATGACCATGACCCGGCCGTGACGGCGGATCACCTTGCACTTGTCGCAGATCTTCTTGACGCTCGGCTTGACCTTCATGGGATGTCAGGTTCTCCGGGTCAGTGCCCTCACCACGCCGAAGCGGGATGGCGGCAAGATCTACTTGTACCGGTAGACGATCCGGCCACGCGTCAGGTCGTACGGAGACAGCTCCACCACGACCCGGTCATCCGGGAGGATACGGATGTAGTGCATCCGCATCTTGCCGCTGATGTGCGCGAGGACTTTGTGACCGTTCTGGAGTTCCACCTTGAACATGGCGTTCGGGAGGGACTCGATCACGGTGCCCTCAATTTCGATGGCACCTTGCTTCTTGGCCACGCTTCGCCTTTCGAATCGGCTACCTTGATCGACTCCCGCCGCCGCATGTAGACACACGGATGCACGAGAGCCGACGAGTCAGTCTACGTCAGCGGACTCCAAAAGACGAATCCGTCAAGTTTGCCCACTTCCTCTGATCCTTAGACACAGATCAGAGGGCAGAACTGGTGAGCGGGCTCAGCCGAGGGGATCGGGTGCCGCCTCGACGCCGTACTGGGCGAGCCTCGCCCGGCCGCAGTCCGGGGCGGTCAGGACCAGCGGGCCCTGCTCCGTGAGGGCGATCGAGTGCTCCCAGTGCGAGGACCAGGTGCCGTCGGTCGTGAGGACCGTCCACTCGTCGGCGAGGACCTTCGTCTGCGCCGTGCCCAGCGAGACCATGGGCTCGATGGCCAGGCAGACACCGGGGACGAGCTTGATCCCCTTGCCCCGCTTGCGCGAGACGTAGTTCAGCAGGTGCGGGTCCATGTGCATCTCGGTCCCGATGCCGTGGCCGCCGTAGTCCTCGATGATCCCGTACTTCCCGGTCGCCGGGCGGGGCTGGCGGCGGATGTAGGACTCGATGGCCTTCGAGATGTCGACGAGCCGGTTGTTCACCTTCATCGCGGCGATCCCGGCCCACATGGACTCCTCGGTCACCCGGGAGAGCTCGACGAGCTCCGGGGCGTGACCGGTTCCCACGAAGGCGGTGTACGCGGCGTCCCCGTGCCAGCCGTCGATGATCGCGCCGGCGTCGATCGAGATGATGTCGCCGTCCTTGAGGACCGTCTTCTCGTCCGGGATGCCGTGCACGACGACCTCGTTGACCGAGGTGCAGATGGTCGCGGGGAATCCGCCGTACCCCAGGAAGTTCGACTTGGCACCGTGGTCGGCGATCACCTTGCGGGCGACCTCGTCCAGATCCTTCGTCGTGGCGCCCGGCACGGCCGCCTCACGGGTGGCGGCGTGAATGGCAGCGACCACGAGGCCCGCCTCGCGCATCTTCGCGATCTGCTCGGGGGTCTTGATCTGCACCATCGCTGGGCGCCTTTCTGGGTACGGAGCTGGACATCGGAGCCGTACTCCACGATACGGCGCACAAACAGTCGGCCGCGACGCCCGAGGGCGCCGCGGCCGGCTGCGTGGTGTTGACGGACGAGGGTCAGACCTCGTCGGACTTCTTGAGGGCCTCCATGGCCCGCTCGGTCACCTCGGTGACCTTGCCGAGCGCGGAGATCGTCACGACCAGGCCCTGGGACCGGTAGTAGTCGATGATCGGCTCGGTCTGCGTGTGGTAGACCTCGAGACGCGTACGGACCGTCTCCTCCGTGTCGTCGTCCCGCTGGTACAGCTCGCCGCCGCAGGCGTCGCAGACGCCCTCGGTCTTCGGCGGGTTGTACGTCACGTGGAAGACGTGCGCGCTGTCGTTACGGCAGATGCGGCGGCCGGCGATGCGCTTGACCACCTCGTCCTCGGGGACCTCGAGGTCAAGAACCGCGTCGAGCTTGACGCCCTCACTGTGCAGCATCTCGTCGAGCGCCGCGGCCTGCCCCACATTGCGGGGGAAGCCGTCCAGGAGGAAGCCGTTCTCGGCGTCCTGCTGGGACATGCGGTCCTTGGCCATCGCGATGGTGACTTCGTCCGGCACCAGCTGTCCCGCGTCCATGAAGGCGCGGGCCTGCTTGCCAAGGTCGGTGCCCTGGCTGATGTTGGCGCGGAAGAGGTCGCCCGTGGAGATGTGCGGAATCGACAGATTCTTGGCAAGGAACGCAGCCTGCGTTCCCTTGCCGGCACCGGGCGGCCCGACGAGGACGATTCGCATCAGCGGAGGAACCCTTCGTAATTGCGCTGCTGGAGCTGACTCTCGATCTGCTTCACGGTCTCCAGACCCACACCCACGATGATCAGGATGCTCGTCCCGCCGAACGGGAAGTTCTGGTTAGCACCGCCGAAGCCTGCCAACGCCATCGTCGGCACCAGAGCGATCAGGCCCAGGTACAGCGAGCCCGGCCAAGTGATCCGGTTGAGCACGTAGCTCAGATACTCGGCAGTAGGTCGACCTGCCCGGATACCCGGGATGAAGCCACCATACTTCTTCATGTTGTCCGCGACTTCCTCGGGGTTGAACGAGATCGCCACATAGAAGAATGCGAAGAACACGATCAACAGGAAGTACGTCGCGATGTAGTAGGGGTGGTCGCCCTTGACGAAGTGGTCCTGAATCCAGGTCGCCCAGCCCGCGGTGGAGTTGGAGAACTGAACGATTAGAGCAGGGATATACAGCAGCGAAGAAGCGAAGATGACGGGAATCACACCCGCCTGGTTCACCTTCAGCGGGATGTAAGTGGACGTACCGCCGTAGGACCGGCGCCCGATCATCCGCTTCGCGTACTGCACGGGAACCCGGCGCTGGGCCTGCTCGACGAAGACGACGAGGCCGACCATCACGAAGCCGATGAGGATGACGGTGATGAACTCGATCCAGCCGTCGGCCAGCTTGCCGCTCTGCTTGATGGCCCACAGGGCGCCGGGGAAGCTGGCGGCGATCGAGATGAACATCAGGATCGACATGCCGTTGCCGATGCCGCGGTCGGTGATGAGCTCACCGAGCCACATGACGGCGGCGGTACCGGCGGTCATGGTGATGACCATGACGACGGTCGTGAAGATGGACTGGTTCGGGACGACCTGGTCGGCGACCGAGCAGCCGCTGAACAGTGCGCCGCTCCGAGCGGTGGCCACCAGGCCGGTGCCCTGGAGGATGGCCAGCGCGACCGTCAGATAACGCGTGTACTGCGTGATCTTGGCCGTGCCCGACTGCCCCTCCTTCTTGAGGGCTTCGAGCCGGGGGATGACGACGGTCAGCAGCTGAAGAATGATGCTGGCCGTGATGTACGGCATGATGCCGAGCGCGAAGATCGTGATCTGCAGCAGTGCACCACCGCTGAACATGTTCACCAGACCGAACAGGCTGTTGTTGCCCTGACTGGCCTGGTCAACACAGGTCTGGACGTTCTCGTAGCTCACCCCCGGTACGGGAATGTGCGCACCGAGACGGTAGAGCACGATGATGCCGAGCGTGAAGAGCAGCTTCTTGCGCAGGTCGGGCGTCTTGAACGCCCGGGCGAACGCGGTGAGCACGGTGCCTCCTGCGACCCCCGCGCAAAGCGTGAGGTGACGGTCTTGAGGATCGACGATTACGTAACAGTCAAAGGACCCCGGGCTTTTGCCCAGGACTTACCACAGCAACGCACGCCACCTTACCGGCGGACATGCCCCCCTAGGAACGACCAACCGGGGATGCCCCAAATGAGAGGCATCCCCGGTCGGGTGTTCAGGCCACTGTCCTGTCCGAGTTGTCTCAGACGAGTTCGGTGACGGTGCCGCCGGCAGCGGCGATCTTCTCCTTGGCGGAGCCGGAGACGGCGTCAACCGAAACCTGCAGCGCCACGGAGATCTCGCCCTGTCCGAGGACCTTGACGAGGTGGTTGTTGCGCACAGCGCCCTTGGCGACCAGGTCGGCCACCGTGACCTCTCCACCCTCGGGGTAGAGCGTCGCGAGCTTGTCCAGGTTCACGACCTGGTACTCCGTGCGGAACGGGTTCTTGAAGCCCTTGAGCTTCGGGAGACGCATGTGGAGGGGCATCTGGCCACCCTCGAAGCGCTCCGGAACCTGGTAACGAGCCTTCGTACCCTTGGTACCACGGCCTGCGGTCTTACCCTTGGACGCCTCACCACGACCCACACGGGTCTTGGCGGTCTTGGCGCCCGGGGCAGGCCGGAGGTTGTGGGCCTTCAGCGGGCTGTTCTCCGCCATGTCAGTCAACCTCCTCAACCGTCACGAGGTGGCGGACGGTGTTGGCCATTCCGCGGAACTCGGGGCGGTCCTCCTTGACAACCACGTCGTTCAGGCGCTTGAGCCCGAGCGAACGCAGGGTGTCGCGGTGGTTCTGCTTGCTGCCGATGTACGACTTCGTCTGCGTGATCTTGAGGCGAGCCATTACGCACCCGCTCCCGCACGCGCACGGAGCAGAGCCGCGGGGGCGACGTCCTCGAGGGGCAGACCGCGGCGGGCCGCGATCTCCTCGGGACGCTGCAGGCCCTGAAGGGCCGCCACGGTCGCGTGCACGATGTTGATCGGGTTCGACGAACCGAGCGACTTCGACAGGATGTCGTGAACGCCGGCGCACTCCAGAACGGCGCGCACCGGGCCACCCGCGATCACACCGGTACCGGGGGAAGCAGGCTTGAGCAGAACGACGCCCGCAGCCTTCTCGCCCTGGATCGGGTGAGGGATGGTGCCCTGGATACGCGGAACCTTGAAGAAGCTCTTCTTGGCCTCTTCGACGCCCTTGGCGATGGCCGCGGGAACTTCCTTGGCCTTGCCGTATCCGACACCGACGGTGCCGTCACCATCGCCCACCACGACCAGCGCGGTGAAGCTGAAGCGACGACCACCCTTCACTACCTTGGCGACGCGGTTGATCGCGACGACACGCTCGACGTACGCGGTCTTCTCGGCGGCTGCGCCACCGTCACGGCCCTTCCGGTCCCGCCGCTCGCCGCCACCGGCACCGCTTCCGCGGCGCTGGGGTCCAGCCATTGGATTTACCTCTCTCTGTTACGTCCGCTGTGCGTTGGAACCGGGGCTTAGAACTTCAGCCCGGCTTCACGGGCGGCGTCAGCCAGAGCGGCAATCCGCCCGGCGTACTGGTTACCACCGCGGTCAAACACGACGGCCTCGACGCCTGCAGCCTTGGCACGCTCGGCGACCAGGGCGCCGACCTGCTTGGCCTGGGCGCTCTTGTCACCCTCCGCACCACGGATCGACGTGTCCAGGGTCGACGCCGACGCGAGCGTGTGGCCCGCGATGTCGTCGATGACCTGGGCGACGATGTGGCGGTTGGAACGCGTCACGACCAAGCGGGGACGCTCCGGCGAACCGGAGATGTGCTTGCGGACGCGGATGTGGCGCCGCTTGAGAGCGGCACGCTTGTACGCGTCGCCCTTGGCGATCTTCACACCGTATGCCATGGCTACTTACCAGCCTTTCCGACCTTGCGGCGGATGACCTCGCCCGCGTACTTGACGCCCTTGGCCTTGTACGGGTCGGGCTTCCGCAGCTTGCGGATGTTGGCGGCTACCTCGCCGACCTTCTGCTTGTCGATGCCCTCGACGCTGAGCTTCGTGGGCGACTCGACCTTGAAGGTGATGCCTTCCGGAGCCTCGATGAGGATCGGGTGGCTGTAGCCCAGGGCGAACTCCAGGTTGGAGCCCTTTGCCTGGACGCGGTAACCGACACCGCTGATCTCGAGCGCCTTGCTGTATCCCTGGGTCACACCGGTGATCATGTTCGCCACCAGCGTGCGGGACAGGCCGTGAAGGGCCTTGTTCTGACGCTCGTCGTTCGGGCGGACGACGTTGAGCACGCCGTCCTCACCCTTGGTGACCTCGATCGGCGCTGCGACGGTGTGCGAGAGGGAACCCTTGGGGCCCTTCACCGCGACCGTGCGGCCATCGATGGTGACGTCCACACCGGCGGGAACCTGGATGGGGAGCTTGCCGATTCGCGACATGAGCTTTTCCTCCGTTCCCGACTACCAGACGTAGGCGAGGACTTCCCCACCTACGCCCTTCTTGCTGGCCTGCTGGCCGGTCAGGAGACCGTGGGACGTGGAGATGATCGCCACGCCCAGGCCGCCGAGAACCTTCGGCAGATTGGTGGACTTTGCGTAAACACGCAGACCCGGCTTCGAGATGCGCTTGATGCCGGCGATCGAACGCTCGCGGTTCGGACCGAACTTCAGCTCGAGGATGAGGTTCTTACCGACCTCTGCGTCCTCGACCTTCCAGCCGGTGATGAAGCCCTCCTGCTGGAGGATCTCCGCGATGTGCGACTTGATCTTGCTGTGCGGCATCGAAACATCGTCGTGATACGCCGAGTTCGCGTTGCGCAGACGCGTGAGCATGTCTGCGATGGGATCAGTCATGGTCATGAGTTGGCCTTCGGCCTCTCTCGCCGGGGTTTCCTGTATGCGCCATCCCTCTCCCCACTCAGTGGCGGGACGGGTGCGGTGCGGGGACCTACGGCGTAGTAAGTCGGTCAGGGCGGCAGGCGCCCAACCCTTCAAGCCTACGGCATGAAGAGCCGGGCTCCTGCCGACCGGATACTTACCGAGAGCTTTCCGGTCCTACGACGCCCGAGGGCGAAGCAGGGTTACCAGGAGCTCTTGGTCACGCCCGGCAGCTCGCCACGGTGAGCCATCTCACGAAGGCACACGCGGCAGAGGCCGAACTTGCGGTAGACGGAGTGGGGCCGGCCGCAGCGCTGGCAGCGGGTGTAACCGCGCACGCCGAACTTCGGCTTACGGGCGGCCTTAGCGATCAGAGCCTTCTTCGCCACGGTCAGTTCTCCTTGAACGGGAAGCCGAGGTGACGAAGCAGGGCACGACCCTCGTCGTCGTTGGTCGCCGTGGTGACCACGGTGATGTCCATGCCCCGGACCCGGTCGATCTTGTCCTGGTCGATCTCGTGGAACATGACCTGCTCCGTGAGACCGAAGGTGTAGTTGCCACGGCCGTCGAACTGCTTCGGCGACAGGCCGCGGAAGTCACGGATACGCGGAAGCGCGAGCGACAGCGTACGGTCCAGGAACTCCCACATGCGGTCACCACGGAGGGTGACGTGGCAGCCGATCGGCTGCCCCTCGCGCAGCTTGAACTGCGCGATCGACTTGCGGGCCTTCGTGACGGCCGGCTTCTGGCCCGTGATCGTGGTGAGGTCCTTGACGGCACCGTCGATCAGCTTGGAGTCGCGGGCGGCGTCGCCCACACCCATGTTGACCACGATCTTGACCAGACCGGGGACCTGCATGACGTTCTCGTACGAGAACTCCTCACGCAGCTTGCCGGCGATCTCTTCGCGGTAGCGCGTCTTGAGACGCGGCGCAGTGGTGGTCGTCATCAGATGTCCTCACCGGTCCGCTTGGCAACGCGGATCTTCTTGCCCTCGTCGTCAAAGCGGTAGCCGACGCGGGTGACGACCTTGTTGCCGTCCTTCTCCACGACCAGCTGAACGTTGCTGACGTGAATCGGGGCCTCGGTGGTGACAATGCCACCCGTCTGCGAACCGCGAGCCGTCTGACCGGCCTTGGTGTGCTTCTTGACCCGGTTGACACCCTCGACGAGGACACGGTCCTGGGCGGGGAAGGCAACGATGACCTTGCCCTGCTTGCCCTTGTCCTTACCGGTGATGACCTGAACCAGGTCGCCCTTCTTGATCTTCATGCTTACAGCACCTCCGGCGCGAGCGAGATGATCTTCATGAACTTCTTCTCGCGCAGCTCTCGGCCCACGGGGCCGAAGATACGGGTGCCGCGGGGGTCGCCGTCGTTCTTGAGAATGACAGCGGCGTTCTCGTCGAAGCGGATGTACGAGCCATCCGGGCGACGACGCTCCTTGACGGTGCGAACGATGACGGCCTTGACGACGTCACCCTTCTTCACGTTGCCACCGGGGATCGCGTCCTTGACGGTGGCGACGATGACGTCACCGATGCCCGCGTAGCGGCGACCCGAGCCACCGAGAACACGGATGGTGAGAATTTCCTTCGCACCCGTGTTGTCGGCGACGCGCAGTCGCGACTCCTGCTGGATCACGTCTATCTCCTGATCGTCTGCCGGTTCCCGGCAGGGGCTCCGTTACCGGAAGCCCCTGCCGAGCCTGGCGGAACTGGCCTGAGGGGAGACCCCCTCAGGGATTACTTGGCCTTCTCGAGGATCTCGACGATGCGCCAGCGCTTCGTGGCGGACAGCGGACGCGTCTCCATGATGACAACGCGGTCGCCGACGCCGGCAGCGTTCTGCTCGTCGTGAGCCTTGAGCTTGTTCGTACGGCGGATGACCTTGCCGTACAGCGCGTGCTTGACGCGGTCCTCGACAGCGACGACGACGGTCTTGTCCATCTTGTCGCTGACGACCAGACCCTCACGGGTCTTACGGAAACCGCGGTCGGTGTTGGTCTCAGTCACAGTCTTCTCGCTCATCAGACGCTCTCCACCGTCTCGATGCCCAGCTCGCGCTCGCGCATCAGGGTGTAGATCCGGGCGATGTCCTTACGGACGGACTTGAGCCGACCGTGGTTCTCGAGCTGGCCCGTCGCCGCCTGGAAGCGGAGGTTGAACAGCTCTTCCTTGGCCTCGCGGAGCTTGTTGAGAAGCTCCTCGTTGCCCAGCTCGCGCAGCTCGGACGCCTTGGTACCGGCCGACATCACGACTCACCTGCCTCGCGCCGAACGATCCGGCACTTCATCGGAAGCTTGTGAGCAGCGCGGGTGAGCGCCTCACGAGCAATCTTCTCGTTCGGGTAGGACAGCTCGAACATCACCCGACCGGGCTTGACGTTCGCGATCCACCACTCGGGAGAACCCTTACCGGAACCCATGCGGGTCTCGGCAGGCTTCTTCGTCAGGGGGCGGTCCGGGTAGATGTTGATCCAGACCTTGCCGCCACGCTTGATGTGGCGGGTCATCGCGATACGAGCTGCCTCGATCTGGCGGTTCGTCACGTACGCCGGGGACAGCGCCTGGATGCCGTACTCGCCGAACGCAACCTGCGTGCCACCCTTGGACATACCGCTGCGCTTCGGGTGGTGCTGCTTGCGGTGCTTGACCCTACGGGGGATCAGCATTTCGGTCAGGCCTCCGTTCCGGTGCTCTCAGCCGGAGCAGCGGCGGCGGGAGCGTCGGCCTTGGGGGCCTCGGCTGCCGGCGCGGACTGCTGCGGCTTGCGGCCGCGACCGCCGCGCTCGCCACCACGGCCACCACGGCCGGCCGGGCGGTCAGCGCCGCCACGAGCCGGTCGGTTGCCGGCGCGAGCCGCTGCGTTCTCGGCGCGGACCTCGGCGATGTTCTTGACGTCGCCCTTGTAGATCCAGACCTTCACGCCGATGCGGCCGAAGGTCGTCTTGGCCTCGAAGAAGCCGTAGTCGACGTTCGCACGGAGCGTGTGCAGGGGCACGCGGCCCTCGCGGTAGAACTCCGAGCGGGACATCTCGGCGCCGCCGAGGCGGCCACCGCACTGGATCTTGATGCCCTTTGCGCCCGCCTTCATCGTGCTCTGCATGCTCTTACGCATGGCACGACGGAAGGAGACACGGGAGGAGAGCTGCTCGGCGACGGCCTGGGCCACCAGCTGAGCGTCCACCTCGGGGTTCTTGACCTCGAGGATGTTCAGCTGGACCTGCTTGCCGGTCAGCTTCTCCAGCTCGCCACGGATGCGGTCGGCCTCGGCGCCGCGGCGGCCGATGACGATGCCCGGGCGGGCGGTGTGGATGTCGACGCGGACGCGGTCGCGGGTGCGCTCGATCTCAACCTTCGAGATACCGGCGCGCTCCATGCCCTTCGTCATCATGCGACGAATGGCAACGTCTTCCTTGACGTAGTCCTTGTACAGCTTGTCGGCGTACCAACGGGACTTGAAGTCCGTGGTAATGCCGAGCCGGAACCCGTGCGGGTTTACCTTCTGGCCCATTACCGGGTTCCTTCCTTGCTGCTGACGACCACGGTGATGTGGCTGGTCCGCTTACGGATCCGGTAGGCACGGCCCTGAGCACGCGGACGGAACCGCTTCAGGGTCGGGCCCTCGTCCACATACGCCTCGCTGATGACCAGCGAAGAGGCGTCGGTGTGGTCGTAGTTGTGTGCAGCGTTGGCGATGGCGCTGTCAAGCACCTTGCCAACCGGCACGCTCGCGGCCTGCGGGGCGAAACGCAGGACCGCCTGAGCCTCCGTGGCGTCCATGCCACGGATGAGGTCCACCACTCGGCGGGCCTTCATGGGCGTGACGCGGATGTACCGCGCCTGGGCCCTGGCTTCCATGGTTGTCCCTTCGGTGTAAGTCATAGTCGTTTCCACCCCGCGGTTAGCGGCGCTTCGACTTCCGGTCGTCCTTGACGTGGCCGCGGAAGGTGCGAGTCGGCGAGAACTCGCCGAGCTTGTGGCCGACCATCGACTCGGTGACGAACACCGGGACGTGGATCTTGCCGTTGTGCACCGCGATGGTGTGACCCAGCATGGCCGGGACGATCATCGAGCGACGGGACCAGGTCTTGATGACGTTCTTGGTGCCTGCCTCGTTCTGTACGTCCACCTTCTTGATGAGGTGGCCGTCGACGAAGGGCCCCTTCTTGAGACTGCGCGGCATCTAAACCCGCTCCTAGCGCTTCTTGTTCGTCTTGCGGCGGCGGACGATGTACTTGCTCGATGCCTTCTTCGGCGAGCGAGTACGACCCTCCTTCTGACCCCACGGCGAGACCGGGTGACGTCCACCGGAGGTCTTGCCTTCACCACCACCGTGCGGGTGGTCAACCGGGTTCATCGCGACACCGCGGACGGTCGGGCGGACGCCCTTCCAGCGCATACGGCCGGCCTTGCCCCAGTTGATGTTCGACTGCTCGGCGTTGCCGACCTCGCCGATCGTGGCGCGGCAGCGGGCGTCGACCAGCCGGATCTCTCCGGAAGGCATACGAAGGTGGGCCATCGTGCCCTCCTTCGCCAGCAGCTGCACGGAGGCACCCGCGGAACGGGCGAACTTCGCGCCGCCGCCGGGCCGCAGCTCGATGGCGTGGATGGTCGTACCGACCGGGATGTTGCGCAGCGCCAGGTTGTTGCCCGGCTTGATGTCGGCGCCCGGACCGTTCTCGACGCGGTCACCCTGCGACAGACCACGGGGGGCGACGATGTAACGCTTCTCGCCGTCCGCGTAGTGCAGCAGCGCGATGCGCGCGGTGCGGTTCGGGTCGTACTCGATGTGCGCGACCTTGGCCGGCACGCCGTCCTTGTCGTGACGACGGAAGTCGATCACTCGGTAGGCGCGCTTGTGGCCACCGCCCTGGTGGCGAACGGTCACACGACCGGCGTTGTTACGGCCGCCCTTGCTGTGCAGGGGGCGGACCAGCGACTTCTCCGGCGTGGACCGCGTGATCTCGACAAAGTCGGCGACGCTGGAGCCACGACGGCCCGGGGTCGTCGGCTTGTACTTGCGGATACCCATTTCTCAGTCCTCGTCCGATTCCGGACGACTCGACCTCCGTCAGGAGGTCGGGCCGCCGAAGATGTCGATACGGTCGCCCTCGGCGAGGGTCACGATGGCGCGCTTCGTGTCGGCGCGCTTGCCGAAACCGGTCTTGGTGCGCTTGCGCTTACCCTGCCGGTTGATCGTGTTGACCCCGGTGACCTTGACCGAGAAGACCGCTTCCACGGCCTGCTTGATCTGGGTCTTGTTGGAGCCGGGCGCGACGATGAACGTGTACTTGTTCTCGTCGAGCAGCGCGTAGCTCTTCTCGGAGACAACCGGCTTGACGAGAACGTCGCGCGGGTCCGAGTAGGTCTTGCTGGTAACGGTCGCCTCACTCATCAGGCGGCGCTCCCTTCGGTCTCAGCGGTCTGGGGGCCAGACACGAAGGACTCGAAAGCGGCCTGGGTGAAGACCACGTCGTCAGAGACGATCACGTCGTACGTGTTCAGCTGGCCCGGCTCCAGGATGTGCACCTGGGGCAGGTTGCGCGCGGACAGCCACGCGGCCTCGTCGGCGCGGTCGACGACCAGGAGCAGGTTGCTGCGCTCCGAGATCTTGCCGAGCAGCGTCTTGGCGGCCTTGGTGGAGATCCCGCCCTCGACCACGCCGGTGACGACGTGGATGCGGGAGTGACGCGCCCGGTCGGAGAGGGCACCGCGCAGGGCGGCGGCCTTCATCTTCTTCGGGGTGCGCTGGGAGTAGTCACGCGGCTGCGGGCCGTGGACGACGCCACCGCCGGCGAACTGCGGCGCACGGGTCGAACCCTGGCGCGCGCGGCCGGTGCCCTTCTGGCGGTACGGCTTGCGCCCACCACCGCGGACCTCGCCACGGGACTTGGTCTTGTGCGTGCCCTGACGGGCAGCTGCCAGCTGTGCGACGACGACCTGGTGGATCAGCGGAACGCTGGTCTTCGCGTCGAAGATCTCCGCGGGGAGCTCGACGGTACCGGCCTTGTCGCCTGCCGGCGAAAGGATGTCAATGGTGCTCATTACCTCAAGCCCCCTTGGCCGCGGTACGGACCAGGACGAGGCCGCCGTTCGGACCGGGGACCGCGCCCTTGATGAGCAGCAGACCCTTCTCCGCGTCAACCGCGTGGATGGTCAGGTTCTGGGTGGTGACGCGCTCGTTACCCATCCGACCGGCCATGCGCATGCCCTTGAAGACACGCCCAGGGGTGGCACAGCCACCGATCGAACCGGGGGAACGGTGCTTGCGCTGGACGCCGTGGCCGGCGCCGAGGCCCTTGAAGTTGTGACGCTTCATGACACCGGCGAAGCCCTTGCCCTTGCTCTTGCCCGTGACGTCAACCTTGACGCCGGACTCGAACACCTCGGCAGTGACCTCCTGGCCCAGCGTGTACTCGCTGGCGTCAGGGGTGCGGAGCTCCACCAGGTGGCGGCGCGGGGTCACGTCGGCCTTGGCGAAGTGGCCCTTGAGGGGCTTGTTCACCTTGCGCGGGTCGATCTCGCCGAAGGCGATCTGGACCGACTCGTAGCCGTCGCTGTCATTCGTGCGAACCTGCGTCACGACGCACGGACCGGCCTTGACGACGGTCACCGGGACAACCCGGTTGTTCTCGTCCCAGACCTGGGTCATGCCGAGCTTCTCGCCCAGGACGCCCTTGATGTTCTTGCTCATCTCGGCCCGTCCCCTCAGAGCTTGATCTCGATGTCGACGCCTGCCGGCAGGTCGAGGCGCATCAGCGAGTCAACCGTCTTCGGCGTGGGGTCGAGAATGTCGATGAGGCGCTTGTGCGTGCGCATCTCGAAGTGCTCGCGAGAGTCCTTGTACTTGTGCGGCGACTTGATGACGCAGTACACGTTCTTCTCAGTGGGCAGCGGCACCGGGCCCGCGACCGACGCACCAGTGCGCGTCACCGTCTCGACGATCTTCTTCGCCGAGGAGTCGATGACCTCGTGGTCGTAGGCCTTGAGCCGGATGCGGATCTTCTGTCCCGCCATGGCTACTAGTAGTCCTGTCTCTCAATAACGCTCTGGAACCCGGGAGTTCTCTTAACTCCGCCTCCGACCCACGCGGTCGGGCGTGTCGCATCCCCTCTACGAAGATCTCCCGAAGGATTTCCCAACCAAGGGGGTGCGGGCCGAAACCGCGCTGCCGGGGACGAAACCCCACCGGGTGCCTGGTCAGCGCCCCACTGACACTTCCCGGAAGATTCCCGTACGTCCGACCCTGGGGGTCGACGAGTACTGTGGGACTCGCTTCCGGTCCTCCCGGCGGGAGGCGCGCAGCATTGACACTCAACCGAGCAACCTGGCTAGTGTGCCACACGGCTCGGTGGCCTGGCCAATCGGGCCGGGGATCTTACCCCCTGTGAGGGACCGGTCAAACGCGGGAGCCCTTCCGGGGCACCTTGGCGGTGCGGCGAGCTGGTTGAATCCGGCCCATGAGCACGAGCACCACCCGCGCGAGCTGGACCCTGCGCCCCGCCACCCCCGAGGACCTCGAACCCGCCGCCGCCGTCAGGGCCGTCGTCATGCGCCCCGACCTGGAGCGCCTCGGCCGGTACGACGAGCACCGCGTCCGGCAGCGTCTGCGCGACGCCTGGACCCCCGGGCACACCACGGTCGTGGAGGTGGACGGGGCCTTCGCCGGGTGCGTGGCCCTGCGCCCCTCCGAGGACTGCTGGTGGCTGGAGCACTTCTACCTCGCCCCGGAGGTCCAGGGCCGAGGCATAGGCACCGGCGTCCTGGCCGCCCTCCTCGCCCGTACGGACACCGACGGCGCGACGGTCCGCCTGAACGTCCTCCAGGGCAGCGCGGCCCGCAGGCTGTACGAGCGCCACGGGTTCGTCCTGGAGCGGGAGGACCCGGTGGACGTCTTCATGGTGCGGGTGCCCCGGGTCAGCTGCGGCTGAGCGTGCCGCAGGCGCCGTCGGGCTGCATCGCCCCGCGGTCGTAGGGGTCGACCTCGTCCCCGTGGGGGCCGGGGGCCGGGGTGTCGCTCGGGAAGGACGGGTGCAGGAAACCGTCGTACGCCTCGCAGGCGGTGTTGCCGAAGTTCTGGTCCGAGGAGAGGACGGAGAGCTTGCCCCGCGTCGCCCGGAACCGCTTCGGGTCGTGCAGCACCGTCGTCAGCTGCCGCCGCACGATCGTGCGGGCCACCTCGTCCCCTCCCGGCCTCACCAGCGGGTAGACGAAGGTGAAGTCGGCGTGCACCTCGACGGATCCGGGGGCGCCCGCCTCGAAGGTCATCTCCCCGCGCGTCTTGACGACCTCCCCCACGAGCTGGGTCTCGGCCGGGTCGAACCGGCTGAACATCATCAGCGGGTCCTGCTCCTCGGAGGGCTCGGCGAGTGCCCGCTCCAGCCGGTCGGGCTCCCCCTCCTGCAACGGATCGAGGAGCTCCAGCGCCGTGGCGGGCTTCCCTCCCCGCAGGGTGGCCGGGTCCAGGTTGGCGGCGATGAGCAGCTGCCGGGTCGCCCGCAGCGCCTGGTCGACCTCGCCCTCGCTCAGCCCGCCGGCCGCGGTGGCGGCGGGGAGCTCGATGCCCGCCGCCCCGTCCGCCCAGTCGAGCGCGGGCGAGCCCTGGAAGGGCCGCGCCAGGGTCGGCAGGTCCTGGCCGGACCCGTCGTCGTCCCCGCCGGGGAGGTGCCCGGTCACCAGGCTCGGCCGCATGGTGACGACGAGGGCCCCCAGGACCACCAGGAAGCCCAGGACCGCGGCGACCTTCCGCTTCCGGGAGCGGCCGTGCGCGTACCGCGGGTCCGGACCGGTGCGCCAGCCCTCGGGCTGCCACGGCTCGGCCTGCTTCCTGCCCCAGGGCCGCCCCCTGCCCCGGGCCCGCGCGGCCTCCTCGTCGAGCGCGCGCAGACGCGCGGTGACCATCCGCGCGCGGGCCGACGGCTCCTTGGGCGCGTCGGCCCCGCCGCTCTCGGCCCGCCGGACGAGCTCCGCCCACTGCTCGTCGGAGACGGGCCCTTCCGGGTCCGGACGTTCGGGCGATCCGCCCGGTGGCGTGTCGGTGCTCACTGTTCTGTTCCACTCCCCCACACAGCTCTGACGCATCCATCCAGTCGGCCCGGCCGGGTCCGGACAAGAGTGCGGAGGAAACCGTGACGATCATGTGACGGACGCGTGCCGCCCCCACGGCGAGCGGAACAGGCAACCTCGCCGCCCCGATCTCCGTCTATCCCCCCGCAGGAGCGGGCGCACAGTCCTGACCTGCGCTGACCGACAGCACGCAGCTCTGGGCACCCGCCCGTCCGCTGCGGGGGGACGTGGACGGAGTGCGTGGCGTGACGGATGGATCTGCCCTGCCCGGAAACGGTGTGCGAAGACGCGCCGTCATCACCATGGCCGCCGCGGGTGCGGCCCTCACCGCCTGCTCGGTCCCGGCGCCCCGGCGTACGGACCCCGCCCCGGACCCCGCACCCGGCCGGCCCATCAGCACCGGGCGGCGGGCACTGCTCATGCAGATCCTCGCCCACCCCGACGACGACCTGTACTTCATGAACCCGGACACCCGGCGCGCGCTCGACGCCGGGACCCCGCTGGTCTGCGTGTACCTCACGGCCGGCGAGGCCGACGGCGTCAACAAGATCCCCGGCCGCGCCCGCCCCGCGCCGGACAGGGCCGCGTACTCATCGTCCCGCCACCAGGGCCTGCGGCAGGCGTACGCGACCCTGCTCGGGCTGGAGAAGTTCACCCCCTGGGAGATCTCGGTGGCCGACCTCGGTGACGGACACCGGGCCGAGGTCAACACCCTGACCGCCGGTACCCGCCAGGTCGAGCTGGTCTTCCTGAACACGGCCATGCACACCGGCCGGCACCGGCTCGGGCTGCCCAGCCTCTGGCAGGACCGGCGGCTCGTGCTGCGCACCGTGGTGGCCGACGGCTCACCGCTGCGCCGCGCCGGCTCGTACACGTACGACGGACTGATCGACGTCCTCGCCGGACTGCTGGAGCGCTTCCGGCCCACCGTCGTGCACACCCTGGACCCGGACCCGGACATCCAGCACAGCACCGAGGCGGTCCGACGCGCGGACAGTGAGCAGCAGGGGTACTCCGACCACGCCGACCACACCGCCGCGGCCTGCTTCGCCTGGGCGGCGATGATCCGCTGGGTCGCCCGGAGCAGCGGGGACGGCGGCCGGATACCGGGCTTCGCCGTCACCTCGTTCCGCGGGTACTACAACCGGCACTGGCCGAAGAACCTGCCGCCCGGCGTGCTCGACGAGAAGGCCGCGGCCCTCGTCCCCTACGGCGGCTCGCCCGACTGGGAGTGCGGCAACCCGGCGGGGTGCGGCGACTACAACGTGGGCGGCGACCGGCCGCTGACCAACAGGAAGGGCTGGGTCCGCTCCACCCGCCACCGCTACCCCGGCCCCCGTACCGTCGTCGCCGACGGACCCGGCGGGCGGCTCGCCGCGTACGCCGTGTCCGGGCTCCGCCTGGTCCGGTGGCACGAGACTCCCGGCACCGACGGGGTGTGGGGGCCTCCGGACGACCTCGGCGGCGGCCCGCTCGCCCCGGCCCTGGGTTCGGCCACCACGGGCGACGGCCGGCTGCTCCTGTTCGGGCTGCGCTTCGCCGCGCTCGGCGGCCACGGCGCCGACAACGAGCGCGAGATCGTGCTGCTGGAGCAGAAGACCCCGGGCGGCGGCTTCCGCGCCTGGCGCGGTCTCGGCACCCCCTCGCCCGGCCGGGACGAGGGCCGCCGCATCGGCGTCCCCGTCGCCGTCACCGCGCCGGACGGCCGCGTCCACCTCTTCGTGCGCAACGCGGAGAAGGGGCTCAGCACCCGGGTACGGGAGGCGGACCGGACCTGGGGCGGCTGGCGTGACCTGGGCGGCGGAGAGGTCCAGGACGGCCTGAGCGCCGTGGTGGACGGCGCCGGACGGGTCCATGTGTACGCGGCGGGACACCACGCGGTGCACCACTGGACCCAGGACGCACCGGGCACCGGCCTGACCGCCCGTACGCAGATCGACGCCGGCCCCGTACCGGGTGACGCGCCAGCCGCGCTCCCCGCGGCCGACGGCACGGTGGACCTGTTCTACCGGGGCCAGGCGCGGGCCGGCACGACGGCCGTACGGGCCGGCGCGGCGACGCCCCTCGCGAACTTCGACGGGTACGGCGAACTGGCCGCCGCCGGCCCCGCGCTGCTCGGCCGCACCACCGAGGGCCTGCTCCAGCTCCGTACGGCCACACGGCACTCCGTACGGTCGCAGGGGCCCGTGGCGCTGGACGGGGCCGCGCTCCGCCCCGGCGACGAGGGACGCCCGGTCGTGGTGGGTCTGGGGACGGACGCGCTTCCCTGGTCGTGGCGCCCGTAACCCCTGAGGGCACACAGAAGAGGGGCCCCGGCCCACCGCTCGCGCGGTGGGCCGGGGCCCCTCTCGGTGCTCTGTGCGGAGCAACCAGGTCAGACGCTCAAGGACTTACTTGAGGATCTTGGTGACCTGGCCGGCGCCCACGGTCCGGCCACCCTCACGGATGGCGAACTTCAGGCCCTCTTCCATGGCGACCGGCTGGATCAGCGCGACGTCCATGAGGGTGTTGTCACCCGGCATGACCATCTCGGTGCCCTCGGGAAGGGTCACAACGCCCGTCACGTCCGTGGTACGGAAGTAGAACTGCGGGCGGTAGTTGTTGAAGAAGGGGGTGTGACGGCCACCCTCGTCCTTCGACAGGATGTAGGCCTGGGCCTGGAACTCGGTGTGCGGCGTGACCGAACCCGGCTTGATGATGACCTGGCCGCGCTCGACGTCCTCGCGCTTGATGCCACGGAGGAGCAGACCGACGTTCTCACCGGCCTGGCCCTCGTCGAGCAGCTTGCGGAACATCTCGATGCCGGTGACCGTGGTGGTGGTCTTCTCGGTCTTGATACCGACGATGTCGACGGTCTCGTTGACCTTCAGGACACCACGCTCGATGCGGCCGGTGACGACCGTACCGCGACCGGTGATCGTGAAGACGTCCTCGATCGGCATGAGGAACGGCTTCTCGACGTCACGCTCGGGCTGCGGGATGGACTCGTCGACAGCCTTCATCAGGTTGAGGACGGACTCACCCCACTCCTTGTCGCCCTCGAGCGCCTTGAGCGCCGAGACCTTGACGACCGGAACGTCGTCGCCCGGGAACTCGTACTCGGAGAGGAGCTCACGAACCTCGAGCTCGACGAGCTCCAGGATCTCCTCGTCGTCCACCATGTCGGCCTTGTTCAGCGCGACGACGATGTACGGCACGCCTACCTGGCGGGCCAGGAGCACGTGCTCCTTGGTCTGCGGCATCGGGCCGTCGGTGGCCGCGACCACGAGGATGGCGCCGTCCATCTGCGCCGCACCCGTGATCATGTTCTTGATGTAGTCGGCGTGACCCGGGCAGTCGACGTGCGCGTAGTGACGCGACTCCGTCTGGTACTCGACGTGCGCGATCGAGATCGTGATACCGCGCTGACGCTCCTCAGGAGCCTTGTCGATCTGGTCGAAGGCCGAGGCCTCGTTCAGGTCCGGGTACGCGTCGTGCAGCACCTTGGTAATGGCGGCCGTGAGGGTCGTCTTACCGTGGTCGATGTGACCGATGGTGCCGATGTTGACGTGCGGCTTAGTCCGCTCGAACTTTGCCTTCGCCACTGGGGTCCTCCTGAGTGGTTCTGTACGCCTTGCTTCATCGGCGCCAGGTGATCTTTGCTGGAATGCCGGTGCCGGGGGCATTCGCCACGCTGCTTACGCGGTGCGACGAATGCCCGACCGGGCTCCGGTGACAAGCCTAAAGCGTGAGCTCGGAAGAGTTACTCGCCCTTGGCCTTCGCGATGATCTCCTCGGCGACGTTCCGCGGAACCTCGGCGTAGGAGTCGAACTGCATCGAGTAGCTTGCGCGACCCGAGGTCTTGCTGCGGAGGTCTCCGACGTAGCCGAACATCTCCGAGAGGGGCACGAGGCCCTTCACGACGCGAGCGCCGCTGCGCTCCTCCATGGCCTGGATCTGGCCACGGCGGGAGTTGAGGTCGCCGATGACATCGCCCATGTAGTCCTCGGGCGTGGTGACCTCGACGGCCATCATCGGCTCGAGGAGCACGGGGGACGCCTTGCGGGCACCCTCCTTGAACGCCTGCGAACCGGCGATCTTGAAGGCGAGCTCCGAGGAGTCGACCTCGTGGTAACCACCGTCGAGAAGGGTGACGCGGACGCCGACCATCTCGTAACCGGCCAGGATGCCGAACTGCATGGCTTCCTGGGCACCCGCGTCCACCGAGGGAATGTACTCACGGGGGATGCGGCCACCGGTGACCTTGTTGACGAACTCGTAGGAGGCGTCGCCACCCTCGATGGGCTCGAGGGCGATCTGCACCTTCGCGAACTGGCCGGTACCACCAGTCTGCTTCTTGTGCGTGTAGTCGATGCGCTCGACGGTCTTGCGGATCGTCTCGCGGTAAGCGACCTGGGGCTTGCCGACGTTCGCCTCGACGCGGAACTCGCGCTTCATGCGGTCGACGAGCACCTCGAGGTGAAGCTCGCCCATACCACCGATGATGGTCTGGCCGGTCTCCTCGTCGGAGTGCACCTGGAAGGAGGGGTCCTCCTCCGAGAGCCGCTGGATGGCGACACCCAGCTTCTCCTGGTCACCCTTGGACTTGGGCTCGATGGCGACCTGGATGACCGGCGCCGGGAAGTCCATGGACTCCAGGATCACCGGGTGCTTGTCGTCGGACAGCGTCTCACCCGTGGTGGTCTGCTTCAGGCCCATGACGGCGACGATGTCACCGGCGCCCACCGACGCGATCTCCTCACGCTTGTTCGCGTGCATGCGGTAGATCTTGCCGATGCGCTCCTTCTTGCCCTTGACCGAGTTCAGCACCGCGGTGCCGGCCTCGAGGCGACCGGAGTAGATCCGGACGAAGGTGAGCTTACCGAGGTGCGGGTCGCTCGCGATCTTGAACGCCAGGCCGGAGAACGGCTCGTCGTCCGAAGGCTTGCGCTTGACGACCAGCTCCGGGTCCTTGACGTCGTGGCCTTCGATGGCCTCGACGTCCAGGGGGGAAGGCAGGTAGCGGACGACCGCGTCGAGCAGGGGCTGGACGCCCTTGTTCTTGAACGCCGTGCCACAGAAGACGGGGGTCACGGTGACGGAGTCGGCCGAGCCCTTCGACGCGAGGGTGATCCGACGGATCGCCTCGTGCAGCTGCTCCTCGGTGGGCTCGACGCCCTCGAGGTACAGCTCCATCATCTGGTCGTCGTTCTCCGAGACGGCCTCAAGGAGCTTGCCGCGCCATTCCTCGGCGGCCTCCTTGTGGGTGTCCGGGATCTCGACGGTGTCGTACATCTCGCCCTTGGCGGCCTCTTCCGACCACACGAAGGCCTTCATCGACACGAGGTCGACGACGCCCTTGAAGTCGGCTTCGGCACCGATGGGGAGCTGCATGACCAGCGGAACCGCACCGAGGCGGTCCACGATCATGTCGACGCAGCGGTGGAACTCGGCACCCGTACGGTCGAGCTTGTTGACGAAGCAGATACGCGGCACGCCGTAGCGGTCCGCCTGACGCCAGACAGTCTCGGACTGGGGCTCGACGCCGGCCACACCGTCGAACACGGTGACGGCACCGTCGAGGACGCGGAGCGAACGCTCCACCTCGACGGTGAAGTCGACGTGACCGGGGGTGTCGATGATGTTGATGGTGTGGTCAACATCGTTGAGCGGCCAGTGACAGGTCGTCGCGGCGGACGTGATCGTGATGCCGCGCTCCTGCTCCTGCTCCATCCAGTCCATCGTGGCTGCGCCGTCGTGGACTTCACCGATCTTGTACGAAACGCCGGTGTAGAAGAGGATCCGCTCAGTGGTGGTCGTCTTGCCCGCGTCGATGTGGGCCATGATCCCGATGTTGCGGACCTTGGCCAGGTCAAGCGAAGTGGTGGCCATAAGGCTCAATCTTCTCTCGGTCTCGATGGGGAAAGCGACTACCAGCGGTAGTGCGCGAAGGCCTTGTTGGACTCGGCCATCTTGTGGGTGTCCTCGCGCTTCTTGACGGCAGCGCCAAGACCGTTGGAGGCGTCGAGCAGTTCGTTCATGAGGCGCTCGGTCATGGTCTTCTCGCGGCGGGCGCGGGAGTAACCGACGACCCAGCGGAGAGCGAGGGTGGCGGCGCGGCCGGGCTTGACCTCGATCGGCACCTGGTAGGTGGCGCCACCGACACGGCGGGACTTGACCTCGAGCGAGGGCTTGACGTTCTCAAGCGCGCGCTTCAGCGTGATGACCGGGTCAGCGCCGGTCTTCTCGCGGAGGCCTTCCATGGCGCCGTACACGATCCGCTCGGCGGTGGAACGCTTGCCGTCGAGGAGGATCTTGTTGATCAGCGAGGTGACAAGAGGAGAGCTGTAGACCGGGTCGATGATGACCGGGCGCTTCGGGGCGGGGCCCTTACGAGGCATTCTTACTTCTCCTTCTTGGCGCCGTAGCGGCTGCGGGCCTGCTTGCGGTTCTTGACACCCTGGGTGTCGAGCGAACCGCGGATGATCTTGTAACGAACACCCGGCAGGTCCTTCACACGGCCACCACGCACGAGCACGATGGAGTGCTCCTGCAGGTTGTGTCCCTCACCCGGGATGTAGGCCGTGACCTCGATACCGGAGGTCAGACGCACACGCGCGACCTTACGGAGCGCCGAGTTCGGCTTCTTCGGGGTGGTCGTGAACACACGCGTGCAGACACCACGACGCTGGGGCGAACCCTCGAGCGCGGGCGTCTTGTTCTTCTCGACCTTGTCCTGCCGGCCCTTCCGGACCAGCTGCTGGATCGTAGGCACTACTTCTCCGGTTTCTGTGTGCCGTTCGTGAAACTAACCTGGAACACTCGCCGACCCACGCGGTCGGGTGTGTCGAATACTGCAGGCCCCTGCCGTACAGCAGAAGGAACACAGATTGCGGTGGCCACTTACGGACTCGCCATGCGGTTGAGGACACGCACCCGAGCCCAGGCACACCCCAGGCACAAGGCTTGAGCGTACCTACCTCACGGACCTGGGTCAAAACAAATGCCGTCCACCCCCGGCCCCTCTCCCCCGTAGCGCGGCGCCACCGGATACGCCGCCCGCCCCCGGCGGCCGCCCCACGGCCCGCACAGCACCGCTGACCAGCATGAACGACTCCCGCCGGGCCCGCAACGCGGCATATGCCCCTCCGGCCGCCCTCCGCGTGCGGTCACCCCGGGTGACCGACCTCACGACGCTCTCACGACGGCCGGCACCGGGCACGCAGAAGGGCGGCCACCCCGTCGTAACGGGATGGCCGCCCTTCTCACTCACTTCTACTGGTTGTACGGACCGTAGTCGTAGTCCTCCAGCGGAACGGCCTGGCCGGAGCCCGTGCCGAACGGCGAGTAGTCGATGTCGTCGTAGCCGACGGCCGAGTACATCGCGGCCTTGGCTTCCTCGGTCGGCTCGACCCGGATGTTGCGGTAGCGGGACAGACCCGTACCGGCCGGGATGAGCTTACCGATGATGACGTTCTCCTTGAGGCCGATCAGGGAGTCCGACTTGGCGTTGATCGCCGCGTCGGTCAGAACCCTGGTCGTCTCCTGGAAGGACGCCGCCGACAGCCACGACTCGGTGGCGAGCGAGGCCTTGGTGATACCCATCAGCTGCGGACGGCCGGAGGCGGGGTGACCGCCCTCGGTGACCACACGACGGTTCTCGGTCTCGAACTTCGAGCGCTCGACGAGCTCGCCCGGCAGCAGTTCCGCGTCGCCGGACTCGATGATCGTCACACGGCGGAGCATCTGCCGGATGATGATCTCGATGTGCTTGTCGTGGATCGACACACCCTGCGAGTTGTAGACCTTCTGGACCTCGCCGACCAGGTGGACCTGGACCGCGCGCTGACCGAGGATCCGCAGCACGTCGTGCGGGTTGGTGGCACCGACGGTGAGCTTCTGGCCCACCTCGACCGCGTCGCCCTCGCCGACCAGGAGACGGGCACGCTTGGAGATCGGGAACGCCGTCTCCTCGCTGCCGTCGTCCGGGGTGACGACGAGCTTCTTGGTCTTCTCGGTCTCCTCGATACGGACCCGGCCCTTGGCCTCCGAGATCGGGGCGACACCCTTGGGGGTACGCGCCTCGAAGAGCTCGACGACACGGGGCAGACCCTGCGTGATGTCGTCACCGGCCACACCACCGGTGTGGAAGGTACGCATCGTCAGCTGGGTACCGGGCTCACCGATGGACTGGGCGGCGATGATGCCGACCGCCTCACCGATGTCGACCAGCTTGCCGGTGGCGAGCGAGCGTCCGTAGCAGAAGGCACAGGTGCCGACCGCGGACTCACAGGTCAGGACCGAGCGGGTCTTGACCTCCTCGACGCCGGCGCCCACCAGGGCGTCGATCAGGACGTCACCGAGGTCGACGTTGGCAGGCGCGATGACCTTGCCGTCGACGACGACGTCCTCGGCGAGCATGCGGGCGTAGACCGACGTCTCGACGTCCTCCGTCTTGCGGAGCACGCCGTCGGCGCCCTTGACGGCGATCTTCAGCTTGAGGCCGCGGTCGGTGCCACAGTCCTCCTCGCGGATGATCACGTCCTGCGAGACGTCCACCAGACGACGGGTCAGGTAACCCGAGTCGGCGGTACGCAGGGCGGTGTCCGCCAGACCCTTACGGGCACCGTGCGTGGAGATGAAGTACTCCAGAACGGTGAGGCCCTCACGGAAGGACGCCTTGATGGGACGGGGAATCGTCTCGTTCTTGGCGTTCGACACCAGACCACGCATACCCGCGATCTGACGCATCTGCATCATGTTTCCTCGGGCACCCGAGTCGACCATCATGAAGATGGGGTTCGTCTTCGGGAAGTTCGCGTTCATCGCCTCGGCAACCTCGTTGGTCGCCTTGGTCCAGATCGCGATGAGCTCCTGCGTGCGCTCGTCCTTGGTGATGAGACCGCGCTCGTACTGCTTCTGGACCTTCTCGTCCTGCTCCTCGTAGCCCTTGACGATGGCCTTCTTGGCCTCGGGCACGACGACGTCGGAGATGGCCACGGTCACACCGGAGCGGGTCGCCCAGTGGAAACCGGCCGCCTTCAGGTTGTCGAGCGTCGCCGCCACGATGACCTTGGGGTAGCGCTCGGCCAGGTCGTTGACGATCTCGGAGAGCTGCTTCTTGCCCACCGAGTAGTCGACGAACGGGTAGTCCTCGGGCAGCAGCTCGTTGAAGAGCGCGCGGCCCAGGCTCGTACGCAGGCGGAAGGTGTCACCCGGCTGGTACTCGGGCTCGCCCTCCTCGGCGACCGGCGGCACCCAGCCACGCGGCGGCATGGTGCCGACCGGGAAGCGGATGTCGACCTTCGCCTGGAGCGAGAGCTCGCGGGCGTCGAAGGCCATGATCGCCTCGGCCGTGGAGCCGAAGGAGCGGTCGGTGCCCTTGACGTTGCGGCCCTCTTCGTCCGTGGTGAGGAAGAAGAGGCCCAGCACCATGTCCTGGGTCGGCATGGTGACGGGACGGCCGTCGGCCGGCTTCAGGATGTTGTTCGAGGACAGCATCAGGATGCGGGCCTCGGCCTGCGCCTCCGCGGAGAGCGGCAGGTGCACGGCCATCTGGTCACCGTCGAAGTCCGCGTTGAACGCGGTGCAGACGAGCGGGTGGATCTGGATGGCCTTGCCCTCGACCAGCTGCGGCTCGAAGGCCTGGATGCCGAGGCGGTGCAGGGTGGGCGCACGGTTCAGCAGCACCGGGTGCTCGGCGATGACCTCTTCGAGGACGTCGTACACGACGGTGCGGCCACGCTCGACCATGCGCTTGGCCGACTTGATGTTCTGCGCGTGGTTCAGGTCCACCAGGCGCTTCATCACGAACGGCTTGAAGAGCTCCAGCGCCATCGCCTTCGGCAGACCGCACTGGTGCAGCTTGAGCTGCGGACCGACGACGATCACGGAACGCGCGGAGTAGTCCACGCGCTTGCCGAGGAGGTTCTGACGGAAACGGCCCTGCTTGCCCTTCAGCATGTCGCTGAGGGACTTCAGGGGGCGGTTACCGGGACCGGTGACCGGGCGACCACGACGACCGTTGTCGAAGAGGGCGTCCACGGCCTCCTGGAGCATGCGCTTCTCGTTGTTCACGATGATCTCGGGCGCGCCGAGGTCGAGAAGCCGCTTCAGGCGGTTGTTGCGGTTGATCACACGGCGGTACAGGTCGTTCAGGTCGGAGGTCGCGAAGCGGCCACCGTCCAGCTGCACCATCGGACGCAGGTCCGGCGGGATGACCGGCACGCAGTCGAGCACCATGCCCTTGGGCTTGTTGCTGGTCTGCAGGAACGCGGAGACGACCTTGAGGCGCTTGAGCGCACGGGTCTTCTTCTGGCCCTTGCCGGTACGGATGATCTCGCGGAGGCGCTCGGCCTCCTCGTCGAGGTCGAAGGACTCCAGGCGCTTCTGCAGGGCGGCGGCGCCCATGCAGCCGTCGAAGTACGTGCCGAAGCGGTCACGCAGCTCGCGGTAGAGCAGCTCGTCGCCCTCGAGGTCCTGGACCTTGAGGTTCTTGAAGCGGCTCCACACCTCGTCGAGACGGTCGATCTCGCGCTGCGCACGGTCACGCAGCTGCTTCATCTCACGCTCGGCACCTTCGCGCACCTTGCGGCGTACGTCGGCCTTGGCGCCCTCGGCCTCGAGCTCGGCCAGGTCGGTCTCGAGCTTCTTGGCGCGGTTCTCGAGGTCCGAGTCGCGGCGGTTCTCGACCTGCTGACGCTCGACGGAGACGTGCGCCTCCAGCGACGGGAGGTCACGCGTGCGGCGCTCCTCGTCGACGAACGTGATCATGTACGCGGCGAAGTAGATGACCTTCTCGAGGTCCTTCGGCGCGAGGTCCAGCAGGTAGCCCAGACGCGACGGGACGCCCTTGAAGTACCAGATGTGGGTGACGGGAGCGGCAAGCTCGATGTGACCCATGCGCTCACGGCGCACCTTGGCGCGCGTGACCTCTACGCCACAGCGCTCACAGATGATGCCCTTGAAGCGGACACGCTTGTACTTGCCGCAGTAGCACTCCCAGTCCCGGGTCGGACCGAAGATCTTCTCGCAGAAGAGTCCGTCCTTTTCGGGCTTGAGCGTGCGGTAGTTGATGGTCTCCGGCTTCTTCACTTCGCCGTGGGACCAGGTCCGGATGTCGTCCGCGGTGGCAAGGCCGATCCGCAGCTCGTCGAAGAAGTTGACGTCGAGCACTTGTCGTCAATCCCTCTTTCGGGGGTTCGAGCCCCCTCGCTTCACGCGAGAAATCGGGGCACTTCAGCAATGGTCTGAACGGGTCCGGGGAGAGCCGGCCGGATCACGGGGATCCGGCCGGACAACCCGTCAGACCTCTTCGACGCTGCTCGGCTCGCGCCGGGACAGGTCGATACCGAGCTCCTCCGCCGCGCGGAAGACGTCCTCGTCCGTGTCGCGCATCTCGATGGACATGCCGTCCGAGGACAGCACCTCCACGTTGAGGCAGAGCGACTGCATCTCCTTGATGAGCACCTTGAAGGACTCGGGGATGCCGGGCTCGGGGATGTTCTCGCCCTTGACGATCGCCTCGTAGACCTTCACGCGGCCGGTCACGTCGTCGGACTTGATCGTCAGCAGTTCCTGGAGGGCGTATGCGGCGCCGTAAGCCTCAAGGGCCCACACCTCCATCTCACCGAATCGCTGCCCACCGAACTGCGCCTTACCACCCAGCGGCTGCTGCGTGATCATGGAGTACGGGCCGGTCGAACGGGCGTGGAGCTTGTCGTCGACCAGGTGGTGCAGCTTGAGGATGTACATGAACCCGACCGAGACCGGGTCCGGGAACGGCTCGCCGGAGCGGCCGTCGAACAGCTGGGCCTTGCCGGAGGGCTGCACCAGGCGGTCGCCGTCGCGGTTCGGGATCGTGGCTCCGAAGAGACCGGAGATCTCGTCCTCGCGCGCACCGTCGAAGACGGGCGTGGCGACGTTGGTGCCGGGGGCGACCTGGTCGGCGCCGATGGCCTGCAGGCGCTGTGCCCACTCGTCACCGAGGCCGGAGACGTCCCAGCCGCGGCTGGCGAGCCAGCCGAGGTGGATCTCCAGGACCTGTCCCGGGTTCATTCGGGACGGGACACCCAGCGGGTTGAGGATGATGTCGACCGGGGTGCCGTCCTCCAGGAACGGCATGTCCTCGATCGGGAGGATCTTCGAGATGACGCCCTTGTTGCCGTGACGGCCGGCGAGCTTGTCACCATCGGTGATCTTGCGCTTCTGCGCGACGTAGACGCGGACCAGCTGGTTCACGCCCGGCGGCAGCTCGTCGCCCTCTTCGCGGTCGAAGACGCGGACGCCGATGACCTTGCCGATCTCACCGTGCGGCACCTTCAGCGAGGTGTCGCGCACCTCGCGCGCCTTCTCACCGAAGATCGCGCGGAGCAGGCGCTCCTCGGGGGTCAGCTCGGTCTCACCCTTGGGCGTGACCTTGCCGACGAGGATGTCGCCGGCGACGACCTCGGCACCGATACGGATGATGCCGCGCTCGTCGAGGTCGGCGAGGACCTCCTCGGAGACGTTCGGGATGTCCCGGGTGATCTCCTCCGGGCCGAGCTTGGTGTCACGGGCGTCGACCTCGTGCTCCTCGATGTGGATCGAGGAGAGGACGTCGTCCTGCACGAGGCGCTGCGACAGGATGATCGCGTCCTCGTAGTTGTGACCCTCCCAGGGCATGAACGCCACGAGGAGGTTCTTGCCGAGCGCCATCTCACCGTTCTCGGTGGCGGGGCCGTCGGCGAGGACCTGGCTCTCGATGACGCGGTCGCCCTCGGAGACGACGACCTTCTGGTTGACCGAGGTGCCCTGGTTGGAGCGCGAGAACTTCGAGATGCGGTACGTGGTGTACGTGCCGTCGTCGTTCGTCACGGTGATGTAGTCCGCGGAGACCTCCTGGACCACACCCGCCTTCTCCGCCTTGAGGACGTCACCGGCGTCGGTGGCACAGCGGTACTCCATGCCCGTGCCGACCAGCGGCGCCTCGCTCTTGATGAGCGGGACGGCCTGACGCATCATGTTCGCGCCCATGAGGGCACGGTTGGCGTCGTCGTGCTCGAGGAACGGGATCATCGCGGTGGCGACCGACACCATCTGGCGCGGCGAGACGTCCATGTAGTCGACGTCGTCGCCGGGGATGTAGTCGATCTCGCCGCCACGACGGCGGACCAGCACACGGGCCTCGGTGAAGCGCATGTCGTCGGAGAGCGTCGCGTTCGCCTGGGCGATCACGAAGCGGTCCTCTTCGTCGGCCGTCAGGTAGTCGACGTCGTCGGTGACGACGCCCTCGACGACCTTGCGGTACGGCGTCTCGATGAAGCCGAACGGGTTGATGCGCCCGTAGGAGGCCAGCGAGCCGATCAGACCGATGTTCGGGCCTTCGGGCGTCTCGATCGGGCACATGCGGCCGTAGTGCGACGGGTGAACGTCACGGACCTCGAAGCCGGCCCGCTCACGGGAGAGACCACCCGGGCCGAGGGCGTTCAGACGACGCTTGTGCGTCAGCCCCGACAGCGGGTTGTTCTGGTCCATGAACTGGGACAGCTGGCTGGTGCCGAAGAACTCCTTGATGGAGGCGACGACCGGCCGGATGTTGATCAGGGTCTGCGGCGTGATCGCCTCGACGTCCTGGGTGGTCATGCGCTCACGCACGACACGCTCCATACGGGCGAGACCCGTACGGACCTGGTTCTGGATCAGCTCACCGACGTTACGGATACGGCGGTTGCCGAAGTGGTCGATGTCGTCGGTCTCGACCATGATCGAGCGGCCGGACTCGCCGACCGTCTCGGTCTCGCCGGCGTGCAGCTTCACCAGGTACTTGATGGTGGCGATGATGTCGTCGCTGGTGAGGACACCCGCGTCGAGCGGCTCGTCGGCGCCGAGCTTCTTGTTCACCTTGTAGCGGCCGACCTTCGCGAGGTCGTAGCGCTTCGGGTTGAAGTAGAGGTTCTCGAGCAGCGTCTGAGCGGCCTCACGCGTGGGCGGCTCGCCGGGACGCAGCTTGCGGTAGATGTCGAGCAGCGCGTCGTCCTGGCCCTGCGTGTGGTCCTTCTCCAGGGTGGCGCGCATCGACTCGTACTCGCCGAACTCCTCGAGGATCTGCTCGGTGGTCCAGCCGAGAGCCTTCAGGAGGACGGTGACGGACTGCTTGCGCTTGCGGTCGATGCGGACACCGACCATGTCGCGCTTGTCGATCTCCATCTCCAGCCAGGCACCCCGGGAAGGGATGATCTTGGCGGAGAAGATGTCCTTGTCGGACGTCTTGTCGATGGAGGAGTCGAAGTAGACACCCGGCGAGCGCACGAGCTGCGACACGACGACACGCTCGGTGCCGTTGATGACGAAGGTGCCCTTGTTGGTCATGAGCGGGAAGTCGCCCATGAAGACCGTCTGGGACTTGATCTCGCCGGTCTCGTTGTTGGTGAACTCGGCCGTGACGAAGAGCGGCGCGGCGAACGTGAAGTCGCGCTCCTTGCACTCGTCGATCGAGTTCTTCGGGGGCTCGAAGCGGTGGTCGCGGAAGGTGAGCGACATCGACCCGGAGAAGTCCTCGATCGGGGAGATCTCCTCGAAGATTTCCTCCAGGCCGGACTTGGTGGGGACGTCTTGTCCGCTGTCCAGAGCAGCCTCGACGCGAGCCTTCCAGGCGGCGTTGCCGAGGAGCCAGTCAAAGCTCTCGGTCTGCAGCGCGAGGAGGTTCGGAACCTCGAGGGGCTCCTTGATCTTTGCAAAAGAGATGCGCAGCGGGGCGGTGCTGGCACCGTTGTTCGTATTCGAGGTCGAGGCGTTGCGCGAGGCGGCCAAGAGGGGGTCCTTCCGAGGGCTCGGACTCACTACGCGCGTACCGGCCCCAAGCCGCACACAGAGACAGGAATCCCAAGGTCAGGGAATATCCGGTCATCGGTGCTAGGCGTGGGCATGCCCCTGGTGACGGGCAGGAGGCAGCTAACAGGCAGCGCAAAGGGTCAGTGTAGCCAAGCGGCACACTGATGTCCAGTCGGGGTTCTCAGAGACCCACGTTGCTCTCAACAGCTGTTCTCAACACCTATGAATAGCCCTCGCGCGGTGTGCGCTCTTCTTTACTGCCCTCTTCGCTCTCGATCCATGCCTCGGATGCGGATCGAGATGACGACGCGTCCTGAGAATTGCGCGCCGCGTGCGGTTCGTCAAGGCCCCGAGGGGCCCGGCGGACGCCCGGCGATCTTCACCTGCGTCCGGAGGACGCCGGTTGACGCCCGTGGGCGCCCCGGAGAAACGCACGGCGAAAGATCACCCTACTCGTCGTGCGCGGAAGATCAAGGCAGGCTCCTGGGGCACGCCAAAGGGCGATCACCCGGATGGGTGATCGCCCTTTGCGATGTGACATCCCCGCCTCGCGGCAGGGACGGTCCAGAGGAGTCAGATGACTCCCAGGGTCACTTGACCTCGACGGAAGCGCCGGCGGCCTTGAGGGACTCGGCAGCCTTGTCGGCGGCCTCCTTGGCGACCTTCTCGAGGACCGGCTTCGGGGTGCCGTCGACGAGGTCCTTGGCCTCCTTCAGGCCCAGCGAGGTCAGCTCACGCACGACCTTGATGACCTGGATCTTCTTCTCGCCGGCACCCGTGAGGATGACGTCGAACTCGTCCTGCTCGGCCTCGGCCTCGGCGGCGGCACCGGGGGCACCCGGGGCGGCGACGGCGACGGCCGCGGCGGCGGTGACGTCGAACTTCTCCTCGAAGGCCTTAACGAACTCGGAGAGCTCGATGAGGGTGAGCTCCTCGAACTGAGCGAGCAGGTCTTCCTGGCTGAGCTTCGCCATGATGGCGTCCTTCCACTAATTCGGCAGGGGGTGCCGGATGTATATGTAGGCGGGCGTACGGGCCCGCTGCGAGCCGTGAGGGCGGAGGGTTACTCCGCCACCTCGGCCTCGGCGGGAGCCGACGTGTCGGCACCGCCCTGCTCGGCCTTCTTGGCGCGAAGCGCTTCCGCGGTGCGGACGAACTTCGACGGCAGAGCCTGGAAGAGCTGCGCAGCCTGAGTCTGCTTGCCCTTCATGGCGCCGGCCAGCTTGGCGAGCAGAACCTCGCGGGACTCGAGGTCCGCGAGCTTCTTGAACTCATCGGCGGACAGCGCCTTACCGTCAAGGACACCGCCCTTGATGATGAGGTTGGGGTTGTCCTTGGCGAAGTCACGAAGACCCTTCGCCGACTCCACCGGGTCACCGGTGACGAAGGCAACCGCCGTCGGACCCGAGAACAGGTCGTCCAGCGTGTCGATCCCGGCCTCGTTGGCCGCAATCTTGGTCAGCGTGTTCTTCACCACGGCGTACTGGGCGTTCTCACCGAGCGAACGGCGCAGCTCCTTGAGCTGTGCCACGGTGAGACCCCGGTACTCGGTCAGCACGGCGGCGTTCGAGCTGCGGAACTGGTCCGTCAGCTCGGCTACCGCGGCAGCCTTGTCGGGCCTTGCCATGAGCGTCGGCCTCCTTCCGGGTGATGAGGACCGCTCAGAAGGGGCCGGGAAAGACGAAACGCCCCGGCGCAGGCGCCAGGGCGTAGCTCGACCGGATGAATCCGGGAGCTTTCCACAGTCACCTGCGCAGGTCGCCCGTTCTCGACGGATCCTTCGGTCACCGTTTCCCCTTGACGAGGACCCGGCGACGACCAGCGGTCTTTGGCTTCTTGGTGAGACTACGCGACCGGGGCCGTTCGGAGCAAATCCGTCCCGGTTCGACCGGTGCGAGAGGTTTAAGCGCCTCTCGGAGCCCCTGTGGCCTCCTCGTACGAGGACGGGCCCCGCACCCTCCGAAGAGGCTGCGGGGCCCGTCCCATGCCGTGACGCGGCTACCGGGTGAGCACGGGGGCTCAGACGGCGGCCGGGTCCTCCTCGACGAGGAGGTTGCGCACGCGGTTGGCGTCCAGCGGGATGCCGGGGCCCATCGTCGTGCTCATGGTCGCCTTCTTGATGAAGCGACCCTTCGCGGCGGACGGCTTCAGACGGAGGATCTCCTCGAGCGCCGCACCGTAGTTCTCGACCAGCTTCGTGTCATCGAAAGAGGTCTTTCCGATGATGAAGTGCAGGTTCGAGTGCTTGTCGACGCGGAACTCGATCTTTCCGCCCTTGATGTCGTTGACAGCCTTGACGACATCGGGGGTGACGGTGCCGGTCTTCGGGTTCGGCATCAGACCACGCGGACCGAGCACGCGGCCCAGGCGGCCGACCTTGCCCATGAGGTCCGGCGTGGCGACGACGGCGTCGAAGTCCAGACGGCCCTTCGCCACCTCGTCGATGAGCTCGTCGGCGCCGACGATGTCGGCGCCCGCGGCTTCCGCGGCCGCAGCACGGTCACCGGTCGCGAAGACCAGGACCCGGGCGGTCTTGCCGGTGCCGTGCGGGAGGTTCACGGTGCCACGGACCATCTGGTCGGCCTTGCGCGGGTCGACACCCAGCGCGAACGCGACCTCGACGGTGCCGTCGAACTTGGTGGTGGAGGTCTCCTTGGCGATACGGACGGCCTCGAGCGGGGCGTACGTGCGCTCCCGGTCGATCTTCGCGTCCGCAGCGCGGAGGTTCTTGCTGCGCTTCACATCTACTCCTGTGGTTTTCAGAGTGTGGAGTCGTGGTGCGGACCAGCGCTTGGTCCTACCACTGTGGGGCTACGGGGCTGACTCAGCCTTCGACCGTGATGCCCATGGAACGGGCGGTGCCAGCGATGATCTTCGACGCGGCGTCGAGGTCGTTGGCGTTCAGGTCGGGGAGCTTGGTCGTGGCGATCTCGCGGACCTGGTCGGCCGTGAGCTTGGCGACCTTGGTCTTGTGCGGCTCGCCGGAGCCCTTGTCCACACCCGCGGCCTTGAGGATCAGCTTGGCGGCCGGCGGAGTCTTCGTGACGAAGGTGAAGGAGCGGTCCTCGTAGACCGTGATCTCCACCGGCACGACCATGCCACGCTGCGACTCGGTCGCGGCGTTGTAGGCCTTGCAGAACTCCATGATGTTGACGCCGTGCTGGCCCAGTGCGGGACCGACCGGCGGCGCCGGGTTGGCCGCACCGGCGTTGATCTGGAGCTTGATAAGCCCCGTGACCTTCTTCTTCTTGGGAGGCATTGCTCTCTCCGGGTCCTAGTGAGAGTGTTTCGCCGCCATTCCGGTCATCCGGATGGAGGCATACCGCACAACGATAACGGGTATAGCTGCGCGACCAAAAACCGAGCAGGTCAGACCGGCTGCGAAGCCTGTCTGACCTGCTCGGTAGGCATGTGTCCAGGAACGGGCCGAAAGGCCGTCAGTTCTTCTGGATCTGGTCGAAGCTGAGCTCGACCGGGGTCTCGCGACCGAAGATCTCGACGAGGCCCTTGACCTTCTTCGAGTCGGCGTTGATCTCGTTGATCGTCGCCTGCAGGGTCGCGAACGGGCCGTCGGTGACGGTGACCGAGTCGCCCACCTCGAAGTCCAGGACCTGGACCTCGACCTTGCGGGCCGGAGCCGGCTTGCCCTCGGCCTCGGCCGCCTCGCGGGCCGCCTTCTCCTCGGCCTCGGGGGCGAGCATCTTGACGATCTCGTCCAGGGTCAGCGGGTACGGGTCGTAGGCGTTGCCCACGAAGCCGGTGACACCGGGCGTGTTGCGGACAACACCCCAGGACTCGTTCGTCAGGTCCATGCGCACCAGGACGTAACCCGGGAGCTTGTTCTGACGGACGTTCTTCCGCTCGCCGTTCTTGATCTGGACGATCTCTTCCTCGGGCACCTCGGCCTGGTAGATGAAGTCCTCGACGTTGAGCGAGACGGCGCGCTGCTCCAGGTTGGCCTTCACGCGCTTCTCGTAACCGGCGTACGTGTGGATGACGTACCACTCGCCGGGAAGTCCGCGGAGCTCTTCGCGCAGGGCGGCGACGGCGTCGACGGGGGCGGCCGGCTCGGCTTCCTCGGCGTCGGCCTCTTCGTCCTCGACGGGCTCGGCGGCCTCGTCCTCGTCCGCGGCCTCGGCGGCCTCTTCGTCCTCGTCGGACTCGACCCGCACGGCGTCCTGCTCGGCGGGCTCGCCCGCGGCGGCGTCAGCAGCGTCGACCTGGTCCGGGGCCACGGCATCCGCCGCCTCGACGATGTCGAGCTCGTCCTCGGCGGACTCGACGGCGCTCGCCGTGGGCTCGGCGTCGTCGTTCAGGTTCGGGTCAGACACGATGGCTGCTTCTTCCTGGATACAAATGGGTGGAACATGCGAAAGGGGCGCCGATGAGGCGCCCTCCGCGGGGATCAGCCGAAGACGTACTTGATGACCCGCGCAAATCCGAAGTCAATCACGGTGACGAGACCGATCATGACGACCACGAACACGATCACCACGGCCGTGTACGTCGACAGCTGGCTGCGCGTCGGCCATACGACCTTGCGGAGCTCGGCGACGATCTGGCGGTAGAACAGCGCGAGACGGCCCAGAGGGCCCTTCTTGCCGCGCTTGCCGCCCTTCCGGGTCTTCTTCTTCGACTCGGGGGCTTCGTCCTCGGCATCAGGCATGTCGATGGAGCCCACGGCGTCCGTCACGCTACTCACCTGATTCCGGGTCGTGGCCGTGCCGCGCCCGGTGGAGCCGCACGGCGGTGCATTGAAGTACGTACATGCGCACACATCCTGGCGAAGGAGTGTGTAGCAGGGCCGGAGGGACTTGAACCCCCAACCGCTGGTTTTGGAGACCAGTGCTCTACCAATTGAGCTACGACCCTTTGTGGTGTCCACCAACCTACCGCATCCTCCCCGGTGGGCCGGTCGGGAAAACGGTGTGGCTGATGAAGGCCAACGACAGGTGAGTGTACGTGTTCATGGGCGTCGCGTCGAACAGACAACTACCGACCGGTCCTGTCCGGATGCTGTCCGAGTGCTGTCCGGTCCCTGAAACCCCTGTGCCGGGGGGATTTCCGGTCTGCGAGCATGGGGGCATGAGCGCTGCAACTTCTCCGTCCGAGCGCCGGGTCTCGGCCCGCATCGGTGCCATCTCCGAGTCCGCCACCCTCGCCGTCGACGCCAAGGCCAAGGCCCTCAAGGCCGCCGGACGTCCGGTGATCGGTTTCGGCGCCGGCGAGCCCGACTTCCCGACCCCCGGTTACATCGTGGACGCCGCCATCGAGGCGTGCCGCAACCCGAAGTACCACCGCTACACCCCGGCGGGCGGGCTCCCCGAGCTCAAGGCCGCCATCGTGGCGAAGACGCTGCGCGACTCCGGCTACGAGATCGACGCCTCCCAGGTCCTGGTGACCAACGGCGGCAAGCAGGCCATCTACGAGGCCTTCGCCGCGGTCCTCGACCCGGGCGACGAGGTCATCGTCCCCGCCCCGTACTGGACGACCTACCCCGAGTCCATCCGTCTCGCCGGCGGTGTCCCGGTCGAGGTCGTGGCCGACGAGACCACCGGCTACCGGGTCTCCGTGGAGCAGCTCGAAGCGGCGCGCACCGAGCGCACGAAGGTCGTCCTGTTCGTCTCCCCGTCCAACCCGACGGGCGCCGTCTACAGCGAGGCCGAGACCGAGGCGATCGGCCGCTGGGCCGTCGAGCACGGCCTGTGGGTCATGACGGACGAGATCTACGAGCACCTGGTCTACGGGGGCGCGGCCGCCGCCTCGCTCCCCGCGGTCGTGCCCGAGCTGCGGGACAAGTGCATCGTGGTCAACGGTGTGGCCAAGACGTACGCCATGACCGGCTGGCGGGTCGGCTGGATCATCGGCCCGAAGGACATCGTGAAGGCCGCGACCAACCTGCAGTCGCACGCCACGTCCAACGTCAACAACGTCGCGCAGGCCGCCGCGCTCGCCGCGCTCTCGGGTCCGCTGGACGCGGTCGCCGAGATGGGCTCCGCCTTCGACCGCCGCCGCAGGACGATCGTGCGCATGCTCAACGAGATCGACGGCGTGCTCTGCCCCGAGCCCGAGGGCGCGTTCTACGTGTACCCGTCGGTGAAGGGCCTGCTCGGCAAGGAGATCCGCGGCAAGCGCCCGGCGGACTCCGTCGAGCTCGCGGCCCTCATCCTGGACGAGGCCGAGGTGGCCGTGGTGCCGGGTGAGGCGTTCGGTACGCCGGGTTACCTGCGGCTGTCCTACGCACTGGGCGACGACGACCTCGTCGAGGGCGTCTCCCGGCTCCAGAAGCTGCTGGGCGAGGCCCGCGACTGACGCGGAACCTCCCCCTGAGGGATGTGGCCCCCGGCTCCGGCCGGGGGCCACTTTTTTGTTCGACGGGTAACTCACACGGGAATCCGGCTACCGCCGGGCCCCTCCGGTGCGGCAAGATCGATCGATGGAGCGTGACGTACGGCTGTTGCCCAAGGCCCACCTGCACCTGCACTTCACCGGGTCGATGCGGCCCACGACCCTGCTCGAACTCGCGGACAAGTACGGCGTGCACCTGCCCGACGCGCTGACCGGCGGTGAGCCGCCCAGGCTGCGGGCCACGGACGAGCGCGGCTGGTTCCGCTTCCAGCGCCTCTACGACATCGCCCGGTCCTGCCTCCGCTCGCCGGAGGACATCCAGCGGCTGGTGCGCGAGACCGCCATGGAGGACGTGGCGGACGGCTCGGGGTGGCTGGAGATCCAGGTCGACCCCACCTCGTACGCCCCGCTGCTCGGGGGCCTCATCCCCGCGATCGAGGTCATCCTGGACGCCGTGGACCGTGCGGCCCGTGACACCGGGCTCGGGATCCGGGTGGTGATCGCGGCGAACCGGATGAAGCACCCGCTGGACGCCAGGACGCTGGCCCGGCTCGCCGTGCGGTACGCGGACCGGGGGGTCATCGGCTTCGGCCTCTCCAACGACGAACGCCGGGGCATGGCCCGCGACTTCGACCGCGCCTTCGCCATCGCCCGCGAGGGCGGTCTGCTGGCGGCCCCGCACGGCGGCGAGCTCTCCGGCCCCTCCAGCGTCCGGGACTGCCTGGACGACCTCGACGCGGCCCGGATCGGGCACGGCGTACGGGCGGCCGAGGACCCGAGGCTGCTGCGCAAGCTCGCGGAGCGCGGGGTGACCTGTGAGGTCTGCCCGGCGTCCAACGTGGCGCTCGGCGTCTACGAGAAGCCCGCCGACGTACCCCTCCGCACTCTGTTCGACGCGGGGGTGCCGATGGCGCTCGGCGCGGACGACCCGCTGCTCTTCGGCTCCCGGCTGGCCGCGCAGTACGACCTCGTACGCCGCCATCACGCGTTCACCGACGAGGAGCTGGCCGAGCTGGCCCGGCAGTCCGTGCGGGGGTCGGTGGCGCCCGTGGAGGTGCGGGAGAAGCTGCTGGGCGGGATCGACGCGTGGCTGGCTAGCTGATGCCGCTGAGCAGGGTGCGCGCGAGGGATGCGGCGAAGTCGTCCAGTGACTGCGGGGCGGCGCCCACCTCGTAGGCGAAGGCGCGCTGCGCGCAGGCCCCCAGCAGCAGGGAGGCGGCCGCGTAGGTGTCGGCCCCGGGGCCGACCCGGCCCGCCCGCTGTTCGGCGCGGAGGTAGGCGTCGAGGCCCTGGATCGGCTTGTGCGGGCCGGTGCCCATCTCGCGCATGGCCGCCTCGTGGCGGTGCTTGAGCCGGGGTTCGGCGTACAGCGAGGCGAGCACCGGGAAGGTCTGCTGGTAGAAGAGCGCGGCCTGGCGGGCGACCTCGGTGAGGTTCTGCTCCAGGTCCCCCTCGCCGGCTTCCAGATCGCCGAGGAGCGGGCCCAGCCTCGGCATCCGTTCGCCGAGCACGGTGACGAAGAGCTCCTCCTTGCTCGCGAAGTACTTGTAGAGGGCCGCCTCGGAGCAGCCGGCGGCCTTGGCGATCTCCTTCGTCGTCGTACGCGCGAGGCCGATGTCCAGCATGAGCTCATGGGCGGCGTCGAGGATGCGGACGCGGGCCGGCTTCTGCTCCATGGATGCTCCAACACGGCTTGACGAAGGGGTGAGCGTCCACTCACCCTATGGGTAAGTGAATACTCACCCACTCAGGAGGGGCGTGCGCGATGAGGCTCACGGTGTTCGGGGCGACGGGGGCCGTCGGCCAGGAGGTCGTCCGGCAGGCGCTGGCGGCGGGGCACGAGGTGACGGCGGTGGTCCGCGATCCCGCGCGGCTCCCGGAGGGGCTGCGGGGCGCCGCCCTGCACGCGGTCGTGCCGCTGGGCGACGAGCCGGCGGTGCGCGGGGCGGTGGCGGGGCGGGACGCCGTGCTCTCCGGGCTCGGTGCGCGGGGCCGGAAGGCCGGTGACGTCACGGAGCGGCTCACCCTGCGGGTGCTGGAGGCGATGGAGGCGGAGGGGGTGCGGCGGCTGCTGGTCGTGAGCGCGGCCCCGGTCGGCCCGGCGCCGGCGGACGACCCGCTGCTGGACCGTGTGGTCCGCAAGGTGATCGGCGTGGTCCTCAAGGAGGTGTACGCCGATCTGACCCGTATGGAGGCCGCGTTGGCCGGCAGCGCGACGGACTGGACGTCGGTGCGGCCGCCGAAGCTGACGAACGGCCCGCTGACGGGGGCGTACCGCACGGTGGTGGGCGGCACCCCGCGCAGCGGCCGGTCCCTCGCGCGGGCCGATGTGGCCCACGCGATGCTGGCGCTGATCGACGAGCCGGCGGCGGTGAAGCAGGGCGTGGGGGTCGCGTACTGATCCCGGCCCCGAGCGCCGGCGGGCGGGCCTACAGGCTGACGCCCACCGTCACCGGTTCGTTGACGAGGGTGACCCCGAAGGCCTCCTGGACCCCGGCGACGACCTCGCGGGCCAGGGCCAGCAGGTCCTCGGTGGTCGCCTCGCCCCGGTTGGTGAGCGCGAGCGTGTGCTTGGTGGAGATGCGCGCGGGGCCCGTGCCGTACCCCTTGGTGAAGCCGGCCTTGTCGATGAGCCAGGCAGCCGAGGTCTTCACCCGGCCGTCGCCGGCGGGGAAGGCCGGGGGTGTGACGTCCGGGCCCAGGCGCTCGGTGGCGCGGGCGAGGAAGAGCGCGTGCTGCGCCTCGTCGAGGATCGGGTTGGTGAAGAAGGACCCCGCCGACCAGGTGTCGTGGTCCTCCGGGTCGAGGACCATGCCCTTGCCCGCCCTCAGCCGGAGGACGGTCTCGCTGGCGGAGGCTGCGGGGACGCGGTCGCCCTGTTCGACGCCCATGGCCCTGGCGGTCTCGGGATAGCGCAGGGGCGCCGACCGTCCGCCCGCGTCCTCCAGCCCGAAGCGGACCCGGAGCACGACGAAACGGTCGGGTTCGGCCTTGAAGCGGCTGTGACGGTACGAGAACGCGCAGGCCTCGTTCGGGAGGGTGACCGTCTCCTGGGTGTGCCGGTCGTAGGCGACGACCTCGGTGATGACCGAGGAGACCTCCTGCCCGTAGGCGCCGACGTTCTGGATGGGGGTCGCCCCGGCGGACCCGGGGATCCCGGCGAGGCACTCGATGCCGGCCAGTCCCGCCTCGACCGTACGGGCCACGGCGTCGGTCCAGACCTCGCCGGCGGCCAGCTCCAGCGTCGTACCGGAGAGCTCGAAGCCCTTGGTCGCGATGCGCAGGGCCGTCCCGTCGAAGCCCTTGTCGCTGATGACCAGGTTGGAGCCGCCGCCGATGACCAGGAGGGGGGTGCCGCTGTCGTCGGCCTCGCGGACGGCGGCGATCACCTCCGCGTCGGTGGTGGCCGTCAGGAGGCGGTTGGCCGGGCCGCCGAGGCGGAAGGTGGTCAGGGGGGCGAGGGGGGCGTCGTGGAGTTCCTGCACGGGGACAAGAGTACGGTCCACGGCCCGGGGGCGGGCCATGGACCGTACGGGGCGGGCCTGAGCTCAGGCGGCGACGGGGACACGCTCCTCGGCACTCTCGGGCGCCGGGCCGGAGGCCGGCTTGCGGCGCGGGATGAGCAGGGCGGTGAGCGCGGCGAGGGCCACCACACCGGCGCCGATCCACAGGGCGGGCACGGTCCCGTCGGTGAAGGCCTGAGGGGAGCCGTAGCCGCCCTGGGCGGAGAAGACCGCGGCCAGTACGGCGACCCCGAGAGCCCCGCCGACCTCACGCAGGGCGTTGTTGGCCCCGGAGGCGATGCCCTGCTCCCCCGGCCGGACGCTGGACATCACGAGGCTGGCGGCGGGTGCGAAGTACATGGCCATGCCGATGCCGCCGATGATCAGGCCGGGCAGCTGCGCGGTGTAGGCGACGTCCGGCTCCAGGACGGTGGCGAAGAGGCCGAGGCCCACGGCCTGGAGGAAGAGGCCGGTGACCACCACGGGCCGGCCGCCGAACCGGTCGGAGAGATATCCCGCGACGGGTGCCACGAGCATCGGCATCCCGGTCCACGGGAGCATCCGCAGGCCGGCCTCGGTCGGCGAGTAGCCCAGGACGTTCTGGAGGAACTGGCTGAGCAGGAAGATCGAGCCGAACATGCCCAGGAACATCAGCAGGCTCGCCATGTTGATCCCGAAGAAGGCGCGGTCGCGGAAGAGGCGCATGGGCAGGACCGGGTTCTTCGCGCGGAATCCGTGGCGGACGAAGACGGCCAGGAGGAGCGTCCCCGCGATCAGGCCGGTCAGCACGAGCGGGTCGGTCCAGCCGTCGCTGGTGCTGCTGACGAGCGCGTAGACGATGCCGAAGAGGCCGCCGCTGACCAGGACGGTGCCGGGCACGTCGAGCTTGGCCTCGGGGGCGTACGACTCGGCCAGCCGCAGGCGTGCCAGGGGCAGCAGGATCAGGCCGACCGGGACGTTCAGCCAGAAGATCCACTGCCAGGAGATGTGTTCGGTGAGGCTTCCGCCGATCAGGGGGCCGCTGGCGACCGCGAGTCCGGTGACCGCGCCGAAGAAGCCGAGGGCCATGCCGCGCCGGGCGGGCGGGACGGCGGCGGTGAGCAGGGTGAGGGTGAGCGGCATCATGACCGCGGCGCCGACGCCCTGGACGGCGCGGAAGGCGATGAGTTCCTCGATGCCCGGTGAGAGGGCCGCGGCGGCGGAGGCCGCGGTGAAGACCGTGAGGCCTCCGAGGAACAGCCGGCGCCGGCCGAAGCGGTCACCGAGTGCGGCGCCCGTCATCAGCAGGACCGCGAAGGTGAGGGTGTAGGCGTTCACCGTCCATTCGAGCTCCTCCAGCCGGCCGCCGAGGCTCTCGCGGATGGACGGCAGGGCGGTGGTGACGACGAGGTTGTCGAGTGCCGCCATGAAGCCGGCGACGCTCGTGATGACGAGGGCCCAGACCGCTCCTGCGCGGCCGGTGGTGTGCTGGTTCACTGCTCCCCCCCTGGGGTTAGTTATTAATTACTAACTTTCACGGACAGAAAACCGGGCGGAGAACCGGACGGAAAGCCGGGCGGAACCCGGTCCGGACCCGGCCCGGACCGTTCAGGCGACCGGCTGGGCCGACTCGTAGAACCCGGACCAGATCCGGTGTCCGGCCGGGAAACCGAGCGACGACAGGGTGTTGACGAGCATGCCGTACGCGAGGAACTGTGTGGCCTCGCCGAGGTCGGCACCGAGCAGCAGGTTGACCGAGTCGAACAGCTCCACCCAGCCGGCCCGCACCGATTCGCCGAACGCGTGGTCCCCCGCGGCCTCCGCGGCGGCGACGGCCGCGCACATCTGCATCTGCATCTGGAGCTTGTCGGAGTCGACGACGATCAGCTTCTGGTAGGCCCCGGCCATGGCGTGCAGGGCTTCCTGCCCCTCCAGCCCCTCGGCCGCCTTCTCGAAGACCTGCCGGGTCTCGACGAGGCAGCGCTCGGCGGCGGCGAGGAACATCGCCTGCTTGTTGGGGAAGAGCCGGAAGAGGTACGGCTGCGAGACACCCACACGCTTGGCGATCGCCTCGGTGGATGTGGCGCTGTACCCGCCACGGGCGAACTCGGTGATCGCCGCACGGATGACGCTCTCGCGCCGCTCATCTGCACTCATCCTTGCCATGAGACCAAGTTAGTGCTCAATCACTAACTTGGTCAAGCGCCCGTCGCCCGGCGCGACGAAGGGGCACGGCCCCCGTGGACCGTGCCCCTTCACCACGCGTACAGCGGTTCAGCCGAGCCGTACGACGGCGCGGGACATGCCCAGCACCTTCTTGCCCTCGCTCATCGCGGTCAGGTCGACCCGCACCGTGCGGTCGTCCAGCTTCGCGGCGACCTTGCCGCTGACCTCGATCAGCGCCCCGGTGTCGTCGTTCGGCACGACGACCGGCTTGGTGAACCGGACCCCGTACTCGACGACCGCGCCCGGGTCGCCGGCCCAGTCCGTGACGACCCGGATCGCCTCGGCCATGGTGAACATGCCGTGCGCGATCACGTCGGGGAGCCCGACCTCGCGCGCGAACTTCTCGTTCCAGTGGATCGGGTTGAAGTCGCCGGAGGCGCCCGCGTACTGCACCAGCGTGGCCCGGGTCACCGGGAAGGACTGCGCCGGCAGCTCCGTACCGACCTCGACGTCCTCGTAGGCGATGGTCGCCGTCATCACGCCTCCTCGGCGGCGCGCGCCACCAGCTTGGTCCAGGCGGTCACCACGTGCTCACCGGACTCGTCGTGCACCTCACCGCGGATGTCCACGATGTCGTTGCCCGCCATGGTCTTGATGGCCTCGATCGTCGAGGTGACCGTCAGCCGGTCCCCCGCCCGCACCGGGCGCACATAGGCGAACTTCTGGTCACCGTGCACCACACGGCTGTAGTCCAGGCCCAGCTGCGGGTCCTGCACCACCTGACCCGCGGCCTTGAAGGTGAGGGAGAAGACGAACGTGGGCGGGGCGATCACATCCGGGTGCCCCAGAGCCTTGGCGGCCTCCGGATCCACATACGCGGGATGGGTGTCACCCACCGCCTCCGCGAACTCCCGGATCTTCTCCCGGCCGACCTCGTACGCCGGGGTGGGCGGATAGGTCCGCCCGACGAAGGACTGGTCGAGCGCCATGGGCCCGGTACCTCCTGATGAAAGTCGAATAGGGCGAGGGACAGCCCGAGCCATCAAGATAAACGACACGAGGCCGCCCCCAGTGGGGACGGCCTCGTGTACGAGCCTGTTTCAGCGCGTTTCGCGGTGCGCGGTGTGCGAGTTGCAGCGCGGGCAGTGCTTCTTCATCTCAAGACGGTCCGGGTTGTTACGCCGGTTCTTCTTGGTGATGTAGTTCCGCTCCTTGCACTCCACGCAGGCCAGCGTGATCTTCGGGCGGACGTCGGTGGCAGCCACGTGAGTGCTCCTTGGACGGACGGATGGACGGATGAACGCAAAAAAGAGTAGCCGATCGAAGGACCGACCCCACAATCGGCTACCGTTAGTAGCGGTGACCGGACTTGAACCGGTGACACAGCGATTATGAGCCGCTTGCTCTACCGACTGAGCTACACCGCTTTGATGCCGGGTCTCCCCGCCGAAGCGGGGTTACCCGATCACCAGAGCCCCAATGCGGAATCGAACCGCAGACCTTCTCCTTAC
>NZ_JAERUC010000202.1 GCF_016745505.1 Streptomyces silvae | reverse complement strand
CGTGGAGACCCTCATCGAGGAAGCCATGAAGATCGCGGAGCAGATGGAGAAGGACGGGATCGCCTCGGGCGAACCCCAGGTCTCCATCGCCGGCTGACCTCCCGCCGTCTCTGTGCCCCGCAGGCCGCGTCCTGCGGGGCACAGCCGCGTCTCCCCGCCCTCCGGCCTTTCCGCCTGGGGCGGCACCCCACAGCCTTGTTGGGTACAGTGCGGACATCAAGTAGACCGTTTGGTGAGGCCCCAGTGTTGACGCAGACCACTACCCGGGTCCTCGACCCCGGCGAGCTCCCCGCCGCGCTCGCCGTCCTTGAGAGTGCCCCCGTCGAGAACGCCTTCGTGACGTCCCGCGTCCAGGTCGCCGGGCTCGATCCATGGCGTCTCGGCGGCGAGATGTGGGGATGGTACGCCGACGGCCGGCTGCGCTCGCTCTGCTACTCCGGGGCCAACCTCGTCCCCATCTGCGCCACCCCCGAGGCCGTCAGGGCCTTCGCCGACCGCGCCCGGAGGGCCGGCCGCCGCTGCTCCTCGATCGTCGGCCCCGCGGGCCCCACGGCCCAGCTCTGGCGCCTCCTCGAACCGAGCTGGGGCCCCGCCCGTGAGGTCCGGCCCAACCAGCCGCTCATGGTCACCGACCGCCCCTCGGCCGACGTGGCGCCCGACCCCCTCGTGCGCCGCGTCCGCAAGGAGGAGATGGACGTCCTCATGCCGGCCTGCGTCGCCATGTTCACCGAGGAGGTCGGCGTCTCCCCGCTGGCTGGCGACGGCGGGCTCCTCTACCAGGCGCGGGTCGCCGAGCTGATCAGCACCGGCCGGTCCTTCGCCCGTATCGAGGACGGCAAGGTCCTCTTCAAGGCCGAGATCGGCGCGGCCACCCCCCGCGCCTGCCAGATCCAGGGCGTCTGGGTCGCCCCCGAGGCCCGCGGCCGGGGGCTCTCCGAGACGGGCATGGCCGCCGTCCTGCGCCAGGCGCTCACCGATGTGGCACCCGTCGTCAGCCTGTACGTGAACGACTACAACACCCCCGCGCGCAAGGCCTACAGCCGCGTCGGCTTCCGCGAGACGGGCGCCTTCATGAGCGTGCTGTTCTGAAGCGCGCTGTTCTGACCGGACGGCACGGCCAGTAGGGTTCCCCGCATGGCAGCAGCAATCCCCGCGTCCCCACGGGGCTCCGGGACCCCCGACATCGTGGTCGGACCGCTCGACCTCGCCGACCGCGTGGACGAGGCCCTCGCCGTGCAGGCCCTCGCCTTCGGCCTCAGCCAGGACGAGATCGACGTACGCCGCCATATCGTCCTGCGGCACCTCGACGACCCCCGGGCACGCGCCCTCGGCGCCACCGCCGCGGACGGCCGGCTCGTCGGATTCGTCTACGGACTGCCGAACAGCCGGACGCACTGGTGGTCCACCGTCGTCGAGCCGTACCTCCGCGCCACCGGCTCCGACGGCTGGCTCGACGACTCGTTCGTGATCACCGAACTCCACGTCCACCCGGGGTTCCAGCAGCGCGGCATCGGCCGCAGCCTGATCACCACCATCACGGACGCCGTCGGCCTGCCCCGGTCCATCCTCTCCGCGATCGACACCGAGAGCCCCGCCCGCGGCCTCTACCGCACCCTGGGCTACCAGGACCTGGCCCGCCAGGTGCTCTTCCCCAGCGCCCCCAAGCCGTACGCGGTGATGGGCGCGCCGCTCCCGCTGCGCCGCGGCTGAGACCGGCCCGCCCGGGAATCGATTTCCGCCCGCGCGGGCCCCCCGGCTAACCTCGGGCTCACCACCCTTCCGAGCAGGAGTTCATCATGGCCCAGGTCCAGCGCATGTCCCGATTGATGATCAAGACACTGCGCGACGACCCGGCGGACGCCGAGACGCTCAACCACAAGCTCCTCGTCCGCGCCGGATACGTACGCCGCACCGCGGCCGGCATCTGGTCCTGGCTGCCCCTCGGCAAGAAGGTGCTGGAGAACATCACCCGCGTCGTCCGCGAGGAGATGGACGCCATCGGCGGCCAGGAGGTCCTGCTCCCCGCGCTGCTGCCCAAGGAGGCGTACGAGGCGAGCGGCCGGTACGACGAGTACGGCGACCTGCTGTTCAGGCTCAAGGACCGCAAGGGCGGTGACTACCTCCTCGGCCCGACCCACGAGGAGGTCTTCACCCAGGTCGTCAAGGACATGTGCTCGTCCTACAAGGACCTGCCCGTGATCCTCTACCAGATCCAGACCAAGTACCGCGACGAGGCCCGCCCCCGCGCCGGTGTGCTGCGCGGCCGCGAGTTCCAGATGAAGGACTCGTACTCCTTCGACACCACGGACGAGGGCCTGGCCGAGGCGTACCAGCTGCACCGCGCCGCGTACATCCGGATCTTCGAGCGCCTCGGCCTCGACCACCGCATCGTCTCCGCCGTGTCCGGCGCCATGGGCGGCTCCGCCTCCGAGGAGTTCCTCGCCCCCGCGCCCGCCGGTGAGGACACCTTCGTCGACTGTCCGAACTGCGACTACGCCGCCAACACCGAGGCCGTCACCTTCAAGGCACCCGCGGTCGACGCCCCGGCCACCGGCGCCGTCGAGGAGCTGGACACCCCCGACACCCCGACCATCGAGACCCTCGCCGCCCATCTCGGTGTCGAGGCCTCCGCCACCCTGAAGAACCTCCTGGTCAAGGTGGACGGCGAGATCGTGGCCGTGGGCGTGCCCGGCGACCGCGAGGTCGACCTCGGCAAGCTCGGCGAGCACCTCGCCCCCGCCGTCGTCGAGCTCGTCACCGCCGAGGACTTCGTGGGCCGCCCCGACCTGGTGCGCGGCTACGTCGGCCCGCAGGGCCTGGAGAAGGTCCGCTACATCGCCGACCCCCGCGTCGCCGCCGGCACCGCCTGGATCACGGGTGCCAACAAGGAGGGCAAGCACGCGAGGAACGTCGTCGCGGGCCGTGACTTCGAGGTCGACGACTACCTCGACGTCGTCGTCGTCGAGGCGGGCGACCCCTGCCCCAAGTGCGGCACCGGCCTCCAGGTGGACCGCGCCATCGAGATCGGCCACATCTTCCAGCTCGGCCGCAAGTACGCCGACATCTTCTCCCTCGACGTGCTCGGCCAGCAGGGCAAGCCGGTCCGGGTGACCATGGGCTCGTACGGCATCGGGGTCTCCCGCGCGGTGGCCGCCCTCGCCGAGCAGACCGCCGACGACAAGGGCCTGTGCTGGCCCCGTGAGATCGCCCCGGCCGATGTGCACGTCGTCGCCGCCGGCAAGGCGCTCCAGACCGAACTGGCCCTGGACGTCTCGGAGAAGCTCGGCGCGGCGGGGCTGCGCGTCCTGGTCGACGACCGCGCGGGCGTCTCGCCCGGCGTGAAGTTCACCGACTCCGAGCTCATCGGCGTCCCGAAGATCCTTGTCGCGGGCCGCCGTTCGGCCGAGGGCGTCCTGGAGCTGAAGGACCGCCGCACGGGCGAGCGCGAGGAGCTCACCGTCGACGAGGCGATCGCCCGCCTGGCCGCCCAGGGCTGATCCCGGCCGGAACACGGCAGAGGGCCCCGCGCACGCACCGCGCGGGGCCCTCTGCCGTGCGGCCGGCTACAGCCAGGCCGCGAACTCCAGTGACATCTCGCCGTCCTGCGTGCGCCCCACCGTCAGCGCCCGGGTGCCGGACTCGACGGCACGGAAGAGCGTCCAGCCGCGCAGCCGCGCCTGGTCCACCTCCAGCGACTCGGCGAGCTTCTTGACCCGGCGGCGGGCCGTCGCCGCCCCGCCGGGCGAGGCGATCAGGTCCTCGACCCGGTCCCGCACCAGCCGCGCCAGGTCGTACGCCCGCTCGCCGGTCAGCGGCTCGGGACCGACCGCAAGCCAGGGGGCGCGCTCACCGGCCAGGACCTTGCTCTGGCGGAAGTTGCCGTGCAGCAGGAGGAGTTCGGGGGAGTCCTGGAGCAGCTCCTCGCGGGCCGCGAGGGCCGCCGAGACGAGCGGTTCGAGCGCGGGGTCTCGCGAGGCGGCGGCCCGCATCGGCTCCACCTGCCGGCCGGTGCGCTCCCCGACCGTCTCGAAGGCGTGGCCAGCCGGCGGCTCCACCCACAGCCGCCGCACCGTGCCCGCGGCCTCCAGCAGCGCCTTCGCCTCGGGCAGCGAGCGCAGGGACACCTCGTGGTGCAGCCGCTCCAGCAGGAGCGACTCCCCGGGCACCGAGCCGTCCGGGCCTGCCAGGAGCTCGACGGCCCCCCAGCCCTTCCAGTGCGCGAGTGCGGCCCCCTCCGGTGCGGGAGCGGCCCCGGGAGGCGCGATCTTCAGCACGGCGGGCGTGCCGTCCGTCCGGTGCACCAGCAGGACGAGGCCGGTGCGCCCGCCGGGGGCGCACACCCGGTCCAGGACGACCGAGTGCGCGGACAGTGCCTCGTCGGTGAGTGCGGGGAGCCGCCCGAGCCACTCGGCGGCGGCCGTGTCCCCGTACGTCTCGCCGAGCGCTCGCACCAGACGCTGCGGCGGTTCGAAACCCATACGTGCCTTGTTCCCTTTCAGAGCGTGCTCACGTGCTCAGTGCGTGACACCCGTGGCTCCTGCCTCCGCCGTGTTCTCCGGCGGGGCGGCCTTCTCGGTGAGCCCAGGAAAGGCTACGCCGGTGCCACGCCAGCGCACCGCACGCACCGCGGCCTCCCGCAGCCCGCCCGCGGCGTACTGCCGCAGCGGCCCCCGGGCGGCCCGTACGAGATCCGAGTACACGCCCGCGACCCGGTCCTCCAGGACGGAGGCGAGCCGCATCGCGGTCGCCGGATCCCGCACCGCGAAGGGCAGGGTGTACGCCGCCTGCGCCGCCACCGGCGTGCCGCCCAGGTCGCGCACGGTGCGGGCGAGGGCGTCCCGGCGGGCCCGGTGGGCGTCGCAGGCTGCCGTCGCGTCGCCACGGCGGCCGTCCGCCAGCCGTCCGCCCAGCGCGCCGTACCCGTACACGGCGGCGTGCTCGGCGGCGAGCGCGGCCTGTGCGGCCCGCAGCGCCTGTGCCGTGTCGCTCTGTCCGGCCTCCTGGATCATGCCGGGGTCTCCTTGGCCAGTTCGGTCAGCAGATACGCGTGGGCCGCGCCGGCGGCGGCGATCGAGGCCAGCAGCCTGGCCAGTTCCGGTTCGGCGGTCAGCAGCGCCGTGGCGCGTCCGTCCGCCACCCGGCGCTCCTCGGCGGCCAGCTCCCTGAGGGCCGCCCGCGCGTCCGTGGCGGCGGCGGGGGGTGCGGGGGCGGGGGAGCCACCCGCGGCCTTCGCGGGGCCGCCCAGCGCCGCCAGGTGCTCCCGCACGGCGGCGCTCATCGGCGCGAGCCCGGGTTCCGTCACCGGGTGGGCGGCCGCGACCTGTTCGTAGCGGGTGAGCAGCGAGGCGCTGTCACGGGCGGCCGACGCCCGCAGCGCCTTCCCGGCCCGGAGCGAGGCGGCCGCGGCATCCGTGCCCCCGGGGGCCGTGGCCGTGTCCGGCCCGTCCCCGCAGCCGGTCAGTACCGCTCCCAGGGCGAAGGCTCCCGTGGCGGTGAGCGCACTCCTGCGCGTCGTCCCCGTGCGGCGCACTTGTCTCCTTCAGCCTGGTTTTTGACAGTTTCTGACCTGAAGTGATCACCGGATGTGAGCGTACCCGCGGCCGGGCGGGAGGCGGACGGCAACACCCCTGCGGACCGGATACCCTTTGACCTGACACGCGACGATCCCCACAACAGCACACGCGGCCGAGGAGTCACCCGGATGAGCACCACCCAGAGCGACAGGCTGCGCGAACTGCTGGAGCCGCTCGTCAGCGCCAAGGACCTTGACCTCGAGGAGATCGAGGTGTCCCGGGCGGGCCGCCGCCGGGTGCTGAGGGTCATCGTGGACTCCGAGGACGGCGTGGAGCTCGACACCTGCGCGGAACTCAGTCGCTCCCTCTCCGAGACGCTGGACGAGACCGATGCCATGGGAGAGGGCGAGTACGTCCTCGAAGTGAGCTCTCCGGGCGCAGACCGCCCGTTGACCGAGCACCGCCACTACGTACGCGCCACCGGCCGGCTGGCCAGGCTCACCCTGAGTGAGGGCGGCGAGCTGGTGGCCCGCATCCTCGCGGTGGACGACGAGGGACTCGATCTGGAAGTGCCGGGCGTCAAGGGCCGCAAGCCCACGTCGCGCCGGGTCGCCTTCGACGAGATCGCCAGGGCGCGTGTGGAGATCGAATTCAACCGCAAGGACAAGAAGGAAGAGGAGGCGTAGCCGTGGACATCGATGTGAAGCTTCTGAAGGGCTTGGCGCAGGACAAGGAGATCCCCTTCGACGTGCTCGTCGGGGCGATCGAGTCGGCCCTCCTCATCGCGTACCACCGCACCGAGGGCAGCCACCGACGCGCACGCGTCGAGCTGGACGCCGGCGGCCACGTCACGGTGTGGGCGAAGGACGACCCGGCCGAGCTCGAGGAGGGCCAGGAGCCCAAGGAGTTCGACGACACGCCGTCCGGCTTCGGCCGTATCGCCGCGACCACCGCCAAGCAGGTCATCCTGCAGCGGCTGCGCGACGCCGAGGACGACAGGACGTTCGGCGAGTACGCGGGCCACGAGGGCGACGTCGTCACGGGCCTGGTCCAGCAGGGCAAGGACCCGAAGAACGTCCTGGTCGACATCGGCAAGCTGGAAGCGATCCTGCCGGTGCAGGAGCAGGTGCCGGGCGAGGAGTACACCCACGGCCTGCGGCTGCGCACGTACGTCGTGCGCGTGGCCAAGGGCGTGCGCGGTCCCTCCGTGACGCTCTCGCGCACCCACCCGAACCTCGTGAAGAAGCTCTTCGCGCTGGAGGTCCCGGAGATCGCGGACGGGTCGGTCGTCATCGAGGCCATCGCCCGCGAGGCGGGTCACCGCACCAAGATCGCCGTTCGCTCCACCCGGGCCGGTCTCAACCCGAAGGGCGCCTGCATCGGCCCGATGGGCAGCCGTGTGCGCAATGTCATGGCCGAGCTGCACGGCGAGAAGATCGACATCGTGGACTGGTCGGACGACCCCGCCGAGATGGTCGCCAACGCGCTGTCACCCGCGCGGGTGAGCAAGGTCGAGGTCGTGGACCTCGGGATGCGCTCCGCCCGGGTGACCGTGCCCGACTACCAGCTGTCGCTGGCGATCGGCAAGGAGGGGCAGAACGCCCGCCTGGCCGCCCGTCTCACCGGCTGGCGCATCGACATCCGCCCGGACACGGAGACCGACGAGGAGCGCGACGTCGCCGACCGTGAGCGCGCCGAGCGCGCCCGGGAGCGGTCCGAGCGCGGCTGACCCCCGGTCCGCGTCCGCGGCCCGCCCCGTGCGGGCCGCGGACCCGGTCAGGGCTGACCCACGGACGGCTCGGGACGGCTCACGGGCCGGTGCCGGAGCGGCCGAGAAGGAATAGATCCAGGCGCCATGCCGCTGAGATCACGACAACATCCGTTCGATTTTTGCCCCCAAGGGGTGAGGTCGGTGCGGGGAGGTAGACTTAAACGTGTCTGGCCGGACGCACGCCCGCGCTTGCCCCGAGCGAACCTGTGTGGGATGCCGGGAGCGAGCGGCCAAGAGCGAGCTGCTGCGCATCGTGGTGGACGAGGGAGAAGTGGTCCCTGATCCACGCGGTACGCTGCCCGGCCGGGGTGCGTACGTACACCCCGCCTCTGTCTGTCTCGACCTGGCGGTCCGCCGCCGGGCATTCCCCCGGGCCTTCAAGGCCAAGGGGCCGTTCGACTCCGCCGCACTGCAGCGGTTCGTCGAGCGGGTGACACCGTAAGAAAGTGAACGGCACGGGTCCCCGTGCGGTCAGGTACCTCGCGAGTTGGAAGTAGGTCGAGATTGCGATGAGCACTCGATGAGTACGCGATGAGTACGCCCATGAAGTAGCGACGGTCCGGCGGTAACCCGGACCTAAAAGGAGCGAAGTGGCTAAGGTCCGGGTATACGAACTCGCCAAGGAGTTCGGCGTGGAGAGCAAGGTCGTCATGGCCAAGCTCCAAGAACTCGGTGAATTCGTCCGTTCGGCGTCCTCGACGATCGAGGCGCCGGTTGTACGCAAATTGACTGACGCACTGCAGGGTCCCGGCGGCAACGCCGGCAAGTCCGCAGCAAAGCCTGGCGCGCCTCGTAAGGCCGCCCCCGCAAAGCCCGCAGCGCCCTCACCGGCCGCCGCGGCACGTCCTGCTGCCCCGAAGCCCGGCGCCCCGGCCCCCAAGCCGGCCGCCGCGGAGACTCCGGCGAGCAGCACCCCCGCGGCGCCTTCCGCGCCGTCCGGTGGGCCCCGTCCGGGTCCCAAGCCCGCGCCGAAGCCCGCCCCGGTCACTCCTGTGCCCGCCGCGGAGTTCTCGGCTCCGGCTCCGGCCCAGCAGCCGGCCGCACCGCAGCAGGCCCCGCGTCCCGCGGGTGCCACCCCCGGCCCGCGTCCCGCCGCCAACCCGGCCCGTCCGGCTCCGGCCGGCGGTCAGCGTGACGGTGGCCAGCGCGACGGCGGCCGTGGCGGCGAGCGTGGCGGCGACCGCCCCGCACGTCCCGCGGGCCAGGGCGCCCCGCGCCCCGGCGCACGTCCGGCGGGTCCCCGTCCGGGCAACAACCCGTTCACCTCCGGCGGCTCGACGGGCATGGCCCGTCCGCAGTCGCCCCGTCCCGGCGGCGCCCCGCGTCCCGGTGGCGGTCAGGAGCGCCCCGGCGCCCCGCGTCCGCAGGGCGGCCCCGGCGGCGCCCCGCGCCCGCAGGGCCAGGGCGGCGCACGTCCGAGCCCGGGCGGCATGCCGCGCCCGCAGGCTCCTCGTCCCGGCGGCGCCCCCGGCGCCGGCGGTAACCGTCCGAACCCGGGCATGATGCCGCAGCGTCCCGCTGCCGGCCCGCGTCCCGGTGGTGGCCCCGGCGGTGGCCGTGGTCCCGGTGGCGGCGGTGGCCGTCCCGGTGGCGGCGGCGGTCGTCCCGGTGGCGGCGGCTTCGCAGGCCGTCCGGCCGGTCCCGGTGGTGGCGGCGGCGGTTTCGCCGGCCGTCCCGGTGGTCCCGGTGGCGGTGGCGGCGCAGGCCGTCCCGGTGGTGGCGGTGGCTTCGGCGGCCGTCCCGGCTTCGGTGGCCGTCCCGGCGGCCCGGGTGCCCGTGGTGGCACGCAGGGTGCGTTCGGCCGTCCCGGTGGTCCCGCGCGTCGTGGCCGCAAGTCGAAGCGTCAGAGGCGCCAGGAGTACGAGGCCATGCAGGCCCCGTCGGTGGGCGGCGTCATGCTGCCTCGCGGCAACGGGCAGGCTGTCCGGCTGTCGCGCGGCGCGTCCCTGACCGACTTCGCGGAGAAGATCAACGCCAACCCGGCGTCGCTCGTCGCCGTGATGATGAACCTCGGCGAGATGGTCACCGCCACGCAGTCCGTCTCCGACGAGACGCTGAAGCTCCTCGCGGACGAGATGAACTACGTCCTCGAGATCGTCAGCCCGGAGGAGGAGGACCGCGAGCTGCTCGAGTCCTTCGACATCGAGTTCGGCGAGGACGAGGGCGGCGAAGAGGCCCTGGTCTCCCGTCCGCCGGTCGTGACCGTCATGGGCCACGTCGACCACGGTAAGACCCGGCTGCTGGACGCGATCCGCAAGACGAACGTCGTCGCGGGCGAGGCCGGCGGTATCACGCAGCACATCGGTGCCTACCAGGTCTCCTCCGAGGTCAACGGCGAGGACCGGAAGATCACCTTCATCGACACCCCGGGTCACGAGGCGTTCACCGCCATGCGTGCCCGTGGTGCGAAGTCCACCGACATCGCGATCCTCGTGGTGGCGGCCAACGACGGTGTGATGCCCCAGACGATCGAGGCGCTGAACCACGCCAAGGCGGCCGAGGTGCCGATCGTGGTCGCGGTCAACAAGATCGACGTCGAGGGTGCCGACCCGACCAAGGTGCGCGGTCAGCTCACCGAGTTCGGTCTGGTGGCCGAGGAGTACGGCGGCGACACGATGTTCGTCGACATCTCCGCCAAGCAGGGCCTCAACATCGAGGCACTGCTGGAGGCCGTCGTCCTCACCGCCGACGCCTCGCTCGACCTGCGGGCCAACCCGGAGCAGGACGCGCAGGGTATTGCGATCGAGTCCCACCTCGACCGTGGCCGCGGTGCCGTCTCGACCGTCCTGGTCCAGCGCGGAACGCTGCGCATCGGTGACACGGTGGTCGTGGGCGACGCGTACGGCCGTGTCCGGGCGATGCTCGACGACAGCGGTCAGAACGTCCAGGAAGCGGGTCCCTCGACCCCCGTCCTGGTGCTCGGTCTCACCAACGTCCCGGGCGCCGGCGACAACCTCCTGGTGGTCGACGAGGACCGTACGGCCCGTCAGATCGCCGAGAAGCGTGCCGCCCGTGAGCGCAACGCCAACTTCGCCCGCAAGGGCGTCCGGTTCTCCCTGGAGAACCTCGACGAGGCGCTCAAGGCCGGTCTGGTCCAGGAGCTCAACCTCATCATCAAGGGCGACGCGTCCGGTTCGGTGGAGGCTCTCGAGTCCTCGCTGCTCCAGCTTGACGTCGGTGAAGAGGTCGACATCCGGATCCTGCACCGCGGTGTGGGTGCGGTCACCGAGTCGGACATCAACCTGGCGACCGGCTCCGACGCCATCGTGATCGGCTTCAACGTGCGCGCCGCAGGGCGTGCCGAGCAGATGGCCGAGCGCGAGGGCGTGGACGTCCGGTACTACTCGGTCATCTACCAGGCGATCGAAGAGATCGAAGCGGCCCTCAAGGGCCTGCTCAAGCCGGAGTACGAAGAGGTCGAGCTCGGCACGGCGGAGATCCGCGAGATCTTCCGCTCGTCCAAGCTGGGCAACATCGCCGGTGTGCTGGTCCGCTCCGGCGAGGTCAAGCGCAACACCAAGGCGCGCCTGCTGCGCGATGGCAAGGTCATCGCGGAGAACCTCAACATCTCCGGTCTGCGTCGCTTCAAGGACGACGTCACCGAGATCCGCGAAGGCTTCGAGGGCGGTATCAACCTCGGAAACTTCAACGACATCAAGATCGACGACGTCATCGCGACGTACGAGATGCGCGAGAAGCCGCGAGGCTGATCAACGGGGGATCCCGGGGGGAGACCCCCGGGTTCTCTCCCACGGTCGGGGCCGGTCGACGGGTCGTATTTCCGTCGATCGGCCCCGGCCGTTCCGTGTACGGTTCGGGTGTCTCCGCCGAGTGACGGCGGGACGTGGCCTGTGCCAGTCCGGAGGGCGACCTCCGGGCCCCCGAACCCGAACCGGCGGGACATCCGGACATCCATGTATGTGGGGACGCTGTCCTTCGATCTGCTCCTCGGCGACGTACGGTCGTTGAAGGAGAAACGCTCCATCGTCCGCCCGATCGTCGCCGAGATCCACCGCAAGTTCGCGGTGAGCGTCGCGGAGACGGGGGACCAGGACCTCTACCGCAGGGCCGAGATCGGTCTTGCCGTGGTCTCCGGGGACACCGGACACCTCACAGACGTACTCGACCGGTGCGAGCGCATGATCGCGGGCCGGCCGGAGGTGGAGCTGCTGTCCGTACGACGGCGGCTGCACAACGACGAAGACGATTGAGCACGTTCAAGAAGGAGACGGACCAGTGGCCGACAACGCGCGGGCGAAGAAGCTGGCGGACCTCATCCAGGTGGTGGTCGCCGAAAAACTGCAGCGCGGTATCAAGGACCCGCGTCTGGGCACGCACGTGACCATCACGGACACCCGTGTCACCGGCGACCTGCGGGAGGCCACGGTCTTCTACACGGTCTACGGCGACGACGAGGAGCGGGCCAGCGCGGCCGCGGGCCTGGAGAGCGCCAAGGGCATCCTGCGGTCGGCGGTCGGCGCCGCGGCGGGGACGAAGTTCACCCCGACGCTGGCCTTCGTGGCCGACGCCCTGCCGGACAACGCCAAGGCGATCGAGGACCTGCTCGACCGGGCACGCGCCTCGGACGCCAAGGTCCGCGAGGCGTCCTCCGGCGCCAAGTACGCCGGTGACGCCGACCCGTACCGCAAGCCCGAGGACGAGTCCGCCGAGAACGACGAGGACTCGCCTTCCGCATGACGCAGAACAAGCAGGACAGGACGCCGGACGGCCTGGTCATCGTCGACAAGCCGTCCGGCTTCACTTCGCACGACGTCGTCGCCAAGATGCGCGGCATCGCCCGCACCCGGCGGGTCGGCCACGCCGGCACGCTGGACCCGATGGCGACCGGTGTCCTCGTGCTCGGCGTCGAGAGGGCGACCAAGCTGCTCGGTCATCTCGCACTGACCGAGAAGGAGTACCTGGGGACGATCCGGCTCGGCCAGGACACCGTCACCGACGACGCCGAGGGCGAGATCACCTCGTCCACCGACGCCTCCGGGGTGACCCGTGAGGGCATCGACGCCGGGGTCGCCGCGCTGACCGGCGCGATCATGCAGGTGCCGTCCAAGGTCAGCGCCATCAAGATCGACGGCAAGCGCTCCTACGCCCGGGTGCGCGGCGGCGAGGAGTTCGAGATCCCGGCCCGCCCGGTGACCATCTCGTCCTTCCAGGTCTACGACGTCCGCGAGGCGGTCGCGGAGGACGGCACCCCGGTCGTCGACCTGGTCGTCTCCGTCGTCTGCTCCTCGGGTACGTACATCCGCGCCCTGGCCCGGGACCTCGGTGCCGGGCTCGGCGTCGGCGGGCATCTGACCGCGCTGCGGCGCACCCGCGTCGGACCGTACGGCCTGGACGCGGCGCGCACGCTCGACCAGCACCAGCAGGAGCTGACCGTGATGCCGGTGGCCGAGGCCGCCGCCTCGGCCTTCCCGCGCTGGGATGTCGACGAGAAGCGCGCCAAGCTGCTGCTCAACGGCGTACGGCTCGACATGCCGGCCTATCCGCCGGGGCCGGTCGGAGTCTTCGGGCCCGACGGCACCTTCCTCGTGCTCGTCGAGGAGCAGAAGGGCAAGGCCAAGAGCCTCGCCGTCTTCGCCTGACGAGGATGTCGCCGGGCCCGAGGGTCCGGCCCGTCGTGGAGCGGGCAGCCCCCTGTCGCATGCCCGCTCCACGATCCCCCTCCCGCGACCATCTCTGTCCACGCGAACCCGCCGATTCACCCCAATGGACGGGCGCTCGGAGTGACAGGGGGGTGCGAGGGGGGCGCTTTCGCCCCGCGCGTTTCCGGTGCCGATCATCGGGGACCTACCGTCGGACCATGGGCAGCGGGGACCGGTCGAAACTTGTGAAGATCTGCGATCAGGCCGGCCGGCCGCGGGGGACCGGCTTCGTCGCGGACGACCGGGGCACGGTCGTCACGAGCCATCAGGCCGTCGCACGCCCCGGGCCCCTGACCCTGCACTCCGCGGACGGCCGCACCTGTGCCGTGAGCCCCGACGACATCACCGCGCTGCCCGCCCTGGGCCTCGCCCTGCTGCGCACCGGCGGCCCCGGGACCCTCGGGGTGGAGCCGCTCCCGGTCGCCGTACGCCAGGAGATCGGCACGGGCACCTACGTGCGGATCGCCGCCCACGGCTGGCGCGAGGCACGGGTGCTCGGGACGACCCCCGCGACGTACTCCGAGGGCGGCCGCGAGCACCCCGTGGCCGAGGCGCTGGAGCTCGCCCTCGGCACGGACGGGCGCGACGCCCTGCGCTCCGGCGGTGCCGCCGTCGGAGGACCGGTGACGGACCCGCGCACCGGCGCCGTCCTGGGGGTGCTCTCCACCGCGCTGAGCGCCGGGCGCGAGACCGCGGGGCTGGCGCTGCCGCTGGCCCTCCAGGACGCCCCGGAGCCGCTGGCCGAGGTCCTCCGGCGCAACGCGAGCGGCGTCCCGGGGTACGGCCAGGACCTCAACCTCGCCGGGGCCCTCCAGCTGACCGCCACCTCGCTCGGCCACGCCGACGGACGGCCCTGCGCCACGGAGGCCGTCGAACGCCCCGGCATCAGCGCGGAGTTCACCGCATTCGAGACCGGTACGGGCCCGGTGCTCGGCCTGGTCGGCGCCCCCGGCACCGGCCGCACCACCGAGCTCGTCGCCCTGGCCGCCCGCCGGGCCCGCGGGCCCGTGCCCGCCCTGACGCTCTGGCTGCGCGGCGCCGACCTGCTGGCCGACGACACCTCGGTCACCGAGGCGATGACCAGGGCGCTGTGCCGCTCCGGGCGGATCATCACCGCCGCCGGGGGCCGGGGCGACATGGAGACCGCCACCCCCGAGCGGGTGGCGGGCCTCGCCGCGGCCTCCGGGAACCCGCTCCTCGTCGTCGTGGACGGCCCGGAGGAGATGCCGCCCCTGCTGGCCCACCGGCTCGCCGGATGGACCCGGGCGACGGCGGAGTGGCTGCGGGCCCACGAGGTGCGGATGGTCGTCGCCTGCCGCCCCGAGCACTGGGAGACCGCCGGCGCGCTGTACCCCCCGGGCACCCTGCACCGCCCGGAGCGGCCCGCCGGCGGCCTGCCGCCCGCCGTGCGGCTCGGCGACCTCACCGCGGAACAGGCCGAGCGGGCGGCGGAGAGGTACGACATCCCGCCCGGTGCCATCGCGCCGGGCCACGACCGGCACCCCCTCACCCTGAGCCTGCTCGCCGAGGTGCGGGCCGCGCTGCCCCCGGACGTACCCGGCAGGCCCGGCACGGAGGAGGTCTTCGCCGCCCATCTGGACCTCACCTGCCTCCGGATCGCCGTACGGATCGGGGCCCAGGCCGAACCCCGGCTCCGCGGCGCGGCGGTCCGCCGGCTGGCGGCGAAGGTGGCCGGCCAGGTCCACGAGGCGGCCAGGCGCTGCCTCGGGCCGGGCCAGGGCGAGCTGGACCGGGCCGCCTTCGAGGAGCTCTTCCCCTGGCGTACGGGCTGGGCCTCGGCCGTGCTCACCGAAGGCCTGCTGGTCCCGGCGGGCGCGGGATACCGCTTCGGCCACGAGGAACTGGGCGACTGGGTGCAGGGCGCACACCTCGACCTGGACGCGGCCCTGCACTCCCTGGTCCACCGCTGGCACGCGGACGGGGCCCCGGACGAACCGGCGCCGGCCCCGCAGGACCCGGTGGAGCCCCGCAACCTTCCGGTGCCGCGCCATCGCATCGGCCCCGTCCTCCAGGCGATGCTCCTGCTGGAGCGGCGCCAGGGACACGCCGCGCTGGCCCACCGGATGGCGGACCTGATCGAGGCGATGGACCGTCTGTCGGCCGGACCCGGCACGGAGGAGCGGTTCACCGACGCGGCCTGGTGGGCGGCGCACCTGCTCAGGGAGAGCCTGCTCCGGGTGGCCGACGCCCGGCCCTGCCTCGGGGTGCTGCGGGTGCTCGCCGGACGGATCACCCGGCGTTCCCGGTCGGGCGGCGGCCCGGCGGCGCTGGGACCCTACGCCGAGTTCGGCCCGTGGTTCTGGCGCCGGATCCGGCTGCCCGAGGACGACCGGATCGATCTCCTGCGCCGCCTGCTGCCCGCCGACGGCGCCCCCCGCGCGGACGGCGCCGAACGCTATCTGGACGCCGTCTCCCGCCGGCTGGCCGCCCACCCCAGGACCGTCCAGGCGCTCCTGTGCCGCTGGTTCACCGACGAGAGCCCGCTGCCCGCCGCCGAGGGCCTCCCGATCCGGCTCACCGTGGCCGCCGCCGCACAGGCGCTGCTGTACGCCCGCCGGGACCTGGCCGTCGACGACCTGACCGAGGCGCTCGTCGACACCGTCCACCCGCGCGCCGCCGAACTGCTCACCACCCTCGCCGAGGACGAGCCGGCCGCGCTCTGCCGGGCCGTCGACCGGTGGGCGCGGGACGACGAGCGGCCCGCGCGGCGTGCCGCCGCGGCCGTCCACGCCTCGCTCACCGCCGCCCGCCGCACCCTCCCCGCCGCGGACCGTGCCGTGCTGCGGGGCGCCGCGCTCACCCTGCTGGCCCGGCCCGACGACACCGCCCTGCACGCCCAGGCGCTCACCGTCCTCGTACGGGATCCGGGCACCGGGGGCCGCTATCTGCCGCAGGCCCTGCGGGTCTTCGCCGCCGGGGACCCCCGGCTGCCGCTGGCCCTGCTCACCGAGGTGTTCCCCGAGCACCCCGAGCCGGTGCTCGCCGCGCTGCGTGCCCGGCTCGCGCTGCCCGGCGAGGCGGCCGGCACCGTCCTGCGGGAGCTGGCCTCCCTGGACACCCCGGCCCTGGCGCTGCACGCCCCGGGGCTCGTACGCCATTACGTCGAGAGCCGCAGCAGGCCCGGTGAGGACGCCGGGGCGGAGGCCGCCGCCTATGTGGACCTCCGGCTGGAGCACAGCCCCGCCGCCCGGGCGCTCCTGCTGCCCCTGATGACCGGGCTGCTGCGGGGCCGGCCCGTGCCGCCGCCGGTGCGCGCCGCGCTCGCCCGGGTGCTCGCCGGCCCGGGCAGCGCCGCTTCGAGGCCGCTGCGGGGGGAGCTGCTGGAGGTGCTGCTGGAGTTCGAGCAGGAGACGGGGAGGGACCCGGAGGTCCTCGAAGCCCTGCTGCGGGCGGCCGCGGCGGATTCCGGCCGCCGCCCCGAGGCCCGTACGCGCGCTCTGGTGCACCGCACCGGGACGCTCCTCGCCCGGACCCCCGAGGGCGCGGCCCGCTTCGACCGGGGCCTGGCCGAGCTCGCCCGGGACGTGCCCGGATTCGCCGCCCTGGTCAGCCGGTGGCTGGCGGACGCCCCGCAGGAGTGGGCCGCCGTCGTCGGCCCCGGAGCGCGGCGGACCATGGAGGAACCGGACGGTTCGAGGCCCGCGATCCCTATGCCGATGCAGGCCGCGGGACGTGGGCATGGCAGTCTTAGACCTGCGTAATGGACATACACACGTACACAGGTTCGGGCGAGGAGCGGTCACAGTGCACTGCTGGCGTGGCTTGGAGGACATCCCTGAGGGCTGGGGACGCAGTGTCGTCACCATCGGCTCCTACGACGGGGTGCACCGCGGACACCAGCTGATCATCGGCCGCGCCGTGGAGCGGGCACGTGAGCTCGGCGTGCCCTCGGTCGTCGTCACCTTCGACCCGCACCCCAGCGAGGTCGTCCGCCCCGGGACGCACCCGCCGCTGCTCGCACCCCACCACAGGCGTGCCGAGCTGATGGCCGGACTGGGCGTCGACGCGGTGCTGATCCTGCCGTTCACCGCCGAGTTCTCGCAGCTCTCGCCCGCGGACTTCGTCGCGAAGGTGCTCGTCGACAAGCTGCACGCGAAGCTGGTCATCGAGGGCCCCAACTTCCGCTTCGGGCACCGGGCGGCGGGCAACGTCACCTTCCTCGCCGAGCTCGGCCCGACGTACGACTTCCAGGTCGAGGTCATCGACCTCTACGTCAGCGGGGACGCGGGCGGCGGCGAGCCGTTCTCCTCCACGCTCACCCGCCGTCTGATCGCCGAGGGCGACGTCGAAGGGGCCGCGGAGATCCTCGGCCGCCCGCACCGCGTCGAGGGTGTCGTGGTGCGCGGCGCCCAGCGCGGCCGTGAGCTCGGCTTCCCCACGGCGAACGTGGAGACCCTGCCGCACACCGCGATCCCCGCCGACGGCGTCTACGCCGGCTGGCTCACCGTGAACGGCGAGGCGATGCCCGCCGCGATCTCCGTGGGCACGAACCCGCAGTTCGACGGCACCGAGCGGACCGTCGAGGCGTACGCGATCGACCGCGTCGGGCTCGTCCTGTACGGGCTGCACGTCGCGGTCGACTTCCTCGCCTATGTGCGCGGCATGCTGAAGTTCGAGTCGATCGACGACCTGCTCGTGGCGATGGCCGCCGATGTGAAGCGGTCCAGCGAGCTGATCGCGGCGTACGAACGGGCCTGACGCCTTCCTGTGGTGCGTGCGCCGGGGCCGGGGCATGGTCGGGGGCAGGAGCCGTCGAGCCGGGAGGACGCCTCGCATGCGTGAACTGCTGTCGGACCTGCGCGACTGGCACACCGCCGGTACGCCCTTCGCCCTGGCCACCGTCGTCGCGGTGCGGGGCAGCGCGCCGCGGGCCCCCGGCGCCGTGATGGCGGTGAGCGCCACGGGAGCGGTCGCGGGCAGCGTCTCCGGAGGGTGCGTGGAGAGCGATGTGTACGAGGCCGCCGGGGAGGCGCTCAGCACCGGCCGGACCCTGCTGCGGACCTACGGGATCAGCGACGACGAGGCCTTCGGTGTCGGGCTGACCTGCGGCGGCACGATCGAGGTCCTCGTGCGGCCGTACGCCGAGGAGAGCGACCGGGCCGCACTGCGCGAACTCCTCGGCACCATCGCCGCAGGGGAACCCGTCGCGCTCGCCACCGTGGTGTCCGGGGCGGCACCGGCCGGCGCCCACCGGACGGTGCTGGCCGGCCGGGCCGCCGGATCGCTCGGCGAGGAGGGGCTCGACGCGGCCGTCACCGACGACGCGCGCGGTCTGCTCGCCCAGGGGGTCACCGGCACCACCCGCTACGGCGCGCACGGCGAGCGCCGCATGCAGGACGTCACCGTCTTCGTCCAGGCGTTCGCCCCCGCGCCCCGCATGCTCGTCTTCGGGGCCATCGACCACGCCGCGGCCACCGCCCGGATCGGGTCCTTCCTGGGCTACCGGGTGACGGTCTGCGACGCCCGCCCCGTCTTCGCCACCCGGGAGCGCTTCCCCACGGCCGACGAGGTCGTCTGCGCCTGGCCGCACACCTATCTGGAGTCGACGCCGGTGGACGCCCGCACCGTGATCTGCGTGCTCACCCACGACCCGAAGTTCGACGTGCCGCTGCTGGCCGCCGCCCTGCGCACGCCCGCCGCGTACATCGGTGTGATGGGCAGCAGGCGCACCCACGCCGACCGGACGGCCCGGCTGCGGGAGGTGGGGGTGGGCGAGGCGGACCTGGCCCGCCTCGCCTCACCCGTCGGCCTCGACCTCGGAGCCCGTACGCCGGAGGAGACAGCCGTCTCCATCGCCGCGGAGATCGTCCAGCACCGCTGGGGCGGGACGGGCCGCCCCCTGGGCGAGCTGGCGGGCGCCATCCACCACGCCCGGGAGCCCGGGACCTAGGAAGCCCAGGCCCTCAGGAGCCCTGGGGGACGGCCTTCGCCGCCGTCGCCCAGTGGCAGGCGACCTGGGTCAGGCCGCCCCCCTCCAGCACCGGCAGGTCCTTCGTGCGGCACGCGTCCGCGACGCCCGCGCGCTCCGCCTCGCCCGAGGCGAGGACCTGGCACCGGGCGTGGAAGCGGCACCCGGACGGGATCTTCGAGGGGTCCGGCGGCTCGCCCGTGAGCAGCACCGGCTCGCCGTCCGCCTCCGGCAGCACGGACAGCAGCGCCTGGGTGTACGGGTGCTGGGGAGCCGTGAGGATCTGCTCGACGTCACCCGTCTCCACGATCCGGCCGAGATACATCACCGCCACCCGGTCCGCGATGTTCCACGCCAGCCCCAGATCGTGCGTCACCACCAGCGCGGAGAGGCCCAGCTCGTCCCGCAGCCGCAGGAGCAGGGCCAGGATCTCGCCGCGTACCGAGGCGTCCAGCGACGCCACCGGCTCGTCCGCGACGATCAGCTCGGGCTCCAGGACCAGGGCGCCCGCGATCACCACACGCTGCCGCTGACCACCGGACAGCTCGTGCGGGTACCGCAGGAAGAATCGTTCCGGCGGCCGCAGCCCGGCCCGCGCCAGCGCCCCGGAGACCGCCTCCCGCTCGTCGCCCGCGTACCCGTGGATGCGCAGGCCCTCCGCCACCGCGTCGTACACCGTGTGACGGGGGTTCAGGGAGCCGCTGGGGTCCTGGAGCACCAGCTGGACCCGCTTGCGGTACGCCTTGAGCGCCCGGCCCGCGTAGTCGAGGGGCTCGCCGCCGAAGGTGACACGGCCGGCCGTGGGCGGTACCAGGCCGAGCAGGGACCGGGCCAGCGTGGTCTTACCGCAGCCCGACTCGCCGACCAGGGCGACGATCTCACCGGGACGGATGTCGAGGTCGACCCCGTCGACCGCCCGGGCCGTCGCCGCCCCGCGCCGGCCGGGGAACGCGACCTCCAGCGCCTGGGCGCTCAGCAGCGGAGCCTGGGTGGTGGTCGTCATGAGGTGCTCCTTGCTTCCTCGGTACCGCCGGGCGTCGCGGTGGCTTCCGGCTCCACCAGCACACAGGCCGCCCGCCGGGACGGGCCGGCCGGCCGCAGCTCCTGGTCCTCGGTGGCGCAGGACTCCAGCGCCGCCGGGCAGCGCGGATGGAACGTACAGCCGGAGGGCAGCGCCGACGGGTCCGGGGGATCACCCGGCAGGCCCCGGGGCGCGTGCCGCGACGCGAGGTCGCCGATGCGCGGGAAGGCGGCCGACAGGGCGCTGCTGTACGGGTGGCGGGCGTGCTCGTAGACCCGCTTGGCGGGCCCCTCCTCGACGACCCGCCCCGCGTACATCACCGACAGCCGGTCGCAGGTGTCGGAGAGCACCGCCAGGTCGTGGCTGATCATGATCAGACCGAGGTCCTGGTCGCTGACGAGCTGTTCGATCAGCCGCAGGATCTGCGCCTGGATCATCACGTCGAGGGCCGTGGTCGGCTCGTCGGCGATGATCAGCCGCGGGTCGCAGGCCAGCGCCATCGCGATCATCACGCGCTGGCGCTGCCCACCGGACAGCTCGTGCGGATAGGCGTCCGCCCGTGCGGCCGGAAGGCCGACCTGCTCCAGCAGCTCACCGGCGCGCCTGCGGGCGGCCGCAGGGGTCCCCTTGCCGTGCAGCAGGATCGGTTCTGCGATCTGGTCGCCGATGCGGTGCACGGCGTTCAGCGAGTGCATCGCGCCCTGGAAGACGATCGACGCCCCCGCCCAGCGCACTGCGCGCAGCCGCCCCCACTTCATGGTGAGGATGTCCTCGCCGTCCAGCAGGATCTCACCGCTCAAGGTCGCCGAGGCGGGCAGCAGCCGCAGCAGCGCGAGCGCCAGCGTCGACTTCCCGCAGCCGGACTCCCCGGCGATGCCGAGCTTCTGGCCCGCCTCGACCCGTAGGTCGACACCCCGCACGGCGGGGACGGCCGAGGCCCCGGACCCGTAGGTGACATGCAGATTCCGGACGTCGAGCAACGGCTGCCCGGTCTCCGGCTTCGGAACGCTCTCGGTCTTCACGGCGGTCAACGGGACACCCCCAGCTTGGGGTTGAGCACGGACTCGATGGTACGGCCGCACAGCGTGAACGCGAGGGCGACGACCGCGATGGCGAGTCCGGGCGGAGCGAGGTACCACCAGTTGCCGGAGCTGACCGCTCCGGCCTCACGGGCGTCCTGGAGCAGCCCGCCCCAGGAGACGATCGTGGGATCGCCGAGCCCGAGGAAGGCGAGGGTCGCCTCGGTGAGGATGGCGGTGGAGATCACCAGCGTGGTCTGCGCGAGCACCAGCGGCATGACATTGGGCAGCACATGGCGGGACATGATGTGACCGTGCCCGCCCCCGAGCGCCTTGGAGCGCTCGATGTACGGACGGGACTCCACGGACAGCGTCTGCGCCCGCACCAGACGCGCGGTCGTCGGCCAGGTCGTCACACCGATCGCGAGGACGGTGGTCCAGAGCGACCTCGAGAGCACGGTGGCCAGCGCGATGGCCAGCACCAGCGTCGGCATCACCAGGAACCAGTCCGTGATCCGCATGACGACGTTGCCGTACCAGCCCTTGAAGTGTCCGGCGGTGATGCCCACCAGGGTCCCGATGGCCACCGAGAGGAACGCGGCGAGCAGGCCCACGGTCAGCGAGACCCGCGTCCCCCACACCAGGAGGGCGAGCAGACTGCGGCCGAACTGGTCCGTGCCGAGGGGGAACTCGGCGCTGGGCGACTCCAGCGCGCCGCCCGGCGCGGTGGTGACGCTCTGCGAGTCGGCGCCGACCAGCAGCGGGGCCGCCAGCGCCGTCAGGGCGATCAGCGCCAGCACGGCGAGGCCGGCGACGCCCGCCCGGTGGGCGCGGTACTGCCGCCAGAAGCGGCCCGCGGCCTGACGCCTGCGGGCCCAGGTCAGTGCGCGCGGCCCGGGGGCCGGCGCGGTGTCGGTCGTCGTCGTCATCGGCCCACCCGGGGATCGAGGAGCGGATAGATCACATCGGCGAGCGTGTTCATGAGGATCACCGCGGCGGCGAAGATGAAGAACAGCGCCTGCACCAGTGGCAGATCGGGCACGCTCAGTGCCTGGTAGAACAGGCCGCCCAGACCGGGCCAGGAGAACACCGTCTCCACCAGGATGGCGCCGGCCACCGTGTTGCCCAGGTTGACGAAGAGGAGCGTCACCGTGGGCAGCATCGCGTTCGGGACGGCGTGCCGGCGGCGTACGAGGTCGTCGCGGAGCCCCTTCGCCCGGGCCGTCGTCAGATAGTCGCTGCCCATCTCGTCGAGGAGCGAGGAGCGCATCACCAGCAGGGTACGCGCGTACTCGACGGCGACGAGGGTGATGACCGGCAGCACGAGGTGGTGCGCCACATCGAGGACGTACGCGAAACCGCTCTCACTGCCGGACTCCATGCCCCCGGTCGGGAAGAGACCCGGGATGGGTCCGATGCCGACCGACAGGGTGATGATCAGGAGCAGCCCCAGCCAGAACGAGGGCACCGAGTACAGCGTCAGCGCGAAGGCCGTGTGGAAGCGGTCGCCCGCCGAGCCGTTGCGCCAGGCGGACCTGGCGCCCAGCCAGATCCCGATCGCCGTGTAGATCACGAACGCGGTGCCGGTGAGCAGCAGCGTCGCGGGGAGCGCCTCGGAGATCTTGTCCATGACGGGGGCGCGGAACTGGTACGACGTACCGAAGTCCCCGGTCAGGGCCTTGCCGCAGTACTCGGTGAACTGCTGCCAGAGCGGCAGGTCCAGGCCGAATTCCTTGCGCATCGCGGCGATCTGCTCGTTCGACACCTGCCGGCCGCCGGTCATCTGCTTGACCGGGTCGCCGGGGATCAGACGGAACAGGAAGAAGCTGGTGACGAGCACGGCGAACAGCGAGACGGCCGCACCGGCCAGCTTGCCCGCCGCATAGCGGAGGTACGCGGTCGTACTGCGGGCGCGTGGACTGCGGGCCGACGGCCCGGCCGGAGCCGGGCCGTCGGTCTGCACAGCGTCCACGCCCGCCGCGCCATTCAGGAGCGCGGGAGTGCTTTCTGTGCTCATGGACTATTCACGGTCTTCCGCGGTGGAACGACGACGCATGGCGAACAGCAGCCCGCCACCGGCGAGGACGACTACAGCGATACCGACGCCGATGAGGACTCCGGTGGAGCTGCCGCTGTCGCCGGACGAACCGTCCGACGCTCCGGCGGCCGGGACCGCCGACCACCAGCTCCAGTAACCGTCCTGACCGTAGATGTTGCCCGCGGCGGAGGGCATCGTCGTGATCGACTTGATCTGGTCGGTGCGGTAGGCCTCGACGGCATTCGGGTACGCCATGACATTCATGTATCCCGTGTCGTACAGCCGCGACTCCATCTGCTTCACGAGGTCGGCCCGTTTGGCGGGGTCGTATTCGGCCAGCTGCTTCGCGTACAGCTCGTCGTACTGCTTGTCGCAGATGAAGTTGTCCGTCGCCGCCGTCTGCTTCGCCTTGGCCGGCAGGGCGGCGCAGGTGTGGATCGACATCACGAAGTCGGGGTCGGGGTTGACGGACCAGCCGTCGAAGGCAAGGTCGTACTCACCGGCGAACCAGGGGTCGGAGACGTTGTCCATGCAGTCGACCTTCAGGCCGACGCCGAGCTCGCCCCACCACTCCTGGAGGTACTTGCCGATCGCCTTGTCGTTGGGGTCGGTGGCGTGACACAGGATGCGGAAGTCGAGCGGCTTGCCGTCCTTGCCGGTCCGCTTGCCCGCGCCGTTCTTCTTGTAGCCGGCCTCGTCGAGGAGGGCGGCCGCCTTCGCCGGGTCGTGGGCGAGTTTCTGCTCGCCCGACGGCTTCCAGAAGTACGAGTCGTAGCGGGGCGGGATGTAGCCCTCGCCCTCCACGGCGTAGCCCTGGAAGACCTTGTCGATGATGGTCGTGCGGTCCACGGACAGGAAGAGCGCCTGACGGACCTTCGGGTCCTTCAGCGCCGGGTTGGCGTCGCCGAACTTCTTGCCGTCCTTGGTCTGCGCGCCCGGGTTGACGGCCAGCGCGTAGAAGCGCCGGCCGGGGGCGTCGTTCACCTTGATGTTCTCGGTGGTCTTCAGCGACGCGGCCTGCGCGGGCGTCAGGCTCGGGCTTCCGGCGACGAAGGAGACTTCACCCTTTCGGAGGGCGGCGACCGCTGCGTCCTGGTCCTTGTAGTACCGGAAGACGATCTCGTCGAACTTGGGGGCGCCCCGCCAGAAGTCCTTGTTGGCCTTCAGCTTCACATAGCTGTCGACCTTGTAGTCCGTCAGGATGAACGGCCCGTTCCCGACGATCGGGAACTTCGTGTCGTTGTTGAACTTCGAGAAGTCGCCGACCTTCTCCCAGACGTGCTTGGGGACGATGGGCACATCCAGCGCCGTCATCGTGGCCTGAGGCTGCTTCAGCTCCACGACCAGCTTGTCGGGGCTGGGCGCGGTCACCTTCTTGAAGTTCGAGACGAAGCTGCCGTTGGAGGTGGCGGCTCCCTCGTCGGTCATCATCTTGTTGAAGGTCCACGCCGCGTCCTCGGCGGTGGCCTTCTCGCCGTCCGACCACTTCGAGTCGTCCCGGATGGTGTACGTCCACGTCAGCTTGTCGGCCGAGGGCTCCCACTTGGTGGCCAGACCGGGGATCGCGTGGCTGTCCTTGGCGTCGTAGTTGGTCAGGAAGTCGTACATCAGCCGGCTGATGCTCGTGGAGAGCAGCCGCTGCGCGAGGAACGGGCTCAGGGAGTCGACGCTCTGCGCGACCGCGACCGTGAGCGTCGACTTGCCGTCGGCGGCCTGCGCCTCCTGCGGCGCGGAGCCGAGCGGGCTGCCGGGGACGACCGATCCGGCCGTCAGCGCCAAGGCGGCGGCTCCGGCGGCAAGAAGGATACGCAGACGGCCGCGTGGGCGGGGGGAGCGTGGAGGGAATCTTGTGACCATGGACGTGGACCTCGCGTCATGTCTCGCATGGTGAAGGCGGGCAGATCTCTGGTTCGCCAGCTGGTGAAGCGAAGGTTTATCAGCGGCGGTCGAGTCGCGTCAACGGTCCGCCAAACCGCGTGTGGTCTGCGGGAATGCGATGAGGGCCCGCACCGGGTGAACGGCGCGAGCCCTCATTGGTTTAGACCTCTACTGCCTTACTGCTGAGGCGCCGACGGCGGCTGCGGAGGGTGCTGCTGCCGGCCCGCGGGCGGAACGGGACCTTGCAGTTCGGACTGTCCCTGCTGATGTGCCTGGCCATCGTGGTGCGCGGGCGGCGGAGGCGGCCCGGCCGGGGCGCCGCCGGGCTGAGCCTGGGCGGGCGGCTGCTGCTGCCAGGCGTTGTTCTGCGCGGCCTGGCCGGGGTACGGCGGGTAGGCCTGCTGAGGCGCGGCGGCCTGCTGTGGGCCCCCGTAGGGCTGCTGCCCGCCGTACGGCTGCTGGGGCGGGTACGGCTGCTGCTGCGGCTGCCCGGGGTACGGCTGTCCGGGGTACGGCTGCTGCCCCGGGTAGGGCTGGCCGGGCTGGGGCGCGTACGGCTGCTGTCCGGGGACCTGCTGACCCGGCGTCTGCTGACCGGGCATGGGCGGGGCGAACTGCGGCGGCGGGTTGCTGCCGTCCGCCGTCCACAGCCCCTGCTGCTGCTGGGCGCGCTGGAAGTCCTCCGCGACGAGCGCCGAGAGGTTGAAGTACGCCTCGCGGGTCTTCGGCCGCATCATGTCGAGGTCCACCTCGGCGCCCGCCGACAGGTGCTCGTCGAACGGTACGACCACGACGCCCCGGCAGCGGGTCTCGAAGTGCTGCACGATGTCGTCGACCTTGATCATCTTGCCGGTCTCACGGACACCGGAGATGACGGTCAGGGAGCGCTGCACCAGTTCCGCGTACCCGTGCGCCGACAGCCAGTCCAGCGTCGTGGAGGCGCTGGAGGCGCCGTCGACGGACGGTGTCGAGATGATGATCAGCTGGTCGGCGAGGTCCAGCACCCCGCGCATCGCGCTGTAGAGCAGGCCGGTGCCCGAGTCGGTGAGGATGATCGGGTACTGCTTGCCCAGGACGTCGATCGCCCGCCGGTAGTCCTCGTCGTTGAAGGTCGTGGAGACCGCCGGGTCCACGTCGTTGGCGAGGATCTCCAGGCCGGAGGGGGCCTGCGAGGTGAAGCGGCGGATGTCCATGTACGAGTTGAGGTACGGGATCGCCTGGACCAGGTCGCGGATGGTGGCCCCGGTCTCGCGGCGCACCCGCCGGCCGAGCGTGCCCGCGTCCGGGTTGGCGTCGATGGCGAGGATCTTGTCCTGCCGCTCGGTGGCCAGGGTCGAGCCGAGCGCGGTGGTCGTCGTCGTCTTGCCGACACCGCCCTTGAGGCTGATGACCGCGATCCGGTAGCACGACAGCACCGGCGTACGGATCAGGTCCAGCTTGCGCTGCCGCTCGACCTCCTCCTTCTTCCCGCCCAGCTTGAAGCGGGAGGCGGCGGACGGCGTACGGCTGCTCTTGGCCTTCTGCTTGCCCCGGACCAGCCGGTCCGACGACAGCTCCACGGCGGCCGTGTAACCGAGCGGCGCACCCGGTACGGAGCGCTCGCGCTGGTCATGCGTGACCGGCGTCGGCCACGCGGACCCGGTGCGGGGGCCCACGGGCGGAGCCTGGGGCGCGGGCGGCTGGGGCTGGTAGGCCTCGGGCTGCTGCTGCTGCTGCGGAGCGGGCAGGTTCGGTGTGCCCTGGGGCGCCTGCTGGGGTGCCTGCGGAGGGAGCGGGGCGCCCTGCGCGGGGAACTGCGGCTGCTGACCGGCCTGCGGGAAGCCGTAACCACCCTGGGGCTGTGCGGCCGGAGGCAGCTGGGGCGCACCCTGCGCGGGGAACTGCTGCTGGGGCGTCTGGGGGAACCCGTAACCGCCCTGCTGGGGGGTCTGCGGGAATCCGTAACCACCCTGCTCGGGCGTCTGCGGGAATCCGTAACCACCCTGCGGAGCAGGCGCGTTGGGCTGTACCGGCTGCGGGGGCGCGGGCGGGGACGGCTGCGCGGGCACCGACGGCGCCGGGGGCTGGGGGAAGCCGTAGCCGCCCGAGGCGTCGGCGGCCGGAGCGGGCGCGGGCTGCTGCGCGGGCCACTGCGGCGCGGACTGCGGGGCGCTCGGCTGCGGTGCGGCGGGCTGGAAGGCTGGCGGCAGGGGCGGGAGGGCGCCCTGCGGGGGCGGCGCGGGAGTCCAGGGGGCCGGAGCGTTCGACGGCACGGCGCCCTGAGGTGCGTCACCGGACGGTGCGCCGGCGGTCGGCGCCGCGGTGGGCGGCGCCGTGGGAGGCGCGTCCTCGGGTGACGGGCCGCCGGACGGCGCGCCCTGCGGCGGGGTACCGGCCGGGGGAGCGTCCCGGGGGTCGGCGCCGGTCCGGGAGCTCGCCTGCTCGGCCGCCCGCTCGGCGTCCGTCTTCGGCCAGTCGTCGATCTCCTGAGCCGGCGCCTGCGCGTCATCCGCCTCCGGGGAGGCGGGCTCGGCGTCGCCCGCTTCGGCTTCCTCGGCCCCGTCGGAGTCCCGCTCGTCCGCCGGACGGGCCGGGTCCGTGGCCTCGGGCTCGGCCCCGGCCTCGTCCTCCGCCGGAGCGGATGCCAGGGGGGCCGACTGCGGCTCCGGCTCCGGCTCCGACACCGGCTCCGACACCGGCTCCGACTGGGCTTCGGCCTGGGCCTTGGCCGCCTCGCGCTCGGCGATCTCCTGCTTCAGCGCGGCGGGCGAGAAGCGCATGGTGGCGCCGCTCTCCACATCGCCACCGCCGAACGGACCGGACGCACCGCCCGCCGCGTCGGACTCCTCGGAGCTCGACGTGGGCGGAGCCGGCGCCGGTGCAGGGGGAGTGGGCTCGTACGAAGGCGAGGGCGGCTCCGAAGAGGCGGCCGAAGCCGCCTCGGACGGCGCTGCCGGAACCGGCGGCCAGCCGGGCTCGAAACCGCCGGACGACGGCAGCCCGGGTACGGCCAGCGGCGCGCCCTGCGGCGGCGGAGGCGGTGCCAGGTGCGAGCCCGCACCGCCCGAGGAGTCGCCCGGCGCGTTCTGCGTGTACCAGGCGGGAGGGGTGTAGTCGATGGTGAACTCACCCGTCATCTCGGCGGGATCCGCGTCGGACGACTCGTCGACGGGCGTGTTCCATCCCCCGCTGATCTCGTCCCGATCGCCGTTCACTTTGCCTCCTGGTGTGGTCGAGCACCCTTGTGCCGTGGTGGGTGGGGGCGACCGTTCCCGTTCTGGCCGGTCCGCCCGGCTCTCCCCCTTGCGACGCGCAGTGCCTGCCCGCAGGTTCCTCTGCCGCGCCCCCACCCACCCTAATCGCCATGGGGCGCACTACGGCAGGCCGTATCGCCCGCGGCAACTGTCCCGTAGGTCACGCACGGCTCTTCCGTGCGACGAGTGCGTCAGAAGGTGAAGGAACGGGCCATTTGTCGCGCATCGGGACGGGGTTGGACAGAGCGAACGGCGCCCGTCCCGGACACAGCGAGAGGGCGGCAGTCACCGACAGCCGCCCCCGCACCCCGCATCCGCCCTACTTGAGGTCGAACTCCCCGTCGCGCGCGCCCAGCACGAACGCGCGCCACTCGGCCTCCGTGTAGCGCAGTACGGTCTCCGGATCCAGCGACGAGCGCATGGCGACCGCACCTCCCGGGAGATGGGCGATCTCGACCCGCTCCTCGACGTTCTCGGTACCGGGTGCGCTCAGCCACTCCACATCCGAGATGTCGAGAGCGTAGAGCTCGTCCTTTTCCTGCTGGGTGCCCATGCGCCCGTCCCTTCCGTCGAACCGTGTCGTTCCCCCGCCATGATCCTGAAAAGCGGCCGGTCCGGGGGCCGAACGGGAGAGGTTCAGTCCATCCTGCGAGCAGTGCCCAGCAATCCGGTCTCCACATCCGTCGCGCTGGTCATCACCCAGTGGCGCTCACGGCCCGCCACCCAGAGGGTGACACCGTCGGCCAGCGTGGGCAGGGCCTCGCTCTCGGCGCGTGCGAGCCCCAATATGCGGCCGATCTGCTCCGCCTCGGCCGGCGACACCCGCTGCACGCCCACCAGCGTGGCCGCGCGCATCAACCGCGGCGCCACAGGGCTCAGATAGGGCAACAGCGTCAGCACCGACTGCCACGGCGAGGACACCACCCGGCCGCGGGGCGGCCGCATGCCGCAGTCCCGCACCACGACGACCGGGCTGCCGACGGTGGCCCCGGTCGGCGGCACCCGGCCCACATCGTGGAGCGAGATGCACTCGAGACCGGCGCCGGCCGCCTGGGCCAGCGTCGTCCACGCCTGCGTACGGCCCGTCTCGACCGCCACCCGCGCACCCGTGCCCGCCGCGCGCAGCGCCAGCACCTGCGCGGTCCACAGACCACCGATCAGCAGGACGTCGTACGGCGCGGGCCGGTGGAACCCGATCATCTGCGGGCGGCCCTCGGCGTCGTCACCGATGATCACGCCGTCGTCCCCCACCGGCAGCGACAGCGCGCCCAGATGGTCCGCCGCCAGGGTGTGCCCGGCATGGCGCGGACCCAGCAGCCCCCGCCTCGGAGCGATGTTCTTCGTCACTGCGCGCCTCCCAGCGGGAGCGTGGCCAGGACACCCGGCAGCTGCTCGCGGTCCAGCCGTACGAGACCGACCTCCGCGTGCCGGGCGGCTTGCTCCAAAGTCCTTCGTACGCCGACCAGTTCGGTGTCCGAGCCGCCGGTGATCCGGACGTGGCCGCGTACGGAGACATGGCCCTGGTGCGTCCCGCGGCGCACCGTCAGGCTGAACGTCGTCGCGTACGCCGGTACCGAGGTCAGCAGCGCCACGAGCCGCGGCAGCGGAGTCGCTCCCCGGCCCAGCTCGGGCCAGCGGTCGACCGCGTACGTGGTGTGCCAGCGGTCGTCGCAGCGCCAGACCCGCGTCGTCTCCGTCGTCCGCCGCTGAGGCGCGGCATCCGGGCGTCCCGCACGCGCCGACAGGATGGGGTTCGCGCACGCGGACGTCGCCACGGCGGAGTTGAGCTCCTCCTGGTCCAGCACCGAGGCCCGGAAACCCGCGCCCGTGATGCGGCTCGCCACATGGTCCGCGACCCGCACCAGACAGCGCTGAGCCCCTCCGATCCCGCCGCCGCGGGCCTCCACGGCCTCCCGGCACAGCTCCGGATCCAGCTTCACCGCCACCCAGGTCATCCGCAGCGCGGGCGCCCCGGTCCTGTCCTGGAGCGGGGCGTACGAGAGCCGGGCCACCGACCGCTCCGGCAGATGCGGCGCCGGAGCGGGCCGCACCTGCTGCACGAGCTGCGCCGACTCCAGCACGATGTCGTCCACCGCGAGCGCGTCACCCAGCAGGGACAGCGGCAGTGCACGGGCGCCCATGGCCTGACGGAGCGACTCCCCGCTCGCCTCGACCCGGACGACCGCGGTCAGGAACGTGCCGTCCCCGAGCATGCCGACCGTGCGGCGGGCGCCGTCGACGTAGATGTAAGGGGCGAACCCCGGCACGTTCTCCGCGACCGGAGCCAGCTGCGGCTCCGTCTCGGCCGGGGGCGCCGTAGCGGTCCGCCGGCGGCGGCGCAGGGAGGACACGGTCGACAGCCAGTCCTGGACGGCGCGGCCCCGGCGGCGTACCACCGCGAGAAGGATGAGCAGGCAGGCGATCACGCCGGCGGGGATCATCCAGGCGCCGCCGAGCGCAGCGCCCACCACGGCGACCGCCAGGGCCGCTTCCACGAGCACCATCTGCCGCAGCGCGGGTCCTACGCGGCCGGTCCTGGAGATCGAATGGAGCGTGGTCGCCGCGGGGGTGTCCGCCGAGCTGCGGGGGGCCGTGCCGTCAGGCCCGTTGCTGCGTTGCCGCCGGGAAGGGGCGGGCGTTCGCTGGGTGGACCGCCTCGTGCGCTCGCCCGTCGCTGCAGCCATCGCCGCGTTGCCCCCTCGTGTCCGTATTCACCGTTTTTTTCACGGGCGTTGATCGGGCGATCACCCTACCTGAGCGGTGAATGCCAAGTGCCAACAGGCATAGTAGGGGTCCCGGTCGGCGGCAGCGGTCCACGGCGGGTGTGGGAACCTGGTCGCCCACTGGGGAGAAGGGGCAGCGCGCACATGGCATCACGGCGGGACGAACTCAATGCCTACACCTTCGCGAAGCGGAGGTTGGTCGCACAGTTCCTGCAGCCCCACCCGTCAGGCTCGGAGGAGGGCGCACCGCGCCCCCTGCGCGCGGTGGTCCCCGGAGCGATCGTCGGCGTCGTCGTCCTGGCGGTGTTCGGAGCCTGGGGGATGTTCAAGCCCGTGGCACCCCAGAAATGGGACACCCCGTACGAGAACGTCATCATCGCCAGCAAGTCCACCACCCGCTACGTGGTGTTGGTGACCGACGGCAAGACGCAGCTCCACCCCGTCCTGAACATGTCCAGCGCCAAGCTGCTCCTCGCCCCGGACAAGGGCCAGGTCGTCAACGTCAGCGAATCGGTCCTCGACAGCGGCAAGATCCCGCACGGCGCGACCCTCGGCATCCCGTACGCCCCGGACCGCCTGCCCGACAAGTCCCAAGCCGGCGCCGCGAAGCGCTGGGCGGTCTGCGAGCGGCCCGGCGAGGGCGGCAGGGCCATCCAGAAGGCGGCGTTCGTCTTCGCGGAGCGCGAGAAGGGGAAGACCGAGGGCGCGAACAAGCTGCACGGCGGCGAGCTGATGTACGTCGAGGGCCCCGGACCGGACAGGACCCGCTACATCGTGGACGCCACGGGCACCGCGTACGAGGTGAAGAACGACGAACTGCTGCTGCGCACCCTCGTCGGTCCGGACCGCACCCCCCAGCGGGTGTCCGCCGACTGGCTGGACACCCTGCACAAGGGCGACCCGGTCACCATCCCGGCCATCGAGGGAACTCCCGGCGCCGACGCGGGCGTTCCGGGAATCCTGCAGGACGAGGACAACAAGGTGGGCATGATCCTCGCCGCGGTCTCCGGCACCGGAACCCAGCAGTACGTGGTTCTCCCGGGCCGGGTCGCCCCGGTGTCCGACTTCGTCGCCAAACTCCTCCTCAGCAGCCGCGACCTGGTCGGCCTCGACCAGGACGGCAAGGCGCAGTCCGTCAGCGCCGGCGCGTTCGAGCCCGGCGAGGCTTTCGGGCAGGAGAAGAAGTGGCCCACGAGCAAGCCGGAGCCCGTCAACTCCGCGAGCACCGAGAGCGGAAGCCGTAACACCGTGTGCAACGTCCTGCGCTCGGTCTCCGACAAGAACGGCACCAGCACGCTCAGCACCTGGGCCGGTACGGGCTTCCCCGCCACGCTCCCCACCGGCTCCAGCAGCGCGTACGTCACGCCTGGCTCCGGCCAGCTCTTCCGCCAGTTCAAGGGGTCCAGCCCCGAGTCCGGCCCCCTCTTCCTGGTGACCGACACCGGGCTGCGCTACGCGATGCAGTCCAACGGCGACAGCGTCGAGGACGACTCCGGGATCGGTGAGTCCGGCACGAAGGAGGAGAAGGCGCAGAGCCAGCAGGAAGCCCAGCAGGCGCAGAACCACCTCGGGTACAAGGACGTCGACCCCGCGCCCGTACCGGCCGCCTGGTCCGCCTTCCTGCCGACGGGCCCCCGTCTGTCGACCGGCGCCGCCCGCCAGCCGCAGGGTTCGTGAGGAGCGACCACGTGACCACGCCCTCATACCGGCGACGGCTGCTGACAGCCTCGGCCGCCACCGCCGTTCTCCTCGTCTCGCTGCCGGTGCTGCCCGCAGCCGCGGACGACTCCACCCAGTGCACCTTCCCCGCGAAGAAGTACGCAGGCCGGCCCTGGGCGCTCCAACGCGTGCTGATGGACGAACTGTGGGAGCAGTCCACGGGCAAGGGCGTCCGGGTGGCCGTCATCGACACCGGGGTCGACGTCAAGAACCCGCAGCTCACGAAGGCCGTGGACGCCGGGAGCGGCAAGAACCTGCTGGACAAGAACATCAAGGACGAGAACGGCAACAAGATCGAGCGCGGCAAGGAGAACGGCACCACCGACGTGGTCGGCCACGGCACCAAGGTCGCCGGCATCATCGCCGCGCGGGAGGCCAAGGGCACCGGCTTCACCGGCCTCGCTCCCGACGCGACGATTATCCCGATCCAGCAGAACGACGCCGAGGGCCACGGCACGGCGGAGACCCTGGCGGACGCCATCAACTACGCGGCCGGGCAGGGGAGGGCGAATGTCATCAACATCTCCCAGGACACGGCCAACGCGGTGAAGCCCACGCCCCTGTTGGAACAGGCGGTGAAAGCGGCCCTGGCCAAGGAGATCGTGGTGGTCGCCTCGGCCGGCAACGACGGCCTGGGCGGAAACGTGAAGAAGACCTACCCGGCGTCGTACGACGGTGTCCTGGCCGTCGCCTCCTCGGACCGCAACAACGAACGTGCGGCCTTCTCCCAGTCCGGCGACTTCGTGGGCGTCGCGGCCCCCGGCGTCGACATGATCTCGACGGTCCCCGGCGGGGGGCACTGCTCCGACAACGGCACCAGCTTCTCGGCCCCGTACGTCGCCGGGGTCGCGGCCCTCATCAAGGCCAAGCACAAGGACTGGACGCAGGAGCAAATCGTCGCCCAGATCGAGCAGACGGCGGAACGCTCGATCGCGGGCCACGACCACCTGGTCGGCTGGGGTGTCGTCGACCCGGTGCGCGCCCTGACCGAGGACGACAAGCCCATCGAGAAACCGGTGGCACACGAAGGTGTGAGCAAGGGCAAGGCGCCGGTTCCGGCCGCCATCCATCTGGGCGAAACCGCGGACGAGCGCAACGCCAGGCTCGCCACGTACGTCGTGGTGGGCGGAGCGGTCCTGGTGGCCGCCATCGCGGGTGCGGCGGTGACCGTGAGGGACAGGAATCGGCGGCAGGGACGGCCCGGCGGAGTGTGACGCCGTGGAAGTCACGTGATGGACAAGACAGTTGGTCCTGTCAGTGCCATTGGCTAGAGTGATGTGATGGGGTCAGTGCTGTTCACGCGGGTGCGATAGCAACGCGAAACGGACTGAGCAAACGGGGAAACGGGGAAGGACAGCAACGTGGCCAAGGGAAAGGGAGATCTCCGGAAGGGCGTAGGCGCCCTGGAGGAGTTCCAGAAAAAAGTGAACGCTTTGCTGGCGGACCTCGAGAGCTCACCGGCCGGCAAGTCGAAGGTCGCGGAACAGACGGTGTCGCGTAACGCATTCAGCGGACACAACGCCTCTTTCGCGGAAGCGGACGGGCTCTACGCCCAGTACAACCGTGTTCACGAATCCCTGGTCACCCTCTCGAAGTCCCTGGGCGAACAGATCGAGTACCTGAGCCTCGGGGTGCATGCGGCGGCAGTCGGCTTCGACAACGTGGACGACGACACCCGGCGCCGGTTCTACGAGATCCAGGCGCACATGGACGCCGAGCGCGAAAAGGCGGCGCGGGCGGACGAGCCTGCCAAGCCTGAGAATGCTGACAAGCAGTATGAGGCGGGGTGGGCAGCCGAATGAGCGAGCCGAAGACGCCGGAGACAGGTTCCGAGGAGCCGGAGCTGACTCCCGCGGAACAGCAGCAGGAGGACAAGGAACGCGTCGCGGGGCAGTTGGTCGTCACCGACGTGACCCGCCAGATGCAGGACGTGATGGAGGTGTTCGGCCTCGGCAGCGGCGGCTCCTCCGGCCGGACGTCGTTCGAGGGCCACGACCTCAACGCGATGATCGACCTGATCGAGAACTCCAAGCCGGAGCACCTCGAAGAGGCGGGCAAAGCGCTCCTGAAGGCGCGTTCCGCCATGGAGACGGCGGCGGGCGAGCTCGAGGGCTTCATCGACCGTGTCGACTGGGAAGGCGAGTCCGGAACAGCTTTCAGCAACTGGGGCAAGGGCCTGGTCGCCCATGCCCGGAAGCTGGGTGCCTTCGCCGAGGTGGCGGGTACCCAGATCACCGTCGCAGGTACGGGTCTCGCTTCGGTCCGCAACTCCCTCCCGCCCCGGGACAGCCGCCTGGTTCGTAAGTCCCCGGAGGACATCGAGAGCCCGGCGCGGATCGAGGAGAACCCGGAGTACGCGGCGGCGCTGAAGGTCGAGAAGGACCGTCAGGAGGCCATCAACCAGGCGAACCGGCTGGCTTCGTACTACGCGGTGTCGGAGGAGACGCTGGCGGCACAGGAACCGCCGCGGTTCGAGAAGAAGCTCGATGTGGCGATGCCGCGGCCTTCGAAGAGAAGAGGTGATGGGCAGTCGGATTCCTCGTCGTCGGTTTCCGAGTCGCCCGGCGCCGTGGACTCCGGCGGCGCGTCGCGTCATGCAGTGATCGGCAGCCCCGGTTCCTCGTCGGGCGGCCAAGGCTTCGAGACGCCAGTGCCAGTAATGCCTGTCCCGGAAAGGGGCGTCTCGACAGAAATCGACAGCGTCGCCACCGCGCCACCCCCGGCGACTTCCCAGGTCACTACACCTCCTCCCACGCAGACCACGGGCCCGTCGGTAACGGGGCCGGGCCTGACTCCCCCCGTGACGAACAGCTTCCTGAGCCCCATGACCAATGGTTCACGAAACCCTCAGACACAGACGGGTGCGCCCAGACCGGTGGGCCAGCCGGCGGGCGGTACCCGCTCAGGTGGCGGCCCGACAGCCAACGGCCGGACCACTGGTCCTCAGGTGGGGCGCCCCTCTCCCATGAACGGAGGCACATCCTCCGCCCGCGGGGTCACCGGTCCGCAGTCCCCAACCGCCGGCCGATCGGGTGTCACGGGTGGCAGGCCGACATCAATGGGTCATGCAGGCACGTCCGGCACTTCCGCCCCGCGCGCAGGCCGGAGCGGCATCGTCGGGGGTACACCCCAGCGTTCCGCGCCCGGGACGACCGGAGGCACGCGAGGTGCCGCACGCGGCACGGTCATCGGGGCCGGGGGAGCGGGGCGGCCGGGCGGTCCGGTCGGCGGGGTCGGACAGCGCGGCGTCGTCGGCAACGGAACCGGCAACGCCCCTCGTCCCGCAGGCCGGGGTACGCCTAGTACCAACGGCGTCGTCGGCACGCCCCGTGGAGGTCCCGCACGTCCCGGGGCAGGCGCGAAGGGCTTCACAGCAGGCGGTGCGGGGCTCGTGCGCCCAGCAGGCCGGAAGGACTCCAGGGACGAGGACCAGGACGACGGCACGCAGCGTCCGGACTACCTGACCGAAGACAGAGAGACGTGGGAAGCCGGCCGTCGCGGAGTCGCGCCGCCGGTGATCGAGTAGGTACACGGAAGGTTCGGAAGTCGGGATGACAGCAGGAATGAGCCAGACCCGAATGCGCCTCCGGCTGAGAGGGCGACTTCTCGGCGCGATGGCCGTGGCAACTGCGTGGAGCATCGGATTTGGAGGTGCTGCTCCGTCGGCGGTCGCTGCAGACGTACAGGCGGATCAGTGGTACCTCAAGCCCATGCAGGCCGAGGAGATGTGGAAGACCACCACGGGGGCAGGCATCACAGTTGCTGTCATCGACACTGGCATCAACCCTTCGACGCCGTCCTTGAAGGGGCAGGTCCTCAAAGGGCTTGATGCTACGGGTGCCGAAGGGGACGAAACTGACGACTATACCGGTCATGGCACAACGATGGCGGAGCTCATTGCCGGTACTGGGGAAGGCGGAGGTCTGAAGGGTCTTGCCCCTGGAGCGAAGATCATCCCCATGAGGGTCGCGGACACTGACTTCCAAAACTCCCATTCGGTCAATGCCTACGACTCTGCGGACTCAATCCGTGCCGCTGCTGATAGTGATGCCCAGATCATCAGTATGTCGTTTGGTAGCGAATTTAAGATGGATCGAGAAATTGAAGCGGTAAAATACGCTCAGGGTAAAGGGAAGCTATTCTTCGCTGCCGTTGGAAATGAGGCAAAGAAGGGTAACGCGCCGATCTATCCGGCCGCTTACCCGGAAGTCGTCGGTGTCGGAGCGGCCGATAAGCAGGGTAAAGTGTCCGATACTTCTCAGTACGGCAACATCGTCGATATCGCCGCACCCGGTGACGATGTGCCTTTTTGGTGCGATGAAAAATTCGAACGTTATTGCCGAGGGGACGGCGGAACGAGTGCGGCCACGGCTATCACATCGGCCTCTGCTGCCTTGGTCTGGTCCGCGCACCCGGACTGGACCGCGAACCAAGTCCTCAACGTACTGTTCGACACGGCTGGCCGGGACTGGGAAAAGGGCACGCTCAGCAAGTACCTGGGTCACGGCCTGATTCGCCCTTCCATGAACATTCTGAAGGGTAAGGGCGATCCCGGCGCCCCGGACATCAGCCCGCTCACCAAGGAGAAGACGTCCGGCTCCGCCGGATCGGCTGCCCCCTCCGCATCAGCTTCGTCACAGCCTGGCGAGAAGAACAAGACTGAGGACGCAGCCATGGCAGGCTCCAGCACGGAGAAGGACGACAGTAGTCAACTGGGCCTGATCCTCGGCGGAGTGGCCGTGGTGCTCGTCCTCGGAGGCGGCACTTTCGTGCTCGCTCGCAGGCGCCGTTCCGCCTGATTGACCGTAGTTCCTCATACGAACCCCCGGCGGCGTACCGCCGGACCGAACAAGAGCACCAGGAAGGAAGCCAGAACTATGGCGGATCAGAAGCTTTCAGATGAGATGCTCCTCAAGCTGGAAGGCGAGCTCACCAAGCGGTTCGATTCCGTGAGGGGCCAGCTGAAGACGCTGCAGGCGACGATCGACAGCCTGGAAGGTGCCTGGAAGGGTATCGGCGCCAGCGCCTTCAACGTCAAGCAGGCTGACATCAACGTGAAGATGGGCAACATCGCCACGCGTCTCGTCAACTTCCAGGAAGCCATCAAGGCGGCCCGGACCATCTCCGGCAACACCGAAGACGAGATCAGGCAGGCCCTCCAGGGCGTCGACGTCGTCCCCGGCCACTCGGGCGGCTCCGAGGCCAAGACGTCGGCCATCAACGCTCTCTGAGACTTGCCGTACCCCGTACCACGTACGGGCCATCACACCGCACTAGATTGAACTGGAGGACCGTATGCCGACCAACGACGGCACGATGGTTGTCACTTACTCGAGCCTGGAGCAGGCCGCCGGTGACATCGACCGGCAGAGCAGGCAGCTTCAGGAGGACCTTGCGGCGATCAAGCGCATGGTTGCCAACGTGTCCGAGCTCTGGGTGGGCGAGGCCAAGTCGGCGTACGACGCCGCCCAGGCCGGCTGGGACCGTGACGCCACGGGGATCCACACCGCTCTGTCGGAGATCTCTCGCAAGGTGCGTGACGCCGGTACGTCGTACCACGCGGGTGACAAGCGGGCGCGGGCCAACTTCGAGTAGGTCTCGCCGGAGAACAACACAGGTCAGGGTGGGCACGCACGGGAGGTGCCCACCCTGACGTGCGTCCTGGGACAACGCTGTACGTCAAGCACAGAACCGGCCCAGATCAGATGGGTGAGTCCCCCTCGACCGCAGGTCCACAAGTACCGGGCTGATACAGAATCCGTTGTACTGGTTGACCTCCGGGACTGGGCGGGCAACTGCCCGTGACCGCAGGGAGCGTCAGCGTTGTACCGGGCAGCACCACGGGTCCGGTGCTGAGCGGACACGGAAGAGCGGGCGGTGGGTCATGCAGGCAGGTGAAAGGGCCGGCGACGCGGCCAACAACGAGCCTGAGTTGTCGGACAGCCTCAAGACGTTCGGGGCGGTGCTGAAGGCGCTACGGGATGAAGCCCACCTCACCCAGGAGCAGTTCGCGCCGCTGGTGCAGTACTCGGCGGCGTACATCGCCAAGATCGAGCAG
>NZ_JAERUC010000201.1 GCF_016745505.1 Streptomyces silvae | reverse complement strand
AGGGCACGCCTGTGCAAGGGGTCAGAGACCCATACCCTGCATCGTCCGTTCCAGCGAGTCCGCGTACAGCCGGGCTCCGCCCACCTTCGGGTGGAAGGACTGCGCGGAGGCGCCGAGTTGAAGAATCGGCCAGTCGATCGCCGGCTCGTCGCTCTCCACCAGGTCCAGCACGATGCCGTGGACCTGCTCGGGGTCACCGCAGACGGCCTTGCCCGCGAAGTTCTGCGCGGGGTTGGAGTACCAGGCCTTGGTGCCGGCGGCCTTGGCGTCGTCCACGGCGCCCTGCATCTCGGTGGCGAGAGTGCCGGCCATGCTGTTCAGCCAGGGAGCCTCCGAGGTACCGATGCCGGGAATGCACTGCCCCGCGCCCTCCAGCAGCGGCGGGTAGCCCATCAGGACGATCTTGGCGTTGGGGGCCTTCGCCTGGATCTTCTTCAGCGCGGTCGTGATGGCCGGACGCACGCGCTCCTTGGCGAGACGCTCGGCCGCCACGCCGATGTCCAGGCCCTGGTAGGCCGCGTCGTCCACATGGGAGTCGTCGTCCTCGAACTTCTGGTCCTGGCACAGCGTCGGCCAGCCTATACCGCCGAAGATGCACTTCTGGATGATGTAGGCGAACCGTGCGTCGTTGCCGCCGATGGAGAGGGTCACCAGGGTGGTGTTCTGGTCGAGGTAGCCCTTGGACAGCTGGGGCAGCTCGCCGTTCTCGCCGACGTCGGCGATGTTGTAGGTGCGAGCACCGGAGCAGGCGATGAGGTGGTAGTCCATGGCCGCGGAGCGGTTGTCGTCCATCGAGCCCACGGACGCCGAGCGCCCCGGGATCGTGGCCTGGCGGGACCATGCCTGCTTCGAGCGGTGGCAGGCGTTCCGGGTCGAAGGGTTGCTGGTGTCCCGGTAGTTGGTCTCCTTGTAGTAGTCGACGCCGCCGGCGGCCGAGGCGCCCTCACCCGAGGAGTAGGAGTCGCCCATCGCGACCACCATGTCCTTGGGCTTGCCCGACAACGGCTGGAAGCCCGCCGCGTCCCACGCGACGTCCTCGGACCCGCTGCCGTCGGCCGCGTGCGTGGAGAGCGAGATCTTCGGTGTGGAGGTGAACTGGAACACCCCGAGGGAGACCCACTTGTTCTCCCCGACGCGCTGCGGGGTCACGCGGACCGGGCTGGTGCTGTTGGTCCCCGAGATGGTGTACGAAGCCTGCCGGGTGTGCGCCCCGTGGTCGGGGAGGTGTACCCAGACACGGGCCCAGCCGGTCATGCCGTTGGTGAGGGTCCAGGTGCCGGTGGTCTTCATCCGGGCGCCCTCGGCGGACGTCTGGTTCCGGGTGTGACCGAACCAGAAGTGGTTGCCGTAGCCGGCTCCGATCTGGTGGGTGTCGATCTTGCCCGGGTAGTTGGCGCCGTCCGCGGTGAAGGTGAAGCCGAAGGTCCCCGGAGAGGACGTCGACCCGCAGCTCCGGCCCGAGGAACCGGCGGGGGTGACCCCGGAGGCCACGTCGTCGATCACATAGGTTCCGGAGGGCAGTCCGCTGGAGCACCGGGGCGGGTAGGCGCTGCCGTCGGGTTGTTCGGGATAGGTGGCGTCGAAGCGGTGCAGGGCGAATCCGCACGTCGCCGCGGACGCGCAGTTCTTCCAGGTGGCCTTCTTGTTCCACCAGCAGTGCAGGAAGAACTCGTCGGAGGGGTTGTTGAGCTGGCAGGCACCGTTGGTGGAGGTGTCGTTCTCGGTGATCTTGCTGGGATCGCAGTTGTTGGAGCTGTCGCAGAACGTCCCGACCGGCGGCTTGGCCGACGTCCGGTAGAGCGGGTCGGTCCACCAGGCGGCGCGGTAGCCGGGCTGGAAGTCACCCGGGGAGAACATCGCGGAGATCGGACGGGCCGCCCAGCCGATCACCTTCTCCTGGTAGGGCCAGTCCTGGGGGTGGGCGGCGTGGGAGTAGTCGTCCCCGCCCGCCGCGTTCTCGAGGAACGGGGTGCGGTTGGCCTTCCAGAGGGCGTTGGCCGGGTTGTTGGTGAAGCCGACGCCCCAGTGACCGCCGTGCGAACCGGCGCTGGACTGGGGGTAGAAGCCGGAGTTGTACGCCCAGAGCGCGAAGAACCAGTTCTCGATGTACTCGGGGCCGCCGTCGTTGACGGTCATACCGGCGCTGTACGTCTGGTTCCACTTGTCCACGAGGATGTTGACACCCGCCGCGATGTTGGCGGTGTAGTCCAGGGCGACGGCCTCCTGCTTCTGCACGGAGAGCGCTGTCTCGCCCGGCTTCTCGTGACCGGCCTTGCGCATGCCGTCGGTCACCTGGACGATGCCGTAACCGCAGTCCGCGTCAGCCCAGTTGACCGCCCACGGGTCCGGGGTCTGGCCGTCGGAACCGTGACTGATGCCGTAGTAGTTGCCGATCAGCGTGTTCGCCGTGACCCCCGGCACCGCGAAGCGGGTGGCCTGCCACATGTTGGATTCCTGGGCGGTGACGCCCAGCATCACCTGTGCGGGGATGTGGTACCCGTCGGCCGCGTCAGGCGTCCCGTTGGGGTCGCCCGCCATGGTCTTGAGAGGGAAGAGGGACTGCGGCTGGTAGGCCGACATCCCGGTGTTCTTCCAGTTGGCGGCCCGCGAGACGTGGGCGTTGAGCTTCCCGACCACGGCCTGGTCCACCGCCCACTCGACCTGGCGGGGCGTCGGCTGGAACGCCTGCTTCTTCACGTCTCCGCGGGGCACCGAGCAGTAGCGCTCGTCCTCGACCGGGTTCGTCGGTGAAGCGGCGGCGAGCTTCGGCGCGGCCGCTGCCGAGCCACCGGTGAGCGCGGGCGAGGTGGCGAGCCCGTCCGCCGTCCGGGCGACGGAGCCGACCGTCGTGCCCGGCCGGGCGTCCAGGGTGACCTTGCGCCCGGTCCTGAGGATCTTCATCTCGGTCCGGGCGGTCCGTGCCGAGGCGGCTTCCTGGGGAGAGATCCTGGAGTCCTTGCCGTCGGCCCACGCCGTGGTGACGGCTGCCTCGCCCTTCGTGGACAGGACGGCGTCCTTGGCCACCCCCGACGGCATACGTACGGAGGCGGGCAGGGAGCCGGCGGCCTCGGCCGTGCCGGTGACGTAGACCGCGCCGGTACGGGCCGCGCGGGCCAGGTCGAAGTCGGTGAGCGCGCCGGTGGCCAGGCGCTGGGTGGCGCCGGCGGCCCCCGTGGCCCCGAGGAGAGCGGCCGGGGCCCGGCGGACCTCGGCCCGCTCGGTCGTGGCTTCGGTCTTCGACGCCTTCATGGCGGCACCGGGCCGGTCGATGTAGACGACCGAGCCGTCACCTGCCGCGGTGAGCTGGAAGGGGATACCGGCGGTGCGTGCCGCGACGCGTACGTCGCCGGTGGAACCGACCCGGACCAGCCGGGCACCCTGCGCGGCGGCGTATCCGTCCGCGACGGGGACGGCGGAGGTGACCTGGCCGGGCAGCTTCAGCGGCTTCGCGGCCTTGCCGCTCGCCGTGTCCACACCGATCAGACGCGTCTCGTTGCGCTTCGAGTCGTCGTCGGAGAACTGGGAGAACACCGCCTTCTCGGCGGTGCCGCAGCCCGGTGAGAAGTAGCTCAGGCTGGACTGGACGGGCAGCTTCGTGACCGCGCCGGTCGTCAGGTCGACGACCGCGGTGAAGGCACCACGGGTCATGAGCGCGGGCTTGTTGGTGAAGGTGCGGGGAGCGTACGTGACGGCGGCACGCTTGCCGGAGGCGGTGAGGCAGGCGTTCCCGATCCAGGTGTCGGTGTCGAAGCCGGGTTCGGACAGGGTCGCCGCGGTCCGCCAGCGGTAACCGTCGTCGGCGGCGGCCACCATCACGTGGAAACCGGTCGCGTCACCCGAGGTGGTCCACGCCAGGTCGTCCGAGGCACGGTGACCCGAGCCCAGGACGGCGGCGCGGTCCTCGGCGGGTACGGCCTCCGGCAGTTCGGCCGGGCCGGGCTTCTCGGCCTTCGCCTCGTCCTTCTGGGACCAGCCCTGCGCGGCACCGGGGGGAGGGGAGGGGGCCTTGGCCACCGACAGCGACGGGTAGCCCGCCAGGAGCGCTGTGGCGGCGACGGTTATGACAGGAATACGCCATCTATATCTTCGGGACACGTTCTGCTCGCCTCTCGTGCGTACGCCCCCCGCGTCGCGCGTCGGAGGAAGCGGACGTCCGCTTCGCGCGTGGGGGGACGCGAGCACATCACCCGGGGCTCTTCCTCCCCTCTCACCCTCCTCTTCGCTATACCGACCGGCCGCGGGCTATGCGCCCGTGCCCCCGCACACGGCCCGGAAGCCCCGGACGCCCGCAGAATGACGCGGAAATCACCGCGAGAAGGGCTGGGACATGGAGACCGAACAGTCGGGCACCACCGGCTTCGACGCCGCAGTCGACGGCGTGGTCGCCCCGACCGACAAGCTGGGCGGGACCCTCCGCCTGGTGCGCACCGACGACTTCGACTCGCTCGACCCCGGCAACACGTACTACGCCTACACCTGGAACTTCTTGCGCCTGATCGGCCGAACCCTGGTCACCTTCGACACCGCGCCGGGCAAGGCGGGCCAGAAGCTCGTACCCGATCTGGCGGAGTCGCTCGGCGAGAGCTCGGACGGCGGAAGGACCTGGACCTACCGGCTGCGTCCCGGGCTGCTCTACGAGGACGGCACCCCCGTCGTCTCCGCGGACGTCAAGTACGCGATCGCCAGGAGCAATTACGGTACGGACGTGCTGGGCGTCGGGCCCACCTACTTCCGCCACCTGCTGGGTACCGACTACGGAGGCCCGTGGCGCGAGCCCGAGGTGGACGGGCCGGTCACCGTCGAGACCCCCGACGACCGCACCCTCGTGCTCAGGCTGGCCGAACCCTTCGCCGGGATGGACCTGCTGGCCACCATGCCGAGCACCACGCCGGTTCCCCGCGACCGGGACACCGGCATCGGATACCGGCTCGGCCCCGTGGCCACCGGGCCGTACCGCGTCGCGTCGTACGAGCGTGGGCGTCTCGTGGTCCTGGAGCGCAACCCGCACTGGGACCCGGAGACCGACCCCGTGCGCCGGCAGCGGGCCGAACGCGTCGAGGTGCACCTGGGCAAGGACCCGCACGAGGTGGACCTGATGCTCCTCTCCGGCGAGGCGCACATCGACCTGGCGGGCTTCGGGGTCCAGCCCGCGGTCCAGGAACGCATCCTGGCCGACCCCGCGCTGCGGGCCAACGCGGACAACCCGCTGACCGGCTTCACCTGGATCTACTGCCTGTCCAGCCGGATCAAGCCGTTCGACAACGTGCACTGCCGGCGTGCGGTGCAGTTCGCCACGGACAAGGCCGCCATGCAGAAGGCGTACGGAGGGCCCGTCGGCGGCGACATCGCCACCACGATCCTCCCGCCCACCATCGACGGCTACCAGCCCTTCGACCGTTACCCGGTCGGCGAGGACGGCACCGGGGACCTGGAAGCGGCACGCGCCGAACTGGCCCTGGCCGGGATGCCGGACGGGTTCCGCACGAAGATCGCCGCCCGCAAGGACCGCCTCAAGGAGTACCGGGCGGCCGAGGCGCTGTCGGCGGGGCTCGCCCGTGTGGGCATCGAGGCCGAGGTGCTCGACTTCCCGTCGGGCGACTACTTCGACCGTTACGGCGGCAGCCCCGAGTACCTGCGCGACCACGGCATCGGGATCATCATGTTCGGGTGGGGGGCGGACTTCCCCGACGGGTACGGCTTCTTCCAGCAGATCGTCGACGGACGCGCGATCAAGGAGCGCGGCAACCAGAACATGGGCGAGCTGGACGATCCGGAGATCAACGGTCTCCTCGACCGGGGAGCCGTCAGCGCGGACCCCGCGGAACGTGCTGCCATCTGGCACCGGATCGACCGGCTCACCATGGACCACGCCGTGATCGTCCCGTACCTCTACCCCCGGTCGCTCCTCTACCGTCACCCCGACGCCCGCAACGTGTTCGTCACCGGATCCTTCGGGATGTACGACTACGTGGCGCTGGGCGCCGAGTGACCGGCCGGCGGGGCGGCGTGCGGGACTCCGTCCGGCGCCCCGCCGCCCCGCCGGCGTCAGCTCCTTCCGGCGACGGCACGACGTGCCGGGCCACGCCCGTCCCGCCCCGGCCGTTCCACGCCTGCCCGGTGTCCACGACGCTGCGGGCTGCCGCCCGGCTCCTTCGGCGGTACGGTCTCCCCCCGGCCCATGAGGCCTGCCGCCTGCAGCTCGGCCTCGAAGGCCGCCAGCCTGCCCAGGAACTGCCGGGTCGGCGCCGTCAGCTCCGTACCCCGTGAGCTGCGCAACAACAGCCGCGCCCCGAGCCGGAGTTCGAGCCGGTGGATACGCCGGGTGAGAGCGGACTGGCTGATCGAGAGAACCGCCGCGGCGCGGTTGATGCTGCCGTGGTCCGCCACGGCCCGCAACAGCCGGAGATCCTCGACGTCGACCTGGGCCGACTCGGCAGGGAGGGCCGGCGGGGTACGGAGACTGTGTGCGGCGTCCTCGGTGCGCCGGGCCAGCTCCGCCCGCTGCCCGCGCAGCCAGTCCGCCCACCACGGATCGCGCAGCATGTCCCCGTGGCGCTCGGTGAACCTGCTCAGGCAGCGGTCCGTCAGCAGCGCGGCCAGCTGCAGGGCCAGAGCGCCGGGGACGACGGCGGGATCGACCAGCAGGCCGGCCACCCTTCGGGGCCGTTCCCTCAGCGAGCGGCGCACCAGGGACGGGGCGAACACGGCCGGGCAGGCCGGGGAGCCCAGCCCGACGGCGTCACCGCGGCGCAGCATCCCGCGCGCCACCGACGCCTCGGCCACCTGGATGCGGTCGGGGGGAGTGAGCCCCGCCGACCGGTAGACCTGGCTCACCAGCACCTCCCCGCCGGGGCCGGCCTCCGAGACCCAGTTCTCGTCGCGCAGGTCGGAGAGGGAGACGGTGTCGCGGCCCGCCAGCGGATGCCCGAGCGGCAGGATCACCCAGAGCGGGTCGTCGAGGACGTCGTAGGCACGCACGGTGCGGTCGACCGTGTGCGACAGAGGCGCCAGGCCCCAGGTGTGCGCGGCGTCCACCCGGTAACCGTCGAGCTGCCTGAGCACCCGTAGAGGCGTGTCGTGACTGACCGACAGAAGGATGCCCAGGGTGTCGGCCGCGTCCTCGACCAGATCCTCGATCAGCGGTTCGGCGGTGGCGATGTCCAGGATGCGGGGCGCGTTGAGCGCCTCGGTGCCACGCCCGTATATCTCGGTCTGGACCGCGTGGTCGACCTGCCGGAAGAAGCGCCGCACCGCCACGAGCACCCGGGCACCGTCCGCGCTGAGACGGGCGGTGCGCGCGTCCCGGAGTGCCAGCCGCAACCCGGTCACCTGGTCCAGCCGGTCGAGCCGCCGCTCGGCGGCCGGTGCGCGCAGCCCCGCCCGGCGGGCCGCCTCGGCGAGGTCGCCGCACTGCCCGATCGCGTCGAGCAGCCGAAGGTCCGGACGTGTCAGGGGCAAGCGCTTCAACCGGTCGGGGGCGGAGGGCACATGTATCGCAGAAGGCACGGACGGCTTCCTTACGGTTATGGATGACGCCTCTTCTTCACCTGTGACGGCCTGATGCGGGTCACGTTAGGCAGGCGTTCTCTTCGCTCACTCCTCTCGCCCGGCGCGCACCCGGACAGCACGACGGCGGGCACTCCACTCGGGGGGTGCCCGCCGGACGGACGGCTCAGGCCTGGTCGGTGGGGCGGATGAGGATCTCGTTGACCGTCGCGTGCGGGGGAGCGGTCACCGCGTACAGCACCGCGGCGGCGATGTCCTCGCTCTGCAACTGCCGTATCTTCGCCACGCGTTCCGTGATCGCGGCCTTGGACTGCGCGTGCGTGATGTGTTCACGCAGTTCGGTCTCCACGGTGCCCGGCTCGATGACCACCACGCGCACCCCGCGCTCGGTCACCTCCTGGCGCAGCCCCTCGCTGAACCCGTTCACCGCGAACTTCGCCGCGTTGTAGACGGCGCTGCCGCGTCCGACGACCCGGGCGGCGACGGACGAGATCTGGACGACGGTCCCCTGGTTCCTGATCAGTTCGGGGAGGGCCGCGTGGGTCATGTACATCAGACCCATGACATTGGTGTCCATCATCCGGGTCCAGTCCGTGGTGTCGGCGTTCTCCACCGGCCCCAGCAGCATCAGCCCCGCGTTGTTCACCAGGATGTCGAGCCGGCCCAGCTGCTCCGTGGTGGACCGTACGGCGGCGGCCACGGCCCGCTCGTCGGTGACGTCCAACTCGAGTACGAGGATCTTGCGGCCCTCGGCCTCCAGCTCGTCGCGCAGTTCCTCCAGCCGGCCGAGGCGCCGCCCGGCGACGGCGACCGAGGCCCCTGCCTCGGCCAGGGCGCGTGCGGTGGCCCGGCCGATTCCTGAACCGGCTCCTGTGACGAGTGCGACGTGTCCCTCTAGCGATGAACTCATGTGGTCCTCGTTCCCGGGGTGGTGGGCCGGACCCGCAAATCCGGCCGGAAGGGCGTCCGACGGTACGGCGCGCCGAACGTATCAGCCGGTCCGACGGCCGGTGAACGGCTTCCGGGGCCGCGGTTATGTGCGTTCGTGGCTGGTTATGCGGGTCGGGCCGCGCCCGGCAGGAGGGCACGGGAAGGGCGGTGAGGATGGGGCCGCTACTTCACGTCGGCATGCCCGTGCAGCGATAGGTGGGACCCCATGACGCAGGACGCAGCATCCCCGAAGGTGACCGCCGCGCCGTCCTATCCGATGGAGCGCGTTTCCCCGATCGACCCTCCGCCGCCGCTCGCCCTGCTGAGGTCCGGTCCGGCCGCGAGCCGCATCACCATGTGGGACGGCAGCCCGGTCTGGCTGGTCACGGCGCATCCGCACGTCCGTTCGGTGCTCGGCGACCGCAGGTTCACCGCGGTGACCAGCGCGCCGGGCTTCCCGATGATGACGACCACGTCCGTCCTGGTCCGGGACAAGCCCCACACCGCGTCCTTCATCCGCATGGACGATCCCGACCACTCCCGGCTGCGCTCCATGCTCACCCGTGACTTCCTGCACGGCAGGGCCGAAGCCATGCGGCCCGTGCTGCGGGAGCACCTGGACGAGATGCTCGGCCGGCTGACCGCGGGCGAGCGCCCGGTGGATCTGGTGCGCGGGCTGACGATCCCCGTCCCCTCCCGGGTGATCGCCCTGCTCTTCGGTGTCTCCGACGAGCAGCGCGAGCTGATCGAGAACCGGGCCGGGATCCTCATCGACCGCGGCTACCGCCCCGAACAGGTCGCTGCCGCCCGCGACGAGCTGGACGGGCTGCTGCGCGAGGTGGTCGAGGAGCGCATGCGGATGTCCGAGCCGGGCGAGGACCTGCTGAGCCGTCTGGTCACCGACCAGGTGCGCACCGGGAAGCTGACCGTCGAGGAGATGGTCCCGATGTGCAGGCTGCTGCTCGTCGCGGGCCACGGGACGACGACCAGCCAGGCCAGTCTCAGTCTGCTGAGCCTGGTCACCGACCGGGACCTGGCCGACACGCTGGCCAAGGACCCCGAGCTGCTGCCGAAGGCCGTCGAGGAACTGCTGCGCTACCACTCGATCGTGCAGAACGGACTCGCCCGGGCTGCCCTGGAGGACGTGCAGCTGGGCGATGTGACGATCCGGGCGGGCGAGGGGGTGGTCGTGTCCCTGTCGGCCGGCAACCGCGACGCGTCGGTCTTCCCCGACCCCGACACCCTCGACCCGACCCGGGACGCGCGACGCCATCTGGCCTTCGGGCACGGCATCCACCAGTGTCTCGGCCAGTGGCTGGCCAAGGTGGAGCTGGAGGAGATGCTGGCCGCCGTCCTTCGGTGGATGCCGGGCGCCCGCCTCGCCGTCCCGTTCGCCGACCTCGACTTCCGCCACGAGGTGTCCAGTTACGGGCTCGGCGCGCTTCCGGTGACCTGGTGAACACCGGCCCGCTGCGCGTGAGCGTGGACACGGACGCCTGCTGCGCCATGGGCCGGTGCGCGGACACCGAGCCCCGGGTGTTCGACCAGGACGAGGACACCGGCACCGTGGTCCTGCTCCAGGCCGCACCCCCGCCCGAACTGCACGACACGGTCCGGCTGTGCGCCGAACTCTGCCCCTGCACGGCCATCACGGTCACCGAGGAATGACATCACCGGCCGCAACGGCCGTCGAGGAGCGATGATGATCGATCTGCCCGGTTCCGACGCCTCCGCCCGCTCCGGCGCGCGGGCCGCGCTCGACGGTGACGGCACCCTGCTCGGGCACCGTACCCGCTGGGCGGTGGAACTGCTGACCGCCCCCGAGCCGCCCCGGGACGAGGACCTGTCCGCACACTTCGTCCCCGTCTTCCTCGCCCGCCACCCGCAGGGCTTCGCCGCGACGCTCGAACAGTGGCGCGCCCTGGGCCCGTTCACCGTCACCGACTACCAGCCCGTGGCGCACAAGGCGTGGGTGACCCTCACGGGCCCGTCCGGCGCCCGCTCCACACTGTCGCTGACGCTCGACTCCACCGGGCCGATACGCGTCCTGCACCTGGGGCCGGAAGTGGCCGTTCCACCGGTACACGGGTGGGACGACCTGGAACGGGCCCTGGAACAGCCGGGGGTGACCTGGTCGGCCCTGGTGACCCGGGAGAAGGACGGGACGACGGACACGCTGTACGCCAAGGACGCCGAGCGGCCCATGCCCAACGGCTCCTCGTACAAGCTCTACCTCATGCGCGCCCTGGCGGACGCGGTCGCCTCCGGATCCGTGCGGTGGGACGACGAGGTCACCGTGACACCGGCCCTGCGCAGTCTCCCCACCGGGGACATGCAGGAACTGCCGGACGGCACGCGGGTCCCGGTGCGCGAGACGGCGTACAAGATGATCGCGATGAGTGACAACACCGCCGCCGACCTCGTCCAGGACCTCCTCGGCCGGGACGCCGTGGAGCGGGCCGTCGAGGAGGGCGGGCACACCGAACCCGCCCTGCTCCGGCCGTTCCTGTCGAGCCATGAGGTCTTCGAGATCGGCTGGGGCGCTCCCGAGCTGCGGTCCGAATGGGCGGCCGCGGACGAGGAGGGCCGCCGGCGCCTGCTGGCGCGGATCGCCGGCCCCCTGACCGTACGCGGCTCCGACCTCGGTCCGACCGTGCACCAGCAGGGGCTGGACTGGCACATGAGCGCCTGGGACGTCGCACGCGTGCTGGGCGCCCTGGCCGAGGACGGGACACGGGACGCGAGCGGGGTCGTCGAGGAGATCCTGACGGCGTACCCGGGGATCCCGGTCGACCCGGCCCGCTGGCCGCGAGTCGTGTTCAAGGGCGGCTCCTGCCCCGGCGTCATGATGTTCTGCTGGCTGCTCGAGGACCCCGACGGCGTCCGCTTCACCCTGGTGCTCCAACAGCGCGCTGACGACCAGAAGCTCATCGGCGACGGTCAGTTCCTACGCGGCATGGGCGGCCGCCTCATCGCGTCCGGTCTGCTCTCCGGCACCTCCCGATGACCGCCCGGGACCGGTCGCTGGCCGTGCTCGTGGCCGTGCTGTGGGGGCTGAACTTCCTCGCGGTCCGGGTCGGCCTCGACCACTTCCCGCCGTTCTTCCTGGCGGCCCTGCGCTACCTGGTGCTCGCGGTGCCGGTGATCCTGTTCGTACCCCGCCCGGGGGTGCCGCTGCGCTGGCTGCTCGGATACGGACTCGGCTTCGGTGTCGCCCAGTTCGGGCTGCTGTTCCTCGCCATCGAGCAGGGCATGCCGTCCGGCCTGGCGTCCGTCGTGGTGCAGGCGTCGGCGCCCTTCACGGTGCTGCTGGGTGCCCTGCTGCTGCGCGAGCGCGTCTCCGGGCGGCAGCTGGCGGGCATCGGCCTGGCGGTCCTGGGCATGGCGGTGATCGCGGTGGACCGGGCGCGCACCGCGCCGCTGCTGCCGCTGGTGCTGACCGTGCTGGCCGCGCTCGGCTGGGCGGTCGGCAACCTGGCCAGCCGGCAGGCGAGGCCGGAGTATCCGCTGCGGTTCGCGCTGTGGATGGCGGTGATCCCGCCGCTGCCGCTGCTGGCGCTGTCCGCGGTGAGGGAGGGGCCGGCCACGGGTTGGCGTGCGCTGGGTTCGGCCTTCGGCCCCGACGGCTGGCCGGGCCTGGTCGCGCTCGTCTACATCGCGGTGCTGGGCAGTGTCGTCGGCTCCGGGATCTGGACGGCGCTGCTCAAACGCTACCCGGCGGGGGTGGTCGCGCCGTTCTCCATGCTGGTGCCGGTCGTCGGCCTGGCCGGCGCCTGGCTGGCACTCGACGAGAGACCGACGCACTGGGCGCTGGCGGGGGGAGTCGCCGTGGTCGCCGGAGTGCTGCTGGGCAACGGCTGGCTGCCGCGCTTCGTCCGGGAACGCAAGGCCGCTCCCCGCGCCCTCGACGGGGGCGGGGAGCGGCCGACGGGCACTCAGACGGCGGGGGCGACCGGCGCCTCCCAGGAGACGAAGCGCTCCTGAGGCACGAAGCCCATCGCCTCGTTGAGAGCGATCATCGGACGGTTGCTGTCCGCGTTGGCCGTCTCGATCAGCCGCACGCGCGGCTCGTACTCACGCACGTGCGCGAGGTTCGCGAGCTTCAGCACGAGCCCCAGGCCATGACCGCGGTGCGCCGCGGCCACCACGGTCATGCCCTGGAGGAGGTGCTCCGGATTGCCGGTGGTCTTGGACGCGCTGGTGAATCCGGCGAGCCGGCCGGTCTCCTCGTGGACGGCGCCCACGTGGTAGGCCCGCCGTCCCCGGCCCACCCGCATCCGCTCGAACCTCCGCACATGGCTCGTGGCTATCGCCTCGGGCCCCTCACCCCAGGTCTCCGGCGCGCTCTCACCCAGCGAACGCTCGAGTTGGGACACGGCGATCGCGAACGCGTCGGGGGTGATGGTCCCCCACCGCTGGAGCCGGTAGCCCGCCGGGACCGCCGGGGCGCCGTCGGCCAACGGGTCGTGCGCGCCCAGGTCGAGCCACTGGTGAACGCCCTCGTGACTCCCGGCGGGGGAGGCGCCCAGCGCCGTCGCGAACGCGGCCGGTCCCTCGTCGCGCGCCGGCCCCCCGGGCAGAGCCTGGACCACGTCGAAGACCAGGCGGGTACGGCCGTGCCCGGCGGCCAGCGCGCGGGCACGGCGGAACAAGGCGGTCCCGATCCCCTGGCGCCGCTCCTTCGGGGCGGTGAGCAACTGGTCGACGACGGCGACCGGCGCCCCGTCGGGGAGCACGAGCCGGATGGCGCCGACCGCCTGCCCGCCGAGGACGGCGACCTCGCCGGCCAGGGCGGTTCCCGGCGGTGCGAAGCGCACCGAGCCGGTCAGGTCCGCCGCGCAGGGAGGGGCGGCGGACAGCGGGACGTCCTCGGCGCTGTCCAGGGTCAGTCGGAGCCAGGCGTCCAGCGTGGCCGGGTCGCCGGCGTCCAGCGGGACGAAGCGGAGGTCCGCTGCGGTGTCGTTCATACGGTGTCGTTCTCCCGGTCGGCGGTCTCGGTGACGCCCATGGCCTGGATGTCGTACAGGCCGAAGGCGGGATGGACGAAGACGTTGGTGGCGCGGGGCCCCCGGTAGTGCAGGGTCTTGTCGTGGACCAGCGGGAGGATGACCGCGTGGTCCATGACCCGGCGCTCCACCTCGCGCCAGAGGTCCGTACGGGTGGCGGGGTCGGCGGTGTGCAGCACGGTGTCGATCAGCCTGTTGACCTCCGGGTCGTCGAGCTCCGCGATGTTCCAGTTGCCGCCGCCGGGGCGGATCAGCCGGCCGTCCACCAGCGGCGCGAGGAAGCCGTACTCCGTGGGGAAGTCGGCTCCCCAGTCGGTCACGATCATGCCGAGGCCGTGCTTGCGGATCGTCTCGGGCGAGCCGGCGCCCTGGCTGAAGTACGTCGCCACGTCGAGCTCCTTGACGGTCAGCCGTATGCCGACCCGGGCGACGGACTCGACGACGGCGTCGGCGACCAGCCGGAACTTGCCGCGCTGGGTGCCGATGACGGCGTCGAAGCCGTCGGGCAGCCCCGCGGCCCGCAGTTCGGCGCGGGCGGCGTCGAGGTCGCCGCGCAGGCCTGGGCCGGTCGGATAGCGGTCCAGGTCCTGATGGGAGGGGAGCCCCGGCGGGAAGAGCGCCGTGGTCAGGTCGCCCCCGGTGACCGGACCGCCACGGGCCTCCTGCAACAGGACCTTGTCGGCCGCGTGGTGCACGGCCCGCCGTACGTGGACGTTGTCGAACGGCGGGATGTGCGGCTGGAGCGAGACGAAGTGCAGGAAGCTCGTCCTCGGGTTGTCGGTGCGCGACCGCAGGACGGGATCGCCGGCCAGCCGGTGCTGGGCGGCGTGCTGAAGGCCACGGCCCTCCAGGTTGATGTCGAACTCCCCGGCCGTCAGGCGCTCGTCCATGTCGTCCGGGTTCAGTCCGATCGTGACGTCCACCCGGTCCGGGAGCGCCGGGCGCACGGGGTCGGTCGCACGGTCCCAGTGGGGGTTGCGTTCCAGCAGGAGCCTGCTCCCCGGCCGGTGTCCGGCCACCCGGTAGGGCCCGGTGCAGCGGGGGTCCTCGCCGTAACGTGCCCCGGTGTCGGCGTGCCGCGGCACCGGGGAGACACAGGGCTGCGCCATCAGGTGGTCGAAGTCGGAGAACGGGGAACGCAGCCGGAACACGATCGTGCGCGGGTCGGGGGTCAGCACGGACGGCAGCCCGTCGACGCCGTCCCGGTAGGGCCCGGTGTACGGGCGGTCCGGGTCGTCCAGCAGCGGTACGAGATAGGTCGGCCCGCCCGGCAGGACGTCCTGCGCGAAGATCCGCTGCACCGCGTACCGGACGTCGGCCGAGGTCACCGGAGTGCCGTCGTCGAAGAGGACGCCCTCACGGAGCCGGTAGGTCCAGGTCCGGTTGCCGTCGCTCGCCACCCCGGGTCCCTCGGCGAGATCCGGCACCGGCACCAGGCCCGCGGGCCCGGGGTCCGTGGGGTACGCCATCAGCGTGCGGTTGAGGAGGCGCTGGAGCAGCCACACCCACACGTAGTACGTCCGTGCGGGGTCGAGGGAGTCGACATCGGCCGAGGAGACCAGCCGAAGGGTTCCCCCGCGCCGGTCGGACGGAGCGACCCTCGCCCCCACGCCGGCGTTCCAGCCGGCGCCTTCCTGGAGTTTCGGTGCGTCGCTCATCGCGTGGTCGTCTCCCGGTCGTCGGCGGGCGCGCCCGCGTTCCCCTCGGTGCGGTGTACCGGCAGCAGGTAGGAGCGCTGCTCGCTGACCTGGCAGCCCCGGGCCAGCTTCGCCTTGACGCTGCCGATCCCGGCGTGCAGGACGGTGGCGCCCTCCTTCGCCGCCGCGTCCAGCACCTGGTAGTACAGGACGTCGTAGTAGAGCGGCAGTTTGCCCTGGGCCTCGTAGTCGAACCCCGCGCGGTGGCCGTACCACTGCTCCTCGCCACGGGCCCGCGACCGCAGCACCATGCCGAAGCCGATGACGGTGCCGCGCTGCCGTGCCACGGACACCAGGACGTCCTCGCCCATGATCTCGGCGATCCGCCCGATCATCCGGGCGGAGCCCTCGTCGCTGGCCGGGTTCCCGTACTTGCGCAGGAGATTGGCGTCGAGCTGTCCGAGGCGGGTGCAGAGCGCCTGGGTCAGCGGCTCGACGTTCACCTCGACCCCGGCGTCCGCGAGCGCCCTGCCTTCCAGACGCACCCGGCGCCGGCGGTGGGCGCTCATCTCGTCGACGAACTGCTCGAAGCCACCGGGCGGGATGTCCAGCCAGGCGTAGTGGTCGGAGAGATGGTGACGGTACCCGCGGCGCTCCAGCAGGCCGGTCAGGGCGACATCACGCACATCGACGTGAGGGAAGCAGACGGTCGCCGCTCCCCGGCCGGCCGCCATCGCCTCCGCCTCCTCCAGCAGCGCGGCGAGATCCTCCGCCGTGGCCTCCGGGGAGGCGAGCGCCCTGGTCCGCCCCAGATGCCGTCCTCCGCACACCAGGGAGGGCAGCAGACGGTCCGGGTCACCCCCGGCGACGTCGCGCAGCACACCGGCCGCCTCGGGCACCTCCTGTTCCAGGGCGCGCCTCAGCATGGCGTCCGGCCGGGCGAGCAGCCAGGCGACGGAGGCGTCGGCCCACGCCGTCACCAGCCCGGCGACGGGCCGGCCGCCCCGCTCGCGCAGCAGGAAGTCCATGGCCGTACCCGAGTTGACCTCCTGCACGGCGAGCCACCGGGGAGTCTGGAAGAAGTCCTCCGCACCGAGCAGGGAGGGCCAGCCCGCCGCCTCCAGCCCGGAGGCGTTTGCCACCGCCCGTACGGCGTCCGGGGCCTGGGCGTCCGGGCCCTCGGTATACGGGGTCACCGGAGGTCTTCCTCGACGACGAAGTCCAGCAGCGCGGCGGCCTTGTCCGCGAGCTCCTGGGCGGCGACCCGGTCGGGGCCGTTGGAGTAGGTGAAGCCGACGCAGGAGGAGTTGTCCATGCGCTGCAGCAGGTGGTCGCCCTTCTCGACGTGCAGGAGCACCTGTACGTTCTCCACGGCCGCCGCGGCCTCCAGCCCGTCGACGCGTACGAGGGTTCCGCGCCGGGTGGGGTAGATCATGCGGACGGCGGCGCCGCCCCGGTGGACGACGGGCTCGATCGGCGGGGTGACACCGATGGTGAGCAGCCAGGCGTCCAGGATCGGACTGCGGCCGGTCACGTCGGTCACCAGCATCGTCATGCAGCTCGACGGGGTACGGGGGTTGGCCTCGATGATGCGCCAGCCGGACTCGGTGCGACGGACCTCGGTGTGGCAGGGGCCGTGCCGGTAGCCGATCATCTCCAGGGTCGTGCGGACCACGTGGTACAGCTCGTCGCGCTCCTCGTCGGGGAGCGGCACGGGGAAGGTGTGCCCGCACTCGATGTAGGCGGGGTCACCGAAGAGGTCCTTGGAGGTGACACCGAAGACGTGGGTGTGCCCGTCCACGGTCATCGTCTCGACACTGACCTCCTCGCCCTCGACGTACTGCTCCAGCAGGACGTCACCGCTGCGCGGCTGGCCCCGCAGGCTGTGCCGCACGGCGGAGAGTTCCTCGTACGCCTCGACGAGCCCGGCCATGTCGTCGACCCTGCGCACCCCGTAACTGATCGCCTCCGCAGGGGGCTTGGCGATCATCGGGAAGCCGAGCCTGCGGGCGGCCTCGTCGAGCTGACCGCGGTGGCCGACCAGCACATGAGGGATGTTGAACGGCTCGTCGCCGAGCGCGATCCGCAGACGGTCCTTGATGTTGGCGGTGCGCACGGCGGCCGGATCGGGGCCGGGCAGGCCGAGCCGGCGCGCGGCCTGCGCCGCGAGCTCGGTGTGGTAGTCGGAGAACGAGGTGAGCCCGTCCACCAGGGAAGCGCCGTCCCCGTCGGTGACGACGGCCAGCACCGCTTCCAGGTCGGTGGTGTCCACGTCGATCACCCGGTCCACGATGGCCAGGGGGTGCGTGTCCCAGTCGTGCCCGTGGGTGTACCAGGAACGGTCACCCGTCAGCAGCCACACTTCCAGGCCGTGTTCCTGAGCCTGCCGCAGCCCCAGCACGAAGGGGTGGTTCTGCATGTGCTCGACGATCGCGATCCGTTTGCCGGCGAACTGTGCGTAGTCGGCCAGAGGTGTGGTCATCGGACGCCTCCCGTGTGGTGATGTGCAATCGACCGGTTCCGGGTTCTCGGGGTTCAGTTGAACCGCACCCGGGCCGCCTGTGCCATGCATCGGGAGGCAGGACGCATAGGCGGCGGGCGGGGTGCATAGGAGCTGCGGCGGCGCTCCGTCCAGATCACTGCTCGCTGTCGCCGCGCGGATGCCCGGGGTTCAGAGACGCAGGTCGACGTCGTTCCAGGCTGCCCGCCCCGCGCTGCACGGGTCCTCCGCGACTCCGGTGGTCTCGTCGAAGACCATCGTCGGGCGAACGGGCGTCGTGTATTGCGGCCAGGTGGGTACGTGGCCGGTGGCAGCAGGGTCGCCGGTGGTGGCGAAGGAGGTCCAGGCCCCATGGCTGCGACGACGTTCCGCGGTGCCCGTTCCCCGACAAGGGTTCGGGTGCGGGGCAGCGCGAAGTCGTCGAAGACGAAAGGGCCTTCGATGCGGCACCCGCAGTTCACGGAGTGCGTCCGCGTGAACCGCTGAGGATCATCGCGCCGATTCGTCCCTTGCGGCGGCCGGTCGGGACGGGCAGGTCGGGCTGGATGTTCTCGCGCTCTGTCCGAACCTGTCTGAATCCTGCTCCGGGAAAGGGCCGTTCGTGGGAGCGCCGATCGCGTACGGGCGTGGGGGCGGGTCAGCGGTTGCGTTCGTAGTGGCGACGGGCTTTCTCGCGGTTGCCGCAGACGGCCATCGAGCACCAGCGGGCACGGTTGGCGCGGCTGCGGTCGAGCAGGAACAGCCGGCACTCGTCGTTGGAGCAGGGGCGTAGCCGACCGGGCATCTGCTTCTCGGTGGCGGCCCAGGCGAGAATCACCTCGACGGCCAGCCGGGCGGCCGGGGGAGTCCGGACCGTCCACTGGATACCCTCCGAAGTGATCTCCGGGATCTGGTGGACCCCTTCGAGCAGCGGGTTCAGCGCGGCGGGCGAGGTTTCTCCGCGCACGATGCCCTGCAGGATGTCCCGCGTCTCGCGCAGCAGCGCCAGTTCCGCGAGGCTGCCGTCACCGCCGTGCTCCCGCGCCCAGCGTCTGCCTTCGGCCGGGTCGCCGAGCGCGTCCCGTTCCTCGCCGTCGACCAGTGGCCGGCTGTTGAGCAGGTCCAGCAGTGTGTCCATCGGACACCACTCCCTTTCTAACCGCATTACATCGTTTGACAGGTTAGCTCATCCCGTGCTTGCGTGGAGCTAACCAGATCAAACGCGTGAAGGGGTTAGATATGAGCTCGGTTCACCACCGGACCGCCACCGTCGACGGCCACGAGATCTTCTACCGCGAAGCCGGCCCCGCCGACGCCCCCGCGATCGTCCTGCTGCACGGCTACCCGACCAGCTCGTTCATGTTCCGCGACCTCATCCCGCTGCTGGCCGACCGCTACCACGTCATCGCGCCGGATCACCTCGGCTTCGGCCACTCCGACGCCCCCCTCGTAGGGGAGTTCACCTACACCTTCGACGCCCTCGCCGAACTCACCTCGGGCCTGCTCGACCAACTGGGCCTGGAGCGCTACGCCCTCTACGTCCAGGATTACGGCGCCCCCATCGGATGGCGCCTCGCGCTCAAGCACCCCGAACGGATCTCCGCCCTCGTCACCCAGAACGGCAACGGCTACGAGGACGGTTTCGTCGAATCGTTCTGGACCGACGTCTGGGCCTACGGGGCGAACCCCGGCCCCGATACCGAACCCGCCGTCCGCGCCGCGCTGAGCGTCGATGCCATCCGCTGGCAGTACGTGCACGGGGTGCCCGACCCGAGCCTGGTCAACCCGGACACATGGGAGCACGACTTCGCCCTCGTCTCCCGCGAGGGCAACGACGAGGTCCAGCTGGCGCTGTTCCGCGACTACGCGAACAACCGTCCGCTCTACCCGCTGTTGCACGAATACCTGCGCACCAGCGAGGTCCCGGTGCTCGCCGTGTGGGGCCGTAACGACGAGATCTTCGGCCCGGACGGCGCGCGAGCCTTCGCCCGCGATGCCAAGGACGCGGAGGTGCACCTCATCGACGGCGGTCACTTCCTGCTGGAGAGCCACCTGGACGTCGTCGCGGGTTACCTGCGCGGCTTCCTCGGGCGGGTGCTGGCATAAGCGCGGGCGGGGGCTGGAAACGCCCCGCCCTCGACCGCTTTGCCCGACGAACCCTCGGTGCGGCGCTCAACGTGCCCCCACGCGGAGTCAGTTCTGGGCGGTGGGCCGCACGACGATCTCGTTCACGTCGACGGTCGCAGGCTGCTCGATGGCGAACGCGATGGCTCGGGCGATCGCGGCGGGCGGGATCGCGATCCGGTCCCGCATCTCCGTGATCTGCGTTCGGACCTGCGGATTGGTGGATGCCTCGGCGAAGTCGGTCGCGACCGCGCCGGGCGAGACGGTGGTCACCCGAAGGGAGTCACCGGCTTCCTGACGCAGGCCCTCGCAGATGGCACGGACCGCGAACTTCGTACCGGCGTACACCGCCATGGCCGGCGCGACGCGGAATGCGGCCGTGGAGGCGATGGTGATGAAGTGGCCCGTGCCCTGGGCCCGGAAGACCGGCAGCGCGGCACCGATTCCGTGCAGCACACCCTTCACGTTCACGTCGACCATCTGGTCCCACTCGTCGACCCGCAGATCGTCCAGTGGCGAGATCGTCCCGGACCCGGCGTTGTTGACCAGCACATCGAGCCGGCCGAACCGCTCGCCGGCCAGAGCCACCAGGGCATGCAGATCGTCCCGCCGGGTCACGTCCGTACGGGTCTGTACGGCCGTGCCACCCGCCTTCTCGATCCGGGCCACCAGCTCGGCCAGGCGCTCGGAGCGGCGCGCACCCAGAACGAGCCGCGCGCCCTTCTCGGCAAGGAGGAGCGCGGTCGCCTCGCCGATGCCGCCGCTGGCTCCCGTTATCGCCACAACCTTGCCGTCGATTCCCGACATGATGTCTTCCTCTGTCCTTCTCGGTACCGGTCGCCGGCCATGGTCCGGACGCGTGTGCTCGCCGGCCTGCCCGGCATCCGGATGCCCGTCCACCGGCCATCGGGCGAGTTCTGCGCCCGCTCGGACTTCAGTCTGCGATGCCTTCAACCTGGTATCCAGAGCGCGTTTATTCTGGAGCCTGAGGTGCCAGCCACCATGCAGCGGTCAGTGGGAGCGACGCCGTGAGCCGGCCCGCTCTCCTCCGCGGCCGCAGAGAGCGCATCACGTCTGACCAGGTGGGACTGTCCGTCGTCATGGTTCAGCCAGTGGCCGAAGCGCAGAGCCTTCACGCGACTCCGGTGAGTTCTGTCCGCAACACCGACAGCACCTCGCTGCCCACGACGTCGAGGACGTTGTGGACCCTGGATTCGGGCATGCCGCCGAAGCCGAAGCCGAACAGCACCCTGCGCAGCGTGCCGAAGTGCTCCGGGAACTTCATTACCTTCTCGACCACCTGCGCCGGCTGCCGACCGTCAGGCCGGTGACCGCGGCCTCTTCCTCCAGAGAGAAACGGGAGCGGGAGCGGATGGGATGTGCGTCGTATCAGGGGCGGTACTCCCGCACGGCCTCCTGCGAGTTCGCATGCACCCAGATCCCGGATCCTGCGCCGACGGCGCCGTCCTCGGGTGCACCGTCACCATGGTGGGTGAAGCGCCGGCGGTACAGCGCGACGGAACGGGCGTAATGCTCCATCGGCGCGAACATGTTGTTGACGAAGAATCCGTCGCCGTACCGTGGTGCCTGTTCGGCGATCTCGGGGGTGCGTACGGAGCCGTGCCATACGAACGGCGGAACGCCGTCCAGCGGCCGGGGCACCGACGTGAAGTCCGCCAGGGCCGCACGGAACCGCCCGGCCCAGTTCACGTTCTCCCCGCGCGCCACAGCAGGCGCAGCAGTGCGTGGTTCTCGACGGTGAGCGGAAGGCTGTCGGCGATGACCACGTCCGCCGTGCCGATCGCCGGGCACCGGTTGCCTCAGCTGCCGTCGCGCTCCGGGTCCCAGTCGAGCAGCCGGACCTTGGCGACCGTCCGTACGTGGCGCCGCATCGCCGCAGCTGCCGCCCGGCCGTTGCCCGCGTCGATCATCTCGAAGATGGCCATGTGCTGCGCGAACGACTTGGCGGGGCGGCCCCGTTGGCGCAGCGACTCGTGGCGGGACTCCGTGATCTGCTCGGCGATCGAGCGCATGAACTCCGCGAGGAGCGTGCTGTGGGCCGCCACCGTCACGGCGGCGTGGAAACGGCGGTCGCCCTCCACGCCGTGTTCGCCCCGCTCGATCTCCTCCGCCATGAACCCGAGGGCGTCGCGCAGCGCGGCGAGGTCCTCGTCCGTGCGCCGCTCCGCGGCGAGTTCGGCGAGCTTGGTCTCCAGGGCTTCGCGCGCTTCGAGTACGTCGGGGAGCCGGCGCCGGCGCTCCACGAGCCGCTCGACCGGCTCGGCCGAGTTCAGGCTGTCGCCGACCAGGTAGGTGCCGCCCCCGTGGCGCACGTCGACCAGGCCCTGGACTTCGAGGACGATGATCCCCTGCTTGATCGAGGCGCGGGAGACGCCGAGCCGCTGCGCCAGTTCGCGCTCGGCCGGGAGGCGGTCGCCGGACTTGAGGCCGGACTCGGTGGCGTAGGTGCGCAGGCGGTCGATGACCTGCTCGTAGAGGCGCGTACGCCCCATGGGCCGCAGTGCGTCGGACATGGCCAGCCCCTCCCCTGGATGCCCGCAGCGTAGCAGCGCCGGTGGACAAGTGGCTGAGCCAATCTGTGCGCACCCTCTTGACGGGGGTGGACATGCCATCGACTCTGTGGGTCACCAAGTGACCCAGTGGCTCAGCCACTTGGCCAATCCTGCACCCGGGGAGCCCCCCATGTCCGCAGAACTGATCTCGATCCTTGTCCTCGTGGTGGTCTTCGTGATCGCCACCACTCGCTCGATCAATATGGGGGCGCTGGCCTTCGCCGCAGCATTCGGCGTAGGTGAACTCGTTGCCGACCTTGACGCGGACGGCATCTTCGCCGGATTCCCGGGCGACCTCTTCGTCGTCCTGGTCGGCGTCACGTACCTCTTCGCCATCGCCCGCGCCAACGGCACCACGGACTGGCTGGTGCACGCCTCCATACGCCTGGTCGGCGGCCGGATCGCGCTGATCCCCTGGGTGATGTTCGTGATCACCGGCGCCCTCACCGCGATCGGCGCCGTCAGTCCGGCAGCGGTCGCGATCGTCGCGCCGATCGCCCTGAGTTTCGCCGCGCGGTACGGCATCAGCCCACTCCTCATGGGGGCGATGGTCGTCCACGGCGCGCAGGGCGGCGGCTTCTCGCCCATCAGCATCTACGGCTCGATCGTCAACGGGATCGTCGAGCGCGAGAACCTGCCGGGCAACGAACTCTTCCTGTTCCTCGCCTCCTTGGTCGCCAACCTGATCATCGCGGCCGTCGTCTTCGTCCTGTTCGGCGGCCTCAAGCTGTCCCGCCACCGTGCCGAAGTCAGCAGCTCCAACGGCAGCACCGACGGCAGCACCCGGGACGACGGGGGCAAGCGCACATCCCTGGAGTCCGAGGAGGACACCCGCCTCACCCCGCCCCGTATCGCCACCCTCATCGCCCTTGTCGCCCTGGTCGTGGCGGTCCTGGGCTTCGACCTCGACGCGGGTCTCACCGCCGTCACCCTCGCCGTCGTGCTCAGCGCCTTCTGGCCCGACACCAGCCGTAAGGCCGTCAGCGAGATCGCCTGGCCCACCGTGCTCCTCATCTGCGGTGTCATCACCTACGTAGGCGTCCTCGAGGAGATGGGCACCATCAAGTGGGCCGGCGAGGGCGTCGGCGACATCGGTGTCCCGCTCCTCGCGGCCGTACTGCTCTGCTACGTCGGCGCCATCGTCTCGGCCTTCGCCTCCTCGGTCGGCATCATGGGCGCCCTCATCCCGCTGGCCGTGCCGTTCCTCGTACAGGGCGAGATCGGCGCCGTCGGAATGATCGCCGCGCTTGCCGTGTCGGCGACGGTCGTGGACGTCAGCCCGTTCTCGACGAACGGCGCGCTCGTGCTCGCGGCGGCGCCGGATGTCGACCGCGAACGGTTCTTCCGGCAACTGATGATCTACGGCGGCGTCATCGTCGCCGTCGTGCCCGCGGTCGTCTGGCTGGTCCTGGTGGTACCAGGGTTCGGGTGACGCGCCCTGCGAAGCCCTGCCCGAGCCCGACGAAGGCCTGCCCGCGGTCCACGGATCCGCCCGCCGAACGACGGACGACGGACGGCGGGCGCTCCGTGCGCCTGAATTCCATGAATGGGAGTACGACACGTGAGTCACCGGACCACGCCCTTGTTCCCCGCCCTGGCCGAAGGTTCGACCCGGCCGGCCCTGACCTTCGGCGAGCGCACACTCTCGTACGGGGAACTGGCCGCGTCGGCCGGCTCTCTGGCCGCCCGGCTGGGCCAGGTCCCCGGCGTCGCCGTCTGGGCGACACCGACCCTGGAGACTGCGGTCGGCGTGGTCGCGGCGCTGCTCGCCGGTGTCCCCGCCATCCCGCTCAACCCCAAGGTCGGCGAGCGGGAGCTCGCCCATATCGTCAGCGACAGTCGGCCGCCACTGGTCATGGCAGCCCGGGGTGACGAACTGCCGCACGCACTGGCCGGGTTGTCCCGAATCGACGTAGAGGCAACGGCGGCCACGGACCACCAGCGCACCTGGCAGGAGCCCGCCCCCGACCATCCGGCCCTGATCGTCTACACCTCCGGCACCACGGGCCCGCCCAAGGGCGTCGTCCTCCCGCGCCGCGCGCTCGTCGCCACGCTGGACGCCCTTGAGGACGCCTGGCAGTGGACCTCCGAGGACGTGCTCGTGCACGGGCTGCCCCTGTTCCACGTCCACGGATTGATCCTCGGCGTTCTCGGCCCTCTGCGACGCGGTGGCACCGTGCGCCATCTGGGCCGTTTCAGTACGGAGGGGGTGACCAAGGAGCTGAGCACCGGGGCAACGATGTTGTTCGGCGTGCCGACGATGTATCACCGGATCGCCGAGCAGCTCCCCGAAGACCCGGCCCTGGCACAGGCGTTGGCGAGTGCGCGGCTGCTCGTCTCGGGGTCGGCGGCGCTGCAGGCCCGTGACCAGGAGCGGATCCGTACGGCGACGGGGCGTGCGGTCATCGAGCGGTACGGAATGACGGAGACGCTGATGAACACCAGTGTCCGAGCGGACGGCGAACCCCGTGCGGCCACCGTCGGCGTGCCGCTGCGCGGTGTCGAACTGCGCCTCGTCGACGAGACGGGCGGCGAACTGCCCGACGGCCCGGACCAGGTGGGCGAGATCCAGGTGCGCGGACCGAACCTGTTCCTCGAATACCTCAACCGCCCGGACGCCACCGCGGAGGCCTTCACCGAGGACGGTTTCTTCCGTACGGGCGATGTGGCGGTGCGCGAACCGGACGGTTATGTACGGATCGTGGGGCGCAAGGCCACCGACCTGATCAAGAGCGGTGGATACAAGATCGGTGCGGGCGAGATCGAGAACGTCCTCATGGACCACCCGGACGTCCGCGACGCCGCGGTGACGGGCGCACCCGACCCCGACCTGGGCGAACGCATCGTGGCGTGGATCGTGCCCGAGGATCCCGAGCGGCCGCCTACGGAGAAGGAACTGGCTGACCACGTCGCGGCGCAGCTCGCCCCGCACAAGCGGCCGCGCGTCGTCCATCACCTCGCCGAGCTGCCGCGCAACGACATGGGGAAGATCATGAAGAAGGCACTCCATGCCTGAGCCCGACTCCGGGCCCAGCCATGGGAGCTGCCCCGAGCCCGACCCCGGGCCCAGCCATGGGAACTGCCCCGAGCCCAGCCTCGCGAGCAACCGGCCGCCCGCTTCCCCCGCACCATCCGGCCCCCGCCTCACCGCCCGACAAGCCATCGCCCTCCTCACCGCCGACTTCACCGAACTCCCCACTCCGCAGGCCAAGTCACCGGCCGATGGCCCCCTCGACTGGCAGGGTTACGGCGCCTCGGTCGCCCGTGCCGTCGAGCACACCGGCGAGCAGGAGTCCGTGGTCTGCGGGCGGTCGGTGATCGGAGGGACCGCGGCGGTGGTGATCTCGTTCGAGTTCGGCTTCCTCGGGGGCTCGCTCGGCACCCGCACCGGCGCTCTGATCGAGGCGGCGCACGGACATGCCCGCGAGTACCGCCTCCCCGTGGTCTCGCTGATCGCCACGGGTGGCAGCCGGATGCAGGAGGGCACGCTCGCGCTCACCCAACTCCAGCGCGTGGTGCGCGAGTCGGCGCTGACAGCCGCCGCGGGCCTACCCCAGCTGGCGGTCCTGCGGGATCCGGCGACGGGCGGCGGCTGGGCGACCCTCGGCGCCGGCGCCGACATGATCGTGGCACTGCCGGGCGCGCAAGTGGGTTTCGCCGGGTCGCGGGTGCGGCCGGCCGACGCGGATCCGGCGGCGTACACGGCCGAGGCGCAGTTCGCGTCCGGGCATGTGGACGCGGTGGTACGGGCCGAGGACCTGCGCGCGGATGTGTCGCTCCGGCTGCGGCTGTTCACCTCGGCCGGATCCGGACTACGCGCTCCCGTCCCGCCCGCTCAGGGCGACACGAGGCTCCCGGAGTCCGGCTGGGACGCGGTCGAGGCCGCCCGCGCTCCCGGACGCCCCGTGCGGAGGCCTACGTGGATGCGTACTTCACCGAACGCACCACCGTCTCCGGCGACCGCTGCGTCGGACGCGACCCGGGCATGCTGTGCGGTTTCGGGCTGCGCGACGGGCGCACGATCGCGTACGCGGCGCAGCGCGGCACCGCGACCCGGCCGTCCGGCTACCGCACCGCGGTCCGCCTCATGCGGCTCGCCGACCGGCTCGGCCTGCCGGTCCTGACTCTGGTCGACACCCCGGGCGCCGCGAACGGCGCGGCGGCGGAGGCGGCCGGCGCGGCCTCTGCCGTCGCCGAGCTCTTCGCGGCCGTCGCCACGGCTCGCGTCCCGGTGACCACGCTGCTGATCGGCGAGGGAGGTTCGGGCGGCGCCCCGGCACTCGCGGCACCCGGCAACACCTGGGCCACTCCGTCCAGCTACTTCTCCGTCATCGCACCCGAGCTCGCCACCGCGATCCTCAAACGCCCCGCCGGCCCCGGCCACGTACGGGCGACGGTGGATGAACTGCGACTCAGCTCACAGGGCTTGATGGATCTCGGTGTCGTACGAGGAGTCGTGGGTGCGGTCAGGCGGCTGCCGCCACAACGGCCTCGCGAACCGGCCTGAGCGCGCGGGCCGGAGGAACCGGCACAAGCGGACCGCGCGTCGGGAGCCCACGCCGTCGGCACCTCCGCGTACCCGGGTCCGGAACCGCCAGCACCCCGGTAGTGCTGGACGATCGAGGCTTTGTCCTCCGTGGCGAACAGGCCGTCGCCGAGCTCCGCGGCGAACCGGGCGGAGAGCGGGCCGCTCGCGGCGACGGCGATGAGCGGAAGCTCCTCGGGCAGGTCGAACACGCGGGCATCCGACAGCCGTAGGTGCTTGCCGTGGTGGGAGCGGTAACCGCCGCGCCACAGCAGGCGGATGATCTCCAGCGCCTCACGGAGCAGCTCGTGTCGTTCGCGCACGTGGTCGGGGAAACCGCGCCCCACGACATGCTCGTTGAGCCGTTCACCGAAACCCACGCCCGGGACGAAACGGCCATCGGAGACCAGAGCGAGGGTGGCCGCGGCCTGCGCGATGATCTCCGAGTGGCAGCGGACCATAGGGCACGTCGCTCCGGTCACCAGCGCGACACGTTCCGTCCGGGCGGCGATCGCGCCCAGCACCGTCCAGGTGAAGGAGGAGTGCCCCTGGACGTCGAGCCACGGGGGGTGGTGATCGCTCATTCGACGAAGTCGAAACCCGCCGCCTCCGCACGGACCGCCTGCCGGATGAGTTCACGCGGGCCGAAGGCTTCCGACGCCAGTTTGTAGCCGATTTCCATGCGACGACCTGACCTCCCGCGTGTTCGGAGTTGGGCGAACCTCACCGAGCGAGCTTCCGCCTTCATCCGAATGGCGGACCTGCCGACTTCACTCCCCACGGGCAGCCCCATGGTCACCGGACAGTGCAGCACCAGGACGCATAGGCACACGCGGCGACACGGCACGCATCGTGCCCCGCCGTGATGTTCCTCGCGATGGCGGCAAGCGTGAATGTCGCCGCGAGCGCCGACGAATTCAGGCGCGACATCCCGGAGCGCGTCGCAGGCCTGCCGACACGCTGACGTCGGCTGCGCAGCTGACACTTCACGGACATGTGGCCCGGAACCGACTCGCGCCCGGTGGTGTCGGTGCGCCAGGAGCCGACGGCCTTCTCCCGCCACCTCTGCCTGGCCGCGAACGCCTCGGCGCCCACGCGTGCCGTCGGCGTACACCCGCACCGCCCCTTGATCAGCCTGCTTCCGCCAGGGCTGCGCGCGCGGCGTCAAGGATCTCTCGGGAGAGCGGGGAGTCCTTGGTGGCCCGGGCCAGGACCAGCGCACCGAACAGGGTACAGAGGCGGACGATGCCGTCCTGGTCGTCGGTGGCGAGGAAGCCGGCGAAGTCGGCCACCCCCTCGGCGTAGGCACGACGGGCCTCGCTACCCCCGCTCTCGCGCGCGACGTCCGTGGCGAGGGCTGCGACCGGACAGCCGTCCGCCGGGTCGTCACGGTGTTCGACGGAGAGGTAGGTGTCGATCAGTGCCTGCTGGGCGGCCCCGCGCTGCCCGTCGTGCCGTTCGAGCCCAGCGCTGTAGCGCTGGGCGAGCTCGGAGAAGGCATGGACGGTCGCCTCGTCGACGAGCGCCTCCTTGGAGGCGAACTGCTTGTAGAACGCGCCGTGGGTCAGACCGGCCGCCTTCATCAGGTCGGCGACGCTGACGTGGGTGCCCTGCTCCCGGAACAGCCGGGAGGCGGTGTCCACCACCCGCCTGCGATTTTCCTCCGCCTGCGCCTGCGATACGCGGCCCATGGCCACCTCCCACTTGGATGTCGACTGGCATCTATCGTAGACCCATGTTTAGATTGGAAGCGTAATCTAAATGTGTGCGGGTGCCGACGGTGCCCGCCAGGACGAGGAGCGAGCATGGAACTGAAGAACACGGTCGCGGTCGTCACCGGCGCCAACCGAGGCCTCGGGCGACACCTCGCAGCCCAGCTCGTCGAGCGCGGCGCGAAGGTCTACGCGGCGGCCCGCCGTCCCGAGGCGGTCGACCTGCCGGACGTCACGCCGCTGCGCCTCGACGTCACGGACCATGAGTCGATACGGGAGGCCGCCCGCGTGGCATCCGACGCGACACTGCTGATCAACAACGCGGGCATCTCCACAGGCGCGACGCTGGTCGGAGGCGGCCTGGACGAGGTGCGTCGCGAGATGGAGACCAACTTCTTCGGCCCGCTCGTCGCGACCCGCGCCTTCGCCCCTGTCATCGAGGGCAACGGCGGCGGTGCCGTACTCAACGTCCTGTCCGCCCTGTCGTGGTTCCACCCGGCCGCCCTCGGCTCCTACGCGGCCTCCAAGGCCGCGGCTTGGGCACTGAGCGACGCGACCCGTGAGGAGCTGGCGCCGCGCGGGATCACCGTCTCGGCGCTGCACGTCGGCTACATGGACACCGACATGGCCGCCGGCGTGCCCGCCGATCAGAAGGTCGCTGCCGCCGACGTCGCGGCCCAGGCCCTGGACGGGATCGAGGCCGGCCTGCCCGAGATGCTCGCCGATGAGACCAGCCGGTACGTCAAGCAGAGCCTGTCCGCGGCACCCCAGCCGACCGAGGGCTGACGCTCGCCCCTCCACCCCGACGCGACCGCCTTCCCGCCCCTGGATGAAGCACCCGCCTTGTCCTCGTTGCCATCGGGACATCGGCCTGCGCGCGCTGGTCCAGCCCGAAGTTGATGATCATCGGACCGTCATCGCCCAGGGTGTCGTTCTGCGGCTTCAGGTCTCGATGGAGCCACCCCGCTGCGTGGACTGCTGACAAGCCTTCGGCGAGCAACGTCCCGAGGCCGGCCGCCGGCGGCAGTGGAAGTGCACCATCGCTGTCCGCGCAGGCCGGCAGCGTGTGACCGGCCACGTACTCCATGGCAGCCGCGTACGGGGTGTCAGAATAGTCAGCGAGTGGTCAGCATGAGCCCTGAAGAACCTGGGGACAGCTCCCTGGACCTGCGACTCGTTGTAGAGTGTGGAAACAGCACTTGACCTGCAAAAACGCAGGCAGGGAGCCTAGCCCGGGAGTATCTCCATGATGCGTACGATGTTCAAGTCCAAGATCCACCGAGCCACCGTGACCCAGGCCGACCTGCACTATGTCGGCTCCGTGACGATCGACGCCGATCTGATGGACGCCGCCGACCTGCTGCCCGGCGAGCTCGTGCATATCGTGGACATCGACAACGGCGCCCGCCTGGAGACGTACGTCATCGAGGGCGAACGCGGTTCCGGCGTCATCGGGATCAACGGCGCCGCCGCTCACCTCGTGCACCCCGGTGACCTGGTCATTCTCATCAGTTACGCCCAGGTCGACGACGCCGAGGCGCGTGCCCTCGTGCCAAGTGTCGTGCACGTCGACGCGGCGAACCGCATCGTGGCCGTGGGTGCCGACGCATCGGAGCCCGTGCCGGGCTCGCGTACGGAGCGCAGTCCGCAGGCCGTTCCCGCACAGGGCTGATCCAGCCCGGAAGTTTCGCCGTACGAAGGAGTCCCGCCATGGCAGAGGAGCGCACCGCAGTGGAGATCAGGGACGACCGGGAGCACGGCAAGCTGGTGGCCCTCGACGAGGGCGGCTCGGTCGCGGGGACCATCGCGTACTTCGTGATGTATCCCGAGCCCGGCGCCCTCGTCGGCGTGCACACCGTCGTCCGGCCGGAGCACGAGGGCAAGGGAGTCGCCGGCGCCCTCGCGCGGGAGTTCTACGCGCTGGCGGCCCGGCAGGGGGTCCCCGTCGTCCCGCTCTGCCCGTACCTCGCCGCGTGGGCCGAGCGGCACCCCGAGCAGGCCCCGAAGGCCCCCGACGAGCTGGTGCGCGGGGCCGAGCGGCAGCTCGGGTCGCATCCCGAGCTGTTCTGAGGCGCGGCCCGGGGTCTCCCGGGCCAGGAGTCACAGCGCGTACGTATGGACTCGGCAGGCGAGGGAAGCCGCACGGGGAGACGGTGGAGAGAGATCCACTCGTCCCGTCCGTCGCACCAGGAGGACCGAGATGACTCACCCCAGTCCCGACCCCGTGCCCGTGCCGACGCCCCCGCCCGTGCCGGGACCGCCGACGCCGGTGCCCTCCCCGCCGCCCGTGCCGCCGGGCCCCGTGCCGCCCGGCCCCGCGCCCGACCCGATCCCGCAGCCGCCGGACCCGAACCCCGAACCGGTACCCGAGCCGGAGCCCTCGCCCCAGCCGACGGGGTGACCCGGAGTTCCTACGGCCGGCCGTGCAGCCCTGTCAGCGCCCCGGCGTGGCGCAGCCCGCTCTCCGCAGCCACCGAGTCCAGCGACTGCGCCTCGCGCACCGGGGCGAAGCGCAGGCTGCCGGTTTCCCCCGCGAAGCCGTACACGGCCGGCCGGGGCAGGCTGTTGTAGGCCCACGGGGTGGAGAAGTAGTACGCCCCCGTGTCGTACAGGACGACGAAGTCGCCCTCCCGTAGCTCGGGCAGCTCCCGGGCATGGGCCACGACGTCCCCCGCGAAGCAGCACGGCCCCGCGATGTCCTGCACCATCGGCGGCCCGCCGCGGGGGCGGCCCTCCCCGTCGAACGCGCCGATCCGCAGCGGCCACGCGTCGGGCATGAACACGGTACGGGTGGCGATCTGGGCCCCCGCGTGGGTGAGCGCGATGCGGCGCCCGCCCGCATCCTTCGTGTACTCCACGCGCGCCCCGATGAAGCCGTTCTTGGCGAGCAGGGACCTGCCGAACTCGGTGACCAGGTCGTAGCGCCCGTCGAAGAGGCCCGGAGCCGCGGAGCGGAGCGCCGCCACGTACTCCGCGAAGGCGGGGCGGGTCTCGTCGTCGTCGAAGTTGACCGGCAGCCCGCCCCCGATGTCGATCCCGGTGACCCGGCGCGTGCCCAGCATCCCGTTGATCTCCTCGGCGAGCCGGTACGTCTCGGCGATGCCCGCGGCGATGAGTTCCAGCGAGCACCCTTGCGAGCCGACATGGGCGTGCAGCCGGGTCAGCCAGGGACGCTTGACGAAGGTCTGGACGACCCGCTCACGGGCACCGGGGTCGCGCAGGGCCACCCCGAACTTCGAGGTGGCCGTCGCCGTGCTCATGGCGCCGATGGAACCGCCCCCCACCTGCGGATTCACCCGCAGCCCCAGGACGGAGGCCGAGCCGGGCGAGCGGAGTCCCTCGATACGGCGGATCTCGCCGAAGCTGTCCGCGTTCACGGCGACACCGAGCGCCAGGGCCAGCCGGAGCTCGTCCCGGGTCTTGGCGGGGGAGTCCAGGACGATCCGTGCCGGGGCGAAGCCGGCCTCGACCGCGAGCCTCAGCTCGCCCGGGCCGGCCACCTCGCACCCCATGCCGCAGTCGGCCAGCAGCCGCAGGACCGGGATCAGCGACGCGGCCTTCGCGGCGAAGGTGTGCAGCACCCGCACGCCCGGTTCGGCGGCGAACGCGTCGCGCAGCGCTTCGGCACTCTCGCGGATCCCGTCCGCGTCCAGGAAGCCCGCGAGGGGACGCTCCTCGCCCAGCAGCCCTTCCGCCACCGCGAGGCGCAGCACCTCGGCGAACCGGGCGGAGCGCGGTGGGCGGCCGGAAGGGCTTGCGGGACCGGGTGGCGGTGTGGGGCGGGTGGCGTCGATGGGAGCCTCGCAGGTCGGTGCCTTCAGGCGATGAGCGGGACCACGGCCTCGGGCGTCAGCATCCGGAAGGTGAACGCCTGGTGGAAGTAGAGCCTGATGCTGGTCGCGTCGTGGTCCAGATACCCGATGGACAGGTCCTGGCCCAGGCACAGCTCGAAGTCGCCGCCACGGGTGGACAGCAGGAGCCCTCCGGCGACGGCGGGCGCCCACAGGATGGACTCGTCGAGCTGCCGTGCCAGATGGGTGGCCACCGGATAACCGTGGTCGGAGGTCTCGGTGGCCTCGGTGTACGCGTCCGCGCCGAGCAGCAGCCGGTACGGCCCGTCGACCCCGGCGAGCCGCAGCCGGGTCAGCGCCTGGCTCACCGCCGTCGGGTAGTCCCGCGCGTCCGCCGGCAGCGGCAGCGGCGCGTGCGAGGAACCGCCCCGCAGCCCCGTGATGCCGGCCGCCGCGTACCCGTCGATGACCGCCATGTCCTCGGCGAACGCACAGGTGCGGGCCGCGTCCTTGACCGGCTGCCAGTCGCTGTCCTCGGAGCCGCGCTCCACGTCGTCGACGGCGGCCCGGGTCACCGTGAACGGCACCCGCCACTCGATGACCGGCCGCGCCGTGCGGGCCCGGGCGATCACATCGGGGGTGGGAGGGTCGATGTCGCGCAGATGCCCGTCGCCGATCGCCGACAGCTCCGGGCCCTGCGGGTCGCTGACGTCGACGACCCGGCGGCCCGCCACATGCCGGCTGAAGGTGCGTCTGGCCTCCTCCTCGATCTGCTCCCAGGCGGAATCGGTGACAGGGGCGAGTTCACGGTGCAGGTTGTTCATCGCGGGGCGCTTTCTTGCAGGCTGCCGATACGCAGCGAACCGTCGCGGACCACCGGCGCCGGCGTGGCCGTGGAGCGCTGCTCCGAGGGCTGCGGCTCCGGGACGGCTGTGGTCCCGGCGGGGGAGGGCGGCGGCGGAGGCGCGTCGAGGAAGTCGGCGCTGGGGGCGTGGAAGAGCGTGCCGGTGACTGCCGTGGAGAAGTCGAGGATGCGGTCGTGGGTGCCGGGCGGGCTCCCCAGGAACATGTTGCGGAGCATCTGTTCGGTGACCGACGGATCGGCCGCGTAACCGATGAAGTACGTCCCGAACTCGCCCTGTTCGAAGCTGCCGAAGGGCATGTTGGCGCGCAGGATGTCGCGTTCGGCGCCGTCGTCGCCGGTGACGGTGTTCAGGGCGATGTGCGAATCGGCCGGCTTGACGTCGTCGGCGAGCTCCATGTCCGTGAACTTCGTACGGCCGATGACCCGTTCCTGCTCCTCGGTGCTCAGCCTGTTCCAGCCCGCCAGATCGTGCAGGTACTTCTGCACCACGACGTAGCTGCCGCCCTCGAAGGCCGGGTCCTCCGGACCGACGATGGCCGCGGCCCTCGCGTCGTCGCCCACCGGGTTCTCCGTACCGTCGACGAAACCGAGCAGGTCCCGGTGGTCGAAGTAGCGGAATCCGTGGGTCTCGTCGACCACCTTCACCGCACCGCCGAGCCGTCCGAGGAGCTGGGAGGCCCACTCGTAGCAGACGTCCATCCGTCCGGCGCGCACATGGAACAGCAGGTCGCCCGGTGTGGCCGGGGCGCGGTGGACGGGGCCCCGGAGCTCCTGGAACGGGTGGAGACGGGCCGGCCGCGGCCCCGCGAACAGCCGGTCCCACGCCTCGGAGCCGAAGCCCGTCACACAGGCGAGCCCGGCGCTCGGCACCCGGAAGCCGATCGACCGCGCGAACGCGGCGAGATCGGGCAGCACCTCGCGCACGGCCGACTCGCCGCCCGGCTCGATCGTCGCGACCAGCACCACCGCGGCGCTGGTCAGCGGTGCCACGACGGGCTGGACCACAACGGGCTCCGGTACGGCGTCGGACATGCGCGCACTCCGTGGGTGGTGGACAGGGCTCCCTGCCACTTATCCACACGACGCCCCCGGCCGCACCCCGGCCCGGCCCGGCCGGGCGACGTACTGCCTGCCGTGCCGGCCTTCACGGCATCAGCCGGGTGCCGCCCCGTGCGGGGCCCGTCCGCGGACCAGGGGCAGGAAGACCTCGTCGACGATCTCGACGAGGACGGTGTCGGGCACGGCCGGGACGCCGAGCATCACGTACTCGTTGCGCAGCAGCGCCATGGGCGTGTACGCGACCCGGGGGTGCAGCGCCTCGGGGGCGGCGTCACCACGGGCCACCGCCCGGCCCAGCACGGTCAGCCAGGCCGCCTTGTGCGCGCTCTCGCCGGACGGGTCGCGCAGCTCGGCCAGCAGCTCCGGGGCGCTGCCCGCCGCAGCGATCAGGCCGCGCAGGATCTCGCCGTACGGCGACGACCAGGTGCTGTTCGCGCGGCGCAGCATCTCCAGGGTGTCCCCGCGCAACGAGCCGGTGTCGGGCAGCACGGTCTCCGCCGCGGCCAGCCGGCGGTACGCCGCCACGCCGAGCGCGACGCGGTTGGGCCAACGCCGGTACAGCGCGTTCTTGTTGGTCCCGGCCCGCCGGGCCACCTCGTCCATCGTCAGGGCCTGGACGCCGGACTCCTTCAGCACCTCGGCGGCGGCCCGCAGGATGGCCTCCTCCAGTTCGGCCCCGCGTCGCCGCGTCCCCGGGGTCCGCGGCGGTTCCTGCGCTTGTGCCACCGGCTGTCCTCTCTCGCTCCACGGATCCACGGCACGCATCGTACGTTCCGGTATCGCGACGAGTCCCACGTCGGACTGCATTCAGGGTACGGTGCGTACCGTATAAGGTACGTCGCGTACCTTGAATCGTGAGGAGAGCACCTTCCATGCGCACCTTCGGCATCACGTACGACACCGGCTTCACCACTCCGGGAACCGCTGGAGGAACGGGAACCGCAGGGGCTGCGGGAAGCGCGGGAACCATCACCCGTGAGGTCTTCGACCCCGCAGTCGTCCGACGCGAGATGCAGATCATCCGCGACGAGCTGGGCTGTGACGCCGTGCGCGTCACCGGCGGCGACCGCGACCGGCTCGAGACGGCCGCGCGCCATGCGGCCGACGCCGGACTGGAGGTGTGGTACTCGCCGTTCACCAACGGACTCACCACCGGAGAGCTCCTCGACTTCCTCACCGACAGCGCCGAACGCGCCGAACGGCTGCGCCGTGAGGGCGCCGAGGTCGTCTTCCTCACCGGCTCGGAGATCTCCCTCTTCACCGTCGGCATGCTCCCCGGCGACACCTTCGAGGAACGCGCCGCCGTCCTCGCCGACCCGCAGCGGCTGCGGGCCGCGCTGCCCGGGCTCCCCGCCCAGGTCAACGCCTTCCTCTGCACGGCGGTCGCCGCGGTGCGGGCCCGGTTCGGCGGCCGGGTCGGGTACGCCTCACTTCCGTTCGAGGGCGTCGACTGGGCGCCGTTCGACCTGGTCGCCACCGACGCCGGCTACCGCGACGCGCGGACCGCCGACCGGCTCGCCGACGGACTACGGGCACTGACCGCACACGGAAAGCCGGCCGCCGTCACCGAGTTCGGCTGCACCACCTACCGCGGGGCCGCAGACGCCGGCGGCCGGGGGGACGCCGTCATCGCGTGGGACGAGCGCGCCCGTCCGGTGCGGTTCACCACGCCCGTCGCACGGGACGAACAGGAGCAAGCCGACTACCTGCGGGAACTCATCGACATCTTCGACGGGTCCGCCGTCGACGCGGCCTTCGTGAACACCTTCGCCCGCTACGACCTCCCGCACGCGCCCGCCGACGACGACCGGGACTTCGACAAAGCGTCGTTCGGCGTGGTCAAGGTCCTCGACGACGGCCGCACCGGTACCGCGTACCCGGGCCTGCCGTGGGAGCCCAAAGCGGCCTTCCACGCGCTCGCGGCGTACGGCCGGAGCCGGGCAGAGGGGGTGGTGCGCTCACTCCACTCCTCGTAGGAGGTGACCACTAGGGGCTGCGTACCACGGTCGCGGGCAGGGCACGGGCCGAGCACGAGTGCCGGAGCAGGGCGCAAGCACCCTTGCCCCGGCGTCGGTCAGCTCTCGACCTCGGTCCTGTCGCCGCCCCAGAGGGTGTGGAACGTGCCCTTGCGGTCGGTGCGGTGGTAGGTGTGTGCGCCGAAGTAGTCGCGCTGGCCCTGGGTGAGGGCGGCGGGGAGGCGCTCGGCGCGCAGGGAGTCGTAGTAGGCGAGGGTGGCGGCGAAGGCAGGGGTGGGGACGCCCTGGGTGACGGCGGTGGCGATCACGGAGCGCCAGTCGTCCTGGGCGGCGGTGATCTCCTGCGCGAAGCTCTTGTCGGCGAGGAGGCTCGGCATGTCGGGCTGGGCCTCGTAGGCGCTGGTGATCCGGTCGAGGAACGCGGCGCGGATGATGCATCCGCCGCGCCAGATCGCGGCGACCTTGCCGAGGTCGATGTTCCAGTCGTACTGCTCGCTGCCGGCCGCGATCTCGTGGAAGCCCTGGGTGTAGGCGACGATCTTCGAGGCGTACAGGGCCTGTTCGACCTGGTCGGCGAAGGCTGCCGCCTCGTCCGTGCCGAGTGTGCGGGGGGTCGGTCCGGTCAGGTGGCGTGAGGCGTCGCGGAGGTCGGAGTGGCCGGAGACGGAGCGGGCGAAGACGGCCTCGGCGATGCCGGAGACGGGGACGCCCAGGTCGAGGGCGATCTGCACGGTCCAGCGGCCGGTCCCCTTCTGCTCGGCCTGGTCGAGCACCACGTCCACGAAGGGCTTCCCGGTGGCCTCGTCGACGTGCGAGAGGACCTCGGCGGTGATCTCGATGAGGTAGGAGTCCAGGCGCCCGGTGTTCCAGGTGCGGAAGACGTCCGCGATCTGCGCGGGGGAGTAGCCGGCGACGTCACGGAGCAGCTGGTACGCCTCGCCGATGAGCTGCATGTCGGCGTACTCGATGCCGTTGTGCACCATCTTCACGAAGTGCCCGGCGCCGTCCGGCCCGATGTGGGTGCAGCAGGGCGCCCCGTCGTCGGCCTTGGCGGCGATGCTCTCGAGGAGAGGCCCCAGCGAGGTGTACGACTCCACCGATCCGCCGGGCATCATGCTCGGCCCGTTCAGCGCCCCCTCCTCGCCCCCGGAGATGCCGGTGCCGACGAAGTGGATGCCCCGCTCCCGCAGCGCCTTCTCGCGGCGCCGGGTGTCCTGGAAATGTGCGTTGCCGCCGTCGATGAGGACGTCGCCGTCCTCCAGAAGCGCGGCGAACTCCTCGATGACGGCGTCCGTCGCCTCACCGGCCTTGACCATGATGACGATGCGGCGCGGCTTCTCGAGGGAGGCGACGAACTCCTCGGCGCTCTCGGCGGGGACGAAGGTCCCCTCCTCGCCGTACGTGTCGACGAGAGACCTGGTGCGGGCCGCGGTGCGGTTGTGCACGGCGACGGTGTGGCCGTGACGGGCGAAGTTACGGGCGAGATTGCTGCCCATGACGGCGAGTCCGGTGACGCCGATCTGTGCGGTGGGTCCGGACGAGGGGGTGGTGGGCATGGCGGTGGTCCACTCCTGTTGCGATCGACGAGCTCTTGCACCGGGGGCCCGTGCCGGGGACGGACGGGCGGCGCCCGGGCCGGTATCCGTACGCAGCCCGGCCATGTTCGCATGCCCGGCCCGGGTGAGCCCGATGCGCGCGGGGAGTGGGCAGGGGCGTGTCACACCGCCGCGCCGTGCGGTGCGACACGCCCCCGTGACCTGGTCAGCGGCCGGGCGCACCGCGGCGACGGGTGGACGCCTCGGTCAGGGACGGGGGCCGGTAGCCCTCGTCGGCCGGGCTGATCGTGACTCCCGGGGCCACGATCTCGTCGATCCGGTCCAGCACGTCCTGCGACAGGCGTACGTCCGCGGCGCCGAGCTGGCTCGCCAGGTGCTCCTGGGTACGCGGGCCGATGATCACGGTCGACACGGCCGGGTGCTCCAGGACGAACGCCAGCGCCAGGTGGATCAGGGACAGGCCCGCCTCGTCCGCGAGTTCCCCGAGCTGCTCCGCCGCCTCGCGCTTGCGCCGGTTGGCCTCCAGCGCGGGGTCGTGGCGGTGCGGCTGGCGTTCCAGGCGGCTGGACTCGGCGTGCGCCGGGTCGCCCGTGCGGTACCGGCCGGACAGCCAGCCGCCGGCCAGCGGACTCCAGGGCAGCACGCCCAGTCCGTACCGCTCGGCGACGGGCAGTACGGCTCGTTCGGCCGCCCGGGCCAGCAGGGAGTACGGCGGCTGCTCGGTGACGGGGCGTTGCAGACGGAGGCGCTCGGCGGCCCACTGCCCCTCGACGAGCTGGTGGGGCTCGAAGGTGGTCGTACCGAAGTAGCGGATCTTCCCCTGGTGCACGAGGTCGTCGAGGGCGCGAGGGTCTCCTCGAAGTCGGTGGAGGGGTCGGGCCGGTGGACCTGGTACAGGTCGATGTGGTCGGTGCCGCGGCGCCGCAGGCTGTTCTCGACGGCCTGGAGGATCCAGCGCCGGGAGTTGCCCTGGTGGTGCGGGTTGTCGTCCACCCGGCCGTGGAACTTGGTCGCCAGGAACACGTCGTCGCGGCGGCCGTCGGCGAGGGCCTTGCCGACGATCTCCTCGTTCTCGCCCCGCGAGTAGACGTCCGCGTGTCGATGACGTTGATGCCCGAGTCCAGCGCCTGTTGGATGATCTTGACGGCGTCGTCGTGGTCACGGTTGGCCCAGGCGCCGAAGTTCATGGCACCGAGTGTCAGCGGGCTGACCTTCACACCCGTACGGCCGAGGGTCCGGTAGGTCGTCATGGTGGTGCTGCCTTTCAGGGCGGGGGCACGGGCGGGGTCCGTACGGACACGGCTCCCGGCGTGCGTGCGTGCGTGCGTGTGTGCGTGGGTCGGTGGGGCGGGCGCGGGCCGTCAGGCGGACGGTTCGCGCAGCAGGGGGAGCAGTTGGTCGCCGACGCGGCCGATCTCCTGCTTGTAGGGGGTGTCGGAGAGGACGAAGTGCGTGATGCCGAGCTTGCGGTAGTTCTCCAGGGCCGTGGCGACATCGGTGGGGGAGCCGACCAGCCAGGTGGTCGCAGCCCCGCCGGCCCCGAGGGTGCCCGGAGTGGTGTAGAGGAGGGAGTCGAGCACCTCGCCCCGCGCCGCGAGGGCGAAGAGCCGCTGCTGCCCGACCGCCGTCCGGCGGTTTGCCGCCCAGGTGGCCCCGTCGGCGGTCGCCATCGCGGCGACCTTCTCCTCCGCCGCCTGCCAGGCCTCCTCGGTGGTGTCGCGCACCAGCGTGGTGATGCGCAGCCCGAACTCCAGCGGCTTGTGGCGGCGGTCCACCTGCTCGCTCAGCGCCTTGAGGCGGTCGATGCGTTCGGCCACCCCGTCGAGGGGTTCGCCCCAGAAGAGCTGGACGTCCGCCTCGGCCGCCGCCACCCGTTCGGCGGCCGGCGAGGCGCCGCCGAAGTAGAGCGTGGGATGCGCCCGTCCCTCGGTCGCGTACGGGCGTGGGGCGACCGTGGAGCCGGTGACCTGGAAGTACTCCCCGCCGAAGGTGACGTCCTCCTCGGTCCACAGCCGCCGCAGGAGATACAGGAACTCCTGGGTGCGGGCGTACCGTCGGGCCGGGTCGACGTTCGTGTCCCCGTACGCGTCCAGGTTGTCCAGCCCGCTGACGATGTTGAACAGGACCCGCCCGCGGCTGAGCTGGTCGAGGGTGGCTGCCGCGCTCGCGAGGTGGGCCGGCTGCCAGTAGCCGGGGCGGACCGCGATCAGGGGCTCGAAGGTCGTGGTGCGCGCGGCCAGCGCCTTGGCCACGGTGAACGTGTCGGGGCGCCCCCAGCCGGTGCCGAGGAGTGCGCCGCTCCAGCCGTGCGCCTCCGCCGTACGGGCGAGGTCGGTCGAGTACTCGATGGCCCCCCAGCCGGTGGTGGTGTCGTCACCCCGGTGGCCGGGCTCGACGGTGTTGGGGATGTACCAGAGGAACTTCGGACTCATCGTCCCTTCCGATCACTGACGGGCCCGCACGCCGGAGCTCGGCAGGCCGGGACGAGGGTGGGGAGGGCGCCGGCCGGTCCGTGCCGACGGGCTCGGTCTGGGGGCGGCCGGAACGGGCCGCACCGTGCAGGTCAGGCCTCGGAGGAAGACGTACGGGTGTCGTCGGTGCCCGGGCCGGACGGCAACCCGCCGTGCCCGGACGGCACATGAGGCCGTGGCCGGATCAGGTGCGGGTGTACGGGAGCAGCGGGGCGAGGGGTGGAGTGAAGATCAACACCCGGCGCTGGAGGCGCGGACAGGACGGGGACAGCGCTCGCTGGGAAGGGGCTGGACCTCGTACATGCGACCGAGTCTCAAGCTGATCGTTCGGAATGTCAATGATCCGGAACGTCGGCGGGACGCCTCCCGCCGCGCACACCGGCGCCGGGAAGCGTCCTGGCGGCGGGAGCCGGAAGGCCCGTGCCGTCCGCGGTGGGCCCCCGGCGCACGCGGCGCCGGGGGCCCACCGTCACCGGATCTGCTCGGCCGCGGCGGCGGGCGCGCCGTTGGCGGTGTCGACGAGGAAGCCGCCGGACTGGTGGTGCCAGAGCTTGGCGTACGCCCCGTCGGTGAGCAGGAGCTGTTGGTGCGTGCCCTGCTCGACGATGCGGCCGTGGTCGAGCACGATCAGGTGGTCCATGGCCGCGACCGTGCTCAGACGGTGCGCGACGACCAGCGCGGTCCGGCCCTCCATCAGCTGCCACAGGGCCTGCTGGACGAGGGTCTCGCTCTCGGAGTCCAGGGCGCTGGTCGCCTCGTCCAGCAGCAGGATCGGCGCGTCGCGCAGGATCGCCCGGGCCAGGGCCACCCGCTGGCGCTGCCCGCCGGAGAGCTTGACGCCGCGTTCCCCGACCATGGTGTCGAAGCCCGCCGGGAGCTGGTCGGCGAACTCGGTGACGTGCGCCGCGTCCGCGGCGGCCCGGACCTCGGCGTCGGTGGCGTCCGGCCGGGCGAACTGGATGTTATCGCGCAGGGTGCGGTGGAACATGGCCGGTTCCTGCGGGACGTACGCGATGAGGCTCCGCAGGTCGGACTGGCGCAGCCTGCTGATGTCCTGACCCCCGATCAGGATGCGCCCGGAGCGGACGTCGGCCATCCGCAGCAGCAGCCGGGTCAGCGTGGTCTTGCCGCCGCCGGACCGCCCGACGAGACCGATCCTCGCCCCGCTCGGCACGTCCAGCTCCAGGCCCTCGAAGATCGGGTCGCCTCCGTCGTGGGCGAAGGTGACGTTCTCGAAGCGGACGTCGGCGGAGCCCGGGGCCAGCGGCTCGGGCGTCGCAGGGTCGAGCACGGTGGGGGAGGTGAGGAGCAGCTCGGTGAACTGCGCGGCCTCCGTCATCGAGCTCTCGAGGCGCCGGTAGATCTGGTTGAACTCGAACATGATGCGGGTCGAACCGGTGTAGTACGTGAACGCGACCACGATCGCCTCCACGCTGCCGCCACCGGCGCCGATACCGACGGCGAGGAGCAGCCCCAGCGCGTTGGTGAGCACGGACAGCGGTGCGACCAGGGTGTCGATGCGGAGGTTGCCGTAGTCCCAGGAGTGCAGCGTCAGCCGCCTGGACTCCGCGACCCGTGACCGGTGTTCGGCGGCCTCACGCTCCTCCGCCGCGAACGCGCGCACGGTGTCCATGTTCATCAGGGCGTCGGAGACATGGCCCGAGACCCGGGCGATCGCCTCCTCGCGCCGGTTGACCAGCTTCTGCCGGCGGCGGATGAGGGGCGCGGCGCACACGGCGGTCAGTGTGATCATCGTCAGCAGGCCGGCCACCAGCAGGGGGTCGTAGCTCCAGAGGATCACCGTGCCGAACAGCAGCGGGGCGAGGCTTCCGACGACGTTGAAGGTGAGGGTGTCGACGAACTCCTCGAAGCGGGAGGCGAAACTCAGCACCCGCTTGGTCAGTGATCCCGCGAAGTTGTCCTGGAAGAACGAGGCGTCCTTGGCGAAGAGTTCGTCCATGCCGGTGACGTAGAGGTGCTCGATGCCGCGCGCGTCGACGCGGTTGAGGCAGTGCAGTCCCGCCCGCCACATGGCTTCCGCCAGGAGCAGCACCCCCGCGAACACACCGACGTACGGGAGCGCCTCACGGATGCCTATGGCACCGTCCTCGGCGATCCGGCCGACCAGTTTGGCCACGACCAGGGGGGCGACGTACGTGATGCCGATGTTGCCGAGGGCCGGGAGCGCGAGCGCGGGAATGGAGAGTCCACGCTGGCGGGTCAGCTCCCGAAGGTAGTGGCGGAGGGCGAGCCTGACCGGGCCGCTGCCCGTTCCGGTGCCGTGAGAGTGCTGCGATCCCATGCCGACCTCGTGTCGTTGCGCGGGCAGTTGCGCCGGATCCGCCGTGACGCGAGGACTCCGCCCCGAGGGGCGCAGCACCGTACGGGCGGCTGGTGCCGCCGCGTGTCCATGGCAGGAGATCCGGGAGAGAGGAGTCTTTCGCGCCCCGGTGCTCGGCGTCCAAGCGTTTTCCGGGGTACGGGCAGCACAGCGGCAGGTTTCGGCCGCCCCCGGCCGCTGATGTGCTGCACGTTCCCCTGCCGCGCCTTACGATGCAGAAACCGGCGCCGAGCGCATATCCAGGGGCCCCGGGTCCACCAGAAGGAGTGTCATGGTTCGCGCTGCCCTGTTCGACGTGGACGGAACGCTCGTGGACACCAACTACCTCCACGTCACCGCCTGGTGGGAGGCGTTCCGGCAGGCCGGTCACACGGTCCCGATGACCGCCGTGCACCAGGCCATCGGCCTGGGCTCCACCGACCTGATCGAACACCTTCTCGGAGCCGCGCGGGACGGACGGCAGGACGAGCAGATCAGCGGCACGCACGCGGCCCTCTACGCGACGTACTTCGAGCGGCTGAGCGCGGTGGAGGGAGCCGCCGACCTGCTGCGGGCCCTGGCGGCCCGGGGGTGGAAGGTGGTGCTCGCCACCTCCGCGTCCGGTCCCGAGCTCGAGGCGCTGCGGCGGGTGCTGGACGCCGACGACGTCATCACCGACACGGCGAGTGCGGACGACGTGGAAGAGGGGAAGCCGGCTCCCGCACCGGTGCTGCACGCGATGGAGCTCGCCGGTGCGACGAGCGGGGAGACGGTGTACGTGGGTGACTCGGTCTGGGACATGAAGTCCGCGACCGGTGCGTCCGTGACCGCGGTGGGGCTCCTGTCAGGGGGGATCGCCCGACAGGAGCTGGTGGAGGCCGGGGCCGTCGAGGTCTACCGGAACCCGGCCGATCTCCTCGCCCTCCTGGACAGCAGCGCCTTCTCCCGGGTCGGCAGCGGCGGCTGACGTACGCAGGTGCGGCGGGGGCCGGCCCGAGCAGATGCCGCCGTCGTCGTGATGCTTCGGGTCACGGATGGTCCGGCCGCTGTTCCGGCGGTGTCGCCCCGCCCCGCCCGCCGCCCTTGCGGCCCTTGTCCGTCCCGTGGGCCCGGCCTCCGGGACCGTGCCAGGACTGGCGCGCCTTCATCGCGGCGCTGTCCTCCGGCGTGGAACCGCCCCTGTCGCTTCTGCGCTGTTCGGGCAGCTGCGGATTCGACATGCTGACTCCCGGATAGTGCCGGTGGCGGGCTTGCCTCGCTCCGGACAGTGCCGGTGGCGGGCCTGCCGCGCTCAAAGCTCACCCACCATTGTCCTCCCGTCCGCAGACGGCCGCCCGGCCGGCAGGCTGCACGCGGCGCTAGGGCGTGTTTTGAAAGTCCCGCCTGCCCGCCGGGCCCGCCCTCCGGGCGGACGGCGCTACTTTCAA